>CAZSSP010000002.1:201853-221659 GCA_964609695.1 uncultured Bacteriovoracaceae bacterium
AGTAAAATTAAAATGGCAAATTGTAAACGGTGAAGGGCAGGGTCGTATTTTCTGAAGCTATTCCATTCATCTATCATCTTCTCATAATCAAGTTCAGAGAGTTTTAAATCTTTTCTTCGTTTGTCAGTATTTTCATCTTTTAAAGTTGATAATAAATTCAGTATGCGTTCGCTGGCTCTAAGTGAGATCTCCATTTTTTTTTCGTGAGATAAACTTGCAAAGGCTTCAATTTTTAGACGACTTTTAGCCAAATCATTCGACTTAAAAGAAAATTGTCGACTCAATTCTAAGTTTACTAAATGGGCTACTAAGCCGCTTTTAAAAATCAGAGTGCCCTCTACAAGAGCGTTGATTTCTCGGGCTAGGATTTCGGGCTTTTGATCAAGTTGTTGGCTAAGTCCTGCAAGCAATTTTCTAGCGATGTCTTCGATAGAGCTTTCGTTTGGAAAACTTAGGGACATATTTGAGTCGTTTTGAGGCTGAATAGTTAAGGATTCCTCGCAAGCTCTTTGAACAAAGAGTGTCAGGCTTTGAGTTTCTGAGTTTTCAGCATGAATTGAGATTGTACTCAAAAGCGTTAGTAAAACACTCAGTAAGTATGGGCTGTATCCTCGCATGGCCGGCAAAATTAGGTATAATAATGCGCCATGTCAAGAGCTAAGCGTAACCCTTCAGGCCCTAAAGTCTTTTAATTGTGGTGCTAGTGCTTATGGGGGTGAGAATTAAGTCCCCATTTTTATTGAAATCAAACTTAACATAACCTTCGTCAATCGATGATGTGCATTTAAAATTGAAATCCATTTTTTTTAATTGTTTAGCTGAGTAGTTATATCCAAGATTTTTATAAAGTTTAATGATCTTTAATTGATCAACAGGACTTAAGTCTTTGAGTAGCAAGGTCATTTTTCTTTCTTCTTTTGAGCTGCGTAAATATTGAATGATTCCCTTTTCAAAATTGTAGGCTACTTCAGTTTCGGTAACGGCTTTAATTAGGGGAGCCTTGTAGTTTTCAAAACCTGAATACTGACAGCTGGTTTCAATTCGAACTTTGTTTTCACTATATTCAATAATGGCGTTTGCAGTGAAGCTAATTTCAGAGCTTAGATTTTGATTTTCATTTTTTTGTTCATAGCGCCCGTAAATCATTTTGGAGTTTCTGAGTGCTTGACTGGCGCATGAAGTGACTAAGACCATGAATAGAGATTTTCTAAAATTCATGGAAGTTTATCTCTCATAGCTTTTAGTCGCGGTCATTAAAAATCATCAACGTGCAGAAGGGTTGGGGGTTTCTGCACGTTGAATCTAGGGTAGGACTAATTTTTTGCTTTTTGAATGATTTCAAATAAAGTTTTTGCGTGATCTAAGAGAATTTTATCATCGAGCAATTTGTTGGCTTCACTCAAATTAGCATAATCCGTAAATTGTTGGAGGGCGGCCACTTCTTTTTCTTCGAGGCTGGCGGCTTCTGAGCTTTTGAGAGCTTTTTCAGAGGCGCGAATAACGTCTTCAATCGATAGTGAATAAAATTGATCTTTGGGAATTCCAAATTTTTCTAGAACTTCTTGCACCTTCCAAGAAGCATCTTTCATCCAAATATAATGAATTTCAGTTGAGAGTGCTTCAACTTGTGAGGCACTGACTTGAGTGTTTTTTTCGCTCGACATTTGGCTCACTAAATTCGCAAGTACTTTTGCGTAACGCTCATGAACTCCATTGAGCTTTGTGTGAAGTGGTGCAAACAATTTTGAGGGATCTTGGTTGATGTTTTGTTCTAATTGCATAGGGTTTGAATCTGGAAGAATTCTGTAGCCGTTGGCTTCTAAAAACGCCGCTCTTTCTGGGGCGGCAGGAATGCTTTGAACTTTTGCAACGAGCTCATCACTTTTAGTCCCTTTAGGAAGGGGTTTGTATCGGGCTTCGTTAATGTCTTTGCCTGCCTTTTTTTGATTGCTTTGATATCCGGCAACCCAGCTCAAGTGGCCCTTGTCGAGCATCGATTGAGCAAAACTGCTTAGAGCGCTGGAGACGTCTGTCGCGCTCAATTCTTGAGTCGCATTCAAAATTTCAGCAATAAGCTTTTGAGTTTCATTATTGATGCCTTCACGATCCAAAAGCTCGTTTTGGCATGTTGATCCAAAAATAAAAGGACAAATTGTGAGAAGGGTGAGGGGTAGTAGGAAACGCTTCATTGTGACTCCTTTGAAGCGTTGAGTTATACGGGGTCTTTTACGAATGTACAATTAAATTTGTACTAAAGTACAAATTAATAAATCTTACATTCCCATATCGCGTTTGAAGGCGCGATATGGGTAATTGACACGGTGAGGCATGGGGTTTAAGTCCCTAGCGTGATCATGGGTAAATTTAGATTCTTAGCTATGCTTGGCCTAAGTTCTGCTTTGTTGTTTGCAGAAGATTCAAAAAATCATCTTCTTGAAAGTGCAGATAGCCCTGTATTGGCTTTTGGTGGTAGTTTTAGTCCTCCAACAATAGAGCACATGAGTATTCTTACAAGCCTCATGGCTCGCTTCAATATTTCACAGGGTCGACTCTTGGTGACTATGCCTTATAAGGCTTCTGCAGCACCCGCGGATGTGAGTTTGGGATTAAGTCAGTTGGCTGTTGAAAAACTAGATGAAATTTTAGAATTGAATTCACTGCATTTTAGGGAATTTCAAAAAATATCTAAGGGTCATTCAAGATGGGTGGGGCCTGAAGAAAGGCATTTTGAGGTTTTGGTGGATGATTACGACATCAAAACTCAGAACAAAGAAAATACACTTAAAACCCTGAATTATTTATCGACGGCATCGGGTGGTGCTAAAAATCTTTTTTGGGTTTCTGGGGGAGATAGTTTTGCTAGCGTTCCAACATGGACACCTCAATGGCGCGAGCTCTTTGATTCGTCTCATTGGGTCGTTATAAGTCGCTCTGATGTAAAAAATGCAGAACAAAATATTTTGTTTGGAGTTGAGAATCCACTTAGAGGGCATTTTCCTGACGAGTTTTTAGAAAATTATAATTATTCCTTTGATGCCGAAGAACGCATGCATATTTATAAGAATAAGGATTCTGCAAAGCCGAATATTTACATCATTGATATTCCATCACTGGGGGATAGTTCCTCAAAAAATCGAGCCTCGTTATCCGAAAAGGGAGATCATGAACACGCCCAGCAGGGATTGCAACCCAGTGTGTTTAAGGAATGTGTCGAAAAAGGGTATTTTCTGTCTGAGGGGTCTTTTAAAGTTTTATCTGAGCGAAATCTCAATGTTTATATTGAATGGTTATTTAGTCGTCTTCAAAGGTCTCGAGGTCATGAAATTCAGTCTGATGATGAAATAGAGTTAAGGCGTTTGACGTCTGAACTTTTAAAATTGGCTCAGGAGAACTTAAGAGTAGAAAAAAATAAAAATTTGGCCAACCGAATGTTTGTAGCTCTTGTTGATAAAGTGTTTTCTTATCTTACGGAATTAAAACAAATTCATCTTATTGGTGAAAAGATTAGAGAGATCTCAAAAGAATATAAAGTTAGAAACTTTGCTGCTGTATTTTTATTGTTTGAAGTTTTGGAACTCACTCTCGGTCCCGTGTTTTTAACGCATTACTTTGGTCCAGAGGGATTGGTGGCTCTTCCATTTTTTCATCCTAATGAAATTTTAGTGGGTGGAGGATTTGTCGTTTGGAATTTGTATCGGAAAATTTCTGAGCGTCGTCGATTGGCAGGAGATCTTGAAACTTATAAATCTCTAACGAACTATAGAAATCGTTTGATGCGAGGAGACCCAGATGCCATTCAAATTAGAGTTAAATTGAGAGATCTTCTTGGCTTGGGGGGAGTACCGATAGAATATCATGTTGTTAAAAGTCGATTGCCTAGATTTTTACCTTTGCTTCTCAGAAATTGGGATGATCGTCGAGTTAGATGGTATGATTTAAATGTCAGCACCAACGAATTAGTGGCTTTGTTGGGAAATAAAGAACTTTCAAAGTATATAAAAAAAATATCCAATAAAGACCAAGCTCTCTATGCATATTTGCTAAATGCAGCGGTCTATGAAAATCAAAGTTCTGCTCTCAGCCTTGAGCTGTTTTTGGGTAGGCGTTATTTCAAGCGATTATATTTGGCTCGTTTGCCTGTAGAGTTGCTTTCGACCTTGAGTGAATCTGAACGAAGTTTTTATGAGACTATAAAACAAGGTTCTGAGCGATTTTTGTTAAATATGGACTCCCAATCTCAAGAAATTTTGGGCGAATTAGTCTCTGACTTTTATTTGTTAAAAAGATTTTTAGAGTTAAAACCTGAGACATTAAATCAAACTTTATTTTGGGAAAAATTTATTGATTTGATGGTGTCTTCTTATCCAGGAATTAAGGCTAATTTAAAAAATCATTCCGTTCGAAAAAAAGTGATTTTACGCTTGAAGTTCTCGCTTCTAAATCTTCAAAAGGAATATCCAGAATTTTTTAGAAATTTTAAAATAAATCATTATGGTGAAACTCTTTTAGAGTTTAAAGATTCTCAATTGATCTTAGCAGGCAACTTCTCCAAATCAGAGTATGAATCCTTGAGTCGCTCCTGGATTGAAATCGCGGCTGAGTCCTATATTGTCTCTTTGGGGGATGTGTTTAAGCTTCCAAAAGAAATGCCACCGATATCACAAAACGGAGAGTCTTTTAAGTTACTTCCAAATTTGGAAAATAATACGGAACAAAGAGGTAATTTGTATTTTGAAATGTTGAACTATCGAGCGCTTCAAAAAAAGAATTTTGATACGTTGGAGCAAGGTTTTGAAAGAGCTCGTGAATATTTATCAAAACGAATTCGACACCCAAAAGCGGATCGTGTCTTTAAACAGTCCTTAATTTGGATTGAGCGTGATTTTGATAGCTTGCTTAATGAGATGAGGGAGCTTGAGTTTGAAATTTTAAAGTTAAAATACACGCATCAACTGTCTTTAAAGGCTGAAGACGAGGCTTCTTTGCCAGGCTTTATGAATTTTAGGCAACGCTTTGAAGAAATTCAGGGGCGAATTGATTATCGTCTAAAATCGCTTAGAGAAATCAATCAAATGATGAACGCCATTAAGGCTGTACGATTAGAAAATTTAGAGGATTTGCGTGAGGACGTGTCTAGGGTTCTACAGATGTCTTCCGGTGAAGCTCGTTCTTTGGGGCAATTTTGGTGCTCTTTAAGTCTACTTTAAATAAGTGTTCAATGAATATGAGTGCTTTCAACTTTTAAAAGATTTTGAATTTGTTGGGTGCAATTTTTTAAAAGCCTATCAGAACTTTCAGGGCTAGGTTTTTTCTCAGTAGTAAATAAATACATAAGCGATCCAGCTATGAGAGATTGAATGGCTGAAGCTAGTTTTTTACGAGATTCAGTGGAATCATCACTGGAAAGTTTGGGGTGTCCTTTTAAAATCGCATCGAGTCTGTCGAGGCCAGTGTCTCTGATTTTTTCTTGAAGCACGCGATAGTTTTCGTGAATTCGACTGTAATAAAAAAATAATAAGTAAACGCCCATGGCGTCTGGGTTTTTGAGTGCCCACTCAAAAGCGGAATCTAAAATGGCGGCTATTTGAGCCTCAGTATTAGGGGCGGCTTTTAAAACTTTTTGAGCCGTTAATGTTTGTCCTTGGTTAATGATATATTCAATAGCTTTAAAAATAATGTCTTCTTTGTTTTTGAAATGATAGGCCACATGAGTTTTCGACATCTTTATGGGTTTACCAATGGATTCAAAGCTTGTAGCTTCGATTCCTTTTTGTGCAATTATTTTGATGGCCGATTTAATAATTTCAATCTTACGCTCTTGCCCTTTAGTCATTTTAGGGGAGAGTAATTCAAGAAATAATGGATCGAAATTCTTGGGCGCTTTCATTTTGAAGTATTATCTCCGATTTTTATATAAAAGGGGAGTGTAGCATCTAGGATGCTGTGTTCGCAAAGTTTTCCTTTGCCTGGAAAATTTTCTAGACCTTTCCAGAAAATATTTTGAAGTGATGTGATTTTTATAGGAAGATGTCGTTGGGTGCTTTGTGAAAAACTGGGGGCTATTCGTGTTTTGATGCTGTCTTTTAAGGCGGCATTCTGAGCGTATAAATAAATTCCAAAATCATCGGCGTTTAAGCTCGCTTGAGGCACGTCTTCAAAATTTAATAATCTTCTGAAATTTTTTGCGGCTTTTAAATATGTTTCAACAGTAAAAAGGCTGGGTTTGCCGTAAATATGCAATCCATCTAGAAAATGAGATTGAAAGCTTTCATCAAGAGATCCGGATTGAATAACTTTCCAAAGCAAAAGATTCATGAAAGATTGTGGGCCTTCCGGTAGGTGAAAAAAATTTTTAATTTCTCCAGCCTCTAGGGGAAAGTCGGGGCTCTCTAGAGGTTTTCTTAGTTTCATGGGTAGAAAAGTGCTTCGCATTGAGATTCCTCTTCTTGAGAATCTCACCATGGCTCGTATTTTTGATAAGTCATTTTCTTCACAAATGAAAATTATGATTGATCGTTCGTCGTCTAATTGTTCTTCATTGAGGAGGGCTTTGTGAATGGCGCTTTCTCTTTGAACAAGCCCCAATTTAATATAAGTCTCAGGCACCCAATTCTTAAGATAATTTATTAACATTCTTGAAAAGCTTTCATCGGGATTGGCTAAGTTAAAAAATGGGCTTAACGAAGTTTCTCTTTCGAAAATACTAACGATGCTTAGATTCTGTCCGGCTTCATGGTATTCCTGAATACTTATGAGGGGTTCGGCGCTTATAAGGTGGGGTGATTGAAGGACCATTAATAGAAAAAAGGCACTTCTAATCACTAAAAAAAACCGAATAATATTAGGCATATTTCAATTGACACGCATAGTCAAAAAGTCTAGCTTAGTCAAGCGTGAAAGGCTATGGGAAGGCTAGATTGCATTTTATAGGTTGGGGATTATTCGTTTCTATATGCGTATTTTCTTCGACACTTGATGCCCAAGGCTTCTCTCAAAAATTAGTCGCTCGTGTTCTCCATACAAAAATTGCAGCCTGTGAGTCCGCTTTAACGGAGTTAAATTATCAAGCTTTAGCCGAGGCTCTAGTTTTTGCTTCATCAAAAAATCGTTTAGAAATGATTCCATTACCTGAAGATAGATTGGCTTTCGATTTGGCTGCAAGCCCTAAGGATCCCGTTTTAGAAATTGTATCTGAAGAATCAACTGCGGAACTGGCTTTAGATTTATTTCGAAATTTAGGTCTCGAAGACTTAGTTCTGAAATTGGGTTCTGGAAGTCACTTTGCTAGCGATGCTTCCTTTCAAGCAATAGTTAAGCAAAGTGATTCATCGGTTGGAAAAATACTTAAAGCTCGAGACAATAAACAGTGGTCTTTAGCCATTGAAGAATATCAGGCCTTAGAGAATTCTTTAAAAAGCTTAGAATTTCTTCGCCAAATTTATGTGTTTGCTCTTATGAGTCGCGCGCATGCCAACGATTTAGATGAAGCCGAAAAGTATCTCAAAAAAATGATTTATGATGATAACTTAAAAAACGGTGAAAATTATGGACTTCTCGGAAGTCTGTATAAAAGAAAAATGTCGAGCTTTAATGAGGGAGCTCCCGAGCGATCCACTTATTTAAATTTAGCTATAGAGGCTTATGAAAATGGCTTTATCTCGGAGCCCTCTAATTATTATCCAGGAGTTAATGCGGTGACTTTGCGAATCAAGCGAGGAGACTTGGCCAGCGAAATGGAATCAACAAGTACTATGAGTTTAATTGCTTCATTGGATGTTTCGCTTCGTCACACATTGCTGAAGTCTCGATTAACAGATAATTTTTGGTTTTATGCGACTCGTTTACAGCTTTTAATTTTGCGAAAAGACTGGAAAGAAGTTTATCGACAATTAGAGGCCGTTTATAAACTCGATTACGCCACCTGGCAGATGGAAACAACTTTACAATCGATCAAAGAAATTTACAGAGCTTGGGGTGATACTTTAAAATTTGAAAATTTATCTGTGGGACAGTTTCATTATGAAAAATTAAATGAACTCGTAGGAGAAATTGAGCAAGAAATTCAAAGTAGAAATCAAGCCTTGCTTAAAGGCGTTCAAAAAGTTGAATCCCAATCTAAAATAATTGTCAGTGGACTTCGTGAGGAAAGTCTATTGAATAATCAAAGAATTGATTTAGAAGAAGAGTGTCGATTGAGTGGAGTTTGTGAGTCGTTAGGGCGAATAAAGGATTATTCTCAGGGTGTCATAAGTGCCCATGATTTCTTGAAAATGGATACTGATCAGGCGGGTTACTTGTTGGGCCTCACTCAAGATTACAATCGTCCTGTTTATGAGTCATGGGCTGATAACTTCTCTCTTGAAAAATGGTGGGAGGCTTATGCGAGGTTGGGACTTAATGGTGATCGTTCTGGAGAAATTGAGCGTTTTATGGAAAAAATAACATCTGAACAAAAGAGAGTTGTTTTTTTGGTGCCTCGAAATATTCATTTTTCAAATATAAAGACTTCTCATACGGCTAAAGAGTTTGAGTGGTTGGCAGAGAATCCTCCAGCACGTGCTTCTAATGTTTTATTTGTTTTAGGTGCTCAAAGCATTTTTAGTGAAAATTTTGTGAGAGATCTTATGAGCCGCAAATCAGCGGATAAGCTGAGTTTAGATTTAAATGCGCTTCTTAAAGCCTATCGACGACGTCTTTTAATTCAAGATGGAAAACTAGAGTTTTAGCTTGTGCTTAGCTTGCTGTTGAAACTTATGTAAATTTTATATTAACGGTTTATTAAGATATTGTTAAGTTTTCAGATTTTCTACAATTTTAGTTAATCTTTAGTACACTTATTCTTAAGGGATGAGGCACGTTTTTTTGCGAAAAATAGCATTAGTCTTTTTTGTTATTGTCTATAATTACATTCTATTGGTCTCAGATTCTAGAGCTGTGGATTTTAAACATCCTTCAGAAAGACAAAAACAAGGAAGCAATGTTCAGGTTCGTTTTCCGGATTCATTTTATGAACGTTTGTTTCGTGGGGTGCGCGTTAGGCCTTATCACGAAAACGATGTTTATAATTTAGTTATTATTGGCGGAACTTCGGAGGATTTAAATCAAGTTAGAATTAAAGAGATTATGAATAAAGAGCTTGATTTACTTGAGGCAAAATATGGCAAAGGAAAAGTTAGAGTTGTGACGGGTGTACACACAGAAGACGGTATTGGTATTTTGCATAAAATATGTGCTGAAAGAAAGATTCCGGTTCATGTTGTCACTAATGAATATTTGTTAAAAAGTTTTCCCAATTTATCTCCAACTCTAATAGAGGCCAGGAGAAATTTTGAAATGAAAGTGGACCCTGCTACTTTGCCCCGAAATAGTAATACATTAACTCTTGTCCCCGAGCGTACACCCGATTCAGGGATTGGGGGATTGTTTATTGATACGCATGCAAAAAATCAATTGCAAATATCCGACACTACAAGGCATCTTTTAGCTTCAGGGCATGAAGTTTTAAAAATTGGAGGTAGGCACGTTACGCACCAAGAATTCCAAGCGGCAATAGCTACGGGAATTCAAATAAAAGCTTATGAAGGCCTTTATTTGAATAAAGGAAGTCAAGTTTCTATCGCAAGTGAATACATAAGGATTGAGGAGCCGCCGCATAGCGATGCTGCAATAGACGAAATTAGGAAGCATAATCACAATTCAGATCACATAGGATCTAAGGATTGCGGAATATTGCTTGGAGATTTAAACCATTTGCTTAATTAAATTTTTAGAGCTTATACTTTAATTTAGTGTTTACTCATTTCCTTGATTCACTTTTGAATGAGTGTAAATTGTGTATCAGCGATAAAGAAATGAGCAAGTTAGAATATTTAAATATTTCAGAAGATCTTTTTGAGAAATACAACGTTAGTTGCCCACGTTATACTAGTTATCCAAGCATTCCTTACTGGTCTGGAATCGATGAAAGTCAGTGGAATAAGGCACTTCTTGATGATCTAAGAACTCATCCAAAAAATATTTCTCTTTATATACATGTTCCATTTTGTAAAAGTCCCTGTGCTTTTTGTGGGTGTACTAAAATTATTACAAATGATCGCAAATGGGCAAAGCTTTACATAGAGTCCTTGATTAAGGAAGCTCGAATAAAGAGAGAAATATTACCCGCTGGAGTTAAGGTGCATGAATTGCATGTTGGAGGCGGAACTCCTACTTGGCTCGAGGCTTCTGAAATGGAGGCTTTATTCAGTCCCATTTTATCTGAATATGAAATTGATAAAAATGAATTTAGCTTTTCTATTGAAGTTGATCCAAGAACATTAAAAAAGGAACACGTATTAAAATTTAAAGATCTAGGTGTTACGCGAGTTTCCTTAGGGGTTCAAGATTTTCATGGCCCGACCATGAAAGCTATTGCTCGTAAACAAGATTACAATTTAGTGGCTCAATGTGTAGATTTGCTCAGGGAGCATTCTATTGAGGAAATAAATTTTGATTTAGTTTATGGTTTGCCTTTGCAAAGTCCTGAAAGTCTCAGAGAAACTTTTGAAAAAGTTTCTATTTTAAATCCTAAACGAATAGCTTTTTACGCTTATGCTCATGTTCCTAGTCTTAAACCTGCTCAAAAATTTCTTGAAAAATCTCATATACCAGTAGGACGTGAAAAGCATGATTTGTTTGAGCTCGGACAAAAACTTCTCATCCAAGCTGGCTATCATCAAGTTGGAATGGATCATTTTGCAAAAATGGATGACGAGCTCTTTCAAATTCAAAAAGCAGGTAAGCTCAATCGAAATTTTATGGGTTACACCATCACAAACACCACGGCGCTTCTGGGGCTTGGGCCCTCTAGTGTTTCGAGCACAGTGTCGGCCTTTGCTCAAAATGAAAAAGACCCTTCTCAGTGGATCGAGCGTTTAGAGAAAAACGAGCCGATCATAGTTAATGGACATCTCTTAACTAAAGAAGATGTAGACAATCAGAATCTTATAAAATCCATTATGTGTAGTGATTTTGTTAGATTGCCAAAGAACGTTTGGACTAAAGATAGTATTAAAATCAAAATTGATGAACTTTCTAAAGATGGCCTTCTTGAGCTTCGCGATAATCAAGACTGTATAAAGCTCACTGAGCTTGGGAAGAATTTTAGGCGCAATATTGCATCTATTTTTGACCCTTATTTTTCTAGATCTCAAAAGGTCATTCATAGTAGAGCCTGATCTTGCAAATTAATTGACGCTTACAATGTAAGTTCTTAGCCGGGAACTTCCGAAACGTTGTAGTTATGTTTTATCTTAGCAAAATTGTTGCGCGGGCTTGGATTTTGTTTTTGCTCGTTGCGGTATTTTTTGTTTTTGGGTCTGAAGCTAATGATTGTGGCGAAGTCTTGCGTAAATTTTTCCAAGATCACAAGCGCTTTGATGTTCCTCAAATCTTAGCTAAGAAAATTTCCAAAGAAATGGGTATAGAACCTAAAATTGATTTATCAAAAATGTCAGATAAAGAGATAAAGCGATTAATAAAAGCCTTTTCTAATTTTCCCAATGCAAATTTTAGTGCGGTGGCAAGAGAGTTTGAATTGGCTAGAAATTCAAAAAATAAAATACTTGATGTGAATAGTGTATTGCCAAATGGTGCACAAAGTGTGACTCGCACAAAACCCTGTCGTTTATTTATAAATTGTTACAATGCCGTTGAGCTTTTTCATTCTCCTTTGGCTAAGCCTGATTATAGAGACTCGGCAGACATGAGATACTATTTAAGAGAGTACTTTCATCGATTGCAAACTGGGGTGAAATTAAAGCCCGGAGATGTCATTGTCGTACTAGAGAAAAACCAACATGGAATTTGGATTCAGCATGCAGCAGTTTATATAAGTAATGACCTTATATGGCATAAACCTGGATTCTCAGATTTAGTCACTTGGAAATTTGTGCACATTGAGGATGCTTTTTTGCCTTACTTTCTAGAGGCTAATAAAATACCTAATGAAGTTGAAATTAGAGTCTATCGCGCTAAAACTGATTCTAACGACATTCTACGGCATCGCTAAGACGCTATCTTTTTATTGATTTATCTATATTGTTTTGATTGTAATTTAAAACTTGTTTTAATTTTTATATTAAGAGGTGCAGGTTGGGATTAATAGACAAAGACAATCCTAAAAGCTGGGTTAAATTTAAATCAAATCTTTGTGAGAATTGTAGATCGCTTTGTTGCACTATGCCTGTTGAGATTAAAATCCAAGATTTGATAAGATTGGAGCTTGCTCATGAGGGAGAGAATCCGAAACAAGTTTTTTCTAGATTAAAAAAGGCTGGATTTATACATTCTTATAGAGCCAAGACGGGCCTCTTTAGGCTCACTCAAAAAAGTAATGATGATTGTGTGTTTTTGAATTCAAATAGAAAATGTAGTGTTTATGAAAAGAGGCCCGAAGTTTGTCGTCTTTTCCCTGAAAAAATGGGGCTTCGATTGGGTTTTTGCCCTGCTCTAAAAATAAAGTGAGCAAATTATCTCGTGAGTTGCGTGGTTGCGGCCTTCGCTCACTTGAAATAACTACTTATTTAGAACGACAATTCTTTAATGTTGAAGTTAAAATGTTTTTTGTTTTTGGAGAGTCGTAATATTTCAACGTTTCATCTTCATATAAATTACAAGTAGTTCCCTTTTCTACGTGGGCATTAAGTGTAGTTATAGTAAAAGTATCAAAAACTTTTCCATCTGATACTTGATCGCAAGTACAAGTGATTTTTGGCAAATCGTATCCTTGCTGGATAGCGCCTGAGTAGAAATTTAGATATCTCATTACAGCCCTAGTTCGATAAACATTGGTATCAGATCCTAGTCTTTCATAGGTACTTTTAGCTTCTGGACTTGTATCAAACGAGGCTAGTCCAACAATTCTTGCATTGGAATCAAGGATGGGTGCTCCCGCATCGCTGGGATTGAGGTGAGGATATTTGTAACTAATGTAATCTGTTCCGGTATAAGCGAAGATATCAATAAGTGCGGAACGCAAAACCGGTATTTCTTGATCGTTGCTAACTTTCAAAAATGGTTTTCCGTAACTAAAAATTCTTGGATTTGCTCCGTCAACGGTTTCAAAACTAATTTCCCAGACTTTGCCTAAGTATACTGGTTTAGGAAATTTCACTAAAGCGATGTTGTGATTAATAAAATCTGCAGGAACCTTTCCATCTTCAAACAAAAATTCTGGCATTTTTCGAACTTCTGAAGCGTAATGATTGGTAAAAAAATCACGAACAGTTTTAGCTTCATGCAAACATGTTGCCGTTGTGGCCAACACTGTGCTTGAGAGATAAACTCCAGTGCAAGAAGTGCGCATCCCGTTTGTTCTTTCGATGCCAATTAATGTGACTGATTTTTGCCCCTCAGTTCTCTTCAAAGGATCTATTTCAGTAATAAGTTCTTTAGGACCCACTAGAGCAAATCCCCTAATTGATCCCATTACTAAAGAGCTTAACAAAAACAATTTTAAAGAAAGGCTTAGAATTCTCATGCGAGGCTTATTACAATAAATTTCGCGCCGTGTAAATATGGGGCTCGTTAAATTTTTACAATTAAATCTTTAAGCTGAGCTGTAGAGCTTGGTGTGAATGGTGTGGCTCTAGCTTTGAAGCAAGTTATATTAAATTTTTCTTCCGCTGTGTTTTTTGATGAATGGAAAGACCTTTCAAAAGAAAGTAATGAAATCTTTGATTTAATCTACATAATGAAAAATTTAAATAAATGATCTTGTAATACTTATGGTTAAGCGACTTTTTCTTCAGACCTTTGAACTTGTGGATTCTTTTTTGGAGAAATTCTAAATTTCTTCGAAGCTATTAAGGCGAATTGTAAGTAAAGGTATTCATTTTGAATACAGTTTGTATTCAAAATGTTTGACTTCGAGTCTCCCTCTCTCTTAAGAGTTCGCTGATGCTCCTACGTGAATCCTCAGATTATAGAGCTTTTCTTAAGAATGAGTTGGCGACCCGTATGAAAGAAAATTCACGATACTCGCTCAGGGCATTCGCGCGTTCCATTCAAATCAGTCCCCAGGCATTGAGCCTTGTTCTGAATGGCAAAAGAGGGCTCTCTCTTTCAATGGCCGCAAAGATCTCCTCTGCCCTTGGATTGAGTAAAACTGACCAAATGTTTTTTAATGATTTGGTCGTTTACACCCAAGCCAAATCTTTAAAGGTCAAGAAACTTCTAGCGTCCCGACTCAGTACTCTTGGAGAAAGTGAAGACACGAAAGTTACAAGACTCCTCAAGGAAGACACCTTTAAAGTTATTTCTGAATGGTATCACTATGCTCTCATCGAATTAACTTATGTTCAGGGTTTTCGTAACCATCCTAAGTGGATTGCCCATCAATTGGGTATTGCAGAGTACGATGCTCAAGTTGCTATAGATCGATTGCTACGACTCAATTTACTTAAAATGAATAAGAGGGGTCAATTGGTTAAAACGACTCATACACTAACAACTCCTCAAGACGTAGCTTCAAGCACTATACGCAGTTTTCACAAAAAGATGTTAGAAAAGGCAAAATCTTCGCTCGATCTAGACCCTATTTCTGAAAGAGACTTTACAACCACAACAATGGCGATAGATCTTAACAAAATTCCCATGGCCAAGAAGTTAATTCAGGATTTTCACAAAAATTTGACTTTGCTGTTAGAAAGTGGATCTCGAAATTCCGTTTACTGTTTAAGCGTCGAGCTTTTTCCAATTAGCAAGAAAACAAGTGATTTCACGACTAAGCGTCATGAACTGGAGAAAACATGAAGGATTCCAATTTTTTAAATATTGTTTCAGCTATTTTCAAAGCCTACTTGTTTGTGTCGCCATTGTGCTGGGCCGGAAGTCACACAAATAATTCAGGAGATTTTGTAAGGTCTGTTATTCTTACAAACTACGGACCAGAGGTTATTAGGATTGTTAGCCGAAATCCAACTTCAATAAAAACTCTAAAAGAATTAAACCTAAGTTTAAGTGACCTCGAGGCAACGTTGCGTTCGGACCTATGGGTTCTCATAGAAAAAGGTCAGATAGGTGACGGCGTTAAGTACAGGGCTGACGTTGAGGGTTCGTCGGCGGACGCCCTTTACATTGAAGGAAAAATACACCTCGTTGAAGACTCGTGGACTAAGAGAATTAATTTTGACCTTGGAAGCAGCAATCCTGAGCTTAGACGAAACACACTTCTTTTAACGGCCCACGAAATGTTAAGACTGGCTAAAATTGATGACACTGATTATGTCGTTTCTAAAACATTTTTTGATAACTCCACTCCAGCTTCACTAAATGCAATTGTTTTGGAAGAGTATGCTGTCGCAGAGAAAGGTGGATTGTCTGAGAGCGATGCAAGAAAATGGTGTAACGAAAGATTTAGGAAGTATTCTGAACGTTACTTTGACGTAGTGTGCGAGATTCACAAAAATTCATGGAGTGAAACACATTCCGCTATTGGGTTTTACACACAGTCTCGAATTGCGGGTACAGCCAGCTATTCTCATCAATCTCTCTCTTCGAGACAGGCCCTTGCGGTTGCTGAAGCAGAAACTAGAACTTTTCACGGATCCGCAAAGGCTTATGCGGGATCAATAAACGGATCTTCTACAAGTTATTCATACCCAGTTCTATTAAATGAGAGTGTCCCATTTCAATACTCCTACTCTGTGAGCAAATCTCTTTTTGGCATAAGAATTCTGGGAATCGGTGATCTTGAATCGCTCCCGTGGAAAGTATTGGAAAGGAGCTACGTTGAGGGAAGATCGTTTGGTAATTTGAGTTTCGAAAGTGCAGAGATCGCAGCTCGAGAATGCGTTTTGGCTATTCTTGCTGCTAGACAAAATCGAAACTCCTCGTTTCGATATTTTCGAGCTAAATGCGCCGTTCCTAAACAGGAGTCCGATGGATCGTTTAGCTTCACAATTCAAAGCAAAAATCCTTTTGTTAGTTCCCAGAGTTTGGATTTTTAAATGGAGCTCTTATGAATCTCACGAGAAAACTCTCATTACTTTTTCTTATGGTTTTCAATCCCGTTTGTGTTTTGGGTGACGAGCTTATGTTTGAGGGAAGCTTTTCACCAAAGCTCATGCCGATTTATCAGGTTTTATCCGACGTGTGGACTGCACAGATTAATTTCGGCTTTTTTTCATTACTTTTTTCCGAACCCAAAGATCTCCGAGAAAGCACATTGTATAAGGGTGTACGTGATTATGAAAAACTTTTTGAGAACGAACCCATAAAAGTTTTGTTAAAATCTAGCGGGATTAGTGGCGACCTCAGGGGATTTGTGTTGGATGCAACGTTAACAAGCAGATCCTTTACAAAGATTTTATCGAGCCAAAAGGATTTTATTAAAGTCAGGCTTTTTACTAAAGCTTCAGGTTGCGATAATGACTCCCACAAGGGTTCTGTATCTACTGCTAATGCTAGCGCCGATGAGCTCATTAAAATTTTAAGGCAAACGAAATACACGAGTGAGCTGCCTTTTCAATGTGATTTTGAAGTTACTCAAGTGTTACTGGGCGACATGGCTTCTCTGCTCGTATCTTCTAGAGCTATGGAATTGATGTTTAATAATTTTAGCCAGCCACTAACTTCAAATGTCTTTAGCTTTAGAAAGAGCAAAGCTTCATTTGAAAGCTGGTACTCGCAAAAAAATAACGTTTACTGCAAGGCGAATACTCAAGGAGAGGGAACTCTCAAAGTTTCACTGTTCATCGATTCCACTCTACTTATTGAAAGTAACACTTCTATTTCATTTGATTTTATTGAGGAAGACGAAGGAGAAGAAGATAAATCGATGAATAGATCTTTTAGCATGAAGCTAAACCAAAAGAGCCCGAAGATGGAGCTAGATGCAATTTCTGAGCGAGAGGCATATTCTGCCGTCAAAGATTTAATCTCTTTAATAGATGGATATCGACAAACTCTTGTAACATCATATGCTCTAGCCCCTGCTAAAAGAGCAGCTTTTGCGAAGATCAAATTAGACTCAATAAAGAGCCCACTTCGGAAAGCGCATGATGATTTCATTTTAAAAGTTGATGCTTTCTCTCCTTTGAAACGAATAATTGTTCTCAACAAGATAAATCGAGCTATCGAGGAACTTTCTCTAGCAGAGTTAAAACTTGAAGTTATCGAATCTCCCGAGGACGGAATCTCCTCTTTAGATATTCAACATCACTTAAGGTGAGCTTGGTGAAGAAAGGTGCAAAGTATAAATGAAATCTTTATTCCATTTGAATTTAAGTAAGTTATTCGGAGTGTTTTTCTCCCTTCAGGCTAGTTTCTCTTTAAGTGCGGATGAGTCTCTATACATAGGCAATCTAAGTCCTCAGACTATGCCCATCTACCAAGCTGAGTTTCAAGATTTATGGGCCGCGCAACTCAATTTCGCTTTATTTTCTTTGCTTTATTCAGAAACAAAAGAACCTTTACGTTTCCACGAACAACCAAGTTTTTTAGTTGAGTTGGCAAATGAGTTTCGAAAGGATCCCATCCAAGTTGAAGCAAGAATTGTTTCATTGAGCGATGACCTTCAGGGTTTTAACTTTGATTTTTTTTACAGATCCAAGATTTTCAAGAAGATTCTTATTAGTCAAAATGACACTTTGAGATTGAGAGTTTTCACTAAAATCGTAGGATGTGATCAGGAACTTAATCAGAATTCCAAATCTGGCCATGAACTCGAATCGACAACTGAGGCTCTGGTTAAATTACTCAGTGAAAAAAGTTATTCAGCAAATCAGCCATTTAGGTGTGATTTCAATGTAAGGCAAGTGCTGATTAATGACGGGGCTAGCGCTAATTCAAGCACTCCCGCTTTGGATATTATTTTCAACAATAAAGGAAAGAGCCTTGTTTCAAATGTCTTTGATTTTGAATTAAAGGAAAAGCCTGTTTTCACTTCATACGGCGGAAATGTAAAAGTGAACTCTATAGGTCGTGGCCAGGTAGTCCTTTCGGTCTTTAATGACTTTTCAATCGCCGTACATTCTACAACTGACAGTTTTGTGTACTGGGTGGGTTCTAGTGCAGAAGAAGACGAAGAGAGAGCCATTAATTTCTTTTCATTCAAATTGTTTGCAGAAACAAAGTCGCGAACTTTGAATTCTGTCGGAGTCGATAAAATATTCTCTACTTCAACACGATTGGTTGAACTCATTGATGAATACAGGAAAGTAGTACTGGCTTCTTACGCGCTAGATCCCGGGCATCGGGCTGCATTTGCAAGAGCAAAACTTGATGAATTAAGGGCTCCGATACAGAGCGAGGCCACAAAGTTCAGAGGGCTAGTTCCAGACATGGATTTTGTTTCTCGACTAATGAATATGAAAACTATCGGTAGAGCCATCGACGAGTTGTCGAACTTAGAAGCAAGGCTTAATCTAATAGAGTCACCGCTCGAGGGTATCAGTTCGTTGAATCTGGAAAAATACATTGAATGATTTTGGTTTCCAAACAAAGCAGTCAATGTGTCTTAGGGTCAATATTCAATTATAGACTCATAAAAAAGATGCGTTGACGCATTGCGTCCAATCAGCTATAAAGCACCTCTACTATGAAAAGTATCGTTTTCTTATGTGCTTCTATTTTTCTTTTAGTATCTTGCGAACGCCCTAAAGAGCCCCAAAATAACTTCATCGAAATTAATTTTCATAGCTTCGATAAAGCCTTCTGGAATGAGGCGCCTGAGAAGGTCTCTTTTAGCTTAAGTGTAGGAAATAATCTTGAATATAAAAGCCCGAAATTCACAATACTAAGAACATCCGAAGAAGTTTATCAAAACACGTCTCAAATAGCTTGGAAGTTGAATTATTTGGATCTTGAAAAATTAGGACAAAATCTAAAATTTAAAATTTTCACTAATGACATCGATCCTAGTTTTTTAAGTATTTTAGATAGAGAACTCGCTAATAAGATTATCGACTTTGAAAGCATTCCGATTTCTGCGCCAGTCATAATCACCCTTCAAGACAATCCAAGCGCAACACGATCTTTTAAAGAAGCAACAGGAGCAAAATTAAAATTTAAAATTCAGAGAAAATTTGTTGAGAACTCTAGTGTCGACATTCCGTCGGCGACATCTCTTTGCGGACTTTCCGAAACCTGGTGGACGAGTATTAATTCAAAAAAACTTGCATCATACGAAGAATATCGAGAATATTATTTTGTTTCAAAAATGCTCGTAGAACAAAGCTTTGGTAAAGGAACATTCAGAGCTCAGGACGTCGTGGGAAAGAAAACTAAGGCTGAACTCGCGGATTTAAGAAATAAAATTCAAAAGTATGTTAAACAAAAAATTAGACGACAAATTAAGTTAAAAATTTTAGCCTCCTTAAATAATAAAATTGAGGATTACGACTCCAGTAAAGCTGAACTTTTTTGGGACTATATGAATCACGATAGCAGCACTTCAGTTTTTACAAAGTATGTTGTTAAGAGCAGTAGCAAAACTCTGAATAATTTGATGTTTAATGCATCGGAAAGCAAGGCGGGCACTTTTGTAAAAAGCATTATTGAAAATGAAATTGCTCAAGACCAAGTTGAGCTCGATACTTTTTACAACGAGTCCAAGCTAGCGTTAAATAAAGGTCTTGAAATACCTGCTTCCATTAAAGACTAACTAAGTCCTTAAGTCTGGTATAAATGAGTGCCGAGCAAATCTCCCAACAAGACCATTATAATCATCTCCATTAGACTCTATCTTAGGATTTAGACTCTAAACTATTAATGGCGGAATCGAAGCCTTTTGAATAATAACAAGATGTTGGATGATGGGGAAGC
>CAZSSP010000003.1:0-18472 GCA_964609695.1 uncultured Bacteriovoracaceae bacterium
TTCAATTTTATTAATAAGCTTGAGGAGCTGCCAGGCTATGCTGAATGTAAGTTCGAATTTAAAACAGATGGCTTTCCTCCTAAAAAATTTATTGTCCGAGCTAAAGTTGGTCAGAGAACAGTACTAGCTCCTGTGGCTTTCCCTCAATTTAAGTTGTCGGGCATAGATTGTGGTGATTATGGAAGTCTAACTAAGGACATTTTTAATCCCGAAAATCCTCTTATAAAAATGGAGTCCGACAGAGTGCAGTTTGCGGGACTTTATGAATTAACGACTCGAAATAGGGAGTTAAGTGTACAATTGCGTAAACAATGGTCATTAGATTTTTTGCGAAGAGTTGCTTTTGAGTCGGGTGCTTCTTGGGGGGGGCGTTTGTATAGTGCCTATTCCTCTAAGCAAATCCAGGCTGGAATGATTCCAAAGTCTATTTCAAACCCCGTAATTGTGGTGAAAACTAGTGGAGCTAAAACAAAAAATATTGCGCTCATTGATAGAGAAAAGCGTGGTTTAGAGAAATTAATTCAATCTTGTATGCTCGACGAAAATTTTCGTAATCCCATTGTCGTGGGTTTTTTAGCAATGCAGGTGAAATTCTCAAATGGAAAATTCGACCAATTCGAAAAAGTTCAAGATCAGGGCACCTACACTAAGGAATTCCATGAATGCGTAAAATCAAAGCTACAAGAGCATGACTCCAAAGACCCAAGTATCAGCAGAGCTGCGTTTAAGATTTAGTTGTTACTTTTAGCGCCCGGGCTTTTTAGTGACAACATAAACATTACCACCAATTTTAGAGGCTTGGCCGTTTGATCCAGCCATTGCACTTCTAACAGCTCCGGCTATAGCTGTACCAGCAGCTGCAGCGCCAGCAGACGCACCCGCTCCAGTATCTACGGATGGTAGGCTTGTCGATTTTTTGCCAGGTGGTAAAACAAATGTATCTTTTGATGGAATTTTACTTCCTGCAAATGTTGAAAATATACTAAAAGAGACCACAATAGTTGCTGTTTTTACACTAAACTTTTTAAAGGTTTTCATAGGGCCTCCTATAATTAGCGACTTATAAAATCGTAGAAAAATGAACCAGACACGCTTATCATTTTGTTCAATCCGCCGGCTTTATTCAAGTTAATTGCAAGTAAAGAAAGTGCAAAGGGAAAGCTACGAAATGGTGTGATATTGATGAAGGCATTTATTCTTTTGGCTTCGTATTCAATGCCTAGCCCTAGGGGTGGGGCGACTCGAGTTCCTACGCTAAAAAATGGAGCGATTATACTTCTAATTTTACCGTTCTTGTTCACACGAGTGTCATCATCTACGAATCCACCGCCTCTGCCTAAACCAAAACTAAATTGTAAAATGCTAAAGTATTCATGAGGTAAGCCCCTAACGTAATAGTGTGTTAAAACTAAATGTTCAGATCTGCGTACATCTATTTGGCTTTCGTAGCCGTAGCTTGCTACATAACTTTCACCAAATCCCAGGGCTAGGTTTCCAGGTAAATTTCTATGTAGGGAAAGATGATAGGCCCCAATTGAAAAGTCTGGTGCTTTTGTAAGGTCGTAACGTTTTCCGTTTTTTGCCGTATAAAGGTCTTGAAAATCAAGAGTATTTTGAATTCCTATATATTTATCTGGATTACCTAATCCAAATGAAAATCCAGCGCCAGCATCATTCTTGTTGGAGTACATATCTTTAAATGTATAAACACCCCAGAGTGCAACTTGACCCCATTCCATACCTGAGCCTGTTGGAGAGGTTCCCGAAATTCCAGGGAACATCCATTCTCTATAAATTTCAATATTTCCGAGGGCGTAGTTTCTTTTTAAGTCGGCGAGAGTTTCGTTGTAGGATTGTTCGTAATCTTTTTTGTATTGAGCCTTGTTGGCGGGATTTCTTTTAATTTTTTCTTTGAGCTCTTTTTGAAATAACTCCTTTAGGGCTGCCTTGGCCTCATTAAAATGTGCGAGCTTTTCTTCACTGAGTGGGGGGTAGTCTTCTTTGGGGGCTGAAAAGCCTGTGTAAGAAAACAGAATCATTAAAATAATTGCAGTTATTTTCAAAAAATTGCTTTCAAAAAATTTGCTCGAAATTGATTTAGGATAAAGTTTGAGCATAGCCTAAAGTATCTCAAGAACGAGCACTTATTCCAAATCATTCAAAAGCAATTAAATGGCGAAATTGACCATTTTGATTTTTGTATTTTTTACATTTTTTTATATTTCGAATTAAAACAATGTATTCTGCATTTAATGCCCAAAGCTCGTAGCCTTTTAGGCTTCATTCTTTTTATTTCATTTAGCTCGTCTCGAGCTGATGAAATTTTTAAAGCATCACGTATGGCAAGCGATTTTACTTCACCTGTTACTAATTCTATTCCTAGAACAGTGCTGTTAAGTGGAGCAGGTCTTACAATTCTTCTGGCCATAACTAAAAAAAATGTGGCAGAGCCGTTTCGTGATGACTTAAGAAAGAATTCTATCGCTACACAATTAAGACCTTTGGGTGATTTTGGTGGAAGCGGCATCGCCAACGCAGCTTATGCAGTGGGAATGTTGGGTGATTATTTTTTAGGGGGTTCTAGAAAAAGTTTAGCCAACGCTACTCTTATGAGTGAAGCCACTTTTTATTCTGCAGCATTGGCCTATGGATTAAAAAAAACAACTCATGAGCCTCGTCCGGATAAACCTCAAGAAATGGATTCATTTCCCTCGGGAAGTAGTACTTTAGCCTATTCCTTTGCCAGTTACGTGGGAGCAAGACATTCTATTGGGTGGGGTGCTGCAGCCTATGCTTTGGCAACATTAACGGCAATAAGCAGACTTAATCAGAATCGGCATTACTTACACGATGTCACGGCTGGTGCCACCTTAGGTGCAGCCTATGGTCTTGGTGTCTATTTTCAAAACTTTCATAATAAAAATCAAAAACTAGGTGTTAATACTGACAATAGTTTTGAGCCTGAAATTTTGGCTTGGATTGATTCTGATGGGCTAAAGATATTGGCAACTAGTCATTTTTAGCTCTTACAAAAATTATAAATAGGCCTAAAATATAGATAAGTGAGAATAATTCAAAAACTACTTTTTATAGGCGCAGCTTTAGTTTTACTTTTAAAATGTGCTTCGAATTCAGATAAAATTGCAAATCCCAATTTGGGCGGAACTAACGTTTTGTTTGAACTTGATGTTCCTGAAAAGTTAAAAAAAGATACGGGCACTGGAACATGTAATCTTGTGTTTTCTACTCTGGGTTTTCCACCAAAAATCAACATCGTTAAATCAAGCGATCAGAGTAGAATAACTGTTGGAAAAGTTCCCAATGAAGATATTAAATTGACTCAAATATACTGCAATGGAAAAAAAAGTGTTTTAAAAAGTGCCTTCAATCCTGAAGTTACTAGAATTAATATTCAAAAAAATAAAACCCATTATTTAGGCATGATTGTTTTATACTTTCTTGAAGATGGTGGATTTAGTTTTTATGTTAAAGCCAGTGAGTCTAAGCGTTTTTTAAAAAACAATTATGAACAAGTCACAGCAACAGACAAAGAAAATCTTGTAAGTCCATATTCTGGAAAAGCTTTAACGGCTGAGTTGATAAATGCGGCACCTGAAAAGAGAGGTGTCGATTTTAAGGCTGAAGTTCCTGGCGAAAAGGCGCAGCAAGATAAAATGCGTCTTAATGCCTCAGTAAAAAAATGTGCTAACGATGAAGATTTAAGAAATCCCTTACATTTTGGTAATTATAAATTTGAGGCCAGTTTTTTAGATGGGAAATTTGAGAGTTTTGAAGTTAAAGAAAATAACAATGTTTATACTCAGCAATTTACTGATTGTTTAAAGCAGAGTTTTAAAAGCTATATTCCTTTGACTCAAAAAAGAATTAAATATGCTTTGTCTATTTGAAATTTCTAAAAGGTCTTAAGTTTTTACAGAGTGTAGATTTTTCCTTCGAAGGGAAGGCTTATTTTTAATGGATGGCGCTGACCATGTTTTTTATATAGGTATTTGTAGGCGCCTTTTAAAACTTGATTTAATTTTTGGTCACTATAGTTAGGGTTGTGATGAACGAGAATTAGGTGCTTTACCTTGTGGCGTACTGCAAAATCTACACCCATATCGATGCTAGGGTGGCCATAGTCTTGAGCTTTCACAAAGTCTTCGTGGGTGTAGTGGGCGTCGAGCGCTAGCAAATCTGCAGACGAATAAATATTGAAATCTTTAGGGTAATTAGTTCTAAAAGTGTTTGCTAAATCGGTGTCAGTGGCGAATACAAAACTTTTTGTGTTTTCTTCAAAACGATAAACATAACTTGTGCCTGGATGAGATTGGGGGGCGGCAGCAACTCTTAAGTCACCAACTTTAAAAACGTCATGTTTTTTTATAGTGTGAAATTGAAATCTTGGACTTACAAAAGAGTATGGAACTGGAAAAAAATCCCTATCAAAAAGTTTAGAAACTCTTCGCTCAAGATTAGGGTGGCATCCATAAAAGTGAAATTTATTTTCTCCCTTATAGATGTGGTTTAGAGTCGGTAGAGCAATAATGTGATCCCAATGAGTATGACTTAAGAAAAAGGCAACTTCACCTTTTTGTTTTTGAAAGGACTTATTATTAATACCAGATTTTTTGTCGCATGAGGCGGCGCTCAGACCCGTGCCTAAGTCTAAGAAAATTGGAAAGGGAGCTGATGCAGAACGTAGTTCTACGCAAGTTGTATGTTGGCTAAAAGATGAAGACAGCCCAAAATCGAGCTCAGAAAATAGTTTTTTTATTTTTGTCCAATTGGCCTTAGGATTTTTTTTTATAAGGCTGAAAGTAAATTTAGCAATTTCTTCGATTCTTTTGGGGGAAGTGCTGGTGCTGTAGCTTCCTCTTGAACCGTAAAAAACTACTTTCATTAATCTTCACCAGTTTCAAGTTTTATAGATGGAAAAATGACTTTAACTTCTTTTGAAGAGATTTTACGTATTTCGATTTTATCACCCATATAAAGGGGAACGTTGGGGCTTTCGTGGCCAGCGTCTATTCGACTTGCTAAAAACAAGCCACGTTCTTTGGCCCAAATTTTTAAGATGTCTCGATATCCGGGGCAATCGGTGAAGTGTCCAAGCAGGATACCTTGGCAATTCTCAAAAAATTTGGATTGTCCTAGAATGGAAATCAATCGATCGATTTTGTAATAGCCTTCAGTAATGTCTTCAAGAAATAGGAAGAAGGGTTGTTTGGGTTTTTTTAACCAATCTCGGCCAAACATTGAAACTATTGACATAAGGTTTCCACCGAGTAATTGAATTTTTTTAGGAATACGTTTATTGCCTAAGTTCCATATTTTTAAATTTTTCTGATAGTTAAAGCCATCTTTTTTGAAAAGATCCCTGAAGGCTTTATTTTCTCTAGAGTCAGGCTCTTGCCAAGATTGCGAGCAAAGCATGGGGGCGTGCACCCAGGTCCATCCAAATCTTTGAAATAGATACATTTGAATAATGGTTGAATCCGAATAACCCCAAACAACTTTTTTCCCTTTGGGGTGGATCTTCCATTTGTCGAGCACTTCGAGAACTCGAATGGCACCATATCCTCCGCGTGTGCAGAAAATATTTTCTACTTTAGGGTCTTCAAGCAGAATCCTTAGAGTTTTGGCTCTTTGCTCGTCGCTTCCTGCTAAATAAAATCGGACGTCGGATTCTTCTTCGCTGGCCCAGTCTAAAACTTGACGGGTATAATGTAATTGAAGAGGCCATTTTTTCATGCCGCGAATAGAGTTTTTTAATTTTCTAAGGGATTCAGGCGAGCTTCCCGACCATAAATAAAAATCTGCGTTTGAAGTTGGCATAAATAAAATTAAAAGGGATAGCCCGCTCCAAGTGAGAACATATAAACACTTCTGTGAATACTGAATGAAAATTCAGAGTAAAAAACCCAGGGGTCTAGGTTTTTATGTGACCATTTGCTTCCCACGAGCACGGTCCAGGGGTATTTGTCGGGTAGTTTGCTGGCCCAAAGCATCTCATATTGAAGCGCGGTATAAGGAGTGAAGAAACCTTGAGTGACTTCAACCTTTTTAGAAACTAAGGCCCCAAGTTGGCCCAAGTAGAAGTTAAAGTTAGCACTTCGAACATCGTCGCGAAGGTAGGAAAAGCCGCCTAAGAAAGATAGGCCAATTTGACCATCAACATCTGGGAGTAAATTGTACTTTGCGAGTCCCCCAATTTGAAGATTGGTAGTGCCGGTTGCCGCCAAAAGGTCGAGGTCTAGAAAATCCTCGATAATTCCTGTTTTAATGTGTCCTGAAACGTTAAAACCACCACCGTTGTTAAAAATGATATCGCTTTGCACCTTAGTTTCAAAATGACCCGTTTTGGTCGTTTCTGCAGTTTGCATTAAAGAGGTGCCAACTCCGCAAAAAACTTTGGTGCTCGTCGCCAAGAAAAATGAAATCATTATTGTGGGTGTAAGTTTTCTTATGCTGAACATAATCTAAATTAAAGTTAACATGATAACGGAATGTCAGAAAGACTCTTCAAGATCAATATTCCGCCATCGATGAAGTTCTTGCCCAAGGACTATGATGGTTATGTTGTTATATCTGATATCGACAAAACTTATTTAGTAACACAGATAGATTCCTTGGGTGGCTTAATCCGCGCTGCACTTGAGGCTCCAGAGCGTAAGTTGAATGTGCCAGGATTCGGAATTTTGCTGAGAGCTTTAAGGCGGGGGGCTGCGGCCGAGGCGTCAAAAACCCCTATAGTTTTTTTAAGTGCATCACCCCCACAAATGCGTGAGAAATTGCTCGCTAAAATGGAGTTAGATGGAGTTGAGCACAATGGGATTATTCTTAAAAATCAGCTTCAGCATGTTAGAAATGCAGAGTTTAAAAGATTGACTGAGCAAATTGGTTATAAGTTGAGCGCTCTTCTTTCGCTTTGGGAACATCTGCCTCCCAAGGCCAAATTAATTTTGTTTGGTGATGATAGCGAAAAAGATCCGGTGATTTTTTCTTTATTTAGCGAAATTTTATCTAAAAATATTTTTGGTCGAAAACTTTATCAATTACTGTCTTATTTGAATGTTTATAGAGAAGACGCTCTAAAAATTGGATGGTTTTCTCGTAACGTGAGAAAAAATTCTGAGGCTATCTGCGCCACTTTTATTAATATGGTTTCCGGAAATAATCCTCATCACTATCGAAAGCTTTCTCAGGATATCTATCCCACAGAAAATACTCTTCAATCTGCATTTGTACTTTTTGAACACGGTTTGATTCGCGCAAGAGCTGTGAAAAGTATAGCTAAGGATTTAATTTATAATCATGACTTCGAAGTAAATGAACTCTATCAATCTTTAGTTGAGGCCGAGTCGAGAGGATATTTTACTCAAGAAACTTTAAGGACTCTCACGACTCTTTTGATTAAGGAGTCGTTATTGCCGGCTGATAAAAAGACAAATGAGAACGTAGAGAGCGCAGAAAATTTTATTCCACGCGAATGGTATCGTGGTCCACATATTCAGAAATCTTTATACGAATTAAAACTTCAATACACCGACGAGTTGTGAAGGCGTCTAGCGACTTTTACGCTTCGACCCCCACCTTTTAACCAAATTAATTCTACGCGATTTATAATGCTAAAAGGTGGGGGTCGAAGCGTTTATTATTGGGCTCGTTTTTAGTCTCGCGGTCGCTAGACGCCTTCTCTCTTAGGGTATTGAATTCGGTCGTAGGTGTCTAAGTTGAATCCTGCAATTTTATCTAAATCGCTTTGATTGAGGCCTCTAAAGATAAGTGAGCAGTCGTAGCAAATGGCTACAACAGGACGAATTGCATGAAAACTTCGGTCAATGATAAGAGTTAGAAACATGGGACTCCAAACAAGCCACCAGTTGTAACCCATTGCAAATAATATACACGTTAAAATAGAGGAAATTGTAACTAGGGTGATTCCCAGCGAGCGCTTAAAGTCAGATTGCTTATAAAATTCTTTGCAAGAACAATGTGGGCACCTCTCGGGGAGATGCTCACATTGTTTAAAATCACCACTGAGTCCCAGAAAATTGGACATTAAGAGATTTTAGTTAAAACCTCATCCACATGGCCATCAACTTTTACGGGTTGCCATACATGCTTTAAAACTCCGTTTGAAAAAAGAAATGTACTGCGGTCAACACCCCAGTATTTATTGCCCATGAATTCTTTTTCTTTCCAAACTTTAAAATGGTTTGCCAGAGTTTTTTCTGAGTCTGATAAAAGATCAAAATTGATTTGATATTTTTCAATAAATTTTTGGTGGCTTTCAGGAGAGTCTGGGCTGACGCCAACAACCACTGTGTCTTTGTCGACAATGCGATTTAAGTTGTCGCGAAAGTTGCAAGCTTCTTTGGTGCAACCAGGTGTGTCGTCTTTTGGGTAAAAATAGAGAAGAAGATTTTTCTTAGCGCTAGCCAATTCTTTAAGGCTAACTTTTTCGCCGCGTTGATTGACAACAGCAACGTCGGGCACTGGAGAATCAAGAAGAGGGTGATTGTCGGGACTTAATACCGCTGCTTCTTTTGAAGCATTCTCTGTATTAGTTTTTACAATTTTTGCTTTAACTTTTTTTGGAGTAGTAGAAACTGCTTTAGTTTTGGCTTTTTTTATGACCTTTTTAGAGGTGACTTTTTTCTTCGCCGCTTTCTTAACTTTTTTAGCTTTTTTGTTAGCGACTTTTTTAACAACTTTTTTGCTAATCTTTTTGGTCTTTTTAGCTGTTGTTTTTTTTGCCTTCACTTTTTTCTTTGATTTTTTTGTTGTTTTCTTTTTTGTTGCCATACTTGACTCCTTTGTAGGTGTTTTTCTCTTATCTTTCCCGCATCGGGTACAAAGACAGATGTATCGTCACCTAACAAGGCTTGGCAAGATAATCTTTCATGGGTGATATGGTAGATATTTCCCAGGAGTGCAATTTCGGCAGCTTCAGGCGCTAGAAACGCCGAATCGAGATTTTCAAGAACTTTGATTTTACAGTCGGCACAGGAGGGGCTTCCTCCGCAGGTTTGTTGTATGACAACGTTGCAACGATGAGCAATTTGGTTAAGTTTTTCGCCATGGGCACCAGTTGTTTCCACCCGGCTTCCATTCTCCAAAACAAAAGTCACTTTATGGCGCAAAGCTTCTGACACGCTTCGATCATAAAACCCCATGGCCTTTAGCAAAAGCCTTATTTTTACTTTTCATTGGGTATACGATGAAATTCATGAAATTAGCTCATTTTTGCTTGGTCTCCTTAACTTTCTTGATAGCCTGCAGCAGCCACGAAGTGTCTCGGGGGCCCAACCCATTTTTAAAACTATCTGAGCTTAGTTTTACTCAGGGTGAGTCAATGGGGCCTCGAGAGTTTAGACTCATTTTCCAGGGAAACGTTAAGGGAGAGCTCGGAACTTGCGGTTGTGCCTTTAATCCAACCGGTGGAATCGATCGAAAATTGAATTTTTTAAAGTCTCAAAAGGGATCTTATTTATATTTAGATTCTGGTAATAGTTTTTTTGGAAGCCTTCAGCTTGAAAAGAAGGAATTGGCCAAGTCGATTCAGAAAGCCGTTGAAATCGCCAAAGCTCATCTTCGTTTAGGGGTGAGCCTTCAAAATGTTGGACGTTATGATTTGGTGGCTGGACTACAAAATTTAAAAAAAATCGCTTCTGAGGCTAAGTTAGAGTTGATCTCAAGCAATATTGTAGACGAAAAGGATGACTTTATATTTTTGCCGTTTAAAAATTACGTTTTAGACAATGGGCTTAATGTGAGTGTAGTTGGTTTTACCAATCCTGCTCATGATGATCTTTCATTTGAAGGTTTTGCCATTAAAGCACCCGTCGAAAAATTAAAACTTCTATTGAGTAAAATTCCACAAGATCACCTCTTAGTTGTACTGAGTGATTTAACGCCTCTAGAGAATCAGCAATTGGCCTCTGAGATTTTTAGACCCCATGTGATTATAGGATCTTCGGGTTTTGAATCCTATAAAATACCCCTGCAAGTGCATAATGGTATCCAACTTCAGGGTCTTCCATTGGGGCAAGAGTTAGGAATGCTGGAACTTATTTGGAAGTCCGACGCAGAGTCTTGGTTTAATCAAGGAGCCAAAGATCTTTATATTGCACGTTGGAATGATTTAGTTAGAGAAAGAAAGTATTTTTCAGAATTTCCAGATTCTGAAGAAAAATCAAAAGAAATTGAAAAAAATGAAGCGGACTTTAAAGCACTTAGTAAAATATTACCAAAGGCGAACGAAATCTACATTCCCTTTAGAGCTAGAACATTTAGTATGGATGCCAGTTTGGCTCAGCCAAATGAGTTTACAAAGATAGTAAAAAAATGGAAGTAAGCTGCTTTTTAATGAAGCTTTTTGGCTAATGGAAAGCGCCAGCCCGATCCGAACGATCTAAATCTTGCTTTTAGGATGGGAGGAGATTGGTATCTTTTAAATTCCATTCTGTGTATGTAGGAAAAGATGTCTTTTCTTATTCCGTTTAACTCAATAAATTCTTGAAGCGTTTTATCGTTTTTAGAAAGTCCTGCTTCGAGGTAGAGGAAAAGCAAGCTATCTAGAATTTCATAGGAGGGGAGTGAATCTTGATCTTTTTGACCAGGCGAAAGTTCAGCACTGGGCGGACGAGTGAATATTTTTTCTGGGATTCGAATTCCTTTATGATCTTTTAAATATCGAGCCAAAGCGTAGACATCGCTTTTATAGAGATCGCCAATAGGGTTCAGAGCCCCGCAAAGGTCGCCATAAAGTGTTGAGTAACCCATGGCGAGTTCACTCTTGTTTCCAGTGCTTATTAGAAGAGAATTTTCTTGGTTACTAATTGCCATGAGAATAATTCCTCTAACCCTGGCCTGGAGATTTTCATAGCTGAGGCCCTTCTCTATTAAAGAAAGTGACTGGCTAAGAGTTTTAACGGCTTCGGAAATAGAAATTTCTCTTAAAGATAGACCGAGATTTTTAGCAAGTTCAGAGGCGAGTTCTTTGGATTCAGTCGAGGTGATTTTGGAAGGGAGGCTAATCCCTAGTACGTTTTCGGCTCCGAGGGCTTCTTTGCAAAGAGCGGCCACGAGTGCTGAGTCCATTCCCCCAGATAGGCCAAGGTGAACTTTGTTAAAGCCAGATTTTTCTACATAATCTCGTATGCCCAAGCTTAAAGCCCTAAATAAAAATTCGATATCTTCAATTTTTTTAGAAGCCTTTAGAGCTGGAGTAGTCTTTGTTGACCAATCAAAAATGAGAAGATCTTCTTGGAAATGTTCAGCATGAGCCATGAATTGTCCATGGGCATCCATAGCAAAGGATCCACCATCAAAAAGAAGATCGTCTTGTCCTCCCACGCTGTCGGCATAGAATAAGGGTTTTTTGTATTTCTGAGCCAAAGAGGCAAAAAGTTTTTCGCGACGAGAGATTTTTCCCATATAAAAGGGCGAAGCCGACAAATTAATGAGGCAATCGCAGTTTTCAGCATTATTAAAAGGGTTGAATTTTTCAGGATAACTAATGCTTTGATTTAAGTTAAAAAATTCAGCTGAGTTCCAAGCATCCTCGCAAATACTAATGTGGAGTTTTAATCCGCGCCACTCAATTGGAGCTTGCGATTCGTTATAGGTTTGGAAAAAGCGGGTTTCTTCAAAAATGTCGTAATTGGGTAGTCTGACTTTCCGAATTGTTCCTAAACATTGCCCGCCTTCGAAAAGACTTGCAGAGTTGAAAAGTTTTTCATTGGGTTTTGAGGATTTTTCAGTATGTGAGATGAGTAACGCTACTTTAAGGCGTGCCGAGACTTCTTGAAGTTCTTTGAGGGCGTTTTGTTCTTCTTCAAGCAAGTCTGAAAGAGAAAGTAGGTCTTTGGGTGGATAGCCGATTAAGGGAAGTTCTGGCGTTATCAGTAAATCCACTTTGTTTTGGGCACAATCGTGGAGCGCTTTTTGAATTTTTTCCGCATTGTGTCTGATATCTGCGGATTTTGAGTTCAATTGTAGGATTGCCCAACGCATATCATGCGTTTTCTATCAGATCTTGCATTTGCTTGCTGTAAAAAATTCGTTACACTTCAAGTATGGGCGAAATCAATTCCGATGCTTCTTCTGGGCTTTCTTTTAAGGGTTCACTTTCAGAACTAAGAGGTTTGCTTACAAACAACATAGCTAAAGGAATTGTGAATGTTGTTTCCTCAATAGAGCAAAAAGTTGGAGAAGCCATTCAGGACAATCAGAATTCTCCTGAGGGAAGCACACGTCTAATTCCTATTGAAAAAATAGTGCCTTGTCCTACGCAGCCAAGGCAAGTCTTCGATGCTCAATCCTTAGAGCAATTATCCATGACCATGAAAGAGATGGGTCAGGCTCAGGCCATTACGGTGAGACCTGCTGGCGATAAATATGAAATCATTTCTGGAGAACGTCGTTATCGTGCGGCGAAATTAGCAGGTTTGCCACATTTACATTGTTTAGTGAAGGAAGTGGATAATAAAGACGCTCGCTTGTTGTCGTTGGTCGAAAATCTACAGCGGGATGATTTACTTCCCATCGAAGAGGCTCATTTTTTAAAAAGAGTTCTACAAGATCATAGTGATTTGAACTTAGATAAATTGGCTCGAATGTTGGGATCGCACAAGAGTACATTAAGTGAGAAAATTCAGTTAACTGAGGTTCCTGAGCCTATCCAGAAAATGCTTTATAATAAGGATTGTCATTTTACGCATCGCCATTGGAGAGTCATTTCCAGAGTTAAAGATCAGGCCGTGGCAACGGATTTGTGTTTAAAAACTATCCAAGAAAAATTGTCGGTGGCAGAGCTTGAGAGAGCTTTGAATTCATTGGGGGTTAAAAAAGCTTCCAGAAATCCTCGAAGTGGTGCTGAGCAATTGAGTTTTGAAGATGTTCGTTTGTTTGAATCCAAGGGCAGTTTTTTAAAGTTACGCTCACTTCATTGTAATATGGCTGAAGTGTTGCCAGAGGTAAAAGATAAAATAATTCAAGAGCTTGAGCGTGCCTTGGTCTTTTTAAAATCAGATCAAAGTGCATTGAATCCGACTCAGGCAGTTTCGACACCTCAAAGTGTGGCGCCCGCTTTAGAGCGAATTCAAAAGGCTGCCGCAGAGGCCGCTTCTATAATGTCTGAAGAATCTCAGCCTAGTTGAGAAATAGTTAATTGAAGATCTTGATAGAACCCTTCCGTACTTAATTTAACGCGCAAGGTTAATTTTGAGATTTGTCTATAAAAGCTTAAGTTTTCATGAAGAATCCCGATCTAAAGAGTAATGGGCGCCTTGTCGATTTTAAAAAATCAAGTTGAGCAACAACATGAAAGCTTTTGGTTTTATGTTAAAAACGAATCCTCTTATGGGCCCTTTTCTCATTCTGAAATTGAAAACTTTATAAGTGAAGGAAAACTTTCTTCAGGCGATTTTTGTTGGCGTCAGGGCTTCGATGAATGGAGATCGTTATCTTCCACACAAGAATTTTCTGATAAATTTTCACCTCAGCAGGCGGCTATCCTTTATCCAAAAATAGACGTGCCCAGTAAATTAGAGCTTAGCATTGTTAGTGATTTGCAAAAGAAAGAAGAAAGAACTCAAAAGAAGGTCACAGTTCAATTAGCCAAATCTAAAAAATATTACTTTTCACTCTATGAGTGGACCATTGCCCTCTTATTTTCTATTGGATTAGCGTATCTTTCGGTGACATTTGCTTTAAACGAAGTTCGAAAAGGTTTCTTAGTAAAAACTCTACAAAGTCAGATGGGCGTACTTCATTTTTTGGGAGAGCTTAATTCTTCTGGCGAAATTTCGACAAAACACCTTAATCCTCTTTTTAGTGCACCTGGGGCCATGGATTATCCGTTTTCGTTGGCAGTTGATCTAGTTGATTATCCCCGGGAGCATAATCAAGGTGAAAAATCCTTTGTGGTGGGTGATTATACCGTTCAGAGCCAAGAGTCCTTGCTTCAGAAACATGAATTTATCGATCACATTGATCCAGTTTATCACCATCCCTATGAGGTTCATGGTGAATTATTCCTTAATCGCCCTCGAGAAATACTTGTAAACAATCCAGGTTCTCCGTTAATATTTTCTCATTGAGATCATTTAATACAGCGACATTGAGTCTATTTTTCTTATTTTTCGTATCTTCAGCTTTTTCGCAGGATGATTTGGATCCCAAGAGCTTATCGGATTCTTCTAAGAATAAAGGAAACACTAAATCGACTATTGAAATAAAAGGCGGGGGGTCTAAGCCTCGTATCAATATTGATCAAGTGAAAAAGGAATTTGAACCTCCACCCAAAGAAATTCCTATTCCTCGAAATCTACGAGCGCAACATTGGCCACGATTTACCGGTGGCCTTTGGTTAAATTATTCAAACCAAGGAATCGCGAGACCTCTTGTGAAAGCTTCGCAAGATAATGTTCTCATGAATAATTCTACCGAGAGAGCTTGGGGCTTTGGGGGCCAGTTAGATTTTTCTGCAGAGGGTGAAAGTGATCAGGCCATAAGGGGTCGAGTGGGTTTTATGAAATCCGCTGTTCAAGCGCAATCAGCAATAAATAATCAATACCCAAATGCTTCGTTTGAAAATCGTGTGAATATATTTCATTTGTCGGCCATTCATCGTTGGAGATATTTGTCTGCCGAAGACGTGGGTCATCTTTGGTTTGGTTGGGGCGGACAAATGAATTACGCATTTTCATCAACTCGTATTCGCGCGGCGTCGGGAAGTCCGCGAAGTAAGCTCAATGGAAGTTATGCGTTTAATCTTTTACTGGCTATGGGAACAGATTTTCCGATTTCAGATCTTGAGGACATTTGTTTTGAAGTCCAATACTTACCCTCTAAAGCCTTCGCCATGTTCTTTGGATTTAGAAGTAGTTTGTAAGGGGTCTTAGCTCATAATTTGATACTCGGCCCAGCGGAAAACTGCTATAAGTGCGCTCAATGAAAAGCCCCCTTTTGGATAATCCTTTTGTATTGGCACCTATGGCCGGTATAACGGACATGCCTTTTCGTCGATTGATGAAAAAAATGGGTGCAGGTTGTGTGATTTCTGAATTTGTTTCGGCCCATGCCGTAGTTCAGCAAAAAAAGAAAAAAAGTCGATATCTTAATTTTCACCAAGATGAGCGCCCAGTAGGGATTCAGCTTTTTGGTGGCCATGAAGACATTTTGGTTGAAGCCTCTAAAATTTTAGAACAGTTGGGTGTGGATTTCGTTGATATTAATTTTGGATGTCCTGTTCCGAAGGTCACAAAAAGTGGGGGCGGTTCAGCTTGGTTGTGTCACCCGATAGAACTTTCAAAACTATTAGTGAGAGTTAAAGCTGCAATTAAAATTCCTTTAACTATAAAAATTAGAACAGGATGGGATGAGAATTCTATCAATGCAAAAGAAATTGTTAAAATAGCCAGTGATGCGGGAGTGCATTGGGTGGCTGTTCATGGACGAACTCGAGCTCAGGGTTATTCTGGAAATGCCAATTGGAATTTTCTTTCTGAGTTAGCCAGCGAAAGCCCTATTCCCATCATAGGAAATGGAGATATCGTCAACGGTGCTCAAGCTGCAGCTCGATATGTTTCTTCTGGATGTCATGGCGTTATGATTGGTAGAGGGGCTCTAAAAAATCCTTGGATATTTTTGGAAGCTGTAGAAGCCCTCAAGCGTTTTGATGAAATTAAAAATGAAGAAAAAGAAGCTTATGCAGAAGCTGTGTTGACTGAGTATCAAATGCCCTCAGCAGGTGAACTCGGTGCTGGTCAAGAATATTACAATCGAAAAGTAAAAAGAATGCAGCCGATTCCAGTTAATTTTGTTGCAGATTGGGTGAGAATAAGGGCTGATCGCGATGTGATGGCGCTTATAAATTTGCATCTTTCACTTTTACGAGAAGTTTATAACGAAGAAAGAGTGGAATTTTCATTTAGAAAGTTCTTAGCTTGGTATGCGGCTGGTTATCCTGGGGCTCATCAATTTCGAAAATTTATTTTCACGACTCAAGATTTTTCGCTCGTTGTCGCTCGTGCTTTTGAGTATTTTGAAGAGATAAAGTCATTAGGGCAAAAAGCTGACGCTCACAGAGAAGCGGCTCCGGTGCTTATGTCCGGTCATGGCTAAAATCTGTCAATTTCCCGCGACTATTGTTACGTAGCATATTTTTGTCGCGCGCAAAATTTAGCTCATCTTTAATTCCCGTTACAATGTAAGAGAACATGGCATCTCGAATAAACCGCGATAAATTTAAAGGTCTTTTTTCTTTGGGCCGCTATGTTAAGTGGATTTTAATTTTTGCGGGCGCTAGTTTTTGCGGATTAATTGTTGCGGGGGTTTTATGGCTTTACCTAAACCCTATTAGTAAATTTGAGTCTCAGATAAAGAAAAGGCTTAAAGACTATACCCATGCAGAAAAAATTTCTTGGAAAACCTTGCGATGGGGTTTTCAATCAACGCAATTTAATTTAGGGATTCACGGAGAGTCTGTTGTTTTTGAGAATGGTAAAGGTTTTAACAAAATTATAATCCCAGAAATGGATTTGACCGTATCCTTTTGGAAATTGATTTTACTAAAATTTCCGATGTTTCTTGATTTAAAAAAACCCTTTATAGAATTGCGACAAGAAATTTCCGAAAATAAAAAACAAGCTGATGCCATTGAGATACCAGACATTCTTAGTCATTTAAGATTAAATATTCGTTTGACCGAAGGTAGACTGCTCTGGAACTCTTTAGTTAAAAACGAAATTTATGATTTAAGAGAATTAAATTTGAATGGTGTCGTGGCGGGGGTGCCAGGATCTTTTTCTTTTCAAGCTGAATTCAATCCAGCGCTCAACATACCTTCTTTAAAGCTTATTGGCTCAAAGTCTATGTCTTTAGATGTTGAAGGTTACACGTCTGATTTTGCTGGAAAGTTGATGAGAATTGATTTTGATAAAATAGAGTTTAATTTTGATGATTCGTTACTATTGGCGGGGGGATTTCTAGAAAAGGTCCCAGGCGTTCCATTCAATTTTCGTGCGAAGTCTTCATTGGTTTTAGAGAAAAATTTATCTGTGGATTCGTTTTATCTGAGCGATGGAGTGGTTGAGTTGTCTGAGCTTTATTCAAAACTTCACTTTGATTATAAGAGTGATATTGGTTCTAACTTTGATTTTTCTTTAGCTCGAGATCATTATAAAAAATTGCGATTACCATTTAAATATCTACGAAATTTAGAGATGGATGGCGTGATCGAATCCGGAATTGTCTATCAAGCGCATAAGGGAAAAGAACCCTATGTTAAATGGAAGATTGATTTTAATACTCTTAAAGCAGATTTAAAGAATATAAACCCAGTCTCTGATAGTTTTTCAGAGGGGCCATTTGAATTTTCATTTTTGAGCCAGGGAACATTAGAAAATGGAAATTTAAAATCCCCAAGGACAGAGTTTTTGATAAATGCGACAGAGGGAAAGCTTTCTTTTAATAATGAGCAAATTTTAAAACAAAAAGGTGAGCGCTTTTTGCTTGAGGGTAAAATTCGAGCCGAAAAAAATCAAATCACACTCGATAGGCTTGTTGCCAAGTTACACACACTTGAAATCAATGGGGCTGGAAAAATGGAAAATGTTTCGCAATGGTTAAAGGGAGAAGTGGCCCCAGCTAAATTTTCTCTTTATACGAATCGCGTGAATTTACGGGATTGGGCGAATGTGTTTCGCTTTATCAATCAATCTCCCCCCTTGGAAGGTGCTTTTGAAGTTGCCGGAGAAATCAATGCTGAATTTAAGAACGGCCTGAATAGTGAAAAACCAATCAGCTGGAAAATTGATAAAGCCTATGCGTCTGGAGTGAAGGGCTTGCTCAATCCGGTGGAACTCACCAAGGCGGGCTATCTCGATAAGGACTCATCTTTGGATGGAGTCTTTTCAGCAGATATTCTTTGCTCTGCTCGTGGAGAGGGTTCTGTTCTGAGCCGTGGAAATATGCGAGCCATAGTTGATTTAAGCGATCTGGCATTTGTTTGGAAGAAAAAGTTTCAAAAAGAACAAGGAGTGCCATTAAAGTTAACGGCCTCAATTGATGCTCTTCAGAATGAAATTAATATTCAGCAGGCGAAATTTCAATTTCATACTTTAGTTATGAGTTTAACTGGAAAACTGCGCCAAGGTTCAGGGCGAAGTTCGGTGATGTTAAATATGGCTAAACCTGTTGAGTTGGGTGATTGGAAAAAGTTTTTTCCGCAAACTAAGGTTCCACTTCAGGGACAAATCGCTTGGAATGGACTTTTGGGATTTGCTGGCGCGGAAAAAAGCTTCTCAAATAACTTTGATTTTAAAAAAGTGGCTTTAAGAGGTTCTTTGAATTTCAATCATATTAGAGGAAGGCTTCCTGATTCTGAGACTTTAATTCGAGATGCAAATGCAAATCTGAAATTTAGTGATCAAGGGGTTTCTGTGGATAAGGCCTCTGT
>CAZSSP010000003.1:18572-214734 GCA_964609695.1 uncultured Bacteriovoracaceae bacterium
GAACTTCGAGGGAGTGCCAACATCAATGCGCAAGATTTTTATTTGCGTAATCAAGATCCAACATTTTCCAGCACTCTAAGAGTGAATCATCTCAATATTGGAGATCTTATTGAAAATGTTAAGCCTGAAATGAAGGGTCTTTTGGGGGGCTCTTTGGACGGTGGTGTTATTTTAAGTGGTGAGGGAATATTGTTTGATGACTTGATTAAGAAATCTTCTGGAAGACTTCAGGGACGATTGAGCGATGGATATTTTGAAACTTTCAAAATTCTTAAAGGACAGCTCGATGATAAAGTCCGTCAAGGAGAATTGAATAAATGGCTGGCTCAAGAAGCTAAGAGAGAGTCTTGTTTACAGAGTAATTTCGTTGCCGATCTAGATGCTGAAATTAGGGATGGTTCTATTTCAGTCTCTCAATCAAAAATTTTATTCACCAAAACTCAATCCAAAATCAATATGAAGGGTGATATTGATCGTCAGCTCAATATCAATATGAAGGGAAATTTCTTTGCCGGTGATTCCTGTGTGAACGGTGATTTGCGTGCATGCCTAAGTAAGAACAAGGAGGGGGCTGCAGTTCCCTTCTATATTCAGGGACCGGCCTCTCAGGCTCAGGCGAAGTTGGATTATGCTGGCTTGACTCGGCAAATTGGACTTTGCATAAAGGATGGAGCCAAAGAAAAGCTTGTTGAGAAAGTTCAAAGTGAAATCAAAAAAAGTCCCGAAATTAAAAAAGCTAAAGACCAAGCCGTCGAGCAAATTAAAAACATATTCAAGGGACGTTAAGTCTCCCCAAGTTCAAGCATTATTGAAATCAGTTAAGACACTTTTAGATTGGTATAGAAATCAACAAAGAACTTTGCCTTGGCGCAAAGACAATCCTAGTCCCTATCACGTTTGGATTAGTGAAATCATGTTGCAGCAGTCGACTATGCAGAGTGTGCTGCCTTACTTTGATCGTTGGATTAAAAAATTTCCCAATATTGAGGACTTGGCGAAAGCTTCAGAAAGCGAAGTGCTCAATTTGTGGCAAGGTTTGGGATATTATCAAAGAGCAAGAAATCTTCATCGAGCGGCCCAGGAAATTTTATTATTTATGGCTTCCAATAAGAGATGGCCTAAATCCATCGAAGAATGGAAGTCGTTTCCGGGTGTGGGTGAATATACGGCAGCTGCGATAGCCTCAATTGTTTATAACGAAAAAGTGCTTCCCGTTGATGGGAATGTGATTAGAGTTCTTTCAAGATATTGGGATATAAAGAATCCCTTAAATAATTCTAAGGACCTTGAGTCGATTAAAAACAATTTTGAATTCTTTGCGAAAAAACTAGCTCAGGGCCATCATCGAGATTTAGCCCAAGCCTTTATGGAGTTGGGGGCGCTCATATGCCGCCCGGGGTCCGATGCAAAATGTATTTTGTGTCCTCTCAATAAAGAGTGCCGTGCTTATTCTTTGAAAACTCAAACTAAGATCCCCATCCCTAAGAAAAAGCCACCCGCAGTGAATGTTTTGAGTTTAAATCTCATTTATAGGGGCGATGATAATTCCCCAATTCTAAGAAAAATTCCTAAAGGCAGGCGATTAGCTGGGCAGTGGGAGTTGCCTCAATACGAAATTATTACCGACAAGCCAAAGGAGTTAATGTCTCGATATCAGAGGGTTTTTGAGTCGGTTGGCCCTCTCCGCCATAGCATTACAAAACATCGTTATTGGGCTTGGGGCCTTAATTTGGGGGCTTGGGGTCCTTCTAAAGAGCTGCCAGAGGGACATCGTCAGCTGTCTGATTTAGGAGAGCATGAGACTTTAACTACTCTAAGTCGGAAAATACTCTTTGAAGTTGAAAAGTCGGAGCTTTAAGGGCATGTTAGCTCCACTATGGCTCGAGTTTGTAAAGTAACCGGAAAAAAACCCCTTGTTGGACATCGCGTATCGCATTCAAATACAAAAACTAAAATGCGACAGCTTCCTAATATTCGTAAGCGTCGTATGTTTGATGAAAGCACCGGCACTTGGATTACAGTGAAACTTTCAACTTCTGCCCTTCGTACAATTACTAAGGTTGGATTGAAGAAAGCTTTAGCTTTAAAAAGCTAGTTTTTTTTGGCGCGTTTTCGTCAGCAAAAAAAATATACTAATTTAAAAAATCGCCCTGCCATCTCTTCTGATGAGCTCTTAGCTATATTTCAAAATAATCATTCGATATTTGTAAATCATGTTCAGGAGGAGAGACTTCCTGATTTTTTAAAAGAATATCGTAAAGCTCCCTTGGCTCAAATTGGAGAACTTGTTTTTTGTGAGCACAGCTCAAATTATTTATGGCCCATTAATTCATGGGGTCCCATTCAACTTGTAGAAATCGAGTCGATCACTAAAGCGGCAAAGTTTTTGAAGTCACTTCAGCGCAACTGGGTTCATCAAGCTTTGTTTAGTGTTAGGCGCGGGGAGCTGATTTCCCAAGAGCTTCCAAAGATTAGTGCTAAGCCTATAAAATTTCCCGATGTGGCTCCTGATGCTGCTTTGGGAGTTTTTTCATTAATAGATAATGAACATCTTATTTATAGTTTGAAGAGCCGTTCACCATTTGTTCAGGCCTATCCTCGCTTTGCTCAAGAGTTAGAGGGGGCTCCCAGTCAGGCTTATTTAAAACTTTGGGAAGCCTTAACTCGTTTGGGTCTTTGGCCTACGAAAGAGGAAGTCTCGCTCGATGTGGGCTCGGCTCCAGGATCGTGGACTTTGGCCTTGTCAGAAATTTCAAAGAAAGTTTTCAGCATTGATAAAGCTCCCCTCGATCCGCTCGTTTTGAAAAGAACTAATGTTGAATTTATAAAGGGCGATGCCTTTAAGCTTTCTGAGGGTCTTATAAAAGAATTAGATTGGCTCTTTTCGGATGTGATTTGCGCTCCAGAGCGTCTTTATGAATTGATAGAGAGTGTCTTAAAAATCAATCCAAAGATTAAAATGCTTTGTACTTTAAAGTTTTTAGGACCCTGGGAGCCCTCTAGTGTCGAAAAATTCTTAAAGATTCCGGGATCTAAAATTCAACACCTTTATTACAATAAACACGAACTTTGCTTTTCTAGGTTGCCATAAATCCTCTTACATCCTTGTTTCTTGAGGGTTTTTATATGAAAACCTTAATTGGTGAATGGGCGATCGGGGAAAAACTTCAGATATAATTACATTTTCGGATTAATTATACTCTGGAGTTTTTTTGCGTTTGATAGCTACTCTAGTTTTATACCAAGCAAAATTCCTAAAACAATTAGTTTGTTAATATTGGCTCCAGGAAATGCTTTTGATTCTAGTTTTGGTCATGTTGATCTTATGCTCAGTTACGGTGATCAGCCGCAATACAATGATGTGTTGGTAGGCTTTGGTCCAAGCGCCGATGATTTGGGTGAAATAGATAAAAATATTACGGGCTATCAAATGATATTGTGGCAAAACACTTTGCTCGATCGCTTTAAAGACGCGCTGAAATTGGAAAGAAATTGGATAAGAATTGTGCCCATTAAAATGAGTGAAGAAGAACGTGCTAGAGCCGTCGAACTTATTGAGTGGTATCACGCGCACATAAATGAAATAAAGTATTTTCCTCTCAATAATAATTGCGCCACTATGGTGAGTCGAATTATTGGGCAAGCCAAAGGTTGGCGAGTTTTTGGAGTGGAATCGAATTACCCGCTCACTATAGAGGCATCATTTCGACGTTTGTGGTGGACAAGTTGGTTCAATAATCACCAATACAGCCAAAAGTTTATTCAAAGTCTTGAATTGCCTTGAAATAAATTTGCGATAGTTTTTTGACATCTTTGTTCGGAGTCAACGCTCTCAAGTTTCACGTAATCTTAACCGAAGAGTTCCTAAGAGAGGGAAATCTTATGGATGAGATCACTCAAACTGAAGAAACACTATGGGAAGCCGTACTCGATATTTTATCGGAGAAAGGGCGTCTCAGTCGTTATTACAGAGTTCCAAGAAATGAAATGCGAGCAGTGATGAAGGTTTATGGAAAAAATACTCCTTCTGATTTGCAGCAAGTTTTTAAAGCCATAAAAAATGGTGACAAAGAAAAAATTCGAAACTTTTTAGATCAGGCAGGAGATTTTAGAGTTTTTTGTATGCTTAAAGAGCTCAGCCGATCGATGAAATGTTGGGTTGAAACTGGAAATTCTGCAATTCACAATGCTCGTGCATGGCCCGTGGCTCATGCTTAAGGAGAGTTAAAAGATGTCTTCACTTCCGCAATCAGGCACAGGAAGCAGTATTTTTGAGGATACACTCAAAACGCTCTTGGCACCGGTTGAAAAACTTTTAGTGGATCCAAGTGTTACGGAAATCATGATTAACGGAAGTCGCGATATTTTTTATGAAGTCAAAGGTAAGATTCATAAAAGTGATTGTGCTTTTAGTAGTGAAGAAGCTTTGTTAGCGGCCGCACGAAATATATCTCAATTTGTTGGAAAAACTATTTCAGAAAAAGAGCCCATATTAGACGCTCGTTTGCCCGATGGAAGTCGTATATGCGTTGTGGGACCACCCTGTGCAAAAAACGGAACAACGATAGCCATTCGTAAATTTGCGAAAGAAAAATTGGGGCTTAAAGATCTCATTAACTTTGGCGCGATGAGTGGCGATATGGCGCGATTTTTAGATGTGGCCACAATTCTTAAACGAAATATTTTGGTCAGCGGTGGAACAGGTTCTGGTAAAACGACTTTGCTCAACGTTTTAGGAAGTCGAATTCCAGGAAATGAGCGCGTGCTTATTATTGAAGACACGTCTGAGTTACAAATTAAAAGCAATCATGTGGTTCGCTTTGAAACTAAGCATAAAGAGTTTGATGGCAAGGGTGAGGTGACCATTCGGGATTTGGTTAAAGCATCTTTAAGACTTCGTCCGGATAGAATTATTGTCGGTGAAGTTCGTGGTGGCGAAGCTATGGAGTTGGTGCAGGCTATGAATACGGGTCATGACGGTTCAATGGGAACTTTGCATGCTAACAACCCTCCTCAAGCTATGAATCGATTAGAAACTCTTTGTATGTTGGTGGATACTGGTGTGCCAGCTCATGTGGTGAGATCGCAAGTGGCTGATGCCATTCACCTCATTGTTCAAGCCAATCGATTGCGCGATGGAAGTCGAAAAATCACATCGGTTAGTGAAATAGTCGGAGTTTCGGAGCGCGACACTTACATCATTCAGGATTTGTTTGTGTTTAAACAAACAGGTGTGTCCGAAGATGGAAAAATCATGGGTCAACATGTGGCTTGTGGAAATATGCCTATTTTTAAAGATGCTATTTTAACGTCTGGAATTCCGTTTCCTTTGAGTGTGTTTCAGAAAAAAGCTGCATAGCAAAAATAAACTAGCTCGTTGGCACTCCTAAATGGCCGTGTTAGTTCATGGTCATGGCAAAAATATCAAAAATTGTTGGTCGAGAAATTTTAGATTCACGAGGCTTTCCTACGGTTGAAGCCGAAGTTCATTTGGATAATGGAATTATTGCAATTGCTGACTCTCCCTCGGGCGCCTCTACGGGCAAGCATGAAGCTCTAGAGCTTAGAGATGCTGATAAGTCTCGCTTTCTTGGAAAAGGTGTTTTGAATGCCGTAAAAAATATCAATGACCACATAGCTCCACTCTTAAAAGGCAAAGATCCACAAAATTTAAATGAAGTCGATTCAGCGATGATTGCTGCCGATGGAACAGAAAATAAATCGAAGTTTGGTGCCAATGCTATTTTAGCGGTGTCGTTAGCGTCAGCAAAGGCTGCGGCTCAAGAGCAAAAAATTCCACTCGCAAATTGGATTCATAATCAAGCATCGCAAATGGGTTATCCCTGTGAAATGAAAATGCCTATCCCATTGATGAACGTTATTAATGGTGGTGCTCATGCTGATAACGGACTCGATATACAAGAATTTATGCTAGTGCCTCATGGCTTTTCTTCTTTTAAAGAAACGTTGAGAGCGGGTGCTGAAATTTTTCATCACTTAAAGAAAATACTTTCTTCACAAGGCTTAACTGTTGCTGTGGGTGATGAAGGTGGTTTTGCTCCGCAATTAAAATCGAATGAAAATGCATTAGAGGTTTTGTTAACTGCTATTGAAAAAGCCGGTTATAAACCTTCGGAGCAAATTTCGTTGGCATTAGATGTGGCTTCCTCTGAATTTTATGACGCCGGGAGCTATAAATTTAGAGATTCGAAAATTGGAACTGTATCGAGTGCACAGCTTGTTGAACATTACTCGCAACTTATTGAGCGCTTTCCTATTGTGTCTATTGAGGACGCTATGGCCGAAGATGACTGGAGCGGATGGCAATTATTAACGTCTAAGCTTGGAAACAAGCTTCAACTTATTGGTGATGATTTGTTTGTGACCCAAGAAAAAAGATTGGCCATGGGCGTTGAGAAAAAAGCTGGAAACTCTATTCTTATCAAACTCAATCAAGTGGGTTCTTTGCTTGAAACATTAAAAACAATGAAATATGCATCAGAGAAGACTTTTAGGTCGATTGTTTCACATCGTTCTGGAGAAACAGAAGATGTGAGCTTGGCTCATCTAGCGGTGGGCACGGGATGTGGACAGGTCAAAACAGGATCTGCCAGTCGAACAGATCGCTTAGCTAAGTACAACGAGCTTCTTCGTTTAGAAGAAAGACTTGATTGCTCGATGGCAAAGTGGCCTAAAAGATAAAAACTTTGGAGGTTTTATAAGTATGAAATTCACTGCAAAAATTTTACCCTTAGTGTTGGCTTCGGCGGCACTACCACTATGTGCCGAGTGGAATATTCAAGCGCAACCTTATTTAGCTTGGTCTGGTCTTGAAAAAGGATCTGACATTTTCGTAAGCTATGGTTTTAAAACTAAAGGCGACTATTCCATAAACGTTGATACTTTAATGCAAGTTCAAGACGTTGATGGTGCGGATCATCTTGCTTACACTCATGCTTATAGCCGAATTGGAATTAAAAGCCCTGTAACTTATAATTTGGGCAGCACTTGGAAATTCAATTGGCAATATCGTTACGTGATACCTACTACTGCTGGCGCTCAAGCTGACGGTAGCTACGGAACTGTTTCTGTTCGTCCAACATTCACTGCATCTTTCGGTTCATTCTTGAATCTTAGTTTGCGCACAATTGTGGGTTTAGATCTTCAACGCGAAGGCTACCAAGTGAATCCTGTGGGTTCAGGCGTTCCTGCAAAAGGCACACGTTTGTTCGTACTTGCTCAAGAAGTTATTCCTGAGTTTGTATTGGATGAAGGTTTAACTTTCACTCCATACGTGGCTGTATCCTACGGATACGTAATGGCACCTCCGCATGGAAGCAAAAAATCTTCTAATGCAGTTCTTTTCAACCCAGAACTTTCGAAGCAAATCTCTTCAATTGAAGGTCTTTCTGTAAGCCTTTGGTATGAAGAAGAAGCTCCTTTCGGAACAGATAAAGATTTAGAAATGTTCCAAACTGAGCAAATTCGCTACGGTATGGGAGTTGGTTACTCGTTCTAATGCTTAAAGCATTTATAAGGGCAGCATTCCTTTTTGGAGTGCTGCCCTTTTTTATTTCTAATTTGTCTTTTGCTGGTTCTAAAGAATCTCGTATTGAATTTCCAGCAGTTCAATTGCTTGAACAAATTACTCAAGCAGAAAAACTTCAGCCACAAAGAAAAGATGTCGATGCACTCCGTTATAAGCCCTTTGATTGGGAGCCTAGTATCTTGCCCGGCTCTGTGCGATCCTGGATGATGTTAGAATTAGATGAACGCACAATTGGTTTGATCCAACGTTCACCTGACATCTAAACTTACTAGGGAGTTTATGAGCGCATATCAGCAAGGACCTTTTACACCCAAAGTAACCCCTGTTGTTAAATCGTTGTTGATTGTCTTAGTTGCTTTTTTCGTACTTCAATTTATTTTGGATCGATTGTTTGGATTGCCTTTTACACAAGAATTGGCATTTACGCCGTTTTTATTTGTACAAGGTAAATTTTGGCAGTTAGCCACTTATATACTTTTACATGGAAGTCCCTTTCATTTGTTTTTTAATGCTTTGGCGTTGTTTATGTTGGGACCACAATTAGAAGGTCTTTGGGGTTCCAAAAAATTTCTCAAATATTTTTTTGTAACAGCTTTTGGTGGAGCAATTTTGCACACGTTTATTTGGGTGCTGTCTTTATTCTTTTTCCCATCTCAAGCTGCGGAGTTAGGCTTAATTCCTATTGTGGGTTCGTCTGGAGCTTTATACGGGCTTTTGATGGCCTATGGTTTACTTTATGGAGACAGTTATTTTTTAGCTTTTTTTGTTTTTCCAATTAAGGCTCGATATTTTGTTTTAATCATTGCAGCCATAGAGCTTTTTTCGTCTTTTGGTTCAGGCAATGAGGGCGTGGCTCACCTAGTTCATTTGGGTGGTTTAATAACTGGATTAATATATTTGAAAATCTCCGGGTCTAAAAATGGACGAGGCGGTGGCGGATCTTTTTTTGGACGTAAAAAGACTATGAGTAAAGATGAAGTTCGCCAGCGTTTAAGTGTGATCACAAATAATAATCCAAGCAAGGGCGATAAGGGTTTGCCTATCACCTGGAATTGAGGCTTGATTTTGAGTGCAGAAAAGTTTCGTGATCAAAGAAGAGCGGAGTTGCTTTGGAAGGCTGAATTGTATTCTGGACGCACAAGTCTTCCGGCTTTGGTTTTGAATATTTCTGAAACAGGAGCAAAGCTTTATTGTCCTGATTTTGAATCTAAAGAAAAAAATCCAAAATTAAAAATTCAATGCCAATTTGTGACTGGACTTCCCTTCTTATCACTTGAGGGTGAGGCTGTTTGGATGAGAAATGATCAATTGGGATTTCGCTTTTTTGATTTAAACAAAAAACAAAAATTCCTCCTCCAAAATTTCTTAAAATATCATTTAGGCGTCTAGCGACTTCTACGCATCGACCCCCACCTTTTCACAGTTTAAGTTACTTTAAATTCATTTGGTGAAAAGGTGGGGGTCGATGCGTAGAAGTCGCTAGACGCCTTTTCGCGCAAGGTAGAGTTTTTCGGATAAGTCGCTGTGATAAAAGCGGCGAAGTTTGTCGAATTCAGTTTTAGTCCAGGCAGAGGGATTTCCACCTGAAAGATGAGCTACAAAATTTCGAGCAAGCTGCCTGGAGAATTCATATTGCTGATCGGCATAGGGGCGTTGTAGCAAACTTCTTAGTATATATTCCTTTTGCTCATTAAAAGTGGCCACATCACTGTGAAAAACTAAAAGCACTCTATCAATCTCAGATTGGAGTTCCATTTCTAAGGGAGTGATATTGCGTCCTTGAATATGATTAAAGGCTAAGTAAACAAAGTGGCTAATTTCTTCAAAAGTTTCAGCCATATTTTGAGGTTGGTTTTTCCAGTCCACAAAAATATCTCGATCTAATAAAATGGCTAAATCGATGTCCTCTGAATTTTGTTTGACGATGAGTTGCGAGCGATCTGTTTCAACATATTTTACAAAATCTCTAACATCGCTTCCAATTTGCAGTCCGTAATGTTTTTCGAGGCTTTCTTGAATTTGTTTGAGGACTAACATTTTTCGTCGCCCCAATCAGGGCCCTGGGGAATGATACCTTTTTCATTGAGGATTCTTTTTAATCTGAAGGATTTAGTGGCGAGCCATTTCTCGTAGAGTTTAATAATTTCTTTGTTGTCATGGAGTCGGCTTTTTAAAGCGAGTTCAGATAAGACTTCCATGAATTTTACAAACGAAGAGGAGAGTTCAAAAAACACGTTGAGTTGTTTTTCGGCGGCAATGGAATTTTGTATGGCGCCCGCTCTAGCGTAAGCCTTTCCACCCATGGCGATAAAATAATCCATATCTAGTGAAGAGCTTTTAATGTTTTCGCCAAAAAAACTTGTAGTAAAAAGGGCAAAATCTCCCAAATATTGCATTTTTAAACGTTGCTCAAAAGTGTTTTGCTTAAGGCTTTCTAACCAAAGAGTGGCTAGTGTGGGTTTGTTAAATTTATTTGTTGCAGTGTCTTCTATTAAGTAATGTTGGGTGTGGATAAATCTCTTTAAAAGATCGGCTAAATAGAGACTCACGGGGTGATCAATTTCAAGCCCTTGTTTTTTAGAGATGCTTTTCACCTCTTCTGAAAAGTACTCACTAAGCTCACCGTGCACTAAGTTTAAAGTTGGGTTTTTCATAGTCTTTATCCCCAAAATCCTCCCTTAGGATTGTGTTCTAGACTCTTATCGGTATTGTAGCATGGATACTCAAGTGCTTGATATCCTGTCATTTTTTTAACGCTTTCTTTACAAATGCGGGTGTTTGGCGCTTCAACGTCATATTAATTTCTTTGAAGCTTAACCTAAAATTTAATATACTGTGTCAAAGAGTAAAGCAGGGTTAGTACAGCCCCGCTTTTTAGGGATGAAAAGCGATGGTTAAGATTGTTTTTAAAACTTCATTACTATTATTGGCTTCCTTATTCATTCCTTCTTGTCAGAACAAGAGCGTACAAAATGCGAAAAGAAATCCACCGGCGCCTTCTGCGCCAACTACTGATTCTGGGCCTGTAAACAACGAACCCCCAGGATCCATTGTCTTAAACAGCCCAGCCCCAAATACTTATTTAGGAAAAAATATTCAATTATCAGGTAGCTGTAATGATGATTGGAATATGTCATTCGAGGGGGATCTTGAAAATACATTTACAAAACATTGTGAGCAGGGTTCTTTCACGGCTGATGTCGTGCTCTCAGATGGTGATGGTTTAAAGAACTTAGTTTTAAAAATTGTTTCCCCTTCTGGAATTATCACTGATTTAAATGTGTCTTTTAACCTGGACACAACTCCTCCTTCATTGCCCGGTATTCCCGATGATGGTGTTTATTCACAAAGTACTACTCAAGCTCCAGCATTGAGCTGGGCGCAAAGTATCGATGCTGGTATTGGTTTAAGCCATTATGAATATCAAATTGGAACTTCTGCAGGGCAGGGTGATTTATTGCCGTGGACAAACCTAAATACCTCTAGCATTCCTGCTCAAACAATCTCTGGGATACAAGATGGACAAAGTTATTTTGTAAGCTTACGTGCCGTTGATTTGTTGGGAAATAAATCAACAATAGTTAACTCAGATGGTTGGATGGTGGATGCTTCTGCTCCTGCATTAGTAACTAATATCGTAGATGGAGTTTATAAAAATTCTTTAACCCAGTCTCCAGATATTTCTTGGACAGCGTCATCTGATACGGCAAGTGGAATCGCGCGCTATGAGTATAGCGTGGGGACTGCAGCCGGATTAAGGGATATACTTTCATGGACAAGTTCTTTGACGACAAACCCTGGTGTCCTAAGTCTTAGCGGACTTAGTGATGGTGGAGCTTATTATGTGAATGTTCGTGTGGTGGATAATGCGGGCAACACTAGTTCAGTTGCATCGTCTGATGCTTGGATTGTGGATGTTTCTTCGCCCTCTTCAATTGCTCAAGTTTTAGATGGAAGTTTTTCAAGTTCTTTATCTAATAGTCCCGCTATAACTTGGACAAGTTCAGTCGATACTGGAAGTGGTTTAAATCGCTATGAATATAGCATAGGGACAAGTGCAGGTGCTACCGATGTTCTCCCATGGGTTTCAACTCAAAATACATCCTTACCTTCGGGAATTAGCGGGCTTTCATTGGCTAATGGAGAGCATTATTTTGTAAATCTTCGTTCAGTGGATAATGCTGGAAACATTTCTAATATAAGCTCTTCTGATTCTTGGTTAGTCGATAACATGACTCCTACCGCTGTGAGCGCAATCAATGATGGCGTTAAATATTATTCCACAATATCTTCTCCTGCGATTTCTTGGTCGGCAGCAGTAGATAATGGAAGTGGAATTTCCCGCTATGATTACTCTCTGGGCACTTCAGCCGGAGCCGTTGACGTTTTAGCTTGGACTTCTAATTCTACATCTACAAATTTGGCATCAATAAATGCTTTAAATTTAGTTCCCGGACAACGCATTTATGTAAACGTACGAGTAGTCGATAATGCTGGAAACATTTCATCAGTATCAAGCTCAGATGGTTGGATTCCATACAGAAATCCAAAAGAAATTACAAATCTTGTGGCTTGGTATAGGGCTGATTCTCTCAACAACAATAACAATTCTGCAATATCAACTTGGCCTGATGAGTCTGGTAATAATTTAAATTTAAATTCAAATAGCGTGGCTCGAAGTCCTTTATTGATAACAAACGCTATTGGAAATTTACCGGTTCTACGATTCGACGGTTCAAATGATTTTATGATTAACGATGCGTTGGCCACAGCCATGAAAACAGCTAGTGGGGCGAGTTTGTTTTATGTAATGAAAAATAATATTCAAACTGGTACTCACGTGTTGGCTGCATTACAAAATTTAGGATCTACAAATGATGTTTTTCATGTGGGTTTTTCAGCAAATCAGTTTTATTTCAAAACTAAAACAACAGGCACCACTGTGATCAAAACTACGGGCACTCAAAATCATGGCGTTAATTCTGTTTACAGTAGTGTTTTTGATAACGTTTTAGATAAAGTCACACTTCAGCAGAATTCTGTAGTTAAATTAAATGCAAGTTATACAACCCCTGCAACGGAAATTAATTTTGCAAATAGTGGTCGTTTTAGTTTGGGGCAAGAGTGGGATAGTTCCAACTCAACTAAGCCTTCTGATTTCCTAAAAGCCGATGTGGCAGAGTTGTTTATTTATAAAAAAGCCGTCAGCGCATCAGAGCGATTAGACTTAGAAAACTACTTAAAAGCTAAATACGGACTTTAGTTTTTATAAAAGCTGTTAACAATTTTTCTCAAAGTTGTAATTTCAGGGGAGCGAGTTTCTCGGGGTTTAAAGCGTAATATAAATCGTCTCTCCGCAACTTTGTCGTATTCAGGGCCTACTTCGTTTTTAGCAGCATCTTCATAGGCTTGTAGAAATCTATTAACGCTAAAAACTCTAGCTTCAATTTGATTGAGTCGATCGACACCTTCTTCTGTGTCAGGAAAAAGAAGTTTAAAATACTCATCAAGGGGTCGTATTTTTTCGTCGGGAGCATCGAGATCGTAAATGTATCCTTCGACTTCAAGTAAAACATGATAGTTCCATGCGGCAAAGGGTGAGCCTTCAACAACAGCTCGAGTAAAGGCCTCAGATGGAATTAAGGGAAGTAGGGGAAATTCACGTCCGGGGTGCTCAGGGTTTTTCTCACCCATGATGAATATCACTCGAGCCTTGTCGATATTAATATTATTGATTCCAAGTCTTTTTATGAGTTTTTGAACGTTTCGGCAGCATTGATTGGATTTGTAAATCGCAGAATCTTTTTGACGAGATTCAAGATATGTTTGGCAAAAAAAAGTGTTGAGCTGATTGGCGCTGGCGGAATTTATAATCCAGAATTCGAAAATCAATAAAAGCCCGAGCCTTTTCATAAACACCTAGATGCCATTATCTGAATTTTTTCATTTTCGGAACTAAATTAGGCTTATTTGGGGTCTAGATCCTTTTTTAATTCAAAATCTTCATATTCAAAGCCCGGACATACCGTACAACCCAGTAGTGCCCAACCCTTGGGGGAAATTAAACGGGTCGATTGCCAAGTATTGGCTGGCACTACAACTTGAAAGGCTTCTCCCTCCAGAAGCTTTGAGCCTAGGCGATATGTCTTTTTTTCGCCGTTTTGTAAAATTTGAGTCATTTCTACACTCTCGCCATAGTAAAAATGAAAAATTTCTTCATGTTTGAGGCGGTGCCAATTTGAAAAGCTTTCTGGGGTTATTAGGTAATATATGGCCGTTCCTGCGCTTCTTTTATAGTTGAGTGATTCTTTTTCATAGGTGCCGACAATTCTATCGGACTTAAAAGTCTGGCGATAAAAGCCTCCTTCTCCCTGTAGGGGGCTGAGATTGAGGATTTCGATAAGCTTTTGGGCGCTAAGATTGTTGAGTTGATTCATTTAAGGCTCCTCTAAGTTTTTCAAACTCAAGATAGACAGTAATTTAGGCCTAAGTATATCATCCCATCGTTAAGGAGAATTCATGCTAAGTCTTGAAAATTCTATAGCAGTTGTTGGTGCGGGCTATGTGGGTCTGGTGACCTCTGCCTGTTTCGCTTCTTTTGGTTACGATGTTTATGTTATCGAAACCGATAATCAAAAAATTGAAGCACTAAAACAGGCTAAAATTCCGATTTACGAGCCAGGCTTAACGGAATTAGTTGAGGAAGCACTGGCTTCAAAAAGACTTCATTTTTTTACAAGCGCTAAAGAGCTTTATGCTCAACACAAGCCCGATATTGTATTTGTGGCTGTTGGCACTCCTTATAATGCCGATGGTTCTTGTAATTTGTCTTACGTTAATCAAGCGGTCGCGGATGTCGTTCCCCTTTTGTCACCTCAATCCGTGGTGGTTTTAAAATCAACGGTACCCGTTGGCACTTCTGACAATATAAGAAAACTCATTGCAAAACTTAATCGCGCCGATGATGTGTCGGTTGTAAATAATCCAGAATTTTTAAAAGAAGGAACTGCGGTTGCAGATTTCTTACGCCCGGAACGTGTTGTGATAGGCGGCAGTGAGGCGTGGGCGCTTGAAAAAATTAAAGCTCTCTATGAGCCTTTGCTCAATAACGGACGACCAGCATTTATTACAGATTCAGTAACGGCAGAGCTTGCTAAACTATCAGCCAATTTGATGTTGGCCAGTAGGGTGTCTGTGATCAATCAAATAAGTCGGCTAGCGAGTCACTTTAAAGGCAACATTCACCAGGTTGAATCTATATTGCGATCTGATTCTAGAATTGGGTCTAAATATTTGTTTGCAGGATTGGGTTATGGCGGATCGTGTTTTCCGAAAGATGTGAAAAGTTTTATTCATATTTGCAAAGAAAATGGCATCGATGCCTCTATGGCCGCGAGTGTCGATACCTTTAATGAATCTCAAAAGCTATTTTTTATTCCTCATTTGAAAAAAACTTTTCCTAAAGCTTCTGAAACAACTTTGTCTATTTTGGGTGTGGCTTTTAAACCTGAAACAGATGATATTCGCGAATCCCCTGCGCTGGCTAATATTCAGGAACTTTCACGTTTGGGTTATAAACTAAAAGTTTATGATCCTAAGGGCCTAGGGAATTTAAAAATTTGGCTTAAAGCCAATAAAGTTGAAAATATTGAAATTTGTAATTCTACCGAAGAGGCTCTTAAGGGGACTCAAGCCATGTTTTTATTTACTGAGTGGCAAGAGTTCCAACGTTTAGGTTTGGGAGGTCTCAAAAAGTATTTTAAGGGAAAAATGGTTTATGACGGAAAAAACACCTTCAAACCCGCAATGCTTCGCTCTTGGGGTTTTGAATATATGGGTGTAGGTCAGCAATAGTGAGGAATTATTAAGGCGTATGGCTATGAAGTGGGCAGTTGTTGGTTGCGGTGTTATTGGCGAGAGGCGGGCTTCGGCTTTGCCCAAGGGTTCAAGTCTGGTTGCGTGTTTTGATACCAATCAAGAGCGTTCTAAGGCGTTCTCCGCTAAAACTGGAGCGGTAGTCAAAAGCTCGCTTGATGAATTATTAAAATCTGAAGCTGATATTGTTATAGTCAGTACGATTAATGCTGCTTTGGCTCCTACGCTGCAGTTAGCACTTCGCTCTGGCAAGGCGGTTTTAGTTGAAAAGCCTGGGGCTCGAGGAATCGATGAGCTAGTTGCTGTGGATAACTCGGGGAATATTCCTGTAAAGGTGGGTTTTAATCATCGTTTTCACCCAGCCTATGCAGATTTGCTTAAAGAACTTCAATCAAATTCTAAAGACGATCCAGTCATGTATATTCGGGCACGCTATGGCAATGGCGCGCGTCTTGGTTTTGATCGTGAATGGCGCTCAAAGGTGGAATTGTCTGGTGGTGGTGAATTACTCGACCAAGGAGTGCATGTTCTAGATTTGGCTCTTCAAATCATTCCGGAGCTTAAAGTGACTGGGGCATTAGTTCGAACCCAGTATTGGGATATGAATGTTGATGATAACGCCTGGGCCTTGCTCAGTTCTCCAATGGGGCAAAGTTTTTCGATGCATGTATCAAGTTCGGAGTGGAAAAACGAATTCCAATTCGATGTTTACACACGAAGGTGTCGCTATACTTGGCGAGGTTTGGGGCGAAGCTATGGTCCAGAGACTTTGGCCATTTATAGAATGAAGCCTGAAATGGGGCCTCCAGATGAAGAAATTAGGCAGTATTCTGCGCAAGACAATTCTTGGCTCGAAGAAAACGCACATTTTGAAAAAGCATTAAATGAGAAATCCACTCCTTGGGGAAATCTTGAAGATGCTAAAAAGTGTTTAACTTTAGTTGAGAGTATTTATAAAACTTCTCATGAGCAGCAGGGATTTACTGAAGATCATCCACAGTGGTGGTCTAAATTGCATAAATTGTGAGACTATAGAGCTATGAATGATTGGCCTATTCCTCTATATGTTTTGGCGGGTGGAATGGCCACGCGTTTGGGTGCTTTAAGTCAAAAGACTCCAAAATATTTAATGCCTGTGGATAAGAAAAATTGTTTTGCCGATGTGCATCTACAATGGGTAGCAGAGCAGGGTTTTAAGGAAGTAGTCCTGTGTGTGGGGCATTTGGCTCAGCAAATTGAATTTTATTGCGGCGATGGATCGCGTTGGGGTTTAAAAATTCGATATTCTGAAGACGGGCCTAAACTTTTAGGCACAGGTGGGGCTTTGGCAAAAGCTTATCGCGAGTCAAGTGAGAGGCCTTCTGCCATCGCCATTACTTATGGCGACACACTGTTGTCGATAAATTGCAAAGATGCCTACACGGAGTTTAGCAAAACAAATTTTGAGGGACTCATGAGCGTTTATCAGAATGAAGTGCCGGGGCATAATTGTAATGCGCTGGTGGGGCATAAACGTTTTGAATATGACAAGGTTAAGCCTCCGGCTGGTGCTCGCCATATTGATTATGGTTTTTTAATTTTGAATTCCAAAGTGTTGGGACAAATTCCTGCAGGTGAAGTTGTTGATTTGGCCAATCCTTTGAGCAAGCTTTCCAAAGAATCAAAGCTAATGCCCTTTATAGCCAAAATTCGATTTTGGGAAATTGGCAGTCCTCAGTCGCTAGAAGAGTTTCGTAAGAAGTCTCCGTATGCACGTAAGGTTTGAGATAATTACACAATAAAAAGACAAAAATGAGTAATGATTTTTAGAATAAGTAGAAACGACAAAATTGATCTACAATATTTTTCTGCAAAGTAAACTCCAAATGCAGAGAAAATTAAAAGTGATGGAATTGTAAATCTTGGGAGCCAATTGCCACCATAATATGCTTCTCCTAGGAAGGGGAGCATCCCAACAATGAGTGTGAAGAATATTAAAGCCGGGAAAATTATCGCAATAAAATAGCATAATTTTTTAGAGCTTAATAAGTTATTTAAATCAAGTAACTTCGAATTTATTGATTTGAAAATTTGAAAGATCCAATAACAAAAAGAAAACAAAAAAATAAAAGATAATATTGTTCCCAAAAAAACACTTGAAATTTGAAAAACTTGATTTTTTTGTTTGTATTCACCAAAAGCTCTAAAAGAGTTGTCCTTTTTAAATCTACGTTTGGCAATATTAAGGATATCACTGTGTAGTGATAAGTTTAATAACCCAAAATAGCTATACTTATTGTTGGCGAGTAAAGTGTAACCAGGTCTTCCATTAGGGTCAGGATTGCCTTCAGGGGTTACGGTTATTTGTTTCCCATCAATTCGAATTTCATCAAAATAGGGTGGGGCTGAAAGTAATTGTAGATCGTTTTTATAAGGGAATACTAAGCTTCTAATACTCATATCGCCGCATGGATGAGGAAAAGTAACGTGATGGCGGTCAAGCCCGTGAAAGGACTTCATAATTGAGTAGTTAATTGAAGTGGGAATAATTAATAGGAATAAAACAATATTTAAGACAGCTCGAGCATTGTTTTTGTTTTGATAAGCCAGGTATAAAGCTAAGAGGCCAGCCGATGGAGCAAGTCCAATAAAAGTAAATTTAGAAAGTCCGCCTATAATTTGCGTTAAGCAAGAGCCAAGTAGAATTTTTAAGGAAGGTGCTTTTATGCTTTTAAGCATTTTCATGTTTAAAAAACAAAATAAAAAAAAGGGTAGTAATACTAAAGCATCGGCTGAATAAATAAGAGAAGTAGAAATAAAGGCGGGTATGCTAATTAAAAATCCGAACACTATTATACTAAATTTTTTTGAAAACAAATCTTTTAAGCAGCTCCAAAAATAATAAAAACCTAAAGCGTTTAGTAAAGTGAATAGAATTGCAAGGTATTTCATCCCGTTGATTTCGCCAAATAGCTTTATAAAAAAAGCAGCACTTAAGTATAGCAAGGGAGGGTTGGTGGCCTTTAAATCCCATGGCGATATTCCTGAGAGAATTAATTTTGCATTGTCTAAATGACCTTCGAAATCTTGTGCCTTGTAGCCGTCTCTAAAAACTATATAAAGTGAAATGTATAAATAAAGAGCGAATACTGCAAATCGTAAAAAGCTTAATTTAATTTTCATTTGAAATTATCTTTATAGAGATAAGTATATTCATCGATTTGCTTTATGGGGATGAGTCCTAATTTTTTTAGTTTTTCTGAGTTAGATTTCCATTCAGTATTGCAGGCCCAGTAATCTCTGTTTAATTTTAATCGCTCATTGTAATTTAAATTTTCAATATTGATATTTGGGGCAGTGTCGATGTCATAATAATAAAAACCGACATAATAAAAATTAATAGCTAAGTCCCGGCAAAGACCAAGGGAATGAGCTGTTTTCTTTGCTTTTATAGGGTTTAAGAATGAATATTTTTGCTGTCCTAACATTTCGTTAGTTAAAAATGAAAAGCTTTTATTCTCATGCCCACCGTGAGAATAAAAAATTGCAGGTCTGTGAACGCGATAAAAATCGATGATTCTATCTAAACCAAATGAATAAATTGAAATCAGGAAAAATGTAACTACAATGACACTTGAGACTAGGCGTATGTTAATTAATGAATTCCATTTTGACTTCATAAGAAAATTCATAAATGAAATGAAACCAAATGTAATTAAATAACCAAGTGTGTAAGGCATGAGCCAATTCGGCACATCTTTAACCCAGTCCCATACTAGGCCGGGAGCAAAGGGTAGGTGATTTGGATCTAGTTTCGCTAGTAATAACCCAATGCTTGCAATAAAAAATGGAAAGATAGTGAAAGTTTTAGTTCCAACACTGAGCTTGTTTGAAATTAAAGAGTAAAAAATACAAAGATATCCAAGATAAGTAATAAAACGAGGTCTATAAGGGTCGAAGTCTCTCAAGTAATGACCAAAGCTCATTGAACCATCCAGGGGAAGATATCCTAATAGATAATGTATAGGCATGATTGAATTGCAAATTATTATTAAGCTGATGAGTATTGTTAAAAAGAAAAATCTAGATTTTTTTAAATTTAAAAGAATATCAACAGATTTATATTTTTTGGATAAGTAAGTTAAAATTCCAATCACACTTGCAATTATAATGGTTGCTTTGAAAAGGCTTATTCGGCTTAGACTTGGCACAGAAATTATCAAAGGAAAACTTGTGAAAATTACTAATTTAAGAAGCCAATTAAAGTTAATTTTGTTTAAAATACTTAAAAGAACGACTCCGCAAATTCCAAAAGGTACGCTTAAGGCCCCTATTGCAAAGGCTGCACTTAGATTTAGTGCAGACATGTATACATTTTGGTCTTTGTCGTAATTGTTCTCAAATGTGAAGCTGAAAAAAAGCATGAGAAAAGCAATTCCAAATGCTGATTCCTTGCCTGTTTCCATAAGTCCAAAAGTTCCGAAAAAAGACAAAACACAAACAATAAAAATTAAAGTAGAAAAAATCGAAAAATTTCGATCATTAGTGAGAGTGTTAACAAAGCGAATGCATACGAGCGCGCATAAAAGATTTAATAAAACCTTCATTGGTGCCATAAGTGTTATGATAGGAATAAGTGGATAACTTAAACTACTGGAAAAATAACCTATGGCAATGAATGCAGGTGAGCCTAATGATTTTGTGATGGGTGATGGATCTCCGTTGAGGTGTCCGATTAACCAGGGCAGACAATTGTCCATTGTCCAAGGATTTCTATAAAGCGACCATAAACCATATAGAAAAGCCAAAAAAAAAGTAAAAATTTCAAATTTAGAAAAGTTTAAATTAATTTTAGAGAGTTTAAAGTGACTTTTTTTTGAATAAAAATGTATCAGGGCTAAATTAGCAAAAGGCGTGAAGCGAGCAATTACTAAACTAGTATTTAAGCCAATAATTTTTTCTAAAAAAATAAATATAATAAATTCAAATAAAATAAAGAGTGTTCCAATTGAAAGTGCCACACTTAATTTCTTTGAGGATGAGCTAATCTGAGGAAAATAGACTGCAGTAAAGAAAACTCCGGGGATTATTAAACAAGTAATTGTTATAAAGAAGATGATCAGTAAACTGAGTGCAGTTACGAGCATTTTGCAGTTCTATGGGGTTTTAACAGCTGCTGATTTTGTAACGAGATCGAAATTATGAGTAATTTGAGCTTTCCAGTTCCAAGGAAATTTTTCACAAGACTCCTGTATAGCACGGACAACACCCGTAACAGTGGTGTCGTCAATAATGACAATTCCACCGGGAATAAGAGATTCTTCAAGCGCTTTGAGTGAGCTAAAAGTGCCCGCGTATTGGTCGCTATCTAAAAAGGCAAAACTGATTTTATTTTTGTCGCAAACTTCTTTAATTGAATCTTGGATGAGTCCCTTTTTGAGGGTTATATTTCTGCTTTCATTTTCGGAGTTTATTCTCTGCTGAACCAACTCTACGGGATTGTCTATAAACATACCAGAGTCATAAACAAATCCTTGTCCTTTATCTTTATCGGTTGCTGAAGGCATTCCCTCAAAGGTGTCGAGTGCAAAAATTGGGTGAGTTAAGCCCATTCTTCTTTGAAATTTTGAATAAAATATTGTTGAACCACATTGATAGGCGCCTGCTTCGACAATGGCCCCATCTTTGGGAGAAAGATAAAGACCTAATGCAATAAAAACTAATTTTCTGGGGTTAAGGCAAGAGTTTAAGCTTTGTAATTCACCTAAAGTGTTTGCAAAAGATTCTACGAAAAGGTCTAAATCGATAACAGGGGTGTTTTGGGAATTTTTAAATGAACTGGAGATGATAAGATCAAAATCAGATTCTTTAAATTCCGAAAACGGCGCCACCTTAAAAAAAGACGATTCCATGCCAAAAAAGGTTAAAGAAGATAGATCGTAATTACTTTCTACTAAAACCTCTGTGATTAAAGGAAGCCATTTGGGATTTCCAATAGAACAAATTTTTAATTTTTCAGATTTATTTTTTAAAGCTGAAACTATTATAGAAGCCGCGTGAAGTACTTCAATAGCAAGTTGCTTTTTAAAAAATTCTTTAGAAACAGAACTGCTATCATTTTGAATTTTTAATTGATTTTGGCGATTTAAGAGAGTTTTGAGTGCTTCTTTAACGGCTAACATCAGACTTGTTTAGCAAAGATAGTCGTAAATTCCAATTTTTAAAGAGCTTTCTCAATAAGACTCTTAATTTTGGGCCTCATTTGATGAGGTATTAAAAGTCTACCTAGCGTTTTTAATGAGGCTGGAAAATTAATATCAAATTTAGGTGTATGTGCCATAGGGTGCTTTAAATTGGAAAAGGAAAACTGCCAATTCAATAATGTGAGTTTAGTTTTGAGTTGAGACCATTTTTCATTTGGGATGGCGATTAGATTTGTATGAAAAACACCCTTTCGCAAATATTCAAAATTATATTCTATTAATTGATCATGTAGAGGAGGAAGTAGGGAGTTCATTACATTGTTTTCTTTCCACCCATTTTTTATGTTTTTAAAATAATGAAGTTCAGAAATCGCTATAAAATAGTTAGAATTTTTTAAAAGTTGTATAGTTTCGGGTTCGATAGCTTCATTGTGAAAACCCTGCTCAAAAATAAAGATAGGTCGGGTTTTGTTAATAAGATTTGTTGAGCCCTTGAATACAAGTAATTCAGCACCTTCAACGTCAATTTTAACGGCGCTAGGCGTTAGTCCGTTTTTTTCGCAATAATCGTCTAATGTTGTTATTGGGACTTGAACGCTATTTATTTTATCACCTAAGCGCTCTTTGGTGGCGAGGTCATTCATAATCGTGGAAGCTTGATCTGCGAACTCCTCATCTCCAAAATAAAGTGGAATTGACCCTTGTTTATCCCCTACAGCAATAGGTTCTAATGTAGCGTTAGAAAACTTGTTTTTTGTTGATAAGATTTTAAATTTTTTAGGATTGGGTTCAAATGCTGAGACTTTGCCGGATTCACCAACTAGTTCTGCTAGAAGATAAGTAACTATTCCTTCATGTGCGCCAATATCCAGTGCCGTTTCGCCTTTATTTATAATTTTTTTCAAAAGGATATCTAGATTCATTATGTTTGAGCTTTATCTAGTATGAAAGCATTATTCAAGATTTACTTAGTTAATTTTACTTTATAATTAAAAAGAGCTTTCGATAAGGCTTTGGAAAAGTCAGGAGCTCTTGAGGCGACTAGATGCCAGTCGTCAGGAAAATCTCCCTGCCTTATCGGAAAGTCTATATTAACAATTTGCCAATTTTTAATAGCAAAAATGTTTTTAATTCGATTGCGATCCTTAATCCGAATTGGAGTGTATTCACTTACTTTTTGAACTTCACTTAAGGGCATAAAGTAGGGAATAAAATCAGTTTCATATAATTTGGCAAGTTGATCAATTTTTACCAAAGTTTGTGAAGCGGGTTCTTTATAGGGTTCTTGATTTTTTACTTCTTTTTCAAGAGTTTCCTTTGCAAGAGCTTTAGCCATATTTACAAAAGCCTTTTCTTTTCGAATTCCTGCTCTATCAGCAATGTCTAGCATTTCAGGTTTTATGAAAATTTCTTCAAGTCGAGCGAACCAAGAGGGTTGATAGGCTCTAAACCTGTCGTAACTAACTGAAAAATATCGAAGGCTGAAATCAACTTTACTCATAAAGGGAGTTTCAGATTTCCAAAATTCAAGAAAATGATCATTATCCATGACTGGAACTAAAGGGCTGGGATCGTCTTCATAAAACCATTGGTCTCTGATGAATGGAAAGCCCTCGGGTGCCTCCACTAAAATCATTGGCATTGATTCGGACTTTGCTTTTAGTATTTTAAAGTATTGTTTAAGTCCTAGATAGTGTTGCATCATTGTGCTGTAACCTCGTCCAAGGTTAATAGCTTTTACTTTTTTTCCACTGAGCTTTTCCCATTCTTGTGTAAAAGCTTCGGTATCTATGGCTGCACCAACTCGAGAAGATCCAATAAAGATAAAATCATAAGGTTCTTCATAGGAAATAACTTGGCCCCACCAATTTTGCTTCCAGTATAGATTTCCTCGGATTTCTTTAAGAAATATGACAAACAATATTAAAAGAATAAATATTTTAAAGGGTCGAGCTTGCATATAAGTTCCTAAAATTGAAAATAAATAAATTCCTTTGAGCTGAAATTACCAAATATGAGTAAAAGTCCTAGGGCAAAACTAAATATAATAATTCTTAGCCAAGAATTATTATTTTCACGATTAGTAAATAATTTGAACTTAGAGTCTAGGTGTTCCAAAAAGAACATTCCGCTAATGCAGATTAATATAAAACTAAGCTGAACAGGTCCCAAACCATGCGTTGATTCGTGAATCTCAGATAAAAAACCAGATTTAAATTGAATTAAATTTTTCAAAAAAGCGTGTGCAACTTCAAAATTCGGTGCTCTAAAAAATACCCAGGCAATTGTGACCAGTTGAAAGACAAAAATGATTTTTATGAATTTCGGCAAATGTACTTTAAATTTTTTAATAGTGGTTTCAAGTGCAATTGCCATTCCATGGATAAAACCCCAAGCTACAAAAGTCCAATTAGCACCATGCCATAGACCACTAATTAAAAACACTACTAAAATATTACGAACGTGAGAAATTCGGTTTCCCCCTAATGGAAAATATAGGTAATCACGAAACCACGTGGAAAGTGAGATGTGCCAACGTCTCCAAAATTCAGTGATGCTAGAGGATAGGTAGGGAGAGTTGAAATTAGTCATCAGTTCAAAACCCATCATTCTGGCTAGACCCCTTGCCATATCTGAGTAACCTGCAAAATCGCAGTAAATTTGAATAGAAAAGAAATAAGCAGCCATTAATGTGGCTCCTGAACTTAGATTTGTTGGATTTTTATAAACGTTGTCTACAAAAACTGAAAGTCTATCGGCAATTAAAACTTTACGAAGCATACCACATAAAAAAAGCTCTAAACCATTCCAGAATAGGTCTAGTTTGAAACTTTTGCTTTTGTGAAATTGCCATAGCATGTTTTGGGGACGTTCTATCGGGCCCGCTACTAATTGAGGAAAAAACATTACATAAAGTGAGTATATCCAAAAATTACGCTCTGCCTTTTGATTTCCGCGATAAACTTCAATGGTATAACTCATGGCTTGAAATGTGTGAAATGAAAGTCCAATGGGTAATAAAATTGATAAGTGTGATGGTTGCCAGCTCAATTTTATTAGGGAATTTAAATGAGCAATATTATCTACAAAAAAATTGTAATATTTAAAAACAAATAGAACTCCTATATTTGTAATTAAACTTATTATTAGAAAAGCTTTTCTAGACCAGCCTTCGAGTTTTTCTAGTATCAATCCCGCAAAGTAATCGATAACAATAGTCCCAAAAAGAATAACTATATAAACTGGTACGAAAGCCATATAGAAGACGCAGCTAGCAAAAAGTAGAAATATGATTTGAGCTGAATTCCAACGCTTTAATAGAAAAAAAACTAATAAAGTTAAAGGAAAAAAAAGAAGAAATTCAAGGGAGTTGAAAACCATGAATCATCGAACTTATCTGAAGGCTTGTAGAAACTCAAAAAATAATTTTAGGGATTTATAAACTTTTAAAGCTCAAATTTTGGGGAACATCTGCTTTCCCATGGCTAAAGTTAATTTGCTCGTCGCATATCATGGAAATATCGGCTGGATTATGACTCACGAAAATTATAGTTTTATTTCTTTTTTTAAACTCGAGCATCCTGTCGAGACATTTCTTTTGAAAAGCTGCATCTCCTACTGCAAGAGCTTCGTCGATAATAAGCAGATCGGGGTCTACATCTGTGGCGACTGCAAATCCAAGCCGAGCAAACATTCCAGAGCTGTAAGACTTAACTGGGAAATCTATAAATTCAGAAAGTTCCGAGAAATCAATTATCTTATCGATGCGGGAAAGGGCTTCTTTGCGAGACAAACCCACCATAGATGCCCCAAGATATATATTTTCTCGACCCGTTAGCTCAGGGTCAAAACCAATTCCAAGTTCCACCATGGCGGATACCTTGCCGTATACGGACAGGGCTCCAGTACTTGGATAGATGACTCCAGATATTGTTTTAAGTGTGGTCGATTTACCTGAACCATTTGGACCAACAAGACCTACGGAACATCCTTTGGGAATTGTAAATGAAACATCTCTAATGGCCCAAAAATCTCGAACACGCTCAAAATCTTCTTTTCCTTGAAAAACAGAATTAATTTTTCTAGTTAAGCCACCGATAAAAGCTTCTTTTAGAGAATAAGCTTTTTCTTTGTGTATTTGGTAGCAAACACCAGTCTGATAAAGGGATACGCAATTTGTCATTTTATAACCAGTAGATAAAGTTTCTTTGGTATCTATGAAAAATAATCCAACCAAAAATAAACATAAATAGTCCTACGACCAGTGAAGTTAAATAGGCTTTTAGTGGTGGAACGTGACCATAATAAGTGATTTCTTGAAAAAGAAAAACAAATTTTGCCATTGGGTTTAGTGAGAGTGCCCAATTGTATTTTTCAGGAATCATTTCTGCAGAATAAAGAATAGGAGTTACATAAAACCATCCACCCAGTATGACTTCTAAAAGGTAGACAACATCTCGAAAATAAACGGTGAGAGTCGCGGCGAGTAAGCCCCATCCCATAGAAAAAAGTAACACAGGAATTAGTACAAGTGGGGTCAATAGAAGAGTAGAGTTCAAAACTCCTTCGCTTAAGCTAATGATAATTAAAAGAGCTATAAAGCAAAAAACAAAATTTATCAGATTGTTCATGGCGATAGTGAGTGGGAAAATAGCTTTCGGCATTCTAACTTTTTTAATCATAGGTGCCGCTTGAAGAATGCTGGTTGATGCAGTTTTTGAAGTGTTCGCAAAGAATTGCCAAACTGTGAGTCCAGCAAATAAGAAGCTTGCATAGTTTGGAATTTGAATTCGCATTGCAACCTTGAAAACTACCCACATTGTTAACATAGTGAGTAGGGGAGCTAAGACCGACCACGCTATTCCTAGATAGCTTCTTTTGTATCGAACTTTTAAATCTCGAATGACTAAATTCCGAATTAACTCTTTAAATTTTAGAAGTTCTTTAATGGGTTCGATAAAGAGTTGTCTAAAGCTCCATGGAGATTGATTGGCGTCTATGTACCATGTCGGCTTCGTCATTGATTGAGCAAAGCTATCTAGAATGCAGCCTTAAGTCGAGCTTTACGCCGCCCCGAGTCACGAGAGGCATCTTCTTAAATTTGTTGTTTCATTTTGCCTACCGTGATTGATTGAAAGAATTAATGAATTTTTATGTAATTGGTAGCAACTCCTTTTCTGGCTCCCACTTTATTGATTACCTTTTAGGAAAAAATCATTCTGTAATAGGAGTGAGTCGATCTGAGGAAATTAATCCTGTTTTTTTAGCTTATAAAAATAATTCTAATAAATCTAAATTCACCTTTCTTAAGAGAAATTTAAATACAGATTCAGAACTAATGCTCGGTGATTTAAGCCGTTTTGATATCGATTATGTTGTTAATTTTGCGGCTCAAGGAATGGTGGCTCAAAGTTGGGAAAAGCCTGAGGATTGGTATGAAACTAATTTTGTTGGAAACGTAAAGTTTCACGATAAATTGAGGCAATATTCTAAATTAAAAAAATATGTGCATGTATCAACACCTGAGGTGTATGGATCAACAGCAAGTTCAATCGTAGAAAATTATAACTATAATCCAAGCACCCCATACGCAGTTTCTCGTGCGGCGTGTGACTTAAGTTTGATGGCTTTTCATAAAAATTATAATTTTCCTGTAGTTTTCACCAGAGCTGCTAATGTTTATGGGCCAGGTCAGCAATTGTATAGAATTATACCTAAAGCGGCGCTTTGCATTTTGCTCGGAAAAAAAATTCCTCTTCATGGCGGAGGAGTTTCATTGCGATCGTTTATACACATGCAAGATGTTTGTTCTGCTACTTATCAGATTGCGACTAAAGCCGTGCCCCCTGATGTCTTTCATATTTCAACAGAAGAAGAAATTACAATTAGATCATTGGTTGAGACAATTTGTGAAAAATTGAATAAAAAATTTAACGATTGTGTCGACCTTCACGAAGAAAGACCAGGCAAAGATTTTGCCTATCATCTCAATTCTAACAAACTTAGAAAGTCTTTTGATTGGAGTCCCAAGGTGTCTTTGGATGTAGGTTTAGATGAGACTCTTCGATGGGTTTGTGACAATATTGAGGAATTAAGAAAAATTCCAGATTATTACATCCATAAAACTTAGGAGTTTTGAATGAAGTTTAATAAAATATTAATCACTGGTGGATTCGGATACGTTGGCAGTCGTCTAACTCCTTTTTTGGCGGACGCCGGATATAAAATATCCGTTTATGATTTGGGGCTTTATGGCGACCAAGGATATCGTGCGCTTAGTCCCATTCAGAAAAATCAAATTGAATGGATTAAGGCAGACATAAGAGATCCAAAATCTCTTGAACGTTCACTCGGTGGAATTGATGCCGTTATTCATTTAGCAGCGATTTCTAATGATCCTACGGCTGAGCTTGATGAGAAGCTCACTAGGCAGGTAAATTTCGATGCGGTGGGTATGCTTGTAAGTTTATCTAAAAAGGCTGGCGTGAAACGGTTTATAAACGCTTCATCGAGCAGTGTGTTTGGTTTGAAGTCTGAGGAGAATATTAGCGAAGAACTTGAGCCTGAACCTTTAACTTTTTATTCTAAGTATAAAATGCTTTCTGAGTGGATAATTCGAGCGGCTTCTTCGAAAGATTTTTGTACTGTGAGTGTAAGGCCGGCTACAATTTGCGGTTATTCACCTCGGCAACGTTTTGATTTAACAGTGAATAAGTTAACGGCTGATGCTGTTAAGAAAAAGCTAATTACCGTGCATGGTGGAGCTCAGCGTAGACCCAATATTGGCATAACTGACATGATTCATCTTTATAAAAGATTACTTGAAGTTGAAGATGAACTTATAAATGGAAAGGTATTCAATTTTGGTTTTGAAAATCTTAAAGTTTTAGAAATTGCACAACTTATTGCAAATGAAGTGAAAGATCTATCTCCCCAAATTCAGATTACAGATACCAAGGATTTGAGAGACTACCACATATGTTCCGATAAAATTTTAAAAGAGTTAAGTTATGAACCTGTAAGTTCGATTCGAAAAGAAGTGGCTGAACTTCGATTAGCTTTATCAAAAGAAGAGTTTTCAAATATTGATGATGAAAGATTCTACAATTTAAAAATTATGAATTTAAGTCTTAATTCTGACTCTTATAAGTTTTTGTCGGAGAAAGTAAAATGATTGGTCAAGAAATTGATTTGTTGGTGAATTATCCAAGGACTAAGCGCGATACAAAAGAACGTGGGCAAGCTAAAACTGAAGAACATCGCAAAATTGCTAGAAAGTTTGATAAAGAATTTTTTGATGGAGACAGGTCAACTGGTTACGGTGGTTTTAACTATAATTCACGATTTTGGCAGCCTGTAGTTCCAACTTTCATTGAACATTTTTCATTAAATACTTCTTCATCTTTGCTCGATGTGGGTTGTGCTAAGGGCTTTATGTTGCATGATTTAAGTGAGGCATTACCTGGTATTTCTATTGCAGGTGTGGATATTTCTGAATATGCCATAGAAAACTCAATGCCTTCTGTAAAAAAATTCTTAAAGGTAGCCAATGCCTTAAGTTTGCCTTATCCAGACAAATCCTTTGATGTGGTGATTTCGATAAATACTATTCATAATTTAGAGTTGACTGAGTGTGAAAAGGCTTTGGCTGAAATCCAGAGAGTTTCTAAAAAGGGAAGTTTTATAACAGTCGATGCTTATCGTAATGAAGAAGAGCGATTAAGGATGTTTGACTGGAATTTAACAGCTAAGACAATTCTTTCTGTGAATGAATGGAAAACTCTCTTTGCTAGAGTGGGATACACTGGAGATTTTTACTGGTTTATACCTTAAGATTTATGGATAAAAATTCGAGCTTAGTTATTCTTCGGTCAATACTCAGAATGCGAATGGTCGAGGAGGCTATCGCTTCGAAATATAATGAAGGTAAAATGCGTTGTCCTGTGCACTTGTCTATTGGGCAAGAAGCGGTTCCTGCAGTTGTAAGTTATTTTTTAAAAGATGAGGATTTGGCAGTGAGTGGACACCGAGCTCATGCACATTATTTGGCTAAAGGATCTTCATTAAATGCAATGTTGGCAGAAATATACGGTAAGTCTACAGGCTGCGCTCAGGGACGTGGCGGCTCTATGCACTTAATAGACGAATCAAAAGGCTTTGTTGGAAGTACGGCGATTGTCGGAGGCACAGTACCAATCGGTGTAGGGTTGGCCTTGGCATTAAAGCATAAGAATAAAAAAAATCTTGCCTGTATTTATTTAGGCGACGGAGCCATGGAAGAAGGCGTGGTATATGAGTCCTTGAACTTTGCCGCGCTAAAAAAGTTGCCTTGTTTGTTTGTTTGTGAAAACAATTTCTTTTCAGTTTATTCTCCTTTAAAAGTACGCCAACCTGAAGGCAGAAGGCTCACAAATTTGGTGGATTCTATTGGAATAAAGTCTGTTCTAATAGATGGAAATTCAGTTGAGGAACTTTATTCATGTCTAGGTCCAATAATAAGTTCAGTTCGAAATGGAGAGGGGCCGGTATTTTTAGAATGTCCTACTTATCGATGGCGTGAGCATTGCGGTCCAAATTTCGATAATGATTTGGGTTACAGAAGTGTAGAGGAATACAATCAATGGAAGCGCCGAGACCCAGTAGAGACTTTTAAAACATATCTTATTGAAAGCAATCAAATACAAAGTGAAGATTTTGATTCTTTAGAAAATGAAATAGAAAATGAAATTAAATTAGCATTTGAGTTTGCCGAAAATTCAACACCTGCTTTCTTAGAAAATCCAGAAAATGAAATTTTTTCTAAAATAGGTTCTTTTTCATGAAACGAATATTAAGCTTTTCTGATGCAATTCATGAGGCCATTGATTTATCTTTAGAGTTAAATCCAGATCTATTTTGTTATGGTTTGGGTGTCGACGACCCTAAGGGAGTTTTTGGTACAACTCTTAACTTACATCAAAAACATGGTTCTCATCGTGTGTTTGACACTCCAACTAGTGAAAATGCAATGACTGGTATTGGTATTGGTGCGGCTCTCGCTGGGTGTCCGGTTGTAATGACTCATCAAAGGTTAGATTTCTTTTTGCTAGCTATGGATCAACTCGTTAATAACGCATCAAAATGGCGTTATATGTTTGCTTCTAAAGCATCAGTCCCAATTACGATTCGTCTCATTATTGGACGTGGATGGGGGCAGGGTCCTACGCATTCTCAAAGTTTGCATTCATGGTTTTGTCATATCCCTGGATTGAAAATTGTAAGTCCGACTACCCCAGCAGATGCCAAGGGCTTATTAATGGCAAGCATTGCTGATCCAAATCCTGTTTTATTCATTGAACAACGGTGGTTACACCAAAGTATGGGTGAAGTACCGGAGGGGCCTATTTTTCATAAACTGGAATGTTCCGAATATCTAAAAAGAGGCTCTGATATAACTATTGTGGCGCATTCATTAATGAGTTTAGAGGCTCTTCGTGCTGTAACGGAGCTTGAAAAGAATGGAATTACTTGCGATTTGATTGATTTAAAAACCCTAAATCCATGGGATAAAAATAAGGTTCTTGAATCTGTTTCTAAAACAGGACGTCTCTTGGTGTTGGACACTTCTCATCGTTCATTTTCGTACTCATCAGAAATTATTTCTTTTGTTAGTGAAAATTGTTTTAATAGACTTAAAACAGCACCTATAAGGGTGACTCTTCCGGACTATCCCGCACCTACAAGTCAGTTTCTCACAAAGGATTTTTATCCAAGTGCTTTGGATGTTTATAAAGCTTGTTTCAGCTTAATGAATAAAGAAATAAAAGTTGAAACTACAGCGTTTGCTTCTAAAGCACCACATGATGTGCCAGGAGAATGGTTTAAGGGCCCCTTTTAATGAAATTTAAAGCTGCCGTACTTTTTGATGTAAAAAAGCCTTTAGAAATTTGTGAAATAGAGTTGGCCAATAAATTAAAAGATCATCAAGTTTTGGTGAAAGTCCATTTTAGCGGAGTTTGTCATAGTCAGGTTATGGAGGCTGATGGATTCCGTGGCGAGGACAAGTATTTGCCCCATCTACTTGGGCACGAAGGTGTTGGTGAAGTTGTTGAAATCGGACCAGGTGTTTCAAAAACTCAAGTTGGAGATAAAGTTGTATTGACGTGGATAAAGGGCTCGGGAGTAGAGGCTGAGTCACCTAGTTATAAGTTCAATAATAAAGTAATAAATGCTGGTAAAATTACAACTTTTAATGAATACGCCATTGTTAGTGAAAATCGTCTTTTTAAAATACCAGAAACAGCTCCATCTGATTTAAGTGTTTTGCTTGGATGTGCCTTGCCCACTGGAGCTGGAATTGTATTAAATCAAATACAGGTTCAACCAGAATCGACTTGTTTAGTTTGGGGTTTGGGAGGGGTAGGAATGAGTGCCTTATTGGCTCTTAAGAGTTTAGCCCCTTCTAAAATAGTTGGAGTTGATGCATCTAATGATAAATTAGAATTTTCTTTAAAAAGTGGATTGATCACTAAGGCATTTAATTCTGAAAGCAATACTTTAAAACAAGATCTTATGAGTCTTACTGAAAACAAAGGCTTTGATTTTGTGATTGAAGCTGCTGGCAGCGTACTTTCAATAGAAACAGCTTTTAGTTTTGTTCGAAAGTTTGGGGGGAAAATGGTTTTTGCTTCTCATCCTCCCGTAGGTCATAAGATTTCATTAGATCCTCATGATTTAATTTCTGGCAAAAATATTATTGGCACATGGGGAGGTTCTTGTGTCCCTGAGCGAGATTCAGTTAAGTTATTGAGCTTAATTGGTAATCTTTCTTCAAGTTCATCAATTTTACTTCGACCAGTTTATAAATTGGAGGAAATTAATCTAGCTTTAGAATCATTGCGATTAAAGAAGGCCTTTAGACCGTTGATTGATCTTAGGTTCTAGCTACATTAAGGATAATTGTATGGTTGCTCAATCTTCCGATTCTAAAAAAATTGCAGAAGAAATTCGGAAGAATTTACCTGATAAAGATTCTAGAATCGTGTTTGTATCTGGAAATTTTAATATTATTCACCCAGGCCATTTAAGGTTACTGCGATTTGCTGCCGAATGTGGTGACTTTTTAGTTGTTGGAGTTCAGGCACATTCTAACGAAAGGGATACTCATGTACCTGAGGGACTTAGATTAGAGGGTGTTGATTCTATTGGTATTGTTAATTTTGCTTTCTTATTAAAAGATCGTCCTGAAGATTTTATTAGGGAACTTAAACCACATACAGTGGTTAAGGGTAAGGAGCATGAAGAAAACTATAATCCTGAGCAGGCTGTAGTTGATGAGTATGGAGGGGGGCTACTCTTTGGTTCAGGAGAAGTAAGTTTTTCTACATCAGATTTGATTGAAAAAGAATTCTCAGGAAATAGAAGTAATATTTTGAAGCCTCATGCCTATTTAAAGAGGCATGGAATAGAAAATTCTAAATTAAGACAATTATTAATGAAGTTTTCGGGTTTAAAGATCACTGTAGTAGGTGACCTTATTGTTGATGAGTATGTGAGTTGTGATGCTTTGGGAATGTCTCGAGAAGATCCAGTGATTGTAGTGAGCCCAAATCATAGAGAAAGTTATGTGGGGGGGGCTGGCATCGTGGCGGCTCACGCAAGCGGATTAGGAGCTTCTGTTAATTTCGTTAGTGTTGCAGGTGCTGATTCAGCTGCGCGTTTTGCTGATGAAAAATTAACTGAATATGGAGTGACTGCTAATATATTTGTAGATGAGAGCAGACCTACATCATTAAAGACAAGATTCAGAGTGCAAGGAAAAACTGTTTTTAGAGTCAGTGAACTTCGTCAGCATGCAATTAATAAGGAATTAATGCTTGATGTTTGTGAAGCTGTAAAACATGCGCTGAAAGATTCAAATTTACTAATTTTTTCAGATTTTAATTATGGGTGTCTTCCACAATGGTTGGTCGATGAGGTTACTGGTTTTTGTGTCCAAAACGGATTACCAATAGTTGCAGACAGTCAATCATCGTCTCAGGTTGGAGATGTGTCTCGATATAAGAAGCTTGAATTATTAACTCCCACTGAACATGAGGCGAGATTAGCTTTAAAAGATTTTGAATCTGGTCTTGTGATTTTAGCCGAAGAATTAAGGAAAATAACAGAAGCTAAGAACGTATTGTTAAAAATGGGTTCTGAAGGTGTTTTAGTTCATGCTTATTCTAAGGAGGCTAGTTATTATACCGATCAATTGCCGGCATTAAACACATCCCCTAAAGATGTGGCTGGAGCTGGAGATTCATTATTAACTTCGGCGGCTATGGCTACTGTGTGTGGAGCTAACATTTGGGAAAGTGCGTATATTGGTTCGTTAGCTGCGGCTTGCCAAGTCGCTAGAGAAGGGAATGTTCCTCTAAAGTTAGAAGATATTTTTCCATTGTTAGATTGAAAATTATGAAAGTTTTATTACTTGCAGCTGGCCTAGGCACTCGATTGAGACCACTTACAGATAAAACTCCCAAATGTTTAGTTCCGATTTGTGGAAAGCCATTGCTCGGGATATGGCTCGATTTGCTTAAAGATTTACCTAATGTTGAATTTATAATTAATACTCATTACCTAGCTGATCAGGTTCAATCCTTTGTAAATAAACATCCCTTAAGAAATAAAATTACTTTAATACATGAGGAAAAGTTACTCGGTACGGGAGGGACTCTTTTAAAAAATAAAAATCTTTTAAATTCGGGTGAATCTTTTTGGGTAATACATGCAGATAATTTAGCTAAATTTGAACCTATTGATTTTCTCAAGGCTCATGAAAATAAACCCACAGATTGCATTATGACTATGATGACTTTTAAAACAGATTCGCCAAGCAGTTGTGGAATTGTTGAAGTCAACGCGAAGGGCGTGCTTACCAGTTTTCACGAAAAAGTTCCGAACCCCCCTGGTGATCAAGCTAATGCGGCAGTTTATATTTTTAATTCTGAAATTTTTGAATTACTAGAGTCTATTCAGCGGGAGTATATTGACTTAAGTGTTGAGATCATACCAGCTTTATTGAATAGAGTTTTTACATACAAGAACGAAACATATTTGAGGGATATTGGAAACCCTAGTAGTTATAATCTCGCTCAAAAAGATTTTGAAAAATACAAATAGTTAAACAGTATTGTTTTTAAAGTTCTTAATTTTTAGAACAATATTTTTTGAGTTAAAGCCCAGTTTTTCTAAATGGTTTTCATAAGAACCATAACCTCTTTGAAATTCATCGGGAATTCCAATCCATTCAAATTTATACGAAAAGGCTCCTCCAATGGTTCTGAGGGCATCGTCTGCAAGACTTCCAGTTTGTGAATGTTCTTCGATAACTAAGAGTTTTCTTGTTTTTTCAACACTTATATATAAAGATTTAGCATCAAATGGTTTGATTGTGGGATAGTAAAGAATTTCTAAATCTATATCAGATAATTTTAATTCTTCAGCAGCGAAAAGGGCACTTTTTAAATGTGGACCCGTAACAACTAATGTTGCATCACTTCCAGTTCTTACTTTTAAGGCTTTGCCCACCATGATTTCTGATAAATTAAATTCAGTATTGTGAATGCTCCCAGGTAGTCTAAAGTAACTTAATTTTGAATTCTTATAGGATTGAATAAAAAGTGCCTTAAGCTCATTTGGACTTGAAGGATAAAAAACTTCTGTGTTTGGAATGGCTTTGATAATACCAAGGTCGGAATAAGAATGGTGGCTACAACCTAAGCCAGAATAATCAAAAGCAGAGCCAACAGAGATTAGATTTCCGCCAATATTTTGATAACAAAAATCCAATTTTATCTGTTCCAAACTTCTTTCAATTAGAAAAGGGGCAATAGTATGGGCAACTGGATAAAGTCCGCTTCGTGAAATTCCGGCAGACATAGAAACAATTGTTGGTTCAAGAATACCAATATTATAAAATCTACCTGGGCAGGCGCTGGCAAAAGGTTTTAGTATTCCATGACTAATGTCGCCCACTAAAACAATAAGTTTGGGGTCGTTTTGACCAACTTCTAACATTAATTGTGCAAATGCATTTCTCACGAATCAAGCTCTTTCATAATTTCAGCATATTCTAAAGGATTGGGTATTTTATGATGCCAAGGACCATGTGTTTCTAAAAAACTAACACCTTTACCTTTTATTGTTTTGGCGATGATACAAGTAGGTTTAATATTATCACCTGAGAAAAATTGATTGAATGCAGATACTATCTCAGTTGTAGAGTGGCCATCAATTTCTAATACGTTCCATCCAAAAGATCTAAATTGTTGAGCGATATTTGGATGTGCCAGTATTTGCTCAGCTGATCCGTTGTAATCAACAATACAGCAAAAATTTCCAAGTTTTAAATTTTGAGCAACTAGTGCAGTTTCCCAGATGGTCCCTTCGTGACACTCTCCATCTCCTACGATTGCAATAACTTTATTCTTTTTATTTTGAATTTTTAACCCTGTGGCAATGCCCATTGCGAATGGAAATCCATGTCCTAATGAACCAGTAGAAGCTTCGGCGCCGGGGACTTTTGTTCTATCAGGATGGCCTCCAAACTTAGAATTAAAATCACCATAACTATCAAGTTCTTCGCTTTTAAAATACCCTTCTTTTTCTAAGACAACAAAAAGCGCAGCAGCACCATGCCCTTTAGAGAGTATAAAATAATCACGTTCATCTAATTCGGGGTTGTTGTGATCATGCTTCAGATATCGGCTATAAAGTGCTTCTATAAGGTCAACTATTGAAAAAGAAGAAGGTATGTGTCCTTCTTTGGCTTTTGTAATAATCTCAACAATTCGCTTTCGAAGAGTAGAATTTAACTTAGGCATTGGATCGGATCTTATTTGAGAGGCTAAAGAATGTCTATTGGGGGATAAAAGACTCTGCCCTGACCTCCGTCAACCAAGAACGAAGAACCTACGACGAAAGAGGCCTGATCAGAGCATAAAAAAGTTACAAAATCAGATATTTCTTCAACTTTTCCAAATCTATTAATAGCCATTCTTTCGGATAAATATTTTGCAACATGCTCTGGCCTGGATTTTAAAGTTTTATCCCAGTAACCACCTTCAGTAAAAACTGCCCCAGGTAACACGGCGCTAACAGATATTCCGTTTGGTGAAAGAAAGCGTCCTAGGCTTCTCGTGTAGGCATTGAGGGCTGCTTTCATGGAGCAGTAGGGTACGGTCCCTTGGTTTTCAAGAGAGGCTATAGAAGATATATGTATAATTCTTCCCCACTTTTGAGAGATAAGATTTGGAATGAATAAATTGTTCAATTCGATGGCAATTTCTAAATTGAATCTATATATTTTTCTCCATTCTTCAATTCCGCAAAGTGGATCGGTGATGTCTAAATTGCCGCCTACATTATGAATGATGATATCGGGTAAACCCCATCTCTCAGAGAGTGTTTTAAACAGTTCTGTACCAGAGCCTTCCTTTATTAAATCTAGCTCAATCGATATGTGATCATTGTTATTAATGTTTAATTCATCATTGGAGATAGGAGTTCTTGAAACAGATGCAGTTTTAACTCCTTCTGCGGCTAAAGATTTTACTATAGCCATTCCTATTCCTCTGCTGGCCCCAGTAATGAGTGCACGTTTGTTCTTTATGTTAAAATTCATTTTAAATGCTCCAATGTAAATTTATGATACGTTTTGAATTTTCATTAAAAAGTTTATTTAAAATTCTTCGGGAATTATCAATTGCAGTGATTAAAATATTTTTACCGAAAAGCTCTTTGCAGTTTATAATTTGAGGCTTTAAACTAGGATAATAAGATAAATTTTTATTCTTGTTATCATCAATAATACCTTGCAAAAAACTCAGGTCACTTTTTAAGTGAAAGGCATAATTGGGGAGTATTTGAGAAGCTCCATAACCCCATATGGGTTCGCGTCTAGACAGAACCTCTAGAGAATTTTTTTGGAATACGCACCATTCGTTGAATGAGTTAAATTCATTTTTTATGTTTGGGATGATGAAGTTTGATTTTTCACTATATAGGGATAACTTTGTATTTGAAATTGTTTGGTATTGGGGACAATTTTTTGAGAAAGTTATTCTTACACTCCCCCAGTGAGAAATTTCAGATAAGTCTATGAGACTCAAATCATGATCCTTTAGCATTTTGCAAATTGATGAAAAACTAAAATATTGGGGATGATGATGAAAGATTTGGTCAAATCTCTGATCTATACAGATATTGTCAAAAAGTGGAAATTCAAAAATAAAAACTGCTTGATCATTGGAGAGATTTATTAAATGTCTTAGAACGGAGATGGGATCTAATAAATGTTCGAAAGTATGCTGACAAATAATTAAATTTGGCTTTGGTTGTTTTCCAAAAGTCGATATTTTTTCTACATAATCCTTAATGGTATGTATATTTTCTATTCCAAGTTCTTCCTTATTTTGAAGGTTTAAAAAGGGGTCTACGGCTGTGTAATTTTTTACATTTTTAGATATTAATTTCGCCAACGTTAAGTCATTGGCTCCAAATTCTAATACATGTATTTGTTCAGTTCTGAGAATATCAAAATTTGAAATTTGAGATTTTACATAATTTGCAAAACTAAGCGTGTTTGCATTTGCTGAAATGCTTTGTGAGGTGTTGTACACATAAGTATCGTTAGAATAGAGTTCAGAAGGTGGAATAGGATTAAGAATTGAGGCATGGTGACATTTAGGGCAGACGTTTAATTTTAAGTCAGCCTTTTCTGTTAGGATTGTTTTTTGAGGGGAAAGTGGCCCTGTGATGGGATAATCGATAAAAGCTAGTACTGTTTCAGTTGGTTTTGAGCAAATTATACATCTTTGATGGCTACTTGAAATTAAAGGTTTGCAATCGTGCATATGGATACTTAAAGCTAGCTTATTTTAGTGGTTGTTAAAATCAAAAAGGTGTGTTTTTACCATATTGATGGCATTAAATGTGAAAGATGAAGTTGTTAGTTCTCTCTTTAAATGTTTGCAGGAAAACCCAAATTTACATTCAAGAGAAAATTCAGTCTATATCGTTCTTCAAAATTTGCTAAGTAACTATATTGAACATACGTCTTTAGTTTCCGTTGAAAATGCAATTTTTAATATGGGCCCAATCGGAAATATTTATTTTCCATTTACAAAAATGGGCGCAATTTCATCTTTGGATCTATTTGGTTTGGATGAATTTATAATTTATTCATTTTATGAGAAAAATAGAAATATTTATAAAAGGGTGTCAGATCTAGGTGCAAATATTGGATTGCACAGTTTGATTTTATCACGTTTAGGTTACAGTGTTGTGTCCTATGAGCCTGATCCAGAGCATATAAGCTTAATGGAGCGTAATTTTAGTCTAAATGACGTAACAAATATAAAAATTATTAAAAAAGCCGTTTCAACAAAAGTAGGTAATGCTGAATTTACAAAAGTTTTAGGTAATTCAACAAGTAGTCATTTGAGTGGGGCAAAGGAAAATCCATTCGGTGAACTAAAAAAATTTCAGGTAGAAATTACACCGTTGAGTGATATTCTGCGAAGCTCAGATTTAATAAAGATGGATATTGAAGGACATGAGGCTGCTGCAATTGCGTCTACTAATAGCGAAGATTGGGCTAATTGTGATGCAATTTTAGAGGTTGGTACTTTTGAAAATTCAAAAGAAATATATAATTTTCTTTTGAAGAATAACTTGAATTCTTTTTCTCAAAAAAAAGGGTGGTCTAAAGTTTTAAGCATTAATGACCTCCCCTCTTCCTATAAAGAAGGTAGTTTGTTTATTACAAATAAGAATATCATGCCCTGGTAGCTTATTGCTGATTAGGATGAAGCAAAGAAATTTTTTTGGAGTTTTTAGATCCGATATAATTTCTCCTAGATTGGGAGCGATTTTATCGTTAATTCACTGGATTCAATATAAATCTGATACTCTTCATACTTCAAAAAGATTCTTTGTTTATATCGGACAAATGCCTGAAGATTTGAAAAGTCTTATATCCTCCTTCAAGAGTATTACAGAGATACATCAATTCAAAAGTTATGAAGAATTTTTAAATTGGCCTGCTTATTTTAATGATAAAAGTAATTCTGAAAATTTCTTTTATCCCGAAATTAATCAACAAGTATCTGAGATTACTTATGATTACGATATTTTATACAAGACAGAAGAATTGAATAGAGAATTTTTAGAACTTAATGATAGTGTGATGAATGAAGCTGAAAATTTTTTAAATAGATTTCAAAATAAATATATTGTAAGCGTCCATTTGAAAAATCAGGGAAATCTACCTAATACAAGCAATTCAAATCAAATCGAATGGCTAAAGTTTTTTTCAAAATCTGAAAAAATATACCCAAATATAAGGTTCTGTGTTGTGGGTCATGACGATCTCGAAGAATATATTAGAGAGTCTCAAAATGTAGTTATAGTTAAAGATTCCATTAATTCTTTTGCTGTTCATCTAGGGGTTATGGCTTTATCAAGTGCTTTTTTAGGGATGTCTACCGGGCCCTGTAATTATGTTATTTTTTCTAAAAAACCATATCTAATTTTTAAAAATTATAATCATCATCGAGACCTTATTCAGAAATCACTGGATAAAAAGCGGCTATTTTTCTCTTCAAACGCCCAGATCTTTTTGAATGTAGATGAAAGTGAAGAAGAATTATCTAAAAACTTTGGTAGTATAGTGAAATACATAAAAGCTAAAAGTTAATTTTTTTATTATGTACTTTTAATAAAATTAGCAACCTCTAAGGCTACGTCAAACTGTTCTCTGATACTTAAGCCACCATCAACATTGATGATTGTACCATTGATAAATTCAGACGTTGATTGGCAAAGTTGTAATATAATTGATGCAATGTCCAGGTTGGAACCTGTTGATTTGTATGGATGAATTAATTCAGCAATTTCTCTAAAATTTTTATTATTAGAAGAGTTAAACTTGTTTTTGTGTTCATCTTGAACAATAAAACCTGGCCTGACACAATTAACTCTAACGCCATATGATTTTCCATATATTGATAGGTATTTGGTTAATTGTTCTATGCCAGCTTTTGCACAGTGATAACCGGGGCTTTGGTGGGTTATTAATTGTGCTGAAACCGATGATACGGTGACAAAAGCTTTATGCGCTCCGTTGAGTAGTGGAAAAAGTGTTTGAGCAGAAAAAAAGGCACCTTTAAGTCCTAGGTTTAAATCTAAGTCCCAATCATCTGGGGTTGTTGAAATGAAGTCGTTTGTCCCAGATCTTCCTCTGATTAAATATACCCCACAACTTAGTGTTATTTCTTTTGAAATGTCGGTTAGTTTGTTTTTAATAAACTCAAAATTTAAAATATCGCCTTGAATGAGGTGGGGTTTTGTTGAACTGTTTTTGAATAAAATTTCCAAATCGTCTAAGTTGTCTTTGTCGACTAATACAATGTCTGAAAAAATGTCTTTGCAACTTATTGCGAGAGTTTTTCCGATACCCCTAGAGCAGCCAAAAATTACGATACCCTTTTTCATTTTTGAGAGTCCTTGGTTTTTTTCTCTAATAAATATTTAAAAAGTTTTAAAGGTTTTGAAATTAAATCAAACTTTCTTTCAAGTATATTGAGACGTTCTTCATCGTGTCTCACTTGACTTAAGGTTTCTAGTAAATAGGATTTAGATAAAAGGCATTTCATTCCAAGACTGTGTTTTGGAAAAAAATGATCAAATAAATATGAATTAGTAAAGTTTTCTAATAGAGGAATGTCATTCATTTGTATCAATGTTTCACACATTTTTATTAGTAAAGAAGTCATCTGCAAGTGATTTTCTTTAGCACTAGAGAAGGATCCCGGGAGTACTCTGAGCACTGATAACTCTTCAGGTAAATAACAGACACCGTATTTAAGTGACAAAATATGGAAAAGAAACCAGTCTGATTTCCATTTAAGATCGGATTTAAACCCACCAATATCCTTAATTAAACTTGTTTTGAATATTGTAGCGTGACCTGCCACCCAAAAAAAACTTGGAGGATGGCTTAATTTAACTATTTCTTCACCGCTAAAGAAGCAACTTTCCTTGATCTTAGGCATAAAATAAGAATTATCAATTGGGGCGTTTGATTTACCATCAATAAACAATGGTTTAGTGGTGCAAATTTTAGCTTGAGGGTACTTTATAAGAGTTTCTATTGTATTAGAAAAAAAATTGGGAAGTATATAATCGTCAGCAGATAGGAATGAAGTGTATTCAGACTCAATTTTGTTTAAAGCATGATTAACGCACCAAAGAGCTCCTTGGTTTTTATCATTTAATATTATTTCGATTTTTGGGTTGTTAATGTAGTTTTTTAAAATATCACGACTGTTATCTGTAGAAGCATCGTCAATTATATAAACTTTATCTAAGCTGTCTCCTTGGTCGAGTGCTGCCTCGATTGATTTTTTTAGATACATTCCATGGTTATAGTTAGGAATTGTGCAGGATATCATTTTCTCTTTTATAGAATCACACATTTTTTTCTTGAGAGTCAATAGAACTAACTAAATAAACTATGATTTGAAATTGATAGTCTATTTAAAATCAATGCCAAATGAATTCTCAGGCAGCTCTTTAGAGTTTTCAATAAGATTCCATAGTTTTGAAATAAATACTTCATTTAGAAGCATGCTATTTCCAATAGCTAGACTTTTGAGTTGCTTAAGATTTCTAACTCCGACAATAAATCCAAATTGATTAGGGATTAGCTTCGTAAATGCTATTACTGCTGATGTTAGGTCTATATGAAATTCATTACATAAATTATTTAGATAAGCTACTCTGTTTTGAATCTCCGGGCGGAGATCATTCTTTATTGATTGACTGTTTATAGCTCTTCCGTGGTTAATGCCTGAGAGATATTTTCCTGTAAGTATTCCTCGACCTAGTACGCTATAGAATATGAATTTACAATTCATCTTTTGAGATTTGTCGTTAAGATTCGAGTAAATTTTATCATAAAATAAATTGAATTTAATTTGGTGAGTTAATGGTAAAGTTTTGTGAAATTTGGATAGCTCGTCAATTTGGTTGAAATTAAAATTTGAAATTCCCCAATATCGTATTTTCCCTTGTTGTTTGGCTTTTTCAAGTGCATCAATAGTTTCAGATAATTGAATAATTGGATCAAAATGATGTAGCTGATATAAGTCGATAAAATCTGTTTTTAACCTTTTCAATGATTGCTCAATGTTAAAAAATAAATTTTTAGCAGTGTTTAAACAGGTACTCTTTTCATGGCTTTTTAAGCCATTTTTCGTAGCTATAAAAAAATGCTCCCGCTTATCTTTTATTGCGTATCCTATGTATTCTTCGGATAGGCCATCAGAATAGACGTTTGCAGTATCAATTGCGAAAATCCCATTATCGAGAGAGTGATTTATTATTTCTAATGTCTGCTTTTTATCGGTAAATGCGCCAAAAATATTGCCGCCTAAAAAGGCAATTGGGGAAATAAGATTAGGATCTATTTGAATCATTAATCAAATCCAAAGCGCATAAGAGCCAAATCTGATGAGTGTTTTCAATATGATTGTATTTATCGCTCGAGGCCCACAGGTTTAAGTCACCCATCTGGCGTAGAGGGTTCTCGGGATTAAAACCAGTTAAAGTGACTATTTTTAGTCCCATTTCCTTTGAGAACTTTGCGGCATTAAGCATGTTTGGAGATTTTCCACTGCTGCTAATTAAAATTATTAAATCATCTTTTTCCGCAAAACTTTCAATAGCCTTTTTAAGCCATAGTTCATACCCATAATCGTTGGCGTAACAAGTGATAAGAGCAGGATCGTGGAATGTTAAACTTCTGATTTGTAGAGTTTTACTCAAATCAGTTGCAACGTGTGATGCAATTCCAGCGCTTCCTCCATTGCCCGCTATAATGACTTTGCTCCCTAATGCTTTGACTTCATTTAGAAGTTTGCTTAGCTCTGTGATTTTAAGCATGTCGGGACTGTTTATGACGCCGGACAATTCAGCCATGTATTTCTGCACTAAATCTGAATTCATATGAGGCTTTTACTCGTTAAGTAAAATATAGTCTAAAGGTATTTAAAGCTTATGAGGATATGGGCTAATAAAAGCGATCATTTGATGAGAATTGATAAGCCGTTTTTAAATTTAATAATTGTCGATCAAGAGCTTAAGAACACCTTAGGCCATCATTACGAGTACGACAGGTCAGTTTTAAAAGCTGCTAAAGAATCTGGGATAAAAGGCATGATATTGGGCTCGTTAAACGTTGAGTCTAATATCAAGGAGGAGCTTGGAGTACTTCCAGTTTTTAGCCAACCTATGTGGATTTCACATGGGGGAAGTCATACAAGTAGTTTAAAGTTAAACCTCATTTATTTTATAGATTTAGCGAAAAGTTTTATATTTAAGGGGATTTTTCTAAAGCGTCATAAATTGCTTTTCGTCCATAGTGTTAATGCTGATCAATTGTTTGGATTAATGCTTTTTTCTCTATTTTTCGGTTTTTTTTATAAAAAGTTAGCCATTGTTTTAAGGTATCAAAACGAAGTTTATTTAAACCCATTATCACATTTGGCTTTACGGGTTTTTGAAAAATTATCAAAAGTAAGACTTTATAGTGATAGTAATCTGTTAATACAGGATTACGCTTGGCTCACAAATAAAGCCATTTCTCTTATCCCTATTCCACATGGAGCGTCTTCATTAAAGGAAACAACAATAGAAACGACTCGCCCTAAGAAACTTCGATTGGGAACCTTGGGTAATCCTAGAGATGAAAAGGGAATTTTTGAAATCATTGAGGCTATTGTAGAAATAAATAAAAAACAGAATTCGATTGAGTTTGTGATTCAATGGTCGAACTGTGATGAATTTGTTGAGAAAAAACTTCTTGAATTAGAAAAGAGAAGTTATCCAAATGTTAAATTTTTAAAGAAGCTTTTAAGTGCACAAGAATATCTAGAATATATCGATTCACTAGACCTAATTTTATGCCCTTATTGGGCTTCGGTTTATTCTGCAAGAACTTCTGGAGTGTTTCTTGATTGTCTGACGCATTTAAAGCCAACGTTAACTACATATAATACATGGGCTGGGCAGCATTATTTAAACACACCACTTGAGATGCTTCTTGTTCATGAGGGAAGTGCTTTTGATGTGCTAAAAGCGATTCAAAATTTCTCAGATAATTATGAAGTTTTGCGTAAAGCTTGTGTAGATTTGGGAAAAAAGATATCAGGTATCCACACTCCAAATCTTCTGCTCGATGTCATAAGTGAAAAAACCATTTTAGATTATCCATTTTCACTTGATCCGGAAAATTTATTTTATTTTGACGAGCCTATTTTGCCGAGTCAAAAGGAGAGCTTGGGCGCCTCTATTTTTGGATTGCTAGCGAAATATAATACGTCAAACATTCAAACTAAATCTAAAATATGCTCCGTGTATCCATCGCTAATTATAGAGCCCTCAAAAATTAGGTTTGCCTTATTTAGATTTTATTCATTTCGATTAAAAATACTTCGTCTCCTAGGATTTTCAATTATTGATTCTCAAACGACCAACGTTTCTGTGGACAGATTGTTTTTTGCAGTTAAATCACAGTTCGGTAAGGCCTTACACAAGCAAATAATTGTAAATAAAGATTTGCCCTCTAATATAATAAAAAAACTTGACTATGAAGGTGTAAAAACACTTCGATTATAAAGTTATTGAAGTTTTATAATGCAATAATCAGCATTTTTTAAAATACATTGAAAGTTTTTGTTTTTATCATCTATTTTTAGCAAAGCTAATGGCGTGTTGATTTCATATCTCTTTTGATAATCACCATAAAACAACTCTTTGTGGATTCTTGCATTGGGACTGACATAGAGCGGTAGTTCCCTAATTGTGTATAAAACGGAAAGCCATTCGTATATTGAATAGGGCTCTTGGATTTCAATTTTAAGTGCCTCGTTATCTTTTAGTTCTTTTTTTATTAGAGGTATCCAGTGAGTTAATTCTTCTATTCCTTTGGGTAGTTCATAAAATGGATTAAGTGTAAGTATTCGAGCCGAATGGAAATGAGAAACAATAATTATAAATAAAAGGCTAGAGACCATTAATTTAGTTTTCTTAGAATATTCATTATAGTTTTTCCAAATACACATTGTGCCCATCGAAAATCCGATCACATAAATAATATTGGTAAAAGTCAAAATCTTCCATAATCCATAACCATTACCTTTAAGGTAGGCTGTTATGCTTAAAAATAAACAACTTGCCACTACGGATATGAAAAAATTCCTATGAGCACTTTTAAGTGAAATAAATGCTCTACAGAAAATCAAAATTGAGCCTAAAGCTAATGTAATATTCTTGATTTGAGATAATTGATTAATTTGACCCCAGTTGTAGTGTGGGGGTGTGTAATTGGTGAAAAAAGTAACGAAATGTGGCCAGTTTTGAAAATAAGAAAGTGGCGAATAAAGAGCGTCAGTGCCTACAGCAAAGCCTCTTGTAAAGTTCTGAATGAAATAAAAATTGTTCACAATCACACAAGCTAAAAACACAAGAAATATTCTAAGGCTCAAAGATTTCATGTTAAATCGAAATGATTTGTAGCTTAGAAAGACAAAAAATGTTGAGCTTAGAATAATAAAACTTATGAAAATTGAATAAAATGCAATCAGTGACCCAGTTAAGAGCCCAAATATTATGGCTTCCTTTTTTGATCCCTCCAGTGTTAATTGTTTTGGAATAAACGCCAAAGAAGTTGTCGTAAAGGCAAGTCCTGCGGCTTGGTTTAGAAATGTCGTGTAGTGTGGCATCATCCAATAAGTATGGAGTGTTAAGAGTCCGCAGCAAATAAGGGAAATTTTTTCACTTAATTCAAATCCAATTCTGGCTAATAAAAAGACGCCCAAGATTGTAAGCGAGCCATATATGGCCATTAGGGGATTGAATATTTTAACGGGGTCAATTCTTAACAAATTACTTATTGCGCTTAAGTTGAAAAAATTACCTAAAAAGTCAAAATGGATAATATGAAAAATCCAACCTTTCCAAGGTTGAAACTCATCTAATTTGTCTAATAGGTAATCTTGAGGATAACTATGCTTCAGAAGGTAAGAGGCTCCATTAATATAACCTAAAGAATCGGAGCCTCCTCCGAACCAAGTTAATACGTGTCTATCAAGGAGTGGTTTAACGAGAATAAAACCACAGCAAATAGCAAATATAAGCGCAGCAAATATATCAAAATCTGATTTCCATTTTAATTTTTTTAGTTCTTTAAATATTTTTTTGGCGTTTATAATTGATAGTAAAAATAAATAGGCAAAGGATAATGTAGAGCCTTCTTTGGAGTTCAGGCCGAAGTGATGGAAGATTCCTATTAATGCTAGGATTAGGGCTACCCCTATATGAGGAGTTATTATAACTAAGTACCTACGATGCTTAGAATCTAGTAAGCGATATGTGGGATAAACTCCAGCAATACTGAACGCTAAGAATATCAATAAAAAAGCACCAAAAGCCATCTTCAACTAAGTTAGCACAATGCTAGAGGGTATACCTATATTGAACCCCGAATAATATTGAAAATATGGAGATATGCTATTGCTGAAACATATAAAAAAATCTAAAAAAGAAATCTCTTTAATGTGGGTATTTCATTGAAAAATACAAATCGCTTAAAACCCATGTTTTTTTGTTTTATTTTTCTATTAATCATTCAAATATTAGTTTTTTTTATTCATTCGATTAAAAATGTAGTTGATTTCTATCCTTCATTTTTTGATCAGGGCGCCTATTTGTCTCATTCCTATAGGTTAGTTACTGAAATAAAAAGTTTTAATTCACTTGTTGTTAAAACCTTAGATTTTTTAACTAGACCAAATCCTCAAGGGCCACTTTTACCAGCACTAGGGGCTCTTTCCATTAAACTCACTCATTGGTCTCCAAGATTAGCTTCATTGTTCGTAAATATGGTTTTTTGGATATTGTTAAATCTTTTTGTCTTTAGTGGAAAAAAGTTTAAAAATGATGATTCAAAATATCTCATACTTTTTTGTTTAAATTGTATGCCCTATCCATTTTATATGTATGGAGGGCTTTTTGATTTTAGACCTGATTTTTCTACGTTTTGTTTGTATGGAGTATCTACGGTTTTATTTTATAAATTTTTGAAAAATCCTTCTAAAAAAAATTTACTCTTAAGCTTATGTTTTTGGGCTCTCTTGTTTTTGAATAGACAAATTACGTTTGTGTACGCAAATATGATTTTTTTTACATTAATTTTTATTGGATTTTGTGATAAGTATTTGCGTCCAAATCAAGCTCGTCTCTGGCCTTTAAGGGCAGTCATCAATCATTGGTTTTTATATTTGATTTTGTGTTTGCCCTTTTTAATTAACAGCTTTATTGAAATTAAGAACTATTATTTCGTGGGTCATGTAACAGGAGTAGAGGGTCCTCTTCGCGCCATCGAAAATAATATAATCAATATAAAATCATATTTATTGTATTATCCTAAAACTTTAATATTAAATCATCTGGGCATGGGTCTGAGTTCATTGTTGTTTTTATTGGTCATTTCGGCGCTTGTAACAACTAAACTTAAAAAGATAAAATTGTTTTCTTCAGAGGCGCTATATAATTTTGTTTGTTTCTTTATTCCTATGGTAGTTTTAACGGTTATCAAGAATAAGAGTCCGATAGTGGGGGGCATAGTATTGCTTCCATTAATACTATTTGTTTGTTCTATTTTTTTTAACGTTTGGAATTCTCAGATTTACTCTAAATATTATATTTTTCTCTTTTTTTTAATGTTTACCGCCTGGCCCTTGATGGCTTTTTTTAAGACTAATCCATTGTATCTCATGCCTGGCCAGAAAATAGCACAAAGACAGGAAACTTTTTTAGTTCGTGAATTGTTAAATAAAATTAATTTTGTCTCAAGTTATCACAATGCTTCGGAGTTTAGATTTTGTGGATTGGGGCCATATCCCTTTTTTTTTGATAAAAGCCTAGTGTCCTATAACTTTGAGCAAAACAATACTTATTTAACTATTGTGAATCCATTTCAAAATTATTTCCAACATACTGAGCGCTCGGATTTTTTTAATAAATTAAAGAGCTGCGACATAATTGCATATGATGAACTTCAAAAAGTTGATTTGTATCCAATAAATCAAGATGTTTTTTCTATAATTCCAAGTTTAAATCAAAATCTTCATTCTATTTTTATTAAATATAAAACTATAGATATAGAGGATAAACGCTTTGTATTTTGGATTCGAAAGGATATTGATCAAAATTGATTAAAAAAGTTTCAATCATTGGCGGGGGAATTGTGGGTTTAGCAACTGCTTTGAAGCTTAAGCTTAAGTGCCCGGCGCTAAAAATATCGATTCTAGAGAAAGAATCAAATTGTGGAATGCATCAATCAACTCACAATAGTGGAGTTTTACATGCGGGCCTTTATTATAAGCCAGGAAGTTCTAAAGCAAAGTTGGCGGTTTCAGGAATTAGGCAGTTAAAAGATTATAGTTTGCAGAAAAATATTCCATTTGAAATTTGTGGCAAACTTGTTGTTGCTACTGATCAAAGTGAAGTTCCCGCGTTAGATGAACTTTTTAAACGTGGATTAGCCAATGGTTTGCAAAAACTAAGGCTTCTTGAAAAAGATGAAATAAAAGATATTGAACCCTATGTTAATGGTGTGAAGGCTGTTCATGTACCAGAAGAAGGAATTATTGATTACAAGGCTGTAATAGAAGCACTGAAAGAAGATCTAAAGTCCTTAGGCGTAGAAATTCTACTAAATTTTAAAGTTCAAAATATTTTATACTTAAAGAATAGTTGGTCAATTATTTCTGTTAATGAAGAAAATCATGAATGTGATTTTTTTATAAATTGTGCAGGGCTGTATTGCGATAAAATGGCTGAACTTGCTGGATTAAAGCCAAATCTTCGAATTATTCCTTTCCGTGGTGAATATTATTTGCTTAAGCCAAGGGCTGCCAAACTAATTAAGAACCTAATCTATCCTGTACCTAATCCTAATTTTCCATTTTTAGGAGTTCATTTTACGAGGCTTATAGGTGGGGGCGTTGAGGCGGGGCCAAATGCTGTTTTGGCCATGGCTAGAGAAGGGTATAAATGGGATAATATTAATCTGGGTGAATTTTTAGAGTCACTAAGCTATCCCGGGCTTTGGCATTTTTTATACAAGTACCCCAAGGTTTCAGCCTATGAAGTCCTTAGATCTCTAAATAAACGTATTTTTTGTAATTCTCTGAATCGTTTAGTGCCTGAAATCACCCTGTCTGATCTATCCGAGGGGGGGAGTGGTGTAAGAGCTCAGGCCATTGAAGCTCGGGGTGAGTTGATTCAAGACTTTAAATTTTTGGATCAGCAAGGGGCTTTGCATTTATTAAATGCCCCGAGTCCCGCGGCGACTGCGTCTTTGGCCATTGGAGACGAAATTGTATCTAAATTTGAGGCACGCCTAGCTTTGAGTTAAGTAAGAAGTAGCTATGATTATCTCTAGAACTCCTTTTAGAGTGAGTTTTGTTGGAGGTGGAACCGATTTTCCAGCCTATTACCGAGAATTCGGAGGAGCTGTTTTAGGTTCTGCTATAGATAAATACGTTTATCATTTTGTTACACGCTTTCCTTCTAAACTTTTCGACTATTCTATTAGACTTGCCTATAGCAAAGTTGAAAAAGTCACCGGTTTAAATGCTATTCAACATGCCCCATTTAGGGAAATACTTCGTAGTGAAGGTGTGGATCGCGATGTAGAAATAAGTGTGGCAGCAGACTTGCCGTCTTTTTCAGGGCTCGGTTCCTCATCGTCTTTTACTGTAGGTTTAATACAAGCTCTTAATGCTTTTAAAGGAAACTTTATTTCTCAAAGCAATTTGGCCTCAAAAGCGATTGATTTAGAGCGGGGCGTTCTAGAGGAAGTTGGGGGCATACAAGATCAGGTTTTTGCTGCTTTTGGAGGATTTAATCTTATTGAATTCAGCTCAACTCAACCTGAGTATGTAGTTCATAGGGTTCCAATAAGTAGTTCAAGGATTGATGAACTTGAAGCTTCTACGATGATGTTTTTTACAGGGCTCACTCGTAAGGCGCAAGATGTTGAAGAATCTAAAATTACTCAAATTCATAAAAAAATCGAATTTTATAAGACTTTGCGCAAACAAGTAGACAAAGTTTATGACGTTTTAGTTTCGAATAAAAATTTAAGTGAATTTGGACAAATTTTGAATGAGGCCTGGATGGCCAAAAAAAATCTTTCGCAATCAGTGACTAATGAGCATGTCGATTCACTTTATACTAAGGCTTTAGAAGCCGGCGCTCTAGGAGGAAAGCTTTTGGGAGCTGGGGGTGGTGGTTTTTTATTGCTCTATGTTCCTTTGGAATTTCAAGAAAGTGTACGTAAAGTAATGCCTGAAAATTATGAAATCAAAATAAAGATGAACGCTCCTGGTTCATCTATAATTTATTCAGGTTGATTTTGAGGAGAAACATGAAAATTTTAATTACTGGTGGTGCCGGGTATATTGGATCAATTCTTATTCCACAATTATTAAGTGAGGGGCACGAAATTCATGTTTTAGATAATTTTCTCTATAAACAATCGTCCTTGCTAGATGTTTGTGCTCATCCAAAATTTTCAATAACTCGCGGAGATGCTCGAAATGAACGTGAAGTTAAAAGCTTAGTTAAAGATGCAGATGTGTTAATTCCGCTGGCAGCTTTGGTGGGCGCACCTCTTTGCGACCAAGATCCTATGGCAGCGAAAACTGTTAATTCCGAGGCTGTAAGGCTTTTGTGCAAATTAGCTTCAAAAAATCAAAGAATTTTATTTCCCACAACAAACAGTGGATATGGAATTGGTGAGGCGGGTAAGTTTTGCACAGAAGAAACGCCTCTTCGTCCGATTTCTTTATACGGAACAACTAAAGTTGAAGCTGAGACTGCAGTTTTAGAACATGGAAACTCTTTAACTTTTAGGTTGGCAACAGTTTTTGGTGCCTCTCCTAGGATGCGATTAGATTTATTGGTTAATGACTTTGTGTATAGAGCTGTTAATGACCGAGCGGTTGTAATATTTGAGGGCCATTTTAAAAGAAATTACATTCATATTCGTGATGTTGCTCGAGTTTTTGCTTATGGAATTAAGAATTTTGAATCCATGAAGGGACGCCCTTATAATGTGGGATTGGAAGAGGCCAATTTATCTAAGATAGAGTTATGCCAAGCCATTCAAAAACATTTGCCTAAATTTGTTTATCTTGAAGCTCAAGTGGGTGAAGATCCTGACAAGAGAGATTATATAGTTTCTAATAAAAGGTTAGCCAGCACAGGGTTTCTTACGGAATATTCTTTAGAGAGTGGTATTCAGGAACTTATAAAAACTTATAAAATTTTGAAAGCAGCTCCCTATTCGAATGTCTGAATTTCCTAGGAAAGCTTTGATTTTAGCCGGTGGATTGGGAACACGTTTAAAATCTGTTGTCCCTGTAACTCCCAAACCATTAGCACATTGTTCGGGAAAAGCCTTTATAGATTGGTTAATTGATCACTTGAAGTGTCAGGGGGTCGGCGATTTTGTCATATCTGCTGGATATAGGGCGGAAGACTTTGTTGAGCACTTTAAGGGTCGAAAAGAAATTGATGTCATTATAGAAAAAGAAGCGTTGGGAACGGCCGGCGCCATGGCGTTTGCAGTTGAAAATACTAAGTTTAAAGATCTCAGACCCTGGCTTGTGTGTAATGGTGATAGCATCGTTTTTGATAGTATTGAACCGTTGTATAGTCATTTCAACAATGAGTTTATAGGAACTATGTTGAGTCTTTATCAAAGTGATTGTTCAAGATTTGGAAAAGTTGAGTTTAATAATGAAAATATTTTAACGGCTTTTCGCGAAAAAATTCCTGGGCCTGGATATATTAATGCAGGTATTTTTTTAATGAAATCCAATTTTACAGATAGTTTCAATAAAACTATGCGACCTTTAAGTTTTGAAAAAGAACTTTTACCAAGCTGGTTAACTGACTCTAAAAAAATCGGAGTTATTACAACTAAAGCTCCTTTTATAGATATTGGTACGCCTGAAACCTATGAACAATCAAACGACTTTTTAATAAAAGAATGGGAAAAATTTTATGGAATGCAGAGTCTGTGATTCTAAACGTCTTGAAATGGTTATAGATCTTGGGGAACATCCTTGGTGTAATCATTTTTTAAAAGAACAAGAAGTCGGAAAAGAGCCAAAGTACCCATTGCGAGTGCTTTATTGCTTAGATTGTCAAAGTTCCCAATTAGATTTTACTGTAAAAAAAGAAATCATGTTTGGAGATCATACTTATCTTTCAGGTGTTACAAAATCTTTAAGTGCTCATTTTGAAAACGTGGCCTTAAGACTAGATAAGGAGTTTTTTCAGGATAGCAAAATAAAAAATATTTTAGATATTGGTTCTAATGATGGGACTCAATTAAAACATTTTCAAAAATTAGGGTGGGAAGTCTTGGGAGTTGAATCGTCAAAAACTACTGCAAAAATAGCAATAGATAGCGGAGTTCCTACTCTAAATTCATTTTATAATTTTGAGACACAAGAAAACTTGAATATTAAATTTGATGCCATAAACGCAGCGGGAGTTTTTTTTCATTTAGAAGAACTTCATTCTGTGACAAAAGCCATTAAAAATGGATTAAAGCCGAATGGTGTTTTCGTAGTTCAGTTTCTCTATATGAAAAGTATTATTGAAAACTGTGCGTTTGATCAAATTTATCATGAGCATTTACTTTATTATAATTTAACTACTTTAAAGAGATTGTTGTCTCGACATGGACTTGAGTTATTTGATGCTCGATGGACTCCGATTCATGGTGGAACAATTGTTGCCTATGTTTCTCATCCAGGCTCCTATAAGCCTTCAAAAGAATTGAATGATTTACTGGATCAAGAAGAGCTTCATCAATCAAATGCTCTAAGCACTTATCAAGATTTTTCTATAAGAATTAAAAAGCTTAAGGCTGATAATTTAGAATACTTAAATTCTAAGAAAAGCAAAGGAAAGAAAATTTATGGAATGGGTGCTCCGGTTAAAGGTAATACTTTGCTCAACTATTTTGGAGTAGGTCGAAATGTTTTAGATTGTTTAGTGGAGAAGAACACTTTAAGAAATGGTTTATACTCCCCTGGAATGCATATACCTGTAGTTATGGAAGACGAGAATTTAATCCCACCTGATATTTATTATGTACTTGCTTGGAATTTTAAAAAGGAAATTTTGGCAAATAATAAAGAGCTTTTGTCTAAAGGTGTTGAGTTTTATTTTCCCATTAATCCAAGGGAGTTTTAATGAAAGCATTAATCACTGGCGCGAGTGGCTTTCTGGGAAAATTTTTATCTCAAGAATTAAAGTCGAGAAAAGTTCAAGTTACAGATCTTAATAGTAAAAATGGAAATCTCAAAATTCAAGGATCTTTAGATAATTTGCCCTCAAATGAATTCACACATATTTTTCATTTAGCTGCTTGGACACAGGCGGGAGATTTTTGTCTGAAACATCCAGGAGAGCAATGGATTATTAACCAGCAAATGAACACCAATTTGTTGTATTATTGGCAGACTAAGCAGCCTCAGGCTAAACTTATCAGTATGGGGACGAGTTGTTCCTATGATGAAAATTTATCACATTCCGAAGAAAATTATTTATTAGGGACGCCAATCTCCAGTTTGTATACATATGCCATGACGAAAAGAATGCTTCACGTGGGTCAAGTGGCGATTTCAAAACAATTCAATTTAAAGTATTTAACAGTCGTTCCATCCACTCTATATGGCCCTGATTATCATAATGATGGTCGTCAAATGCATTTTATTTTTGACCTTATGAGAAAAATTTTGAGAGGAAAAAAATATGGAGAGGATGTCGTTCTTTGGGGAGATGGAAGTCAAAAAAGAGAAGTCATTTTTGTTGAAGATTTTGTTCGTGATTTGTTGAGTCTTGAGCCGATACTTGAAAACGGAATAGTCAATATCGGTGCTGGCGAAGAATTCACTATTAAATATTTCGCTGAAACTATATCTCAAATTGTTGGCTATGATCATGCTAAAATTAAATACGACACCACTAAGTATGTTGGCGCTAAGTCTAAATGTTTAAAAATTTCAAAATTGGAATCATTGCTTGGCAAGCTAGAGAGAGTGCCTTTAAAATCTGGTTTAGATAAAATGTATAATTGGTTTGAAGAAAACTCTGCTTATTAAGATTCGAAATGGACTTTAAGATGTTTATTAAAAGCGATCTCTTCGCCTTCTTTTAGAAGGGAATAGTCGTAGTCACACATTTTACAAATCAATTCTTCAAAATCAGTTTTAGAACACCAATTTAAATAATTTTTTGCTTGTGATGGGTTTCCAACTAATGGGATAGCTTCAGCTTCTCTAAAATCTTTTTGACTTTCGATACAGTGATCTTCCCAATTGATATTTAAATAATTCGAAGAAATTTTAAGGATGTCCAGAACAGTGTGTGCCTTGCCTGTGCAGAGTATGTGGTCAGAATTATTGGTTTCTTGAAGCATTGAATGCATGGCAATGACATAGTCTGGCGCATAACCCCAATCTCTAGTTGCGTAAATGTTTCCAATTTCAATCTTTGTTGATATTCCAGCTTTTATACTGGCTAAGGTTGAAGTTATTTTTCTTGTGGCAAAATGTCTGGGTCGAAGTTCGGATTCGTGATTATAAGTGATACCCGTGTAGGCTTTAACTCCGTATTTAGCCCTATAGTTTCGAATAATGTGGAATGCTAGCAGTTTAGAGGTCGCGTATGGGGATCTAGGGTTCATTTGACTTTTTAAATCTTGTGGAGATTCTCGAGCATTTCCGAAAAGTTCACTGCTACCAGAAAAGTACAAGCTTGAATTTTTGTAATTAGTTCTAAGAGATTCAACAAGCGTATAAACTTCTTCTGTTGTTTTAGAAATAGTTTCCAGTGGGTTTTTCCAAGATTCTTGAACAAAGCTTAATGAGCTAAGATGATAGATTTCATCTGGATGTAACTCATCAAGAATTTTTGTTAATTCAGAGCTCTTCAAATGAAAGTTGTTAACTATTTTTATCTTTGAGTTATCAATTTTTGAATACTTAAATAATGGCAGATTGCTTATCGAGATGTTCGACTGTCTACTAGTTCCGACTATATTATAACCAAGTTTCAAAAGGTGTAAGGCAAGCCATTGACCATCTTGTCCGCTGATTCCAAAAATGAGTGCTGTTTTAACTGCCACTTATTCAAGGATTTAGTCCTATTTCTTTGATTAGCCAAATATTATTAATCAACGAATAATAAAGGATATTTCTATAAAAATAGGCATTTACGGAGTATATTTTTTAGGTGTTAATGAAAAAAGTATTATTAAATTGTCAAAATAGTAGTTTGCGTGATTTTGGCGGCGCCGCAAGATACGTGCAAAAGCTCATTGAAAATTCCAAGAGTGATAGTGCAAAGGAATTTGAGTTTTCATATATTAATTACAAAGATCGTGAAACTTGGGATGATAAGCTAATCCAACTCCAAAAAAAAATTAAGAAAACTTGTAGTGAGATATTTATAATCGGCGGAATTATAGAGTATTTTTATGGCCTTTTAATTTTTCATTTGTTTTTTTTAAGTTCTCGAATAAAACTTAGTAAGAAATTTTTCGTTGATCTTTTTTTATCTAGAAAACAAACGATTCGTCCTGTTGTTTATAAGGCTGAAGAGGGTTTTAGTATTTATCATGAGCCAATAAATTATGTTTCTGCATCTGACATAGGGCAACGCTTGGCAAAGAGAAATTTTGCATTTTGTTCAACGTTTTTAGATGTACAAGATTTGTATTTTCCTGAGAATTTTAATTCTAAAACACTAAGTGAGCGGATATTAAATTATTCTCTTTATAAAAATCATTGTGATTTTTATTTTGCAATTTCTGAATTCACAAAAAAAACGATGGTAGAGAAGTTGGATATACAACCTGATAAAATTTTTGTGACATATTTAGGCTCTGATTTAATTCAGAATAATGATCCTCTTTTAGTCGAACGATATGTGTTCAAATACAAAAGATATTGGGTCTACCCTGCAAAATTTTGGCCTCATAAAAACCATAAGTTTTTAATTAAAGGCATATCGGCCTTATCGGAAAAATTTCGTAAAAATGATGTAAAGCTAATACTCACGGGTGGTTTTGATGAGGATGAGTATTTTCAATTGAAAGTTCTTTGCGAAGAAATGAAGGTTTCGGATGTAATAGTCTTGATGGGTTTCGTAAATGACCTCGAGTTGAAGTCCCTGATTAAGGGCGCAGAATTCATGGTTTTTCCATCTTTATTTGAGGGTTTTGGAATGCCAATTATTGAGGCTATGAATTTGGGGTGTCCTGTTGTGAGTGCAAGTGGTTCTTCGTTATCAGAGATTGCTAAGGAGGGTGCTCGTTTCTTTGATCCTTTAAACTTGGATTCTTGGATTTCAGTAGCTGAATTAATGCTTGAGGATCGCCTAGATAGGGTAAAAATGATTGAAACTGCTAAGAAAATTAGTAGTCAATATACATGGGAGAGTACGTATAGGGAGACATTGAAAATTTATAAAAAGTTTACATAGCTGAGCTGTATCTTTAAGTATTCCTTTATTTTTTTACCTCCTTTTACGTATCTAGCTAGTGAAATGCGAATATGATAACAGTTCTATAGGAATATATAATCGTCTTAAGTAGTTGAATTGTTTAGTGAGGAAGGATTTTAAATGAAGTTTTTTGTTACAGGAGGAGCTGGATTTTTGGGGTCTACATTTTGCGATCATGCTTTGGCTCAGGGGCATGAAGTATTAGCATTTGATAATCTTGAAACAGGCTTTGAAAGCTTCTTAGAGAAAGCCATAAAAAACCCCAATTTTAAGTTTTTTAGGGGCGATATTCGTAATTCTGCTGACCTTGATACTTCAATGAGTGATTTTAAGGCTGATTGGGTTATTCATTTTGCGGCTAACGCCGATGTTCGCAGGGGGACTGAGCGCCCAACTCGTGATCTTGAATATAATACTATCGGAACTTCAAACGTTTTAGAGTCAGCTCGTAAGTCAGGTGTAAAAAGAATACTATTTAGTTCTACAGGATCAGTATATGGCGAGCCAGAGGTGTTTCCTACGCCTGAGGATTGTCCTTTTCCTGTGCAGACTTCATTTTATGCAGCTTCAAAGTTGGCAGGAGAAGCTTTGATCTCTGCCTATGTGTCCGGTTTTGGTATGACGGCTTTGGTTTTTCGTTTTGTATCTATTTTAGGTCCTAGGTACACTCATGGACATGTTTTTGATTTTATAAAAGCTTTAAAAAAAGATTCAACTCAACTAACTGTGTTGGGAAATGGTAAACAAACAAAATCGTATCTTCACGTTGAAGATCTAATGGCAGGTCTCTTTTTGGCCATAAATAAAGCTAAAGAAGCTACCTTTAAGATTTATAACATTGGACATGATGATGCGCTTATTGTGGATCAAAGTGTATCTTATATTACTGAGCGCCTGAAAATGAATCCTAAAATAATACACACTGGTGGAGAGCGCGGTTGGGTGGGGGATAGTCCTCGTATTCAACTCGACACTTCTGCTTTAAAATCTTTGGGATGGCTTGCGAAGCGTTCTCTTCGGTCAGCCGTTGAAGATACGGTAGATTTTTTATTTGAAAATCAAAATCTACTTGATGGACGAGATTAGTCGTGAATACAGCCATAAATCCAATTGAAATTTCAATTGTTGTTCCTGTTTTTAAAGAAGAGAAAAACATTCCAGTATTTATTGAGAGAACTCAAAAAATACTGACTGGTTATAATGATAATTACGAAATTATATTCTCGCTGGATCCGTCTCCAGATTTAAGTCGAGATGTGATAGCGCAATATCATTTAAAGGATCCACGTATAAAGTTGTTAACTTTTTCTAGAAGAGTTGGGCAGCCTATGGCGACAATTGCGGGGCTACAATTCTCTAAGGGTAAAGCTGTTGTTGTAATGGATGTTGATCTTCAGGATCCTCCTGAGTTAATTTTGGAAATGATTGCAAAATGGAAAGAGGGTTTTGATGTCGTTTATGCTCAAAGAAAATCAAGAAAAGGCGAAACTCTAATTAAAAGAGTGGTTTCATATTGGGGATATAGGCTTATCAATAAAATAGCTGATGTAAATATTCCACCAAATACCGGTGATTTTAGACTTATGAGCCGTAGGATGGTGAATGAGCTATTGCGATTAAAGGAATCGCATGGATTTTTACGAGGAATGGTAGCGTTGGTTGGATTTAAGCAATGTTCAGTACTTTTTGATAGGCCAGCTCGATATTCAGGGACAGGAAATTACAATAGATTTTTAGGTTCACTTAGAATTGGTGTTAATGGGATTGTTTGTTTTTCTAATTATTTATTAGGATTGAGTTCGTTGATGGGGTTTACTGCAGCCGGTGGTTCTATGTTTTTTGCAATGGTTTATTTGTTACTCAAACTTCTCGGTTTTCCCTTTCCCATGGGTAATCCAACCATTGTCATATTAGTTCTGTTTCTAGGCGGCGTTCAGCTAATTAGCGTTGGTATTTTGGGAGAATATATTGGTCGTATTTATGATGAAGTTAAACAAAGGCCCAAGTTTATTGTAGATGAATCTATTGGGTTTTAATGAATTTAAAAAAACACTTATCTAAAAATTTATACAATATATTTATTGGTGTTGGGTTGCTTTGGATAGGTGTCGTTTTTTACTATTTTTTAAATCAACAAATTTTACCTTATACAAATAGATTTGATGATGAAGGGTATTATCTCCGGGATTCGATAACAATTTGGAGTAAATTAAAAGAATTTGGATTTTTTAAAGTTTTAAATGAATATTTAAAACAAAATTTAAGTTTTTTTTATTTTGAACCTGGACCAAATACAAATCTAGGATATCTGGCTTCTTTGGTTATGTGGGTGTTCGGTCCAGGCAGGGGAGCTGCTCTATCTCTAAATTTATTTGCACTATTACTGACGTTGTTAGTTACTATAAAAACTTTTAAAGATTTAAAAATAGAAAATGAATTGAAGTTAATCCCCCTCGTTTTTGTATTTTATAGTTCATTTTGTTTTAACGGAGCGGGTGATTTGTTTGATTTTAGGCTAGATTTTTTTGGAAGTTGTTTGTACGGCGTATCCATTTGCGGGCTCATTTCAATTATGAGTAATACATCCATTAATAAGTTAAAGTGTTTCGTTTATCTTTTCCCCATTTTTTTATCTTCTATATTTAGATTCATTTTAATAATTTATTTAATATTACCTATTTTATACTTTTTATTTTCCATTATTAAAAATAAGTCTCATTGTTACAAAAATGTATTTCTGTCACTCGCTTCAATCTCTACATTAGTTTTGCTAAATGCGATTTGGGGTTTTAATTTTCTAAAAAACTACTATTGGCTACAGCAACAATCTTCCTTAGAAAAAATTTTTCGTAAACAATATTTTAGTGATATTTCTTCCTTGGGGTATATTTTATATTATCCTAAAACTTTTATAAGTAATTACGTTGGCGTTGGGTTTACTTTTAGTTTAGTACTTTTTATAGTTTGTTTATTTTATAAATTTAGAAAAAAAACATTAATTCCGCATAATAGATGTCAAATAAATAGTGAAATTGTCGTATTAATTTTATTTAGTTTTATATCTCCAGTATTAATATTGAGTTTTAATTATGTGAGAACAGCTCAAGTTATTGGGGTTTTAGTAATCCCAACGTGTATTCTCTCGGTTTTAGCTATCAAATCGATGGATTTAGTAGAGCAAGGTATTCGAGTGCGTAAATATATAATTTGGACCGCATTTGTATCGGGGCTGATTGTTTGGCCAATTCAATTATTCAAAAAGAGAAAAGTAGATTTGTCAGATATCACTAAAATTCAGGTTGTTTTTGACACGGCTTTTAATTACTTTATAAAAAATTCTAATGAAAAACCGATTATAGCTTTTCTAGATTCATTGCCTGATTTTGATCATAATACATTTACAATATGGGCAGCTGAAAAAAAGAACGGAAAATTGATATTGCCTGAAATGGTAATTTCTCGTTTGCCATATAACATAACTCAAGAAAAAATTCTTAATGAACTTAAAAGCGCTACATATTTTATAATTCCTAAAGATTGGTCACATTTGAAACTAAGTAAATGGCTTGTTTTTCATGATGTATTTAACTCTCAAAAGCCAATTTTATCTTGGTTAGATAAGAACACATATTGTGGGGGTAGTTTTAAGTGGAAGGGAGTCGAATATTATACTTGCTTTAAATAGTCTCAAAACTCTTGGCTTCTAGACTATAGACAGCTAGTCAATTATATCTTTATAAGATGGATCTCGATCAGTATAAAACTATATGGCCAAAATCTGTTCCTGTCTTAAGTCCTGAACAGCAGCAAGCTCGTGAAAGATTTATGTTAGGATGGCACGAAATACTTCCTAAAAAGTATGCCTATGTTGAAGATTTTAATCATTCATGGATTTCAAAATTACCAATTAAGAGCAATTCTAAATCCCTTGAAGTCGGAGCCGGCATTGGCGAACATTTTTTTTGGGAAGATCAAAATATTCAAACCTATTATCAGCTAGATTATCGTGAAGAGTTTTGTAAGTTAATTCGGGATAATACTAAATCTAACTTGGTTTTTTGTGATGATATTCAAAGCAAAACACAATTTGAGAATTCTACTTTCGATAGAGTGTTAACTGTTCATGTTTTGGAGCATTTGCCGAATCTACCTGCGGCCTTATTGGAAATAATCCGCATATTAAAAGATGATGGATGTTTTGATGTAGTCATTCCATGCGAGGGTGGCCTTGCATATTCAATTGCTCGTAAAATATCTGCTCAGAGATATTTTGAAAAAACTTTTAAAATGGATTATCTGCCTATAGTAAAATCTGAACATATCAACACTTTCCCAGAAATCATGGCAGAGTTGAAAAAATATTTTAAAGTAGAGCAGTCTTCTTTTTTTCCTTTAAAAGTCCCGTTTTATCCAATTAATCTTTGTACTGCTATGAGATTAACTAAAATAAAAATTTAGGGCAATAAATTTTTACAAATAAGCGACGCTTCAATGAGCTCAATATTTTTGCCTTTTGTTGCAGATACTAATCTAATGTTGTTCATTTTTAATTTATTGTTTAAATAAATTCTATAATTATAAACGCCATAATCGTTTCTTATTTCAACTCTGTCTGTTGTCAGAATGTCTAATTTGTCCTTAGACGAGAAATTAAGTTCAAATGGTTCTATGATTTTACTTAAGTCAAAAGTTAAAATAATTTCACTTTTTTTGGAGGATTTTTCAATTTGAATTGTTTTTAGAGAATTTAAGGGGTCAATAAATATATTGTTTTGATTATAACTACCGTTGATACTCAATATTTTATTAAAAAGTAATTCATTAACACTAAGTTCTAAGGGGAACTCTAAAATCCTATTTTTTTCAAAAGTAAATGTAGATTTTGAGAGCGGAATAAATGCAAGAATATGTGGGTAATTATTAGCGTTTGGAATGTTAGAATATTTTGAAATTGAAGTACTTTTAATATTTCTATAAATAATAAGTCCTTGCAAATGCTTTAAATAGGAACTTCTGTCTAAAGAAACTTCTAGAAAATGTGAGTTAGGGTGCATTTCAATAGGCTTAACATGTGATTGACTGTAAAATAACGATAGATTCCTGCTTCGATTGTTTAAATTCCAAAAGAATTGAGAAAAAATGCCAGTTGCAGAAGGTGTATCCTTTTCGTTGAAGTAAATATTATCTAATTTTAGTTCTTGTAAATTGTTTTGATAATTAGGGAAGTTTTCCACTTTTTGATAAGTTCTAGATTTATAATTATTAACTATATTTAAAGAACCAAATAAGTAAACGGATATAAAAATAAGTATCAGAATAATTTGTATATATTTTGAGTGGTTTATGTATTTTGTAAAAAGCGAATTATTCGATAGTTTGCTTATTAAATTACTAGTACTTAATTTAAATTTATTAATTTGAAGAAGACGAGTAATCCAAGGAAAGTAAAGTATAAAATTTGTAGAGAAATAAAATTGTGAGTAAAGCCTATAGCCAAGGTTGCTTAAAGATGTTGCATTAAGATGTGGAGTACCACCAGAAGAAGTACCTCCAACTAGCCATAGAGCGAATGAACCTGAAAGCCAGTATAATAAAATAATAATAATCGGTTTTCTTAATGTGATATGTTGTGGAATGAATAAGAAATTCAGAAGAAATAGTCCAAGTATCCAAAAATTCTCAGGAAAGAAAATAATTATTAAAATTGGTATAGAATAAATAAATAAATTCCTTAGTGTAAAATTAAATGCGATAGTAAGTGAGATCATTAAAAGGATGAAAAGCTTTCTGAATGGAAACTTTTTTCTAAGACTTAATTGATCAAGATCATCTCTTAGTAGTGCTTTTAAGTGATATTTAGCTCTCTGTAGGTGGTAGTACCAATGAGTTTTATAGTTTAGAATAGTTTGTATCCAGAATTCTTGATTTAGTTCAACCGTTGTCAATGGATCGGTAGTATTCCTTATAAGTCTTTTGCGAGCCAAGTTTTCAATATGTTTGAACATGTCTGGAGTCCAATCTTGAATGTTTGGGTCACTTGCAGCGTAAAATGCAGAGGCATCGTTTTGCGAAAGACTTGATTCACCAACTAATCTGTTCTGGGTGATTTTCCATATTTGAGTGGGTAACAGAAAGCAAAAAGCTATAAGTAATAAATAATAAATTTTATGTAAAAAACTAATTTTAATCTCTTTGCTATAAATAAAATAAATTGCAAAAAATGCAAGGAATGGGGCCATGAGGGGTCGAGTTAAATGGTTCAAAAATAAAAATATGGCAAAGAAAAATAAATTTAAAGCTTTGTAATCTGATAAAAATCTAAATAAATATGAAAGTCCGATAACGTTTAATATGAGTCCTGTTCCATCAGTTGTGCTCGTAGCAATCCATTCAACGTTGTAGGGGCTGAACGCTATGGTAAAACATATGACAGAAGAGGCGAGTGCCCCAAAAAATGGTTTTAAAGAATTAAAGAGTAAAGTTACTGATAAAAAAAATATATTAAGAATAAGTAGGTAAATATAATTAAAATTGAAGTTAAATAATTCAAGAAGGGGTGCGGTAATTAGAAAGTATCCAGGTCGAAAGCCTTTTCCGGGATTATTTTCAATTATTCCCTGACTGAGGTGTATGGCTCCATTCCACCAAAATTCTGCATCTCCAAATTGGCTATTTCCTATATAGGCATGGCTCCATGCAGAAGGGTTTTTATAAATAAGATTACCAATCAAAAACGTAATTATATAAAATAAATTTGAGGATAATTGATTCTTAAATATGTGAGACTTCATTTTTATAATGAACTTTTCGATTAATAACAAATGAAAGACCTTATTTCGCAGTTTTCAAGTCGTGATATTGTGGAAGTTTCTTTACACGAACTTTTTATACGTTCATTAAATGCAAATTTTAATTCGGCAATTGAAGTTGAAGAAGGAATTACGTTGTCGTTACAAGTGTCTGTTCCGCTATATATAACGAGTAGCTCGTTGATTAAATTTTTATAATTCTTAAGCTTTTCATTTGAAACCAAATATTCACCGCCAATTTCTAAAGAATAAGGAATATAGGATAATTTGTTTTCTGCGAGAAAAGCGTTCCATTGCCATTCTGTAAAATTAAGATCACTGACATAATTGGAGCCAGCTCTAATTAACTTTTTCTGAATTTTGGCATAATTGTATAGCTCGGTCATTTGAGCGTAACTTTTAGTGCGAAATTCATATTTTTTAATACCCTTGTAATCATAGTTTAATAAATATTGAATTTGATGTAATCCACATGCTAACAGTATAATAACTGGAACCGATAAAAAAAGAATTTTTATATAAAACTTTTTATTAACGAATATTTTAACTTTAAAATATTGTGCAATGTCTTTTAAAAAGAAGGCTAAGTAAAATGAAAATGGAATTAAGAAATATCTTAATACTCCCTCGTTGTTTCTGGTTTTATTTAAAATAAGCAAAAAAAGAGCTATCAATGAGCCAATTAATATTGTTTTTTGTGGTTCACTTTTAAAAGCGGTAGATGAAACCTTCTTAAAAGGGACAAATTTCAGGATTATAAAAAATATTATAAAAATTGAAATTAAACCTGAGGGCCCTAAATAATTTCTGATAAGTGATGCTGGGTAAAAGGAGTAGTAAATTCTTTCAGTGAAACTATGAATGCCGATATTGCTACCATCACTGATGCCAATGTGGCCTCGATAGTAATATATGAGATTAACAAAATGATTCCATCTAATTGTTAGATAGAGAAGTACGCTTAAAAAAATAGATCTTGCAGGTTTTGTGTTTTTGAACAATACGCATAGTATTCCGCAATAAACAATCAAAACAGGTAGACAATGAAACCTTTCAATTATGCAGATAAGAATTATTAGAATTGAACTTAAATTGAAAAAAGGTAGAAATAAAATGGCATAACTTAAAAGAAGAGCTCCCCATAGATCTCTCCTGAAATCCAAAATGCCACCTGGATTTACTTTGAGAATACCAAGCAGTACGAAGCAAAAAGAAGTCCATAATAATAAGTTATAAAAATCAAATTTATATTTTTTATTATCTTTAATATTGCAATAGATGTGTAAGAGGCAAACGTGAGTTGTTGTGAAGAGTAGAAGTTGGCCTAAAAGAACTTTGGGATATGAAAAACCAAATATTTTTGTAAAAAAAAGTAAAATACTAAGGAAAATTGGAGCTTGTTCTTGATTTAGCCCAGAAGAAGCTCCAGTGATGTAAAGCTTAGCTAAATCTCCATATATTACAATACCATCGTATGCGAAGGGGTGGTTAATCATGCTTTGTTTTATAAAATCCTAGCTTTATTTTAATTATGCTTTTTATCATTTCTAAACTATCTCTGATAACTCGAACTCTACTATTTTTATCTAAACGCCAAGATACGGCTTTTTCCTTAATGTTAAATTGGGCACTTTGGGCCTTCATTAAGAATTCAACATCCCAAGCAAATCTATCTATTGTTAATAAACTTACTAATGAAAGTGCGGCATTTCTTCGAAACATTTTGAAGCCACATTGAGTATCAGAAAAGTTAAGTCCAGTCATAATTCTAACTAGAAAGTTAAAGGCTCGACCCATTATGCGTCTTATGTGCCATTTTGAGATATTACTGTGACTTTCGTTCATTCCTTTTGACCCAATTAGAATGTCTAATTCAGGTGTGCTTTCAAAGCATGACATGAAACTTTCGACTTCTTTCCAGTCTATGGCCATGTCAGCATCGTTACAAACAATTAACGGAGCAGAAGATTTTTCAATAAGCTTTCTTATGGCAAAGCCTTTACCTTTGTTGGGTGCATAGCTAATAATTTTTAAGTTTAGTGTAGAGTTATTATAGTTTTGAAGTTTTTCAAGTGTATTATCGCTAGAACCATCGTTAGCAATAATAATCTCAGTATTTTTTAAATTTAGATTTGAGTGGGTACTTAGAAAATGTACTAAAGCATCTAATGTGGCGCTAATCCTATTTTCTTCATTGTAAGCTGGGATGATTATGCTGAGTTTTAAGTTGTTCAAAAAGAGCCCTTAGTGCCTATGGCAATTGCGTAATGTGGAGCAATCTTAGAATCCTTCATGGATAATTCATCGACTTCTAATATTTTTTTTAACCATTCTAGATGATTAGGGTTATTTTCATCAAAATTTGCAATGCATTGATTGAGTAGAGGGTGAAAAATAGCACCTCCGAGCGGATATATAGTAGCTTTTGGAAAATATTTTTTAACGGCTAAGAGTATATTTGAACTGTCGGTAGCTTCGGTGGGATCGCTATTAGTCACGTCTTCGGCCAAAGGTCGCAATATTTTTTTAGGTAGTAAAAATCCTGGATTTAATGGGTCATGTTTAAAATTTTCTGGAAGCATTTTGTATAAGCGATTTACTATTTTTAAATTTTCAGAACTCCATTGGAACCTTGAGGCTCCCACATAATCTTCGATATAAATAGCTCCATGGGAGTTGAGTATGTCGTTTGAAATTTTTAAGGCTTGGGTCACATTTGTCATGTGATGTAGGGAATTATTCCAGTGAATCAAATCATATTTTTTATGCTCAAAGTTGGATTTGAATGGATCAAAATTATTGAATGTAATTTTATCTTCAATTCCAATTTCTTTAGCATTTTTTTTGCCAATTTCTATGGCTTTAGGCGATAGTTCAAATAAATCAAAGTTATCAACTAGCCCTTCCTCTATAAGCAACATTTCTTTGTATCCATTGCCACAGCCTATTGAGAGCGCCTTTGAAAATTTTACGTCCGGGAAATGTTTTCTTAATAGCACAGGGGCGGCGCTACCGACTCCATTGCCTATTTCGGGGGAAATCCTTTTGTAGACTGTAGATACAACATAGGGAGAATCCCACCAGTAGAGTTTAGTGCTTCGTTTTTGAGTACGGGCCCATTCTTTATCCCAGTGCTCTTTGGTTGAAGATATAATATTTTTTTTTAAGACTAGAGATTTTAAGCTCTTTAAAATTTTATAAACTAAAAACTCAGGTCCTCGACTAATTAATAGTCTATAACTTTTAATTAAAAGTATTAACAAGCGCGGCCTGGAAACCAGGTCAGGGCTCGTTACTTGGTGCTCTCCCACTTGGTAGCTTTCTGTTTTAATTTAGGATGACTTACTAATAGGTGCCAAACAACAGCGCAAAAGCCCTCTGTGTGAGGTGTGATGCGATCTGCTGAAACGGTAGGGATCACAACACAGGCGTTGGCGACTTCTTTAGTGTAGCCACCGTCTTTGCCAACTATTCCGTAGACTTTAGCGTCAATGTTCTTTGCGGTTTCAATAGCTCTAACAAGATTCACTGAAACATTTTTTTCTTTGTTACCACCACCCACAGAGAAAACCAGGAGACCATCTTTTGAGTTAAGTCTTGAGCCCTTGAGCCATTCTGAAAAACAGCCATCCCAACCCTCATCGTTAATTCTGGCCGTGAGTTCACTTACGTTATCGGTGGGAGCGTAGGCCTCAAAACCACATATTTTTCTGAAATCATTAACGGCATGACCAGCGTGTCCTGCGGAACCACCAACTCCAAGAATAAAAAGTCGGCCTCCACTGTCTCGGACTTTGGCTAAACCTTCAGCCAAGGCTTCGATATCACTAACATTGAGCTGTCCAATGAGTTCTTTAGACTCTTGAAGGTATATTTCAGTAAAGCTACTCATAATTGAAAACCTGCAGTTTCTGCATCTTTTTTAAACATTCTAACGGTGTCGAGGCTAAGAGAAGTTAAATCCTTGTTGAGCATGCTAAGTTTTGCAATGATGTCTGGAGTTGCTGTAATAATATGGCAGCCTATGACATCAGCTTGAATAACGTTAAAAAGTTCGCGACTAGAGGCCCACAGCAATTCAACTTCGGGGCCTGCATTTTGACAGAGCTCCAGAGAAGCTTGCATTAAGGGGATAGGGTCGCGACCAGTATCTGCAACTCTTCCGGCAAATACAGACACAATTGAGGGGGCGCCACCTTTAACGGCATCGCAAGTTTCTACAACTTGTTTGAGAGTTAAAAGAGCAGTTACGTTTAATTTAACTCCGCTTTGAGCAAGTTTTTTAATAAGAGGAATGCTGCTTTGCCCCTCGGAATTTGTAATAGGGATTTTTGTGTATACGTTATTTCCCCACGACGTAATTTCCATGGCTTGTCGTTCCATCTCTTTAAAGTCATCTGCAAAAACTTCAAAAGATAATGGTTTTGTTTTAATTTCTGTCAGGATTTCTTTGCAAAAACCTCTATAGTCTTTGATTCCAGCTTTTTTCATTAAAGTAGGATTAGTTGTCATCCCTTGAATGAGCGGATTCTTATTGAGTTCAAGCATCGCAGCCTTGTCGGCGCCATCGGCAAAAATTTTAATTTTTGAAGTATAGGGAGATTTATTTGTCATTTTTTAATTCCTCTTATCTTAAACTCAAACTATGAAGTTTTAGATTTTCTTTTTTCTTTCCATCGATTTTGGATTTGAGGTCTTCAAGGTCAGAATCGACCATAAGTTTCACAAGTTCTTCAAATTTTGTTTTAGGTTCCCAATTAAGAATTTTTTTAGCTTTTGAAGGGTCACCTAGTAAAAGTTCCACTTCGGCGGGACGGAAGTATCGTGGATCAACTTCAACATGTTTTTTATAATCAAGCCCAACGTGGCCAAAGGCACGTTCACAAAACTCTCTTACTGAGTGAGTTTCTCCAGTGGCAATCACATAATCATCGGCCTTAGGTTGTTGAAGCATGAGCCACATAGCTTCAACGTAGTCTTTGGCGTATCCCCAGTCTCTTTTAGCGTCCATATTGCCTAGATAGATTTTATCTTGGAGGCCTAATTTTATGGCTGCGACTCCGCGGGTGATTTTTCGAGTTACGAAAGTTTCACCTCGTCGAGGGGATTCGTGGTTAAATAGGATTCCATTACAAATGAATAGGTTGTAGGACTCACGATAATTGACTCCAAGCCAATGACCGTAGACTTTTGCAGCGGCATAAGGGCTTCGAGGGTAAAATGGAGTCGTTTCTTTTTGTGGGGTCTCTTGGACAAGGCCATACATTTCACTTGAGCCAGCTTGGTAAATTTTAGTTTTAGGATGAGATTCTCTTACAGCTTCAAGAACTCGAAGAGTTCCAAGGCCAACAACATCACCAGTGTATTCGGGAATTTCAAAACTAACTTTAACGTGACTTTGTGCTCCTAAATTATAAATTTCATCGGGTTGTACTTTTTCGATGATTTTATTAATTGAGCTGCTATCACTCAAATCGCCATAATGTAGAAAAAATTTAGTACCCGGAGTGTGGGGATCTTGATAGATATCATCGACTCTTTTGGTGTTAAAACTGCTTGAGCGTCGAATGACTCCATGGACTTCGTAGCCCTTTTCAAGAAGTAACTCGGCTAGATAGCTTCCGTCTTGGCCAGTAACGCCTGTGATAATGGCTTTTTTTGACATATGCAGAAGGTTTTAATGGGGGAACTTGAAATTATCAATGGCTGCTAGCCTTTTCCTTAGACGGAATTGCCGCTATAAAAAGCCTATATGCAAAAGGATTCTAAGATATATTTGGCAGGGCATAGGGGCTTAGTAGGTTCTGCAATTTTGAGAGCTCTCGAGAGAGAAGGCTATAAAAATATAGTTTATCGTAGTCATAAAGAGCTCGACTTATGCCGCCAAGATAAGGTTGAGGATTTTTTTGCCACTGAAAAGCCAGACTATGTTTTTTTAGCGGCTGCAAAAGTGGGTGGAATAAAGGCTAATGATGTCTATCGAGGTGACTTTATACTCGAAAATCTTCAAATTCAGACCAATGTTATTTCCTCTGCATTTAAGGCAAAAGTTAAAAAATTAGTTTTTTTGGGGAGCTCCTGTATTTACCCTAAAAATGTGCCTCAACCTATGAAAGAGGATGCGCTTTTAACTGGATCCTTGGAGCCTACAAATGAAGCCTATGCAGTAGCTAAAATAGCAGGTTTGATGCTTTGTAAGTCATTAAAGGCTCAGTATGGAGTATCATTTGTATCGGCAATGCCTACGAATATGTTTGGGCCAGGAGATAATTATGATCTCAATAACTCTCATGTGCTTCCTGCATTAATTAGAAGATTTCATGAGGCTAAAATCTCAAGAGCCCCATCTGTAACTTTGTGGGGAACAGGCAAGGCTTTTAGGGAATTTCTTTATTCTGATGATTTAGCAGATGCCTTAATATTTATAATGAATAACTATGATGAAAACATTCATTTAAACGTTGGTTCGAGCAAAGAAATTACAATAGCTGATTTGGCGTTGCTAATTAAGAAAATTGTAGGATATGAGGGTCAAATTCTATGGGATTCATCTAAGCCTGACGGCACCCCGCGCAAGATTATGGATTCTAGCCGATTGATGGCCTGTGGTTGGAAGCCAAAAATTGCTTTGGAAGAGGGAATTCGATTGGCTTATGAAGATTTTCAATCGCGTTTTAAATAAAAGAAAAAGGCTTCAGTTTTTATCTGCCCTGCGTCATGGGGGTCTTTTTAGAGTTTTAAGTATCTTATGGGAACGATTTTCTCAGGGATACTCAACTCGAAGTTTGACTTATTCGTGGCCAAAAAAAATGAATCTTGAATTTATTCAGTCTGAGAGTGTTAAGCATTATTTAATACCCCATCTTTTGCCTGAGCTTTCATTTGCAGGATTAAAAAGTGTTTTAGAATTTATTGGAAAAGATTTAGAGACTGGGAAAAAAGTGCAAATTATTTTGCATGATTATTCAGGTGATTTAGAAAATTTTCCAAAAATATTAGGTTGGACGGAAGATAGGTGGAAGGAGCATAAAGCGAAGCTTAGTTTTCTCGATGCTTCGTTAGAGCAAATCATTAATCTTAAAGTAGGAGTCAATGACGAATTTGTAGCGAGCGCTTGGTGGACAAAAGCTAGTTTAGATTCCTGCACTCCCGCGTTGGATTCCAATAAGGTGGAATACATTATTCAAGACTATGAGCCCCTTTTTTACGATGCCTTTGATGCGCTAGAGGTTCAAAGAGTGTTAATGGCTAAAAAAACTTATCAAAAGATTGCTAAAGCAAAAGTTAATTCTACATTTTTAGCTGAATACTTAAGAAAATTGAATTTAATTCAAGAGGCTGAACAGAGTGGAAAACTAGAAGTTTTTGAACCGTTTATTGATCCTAATATTTTTTGCAATGACAAAAATGTAATTAAAAAAAAGCAAATATTTGTCTACGCTCGTCCAGAGGTAAGAAGAAATCGTTTTGATTTATGCGTGGGAGCCCTTAATTTGGCATTAAAAAAAATTCCTAAGGATTGGGAAATTATTGGGCTTGGGACATTGAAAAAAGACTGGCCTTTGAAAAACGGAAGAAAAATCCGAGCGGGTTCAAAACTAGAATTTCATAATTATGTAAAATTTCTTAAAGAAACTCCTCTAAGTCTATGTTTGATGGAATCTCCTCATCCGAGTCATCCTCCTCTTGAGCATACAGCTTGTGGCGGTGTTGTCGTGTGTAATCGTTTTTCCGTAAAGGATTATTCAAAACTAGGTCCACAGTATATTTGCTGTGATTTAGATGCAAAATCTCTGGCTAATGCTTTAGAGTTAGCCGTATTAAAATTAGACGAAAACTTATGCTTTACGGCGTAGGGGCCCATTAATTTTCATGATAGAGTTTAGTGATGTTGTTTGAAGACACCTATAAATTACCCAAAAAATTTGAGGGTCTTGAGTGTAGAAAAGCCTTTGAGACGTCTTTTGTTACTGATTTAATATTAAAACAAAGTCGCCATTCACCTAATAATGAAATTAATTTACAAAGTAAAAAATTAGAAATCTTTGCGGGTTTAGCAAAACTAGAGTCCTTGGCGGGAATCCCACTGTTTAAAAGAGAATGGGATGCTATCGAAGATGTTGAGATTGAGCAGTCATTTGTTTTAGCTCGAAAAAGTCTCGGAAGAATTTGTCCTCTATCAAAAAGAGAGTGGGTTAATTTTTTTAAACCCATTAATAATATAAATTTTAATTTTCTTAATAATGAATATTCGGTCAGTTTAGTGGTTCCAGTCTTTAAGCCCAAAAATTTTTTAGATGGATTTCTTTCGCAGCTTGAGATGCTGAGTCAATATTTTTCACAAATTATAATTGTAGACGATGAAAGTCCAATTGAAGAATACACTTTGCTTAATGATCAAATAAAAAAATATAAAAAAGTTGAAATATACAGACTTGAAAAAAACTCAGGTCCAGGCGTGGCTAGAAACTTAGGCATTTCAAAGGTTCGATCTGATTGGGTGACCTTTATGGATTTTGATGATCAACTTGATGTTGATTTAATTCCATATGTACTTTTGTCCATTACAAACAGCAAAAATATAAATGCATTTACAACTCATTTATTAAAAAAACCTAAAAACCGATATTTTCTATCTCAAATATTGTCTTTCCCAGACTTGGCTTTTCAAAACCAAGTCGCTGTAAATTTATTTTTGAAAATGGATTTACTAAAAAAAATAGAAAATAAAATTTATAATGAAAAATTAAAAGGTCATTTCGAAGACTGGGAGGCTAATCTTGCTTTGAGGTTGCTTGGAGTTAAGCCTAGCGTTTTACCATTGACTGCTTATATATATAATATTCACTATGAAGGGCGGCAATTGTCCGATGTAAACTCTCAATGGGAATCTAGGTTAAGGCTGTTAGATGTTTTTAATCGTAACTCATTCTCAATGAGTTCTAATAAGCGGGTCAAAATTATTAAACTACTAGCTTTAGAATTACAGAAAATTTCTCATGATAGAAATAAGAAACTTCGATCTAGTTTTTTGCAACGCCTAAGTTCTATGGTGGGTTTTTAATTTATTTGTATTTAGATTCCACTTAAGCCACGATTTGAAAAGAAGCAAAACTCTAAAAATGTAGTATGGAATAAGCAATATACACAAATTGTGTAAAGTATCGAAAAAAAAGGTCACTTTCTGTGGGGCTAAAATCAAAAAGATTTTTTCTAATATGGATCGATTCTTTTTAATTAATATCGAAAGTCGATATCTTTGGCAGGGGTGGAGTTTTCGATTTTTCTTGGGTGGAATTATTTTTTCAAGATTTATATTAATGAGTTCCATCACATATTGAGATCTTCTAAGTTTTCCAACGTGCCCAAAATGGTTACGAATTAGCGTTAAGGCATTTTCAGCAGTTTTTTTTCTATACACGACACTTTTTGAGTTGCTTTGTACTCTAACGCCAGCAACGTAAGTATCTACGTATAGAAAATATCTTTGCTCACTCAACATTTTAAGAAAAAGGTCTAAATCCATTCCTAAGTAGAGGGAGTTATTCAAAAATCCAACATCTATTATTCGAGATCTTAATAATATTGAGGATGGTTGGCTGATGGGCCAATCATGAATCAGATCCGTATCTTCTAAGTTTTTTTTAAAAGAATCATTAAAAGCCCCTAAGACTTTTCCGGTTTCATCATAGTATTTAGAATTTCCAAAAGCACCAACCGCAAGTTCAGATTTTTTTCTTTCATTGTCGAGACTAGTGCAGAGTTTTTCAAGAGCATTAGGATTTGTATAAAAGTCATCTGAACAAATCCAGGTCCAGTATAGACCTGTCGATTTTTCAAGACCTCTGTTGAGTGCATCAGTTTGTCCTTTATCCTTTTCTCTAAAGTATTTAATCCTAGGGTCACTTTGAGAATACTTTAAACAAATGGTCTCAGTATTGTCGCTAGAGAGTGAATCTTGTATAATGATTTCAATGTCCTTGAGACTTTGTTCAACGATGGAAATCAGGCACGCTTCAATGTAGGAACCTTGATTATACGTTGGAACAACAATACTTAAGATAGGATTTGTATTCATTTTTCTAAGAAATCCAAACAACTTTGATACAAGGCTTTAGCGTGTAGTTCAAAGGAAAAGTCTTTTTGTAGATTTTGAATATTCGAAACCGTGTCTTGATTCATTAAATTATTATCTTGAGTAATATGTAATAGAAGTTGCTCTATATTTTGTAAATTATATTCAGAGTAGCCTATTTCATGTATTTTTAAAAAATTAGAGATTTTCATATCTTGGGGCCCTAAATAAAGAATAGGAAGTCCTGCCATTAAGTAATCAATGAGTTTAGATGGAAAGCTATACTTCAATAATGTGTGGTGAGGTTCTGCAAAACTATAAGATACTAGAGCCATATCATAAGCACTAAAAAGGGAAATTTTGCTTTCTTCTAGGAATGCTCCTTTATAATGGAAATTCTTATTATTAAGTAATTTTTGAGGGGGAGGATTGTCTCCATATAAATCAATTTCAAGTCCATATTTTTTTAAATCAAGTTGAGATAAATATTTTATTGGCTCAATATAGGGTTCTTTAAGGCTACCAACATAGAGTAATTTTTTAAACGGAGTTTTAATTGTGGGCTTGGAAGATGCCCCGGGTTTAGTTGGGGGCAGTACTTTGTTTACAGTAATTCCAAAATCATCTTGAAGGCGATTTTTTAGAAAATCAGAGATAACCCAAATTTGATCAAAGCGTCTGAGGGTCAATCTGAAACTTTCAGAAATGGCTAAGCGAGATAAATAATTTTTATTAATTAAATGTGATCCAATAAAATCGTCCATGATATAGGCGATCTTTTTATTAGATGGGTAAAAGCTCATAGCTAAAAGTTCAGACATTGAATCTGGGCAGGCCACTATAATTTCGTCGCGAAAAACGGATTCCAAAAAAAATGATTTGTAATGAGACGCCTTCAATAAGGTTTTAATTGAACTAGACAATGAAATAGGAATTTGAGTTTCTTGGAAACCAGATTTTTTTTGAGATTCGGCATTCTCCCAATAAAAATTACGTAGACAATAATCTTTGTTTGCAAAGTAGGCATTAAGTACACGTAGGCCTGCCCCATTTAGGGAACTTAAGGGGAGTCGGCTTAAGGTACATACTTTAATCATGGTGGTGTGGGGTCTACGACACGCTCGCGTAGAAGAGTATAGCTCTTGAATTGCCTTTTTGGCGAGCCATTCATTAGACTGAACTATAACTATGAAGGTTCCTTTTGTTAATCTAAAACCCCTTTCGCAACGTCTAAAATCTAAAGTTATTGAAGATTGGGCTGAGGTTCTAGAAAATACGGAATTTGTTGGGGGACCTTCAGTTCAAAGGCTTGAGTCAGAATTATCACAACGATTAGAGGTGCCACATGTTGTAACTTGTGCCAACGGTACAGATGCCTTGATTTTGGCCCTTCAAGCCTTAGATGTCGGTCCAGGCGATCGAGTCGCTGTTCCCAACCTAACTTTTTGGGCGACTTATGAGGCCATCGTTCATAGAGGAGCTATTCCTGTTTTGATTGATGCAAATTCTGAAAACCTTCAAATGGATTTTGAAGAGTTTTGCGAAGCACATAAAAAGTATCATCTCAAAGCTGCATTTTTGGTTCATTTATTTGGTTGGGCTTCTCCTGATACTGAAAAATTTAGAAATTTTTGTAAAGAGAATTCAATTTCTCTTATTGAAGATGGGGCCCAAGCCTATGGAGTTAAAAAAGATGCTCATTCCATTTTTAAGGGCTCTTTAATAGCTACTATGAGTTTTTATCCAGCCAAAGTTATTGGTGGTGCCATGGATGGTGGTGCTATACTTTGTAGTTCAGAGGCACAGGCCAAGCTTTGTAGAGTTTTGGCCAATCATGGTCGCTCTTCACATTATAGCTATTCTCATGCGGGTTGGAATTCTCGAATGGGTGGATTGCAGGCTAAGTGGCTTTTGAGGTTTCTTGAAATTGAAAATGAAATTTTTCAATCACGTTTAAAGACTCTCGAATTTTATCAGAGAGAAATTCCTTCAACAGACGCTTTTAAATGGGTCAATGCGCCGAGAAGTATAGAATCAAACGCTTATTTAGCTGTGGCTCGAGTGCCTGAGTCTAGGCGAGAATATATACAATCAAAAGCCTTAGAATTGGGTGTGGATTGTAAAAATACATATCCTGAAACTTTAAGTATGCAGCCCATGTGTAAAAATGATTTAAGAATTAGTGATCTCGTCAATTCAAATAAATTTGTGCGTGAAGTTTTAAATTTACCACTTTATGCATTTATGGATAAAGAAGAGCTGAATTTTGTAGCCACAACTATGAATAATCTTATAAAAACTTAATGTTTTTTTTAAAAGGCTACATATATAAAGGGTTTAGATGGTAAACCAAGTCGATAAATTATATAATGAATAAATATTCCTAGAAAAAGACCAAGAATTACTGAAAATATAAATTTTTTCACTGATATTCATTTCCATATATTGAAGCAGCTTGTTTTTTTAATGCAGGAGCAAGTTTTGATGCGAGTTTCATTCCCCCACTAGCAGTTAAATGCGTTCTGTCATTGTTGTCGTCATAATCTGTGTTTTGATTGAAAATAGTATTGTTAATTCCATTATTAAAAAATTCTTTTGAAGAAAACTGCCAAGTTTTTTCATAGCATTTTTGAAGCTCTGGGCTGAGATGATCGAAATAATATCGGGCTTCATAATTTAAAACTATGTGAATTACTTTTTTCAGTTCTGGGGAAAGCCATTGGTTTAAATTATCAAAAGAAATTTTACTCGATTGTGTAAAGATTTCCTCATTTATATCCTTAGAGTTAGTGCAAGCTTGGTTGGCTACAGAAGCCAATTTTAAAGTTTCCGTTTTAAGATCAAAATATTTTTCGAATTTTTCAACCGTAGAACGATGAAGATGCAAAGCCTCATCGTCTTTTATTAATTTTATTGGGGACCATGTGTGGGGTTTTTTATCATTATTGTAAGGAGTCCAGGATGTGAAAAAATGCTTATAGCCGACATAGTTCCATAAATCGTCACTGAAAATTCGTGAATTAATTGCACCTCTAATTTTTAGTTCAATAAGTTCATTTTCATTTTTAGTATTTTTAAAAGATTCTTCTATAAGTCGTAATCTCTTCTCGCTGTTAAATATCCAATTTCGAAAATGAGCATACCAAAAGGAATATCCAGAATGCGAGCCTAGGGGAAGATTTATTGGTGTTGTTTGAGAGTCAGAAACGTAGATAACTTTAAAACCTCTTTTGAGTAACGTCTCAGAAACGTGACTGGCTATATCTTGTATGGCCCCCGCTCTTAGGGCAAAGTTATAAACTTTATATTTTTCTCCCAAAAGTTTTTGAAGATGAAGTGTCCAAACTTCATTAGCTTTTTGCGCGGTTCCAAACATTACCGATGAGCCACCTACTATGATGGCAATTTGTGAGCTTTTATTAATAGTTTTTTCAACATGACTTACAAGAAAACTTAAAGAGGGATAAAAATAGCTTTCGGGCCCTTGCATTCTAATAAAATTAGGTCCAAAAATATCAATTTTTTGGACTCTATTTCCGAGAAAGCAACAAAATAAAAAACCCATTATAGTTGAGCCAAGCAAAATCCGTGGATTTATATGAGAGCTGAACTTTTGATATAAATTTTTTTCAAAAATATTTAAGTTCATGGAGTAAATAAACTTCCAATCATTCTAAAGCAAGTGTTAGTTGGATAGAAAAAAATTAACCAACCTATGCTCACATATAAAAAAGTAAATGCACGGCTGCAAAAGGAGTATCTATCAAAAAGCAAACCTAGTTTTTTTAGAGGCTTGTTCCAATCTCTATAGCTTCCAGATACAGCAAGTCCAACTCCGTGAAAAAGGCCCCAAAATACAAAATTCCACGCGGCGCCATGCCAGAGGCCACATATGGCGAATGCAAACAGTCCATTCAAAACTTTGCGGTGCTGACCATGGCGACTTCCACCGAGTGGAATATAGACGTAGTCTCGAATCCAGCTACTTAGAGAAATGTGCCATCGTCTCCAAAAATCAGTGAGATTATTTGCAACGTACGGCCAGTTGAAGTTTTCTGGTAGTTTAATTCCAAGTAAATTAGCAAAGCCTAAAGCTAGATCACTGTAACCACTAAAATCCATATATATTCGCATAGAGACGGCTAAAAGATGTGCCCACCTCATTGAAAGAGGTTTTTCGAAGTAGGATTCATCGTTGAAACTAATAAATAGAGTTAAGTTGTCGGCGATAATTTTTTTGCTATATCCTGAGCAAATTCTAAGTATGGCTGGTGCAATATTAACTTGCCAGCGACTTTTTATTCCTTGGCTTAAATCTTCAAGGAAACTTTGGTATCTCTTAACGGGGCCCGCAACAATGGAGGGCCAAAAAATTGCAAATAATGAAAAATCTAATAAAGAGTTAATGGGTTTTGAGCCTTTTTTGACGTCATAAAGATAGTGAACAAATTCAAAGGTAAAAAAACTAATAGCAAGAGGTGGTGCTGCTGGGAACAGGGCTTTGATTTGATCGAGATGTTCTCTGAGGCCAAGTATCTTAAATATTTCTACACTAAAAAAACAAGCGTATTTATAAAAGATTAAAGACAATACGTTTAATAAAATAGCTGCGTGAATGAATTTTGCTTTTTGGCTTCTACCAGCATAATAACTAAAAATTCCAACGATAATTATGGGAATCACTCCCGCAGGACCAGCAAAGTGGGAGTGAAAAATGGCTGAGATAATTAGTAGGTAGAAACGTTTTAGTTTTGCATTTGATATAAAATAATAAATTGGAATAAAGATTGCTGAAAATAAAATAAACCAATAGGTCATGAAAACCATGGATTTATTTGACCTCAGAATTCAACGTTAAAATAATCCCAATAAAGGCTGGAAGAGCTTGAATGAAAAATATTTTTTTGTTGGCAGTAAGGCCACCAAAAATTCCGGCAACAAAAACGCAGCCAAGAAAAAAAAGTTTAATTTGAAGGCTTGTAATGGGGTTTTCAGTTATTAAAGACCAAATAAGACCTGCCGATAAAAATCCATTATAAAGCCCCATGTTCATGGCCAGGGGCTGAGACTCTTTTGCAAATTCGTAGGTGATATTAAAATTTTTCAATCCATAAGGCTTTGTCCACAAAAACATTTCGAGAATTAGAAAATAGAAATGTAGAATTGCAATTAGAATGACGACGCCGTTGAGTATCATGTATTGCCTGTTTGCTTTATGGCGTCTTCAGCAAGTCTAACAACTTCTGCTGCTTCGCGAGCTGTGCAAAGAGCGTGCTTTTCGCCCTTAAGTGCTTTTATAAATTCTTTAAGTTGAACTTTGAGGGGCTCTTCTTGGGCCACTCCAAATTCTATTTTGTCAGAATTTCTATAGTGAAGTTGGAGGTCTTTATAATCAAAGTTTTTTTGTGGAGCTTTTTGTAAAAGATTTCCTCCGAGCAATGTACAAGTTTGTAACATGTAATCGACAAAACAGACGCCCTTGGTGCCGGTTACGCGAAGTGTTCGAATTTTAGTGGGTGTAATCCAATTAACGTGAATGCTCGCAGAGGGGCCTTTTGGGCTGGAGAGTAAAATTTCAGCGGTGTCTGGAATTTCATTTTGTATAGAGTGATGGCAAATGCTGGCTTTAACTTGAAATTCACCACTCAAATAGTGGAGCACGTCCATATCGTGGACGGCCAAATCTAAAAGTACATTGTTTCCACTTTTTACATTTTGAGGGTAACCGCCAACGCGAGTGAAGGAAAAATGTATGGGGTTTCCTAGCCATCCGTTTTCTAAAACTTCCTTTACTTTTTTAACCGCTGGGTTGCTGCGTTCAACGTGGCCAACCACAAGCAGTGATTTTTTTTGTTCTGCCAATGAAGCGAGTTCAAGTGATTGCTTATAGGTGCTTGCTAATGGTTTTTCGACTAGCAAACTTTTGCCCATTTCTAAAAGAGTTTTAGCCACATCAAAATGGGTTTCAGTAGAGCTAGCAATGACTGCGGCATCAAAACTATTGTCTTTAACTTCGCTCAATTTGGAATAAACCGGAATTTGTAATCCCTTTATCGAATCTGCCTTAAGGAAGGGATCTACAATACCAATAATGTCTGCCTCGGGACTTTCATTGATAACTCGAAAATGGTTTTTACCCATATTTCCAAGGCCAAATAATAAAATTTTATGAGCGGCCATAAATATCCTCGTAGCGAGTGATGTCGTCTTCGCCAAAATAAGTTCCAATTTGAACTTCAATAAAAACTAGGTCTTCTTTTCCGGGATTTGCGATTCGATGTTTGGCTTCGAGAGGAATATGAATGTGTTCACCGTATTTTAACTTATGAATTTTATCATTGAGGGTTACTTCAGCCTCACCTTTTACAACGGTCCAATGTTCTGCTCGCTTTTTGTGACTTTGGTAAGATAATTTTTGGCCAGCCCAAACAGTGATGACTTTTGATTTGAAGTAATCGGTGTCTTCAAGAACGTGAAATCTTCCCCAAGGGCGCTCTTCAAAAACGTGTTCTTTAGTTAAAAGCGGATGCTTTGACTTCATGATTTGCACGACATCACGCACTTTTTGGCCGTAACCTTTTTTGACTATGAGTAAAGCATCGGGTGTATCCACGGCCACAATATCGTTGACTCCAACAAAGGCCGCTTTCTTTTTAGTTTTTGGTACACCTTGATAAAAGTTTTGATGCCCATCCACTTCAATCACATCGGCAGCTTTAATTCCATTTTTTGAAATTTCTTCCCATGAACCCAAATCTGACCAACCAATATCAACAGGTAGGCAATAAAGATCGCTCAGCTTTTCCATCACTCCATAGTCGATACTTTCCTTGGGTACTTTAGGATAAATATCTTTTAGGTTACTCAAATCAGATTTGATACCGCTAATTAATTTCCAAAGTTCAGGCATGTGGAGTGAAAGTTTTTCAGCCATTGTTTTGGCTGAAAAAATAAAGATTCCCGCATTCCAAACGACGCGTTTAGTTTGAAGTAATTCTTCGGCTCTAAAACTTGAAGGTTTTTCGATAAATCTTTTTACCTTGAGAGCCTTTAAAGCTTTTGTATCAAACTTTGTTTCTAATTCGATATAACCGTAAGCATCGGAAGGATGGGTGGGTTCAATCCCAAGAGTCACAATGTTTCCTTGGCTTGCTAATTGAACTGCCGACTCAACGGCTTTTTCAAATTCTGAATTTTTTTTCACAACGTGATCGGCTGGAAATATTCCCACTACGGCATTGGGATCTTTTTGAAGACATAATGCTGTAAATAGCGCAACGGCTGGGGCTGTGTTTCTGGCATCGGGTTCGGGAATGATGCTGGCGCTTTTTCCATATTTTTGCAGCATGCCAAAAGTTCCCTTGTCTAAGAGAGCTGTTGTAATGATGCTGAGTTCACCAAACTTTTCTAGGCGTTCAACAGTATCAATGAGCAGTGATTTCCCTGAGTTGCCTAAATCGTAAAATTGCTTAGGAGCTTTCTCTCTGGATACAGGCCAAAGACGAGTGCCAGCGCCTCCAGATAAGATCCCAAAATAGGTATGATTCATAGCTTATCCATAGCCAAAGAATTCATATGAAGCAAAAGACTCAATTATAATTTCTTTAGCTTCTACAAATTGCGAATTGACATTTCCTTCTGCTCACAATTTAAACACAATCTGTGAATAATAACATCTTAACAGTAGGCTCCATGGCCTTTGACTCGGTCGAAACCCCTTCAGGTAAAGTTCAGTCTGTTCTTGGAGGTTCAGTAAATTATTTTTCAATTGCAGCCAGTTTTTTTGCTCCGGTTCAGGTTGTTGCAGTTGTGGGTGAAGATTATCCCCTTAAAGAGTTGTCTTGGCTTAAGGATCGCGGCATTGATGTGGGGGGCGTTCGAGTAGCTCATGGTCAGACTTTTCATTGGGTCGGTGACTATAGAGACAATCTAAATGAAGCTAAAACCCTTTCTACATTTTTGAACGTTTTTGAACATTTCGATCCTCGACTCAGCGAAGAGCAAAAACTTTCTCCCTATGTTTTTCTTGGAAATATAGATCCCGATTTGCAGCACTCTGTACTAGATCAAGTTGAGGCGCCGCGTCTAGTTGCTTGCGATAGCATGAACTTTTGGATTACTGGAAAATCAGAATCTCTAAGAAAGCTTTTAAAGAGAATTGATATTCTTTCAATTAACGAAAAAGAAGCTCTAATGCTTTCAGGAAAAGATAATGTTCTTTCTGCTGCTGATGCTATTTTAGATATGGGCCCTAGCGTTTTAGTTATTAAACGCGGTGAATATGGAGCCATGTTGAGAACTCGCTCCGAGCTTTTCTTGGCCTCTGCTTATCCGCTTAAGAAAGTTGTAGACCCCACTGGCGCAGGCGATTCTTTTGCCGGTGCATTTATGGGTTTTTTGGCCTCTACTGGTGCCGATCGTCACATGGCTCGTCAAAAACCTTCGACCTGGGAAAAATTGCTTAAACAAGCGGTTTTCACGGGATGTGTGATGGCCAGTTTTACTGTTGAAGATTTTAGTTTCAATAGACTTCGAGAATTGGATGCTTTTGAATTCCAGGAGCGCTTCAAGCACCTAAAGACTATGACCGACGTTCATCCTCCTGAGAATTTGGATAATATTTTATGTCGCGAAAGATCCTCCTTACCGGCTTAAGCTCTTTTACTGGTGCCCATATCGCTCGAGCTTTTATCGAAAATGGCGATGAAGTTTGGGCTAGCTTAACTCAAACTAAAAATTCTTATAACGACGACTACGTAAAGCGCCGAATTGAGTTTTCGGGAGTTAAAAACTTTATTGAAAATGCTCCATTGGGTTCAGATAATTTTTTAAAAAGCATTCAAGAAAAAAAGTTTAATATTTTTATCAATCATGGGGCTTCGATAAAGGGATATCGTAGCCCTGATTTTGATTTTCGAAATAGTTTTTCTAACTCTACTTTAAAACTTAGAGAAATTATAATTGCGTTAAAGGAAAGCGGATGTGAGAGGGTGATTCACTCGGGTTCGATGTTTGAACCTGGTGAGGGTTATTCTCAGGCCCCAGGCGCACCTACGACTGAGTCTCCTGCCGTGAGTATTTACGGCGTGACTAAAAATTTAATATGGCAAGTTCTTAAATTTTTTGCACAAGAACAAAAACTGCCTTGTTCAAAAATTGTAATTCCTAATCCAATTGGCACTTGGGAAAATTTAGATCGCCTGGCTCCTTTTTTTGCGAAAGAATGGAAATCGGGAAGGGTGCCCACTCTAAATTCAGCGAAGTTTATTAGAGATAATATTCCTGCACCCTGGTTGGCGCGATTTTATTTAGAAGAAGCTTTAAATGAAGAAGCTTATTCTATAAGACGTCCGCGCGGATTTGTTATTAGCAATAAAGAACTAGTAGAAAAATTAGCCAATGCTTTTTCTAAAGTATTAGGTACTGAATGCCGCTTTAATATTGAAGACAAAGCTTCGAGTGAACCCCTCATTCGTAAAAACACTGAAATGGCTCCCGAATCGCAAGACTCAACAGAAGTTGAAGGTTTTTGGCGCGAGTGGGCGAGTTTCCTGCACTCTTCTATTTAAGTGGGCTTTTTCTTAGCCAACTATTTAGGGCCTACTTCGGCAAGCACATAAGGCTTAGAAAAATATTTTTGTGCAACTCTTTGAACATCCTTAGCGCTACATTTCATAAGGTTTTGAGTGTAATTGAAATAATTTTCAAATCCTTTGCCATAGAGTTCGTCGAGCGCCATGCCCATGGCCTGAGCCGAAAAATGTTGTTGTTCAATTAAATGATGACCGCTGTAAAAATTTAAAGCACGATTCCATTCTTCTTCTGGCGCAAGATTGTTTTTGAGTTTTTCAATTTCAGTCCAAATACTTTTTAGAGCCAATTCTTTTTTGTCAGGTGAAGTTCCGATATAAAATCCGAAATAACCGCCATCAATACCTTCAAGTAAAGTGGGGCCTACTGAATAACAGAGCGAAAGTTTGTCGCGAAGCTCAAGAAAGAGTCGTCCTCCTTGGCCCGATAAAAGTGCTGTCATGGCGACTAATGAATAATGATCCTTATTGAAAATCCCATCAGTTGGAAAACCTAATAAAATATGAGTTTGGGCTTTATCTGCGTTTTCAAAAACACTCATGGGGCCAGCCGGATTTTTTGGAGCTTTTCTTTTCAGAAGGGATTCATTTTTAGAGAACTTCTTTTTCCCAAGATGTTCATCTAAAATTCGACTGAGCTTATCTCGGCTAATATTTCCAACAATTGAAAGCACTTGTTTTTGGCTTTCTTGTTGCTTGTTGTACTTAACTAGGTCTTGAACTTTAACTTTTTCTAAAGTTTCAAGAGTTCCTCTAGATTGAAAGCTGAAGGGATGTTTGCCAAATAGTTTTTGGTGAAAGATTTGATACAATATTGAAGTTGAAGAATCTTTTTGAGATTTAATTTGTTGTTTTTGATATTTTTTTTCTAAATCAAACTCGCTTTTGTTAAATGAAGGGTATTCTTTGAGTGCCGACATGAGTTCGAAAAGAGATTCAAAGTCTTCGCTCATAGAATCGAGTTGCCAACCCCAGCTGTTTCTCCCATGAAAAGTACTGATGGAGGCACTGGCTTGGTCGAGTAAAAGGTTGACGCCATGACGATCAATTTTTTTTCCTCGATAATTCTCACTGCCTGTGTCGACAACTTTGGACCATAATGATCCTGTTCCCATTTTTGCGGAGCTTTCAATTCTTTGTCCGCCCAGTCCTGCCCATCTTAAACTGCAAATAGGAAGATGTTTTACTTCTTTGTGCAATATGGTCAATCCATTGAAATTCCACTTTTCAACGTTAGGTTTATGAGTCTTAAGTTTTTTGGAGCTGGGTTTAGGGCTTTTATCAAAGAGCGAGCTGCTTAATTTTGGTGCAGAAATATTTTCAGGATATATTCCAATGAGCGAAGCTTCATTCCAGTTTATATATTTTTCATAAACTCTATTGAGGTCGGAGACTTCAAGTCTTTTAACTTCTTCATAATAGGTGAGGTCTCTTTCCCAAGAGCCCGTTAGTGATTTCATTGCGGCAAATCTTTGAGCGAGCCCATCTACACTTTCCTTAGAGTAAATTAAAGACGAAAGCATATTCTTTTTAGCACGCTCTAATTCGTTATCATCAATGGGGCGATTAAAACAATTTTGAATTTCTTTAAGAATTCGTGGAATCTTTTGTGCTGATTTTGGTGAAGCACGAAAGGAAATGTCAATGGAACCAGTGTTTTTAGGAGTCCATGAGCCCATGCCAATGGAATCCACTAAATTATCATCTAAAACCAATTTTTTAATTAAGCGGGAACTTTCAGATTGGCCCATAATAAAACTCAAAACATCGAGAGCGGCCACGTCGGATTCATTTCCAATCTCTGTTCCCTTCCAGGCTAAGTGAGTTATGATGTTTTCGGTTTTAAAAGGGTGTAGGAGTAGTTTTTCGTTTTTCCCGTATTCAGTTTTTCTTTGACCATGGCTGTGCTTTTGGCTCGACATACTTGAAAAAGATTTTTCAACTTCAGCTTCGGCTCTCTTAGCTTCAAAATCTCCGGCCACAACTAGGAAAATATTGTCCGTTACATAACGTCTTTGGTAAGCTTTTAATAGTTCGTCTCTTGTGATTTTTTTTAAAACATCTTCAAAGCCAATAACTGGACGTGAATAGGGATGGCCCGCAAAGAGGCGTTCTCTGAGTAAATCGCCAGCAATACTTGAAGGGCTGTCGTGTCGTCGCTTCATTTCCTCGATAACAACTTCTCTTTCTTTGTTGATTTCGTCGGGGTCAAGAATCGTGTTGATGAGCGAATCCGATAAAATATCGAGAGCTTGAGCTAAATGCTGACTTCCTAAAGTCATATGCATAACGGTGTGGTCGTAACTAGTGAAAGCATTGATGTCTCCACCGATGGATTCGACTTCACGGGCAATCTGTCCGACCTGTCGTTTTTTTGTTCCTTTAAAAAGGAGGTGCTCAAAAAAGTGAGCTAATCCAGCCTCTTTGTCGCTTTCGTCGGCGGCGCCGTATTGAATCCAGGCCTGTACAGCAATAACGGGTGCTTGTTTTGAGGGAATAAATAAAGTTTTTAAGCCATTCTTTAATTGATGCTCGTAGCAAAGTTCCATATAAAGCCACCTTATCCGGGAAATTGAAAATTATGAAAGCCTTATCATTATATATACATTCTCCGTTTTGTCGGCACAAATGTGGATATTGTGATTTCAATTCTTGGGATGAGCAACGCATTGAGCCTCAGCAAAAATGGTTAGAGGGAATAAAAAACGAAATCAAAACTTGGAAGCAGAAAATTCCAAATGACAGCACAATTACCACCTTTTTTATGGGAGGCGGCACTCCTTCACTTTTGAGCCCTCAAATTTGGGAAGAGCTTGTCGTATTTCTTAAAGATAATTTTAACTGGGCAGCTGACTATGAATGGACACTTGAGGCCAATCCTGAAGATATTAATGAAGAGAGGCTTCAGCACTGGAAACACTTGGGATTGAATCGATTGTCTTTGGGAATACAGTCTTTTGAATCAAAGTTTTTAGAAAGATTAGAGAGAAAAACAAATCCATTAAAAAACATTCAAGCGCTCTCAATTATTCAAAAGAATTGGGGCCCCAATTGGTCATTAGATTTGATGTATGCCTTGCCTGGTCAAACGCTTAAAGAATGGGAAAATGATCTAAATAAAGCTCTGGAATTTTCTCCTAATCATATTTCTACTTATCAACTCACTTTAACTACGGAGCGCTCTAAAAACTGGGAGCAGGCTCCTGAAGATGATTTGCACGAATTTTATAAGCTCAAAAAAGAAATTTTAGAGCCTATGGGTTACCAACATTACGAGATCTCAAATTTTTCTAAGAAGAATTACGAGTGTCGCCACAATCTTGTTTATTGGGAAATAGCCTCATTTTTAGGTTTAGGGCCTGGTGCCTATGGCCTTTTAGATGGAGGTTTTTTTAATTCAAAAAACACCTCAAGATTTGGAAGACATATTAAAAACCCAAGCATTTTGGAGCGATGGCTTGAAGCCGCTGAGAATTTTTCCCTCATCGAAAAGGGCACTGAAATTCGAAGCGCCGAAGATCATTTAAAAGAACTTTTGATGATGGGTCTTCGATTGCAAGGTGGAATAAATTGTGAAAGGTTGCCTCAAGAATTGATTCAGTACTGGACAACTCGTGAGGCCTATTTGGGCCACTTAGAGCGCCTTGAAAATGGCTATTTTAGAGCCACCGAAAAGGGCCGCCAAGTACTCGATTTTATTTTAAAAAAGATGTTTAAAGACCTCGATAGTCTAAGCCTAGGGCTTGACTCTGAAAAAATCGACCCCATCTTTGGAAAGTGAGCGAATCAAGCATGGAAAACGGCGAAAAAACCGTAAACGAAGAAACTCTTAATCAGACTGAAAATGGAGCGTCGGAATCTGCGACCGCAGGAGTGACTCCGTTAAAGGTTGAGCCCAAAGTTGAAGACATCGATTGGAAATCAAAGGCGGCCTATTTTGCAGCAGAAGCTGAAAATATGCGTAAAAGATTTGAGCGAGAAAAATTGGATTTTCTTAGATTTGCCAACGAAGACGTATTGAAAAAGATATTCCCAGTTTTAGATAATTTTTTATTGGCCTTAGGTTCTGTAAAAGAACTTGAAAAAAAGGAAGTTGAAAAGGTTCAGCATCTACTTTTTGACAATTTGTTAAAGGGTGTTGAAATGACCCTTAAACATTTTGAACAAACTTTAACCCAACTGGGCGTTGAGGTTCTACCCTCAGTGGGAGAGACTTTTAATCCTGAGTTTCATGAAGCAGTTGGGCAGAGCCAAGAAGATAGTTTTGAAAACGGCGTTATCACTAAAGAATTGCAGCGTGGTTTTAAACTTTATGGAAGAGTGATTCGTCCGTCAAAAGTGATTGTAAATAGTAAATAAAAGAGAGGCAAAATTTATGAGCAAAGTAATAGGCATCGATTTAGGAACAACAAACTCTTGTGTATCAATTATGGAGGCCGGCAGTCCAAAAGTTTTAACGAACAGTGAAGGCGGCCGTACGACTCCCTCAATTGTGGGATTTAACAATCAAGGTGAGCGATTGGTTGGGCAAATTGCAAAAAACCAAGCTATCACCAATCCCGATAGAACTATTTTTGCAGTGAAAAGACTGATCGGTCAAAAATTTGAAAGCCCTGCAGTTCAAAAACTTATGAAGTCACTTCCTTATAAAGTCGTGGCTGCTGAGAATGGAGATGCCTGGGTTCAAGTTGGAGACAAAACTTATAGCCCTCAAGAAGTTTCTGCTTTCATTTTAACAAAAATGAAAAAGACCGCTGAAGATTATCTCGGACAAACTGTTAGTGATGCTGTTGTTACTGTTCCTGCTTATTTTAATGATGCTCAAAGACAAGCTACTAAAGATGCTGGTCGTATTGCTGGTCTTGATGTGCTTCGTATTATTAACGAACCCACTGCAGCCGCTCTAGCTTACGGAATGGACAAAAAAGGCGATCGTAAAATCGCAGTTTTTGACTTGGGTGGTGGTACTTTCGATATTTCCATTCTCGAAATTGGCGATGGCGTATTTGAAGTAAAAGCTACAAATGGAGACACTTTCCTAGGTGGTGAAGATTTTGACCATCGTTTGGTTGAGTGGATGGCAGGTGAGTTCCAAAAATCAGATGGAATCGACTTACGAAAAGACAAATTTGCCCTTCAAAGATTAAAGGCTGAAGCAGAAAAAGCTAAGCACATGCTTTCTGAGTCTTTAGAAGCCGAAATCAATCTTCCATTTATCACTGCAGATCAAAGCGGCCCTAAACATTTAAACCTTAAATTGAGTCGCTCTAAACTTGAATCTCTTTGCGAAGATCTTTTGAAAAAAGTTATCGGTCCTTGTGAAACTTGCTTAAAAGATTCTGGTTTGAGCAAAAATGAAATCACCGACGTTATCCTTGTCGGGGGTATGACTCGTATGCCTAAAGTGGTTGAACAAGTACGAGAAATATTCGGAAAAGATCCAAGTAAAGGTGTTAACCCAGATGAAGTTGTGGCTATCGGAGCCGCGATTCAGGGTGGAGTTCTAAAAGGAGAAGTTAAAGATGTTCTACTTCTCGATGTAACTCCTTTGAGTTTGGGAATTGAAACTTTAGGTGGTGTTTCTACAAAACTTATAGAAAAAAATACAACAATTCCTTCTAAGAAAAGTCAGGTCTTTTCTACAGCCACTGACAATCAGCCAGCCGTTAGCATTCACGTACTTCAGGGCGAGCGCGAAATGGCGGCAGACAATAAAACCTTAGGTCGTTTTGACCTTTTAGGAATTCCTCCTGCTCCTCGTGGCGTGCCACAAGTTGAGGTCACTTTTGACATTGATGCCAATGGTATCGTTCACGTGTCTGCGAAAGACCTTGGCACAGGAAAGAGCCAATCTATTAAAATTACGGCTAACTCTGGTTTGAGCGAAGATGAAATTAAGCAAATGGTAAAAGATGCTGAATTACATTCTGCTGAAGATAAGAAAAAAGCAGAAGTTGTGCATGCAAAAAACCATCTTGATTCACTCGTCTATCAAACTGAAAAGTCTCTTAAAGAAATGGGCGACAAAGTCCCCGGTGCATTAAGACAAGAAATTGAGCCTATTTTAACTCGCGCTAAAGAAGAGCTTGAAAAGGGCGATGTCGATAAAATGAAGGCTACAACTGAAGAGCTCAATAAGTTGAATGCAAAATTGGCGGAACAACTTTATAGCCAAGCGTCTGCAAATGGTGGCGCTAATGGTGCTGGAGCTCAGACGGATGCTAATGGTGCATCTCAAGAAGCCAAAGCCGAAGACAATAAAAAGGGCGACGACGTAGTTGATGCCGACTTCAAAGAAGTTTAACTAAAAGACTTCTTGTATAAATAGGAGCCTATGGCTGCATCTGCGAAAAGAGATTATTACGAAGTGCTTGGCGTTTCTAAAAGCGCTTCCAAAGAAGAGCTTAAAAAAGCCTATCGTCAATTGGCGATGAAGCATCATCCTGACCGAAATCCAGGTGATAAAAAAGCTGAAGAACTTTTTAAAGAAGCGGCAGAAGCATACGAAGTGCTCTCTAATGACGAAAAGAAAAAAGTTTATGATCAGTTTGGTCATGCTGGCCTGGGAGCAGGTGGTCCTGGCGGCGGAGCCGGGGGTTTCGGCGGTTTTTCGGGTGGCTTTGGCGGTTTTAACGATATCAACGATATTTTCGGAGATATCTTCTCTGAAGTTTTTGGGGGTGCACGTAGTGGCAGTCAGGCTCGGAGAAATTCTCGTGGCGAACGAGGCTCTGATCTTCGTTACAACATGGACATTACTTTTGAAGAAGCTGCTTTTGGCGCAGAGAAAGAAATTTCCATTCCAAAAGACATTCTTTGTAAAACTTGTAACGGTTCGGGTGCACAAGCAGGTTCAAATCCCGAGCGTTGTAAGGGTTGTAATGGAGTTGGAGAAATTCGCTTTCAACAAGGTTTTTTTACTCTTTCAAAAACTTGTCCAGATTGTGGCGGTTCCGGTTCTTTAATTAAGAAAAAATGCGGTGATTGCCGTGGCTCTGGTCGTCTTGTTGATAATGTAAAACTTGCCGTTAAAATTCCTCCTGGAATTGATGTTGGTCAAAAATTAAAATTACGAGGCGAAGGCGAACCTGGATATCACGGGGGTCCTGCTGGAGATCTTTATGTCGTTATTAACGTCAAAGATCATCCATTCTACAAGCGCGAAGAATACGACATTCATTGTGAAATTCCAGTTCTCTTCACCCAAGCGGCCTTAGGTGCTGAAGTTGAAGTTCCCACTCTTGAAGGAAAAGTGAAGCTCACGATTCCTGCTGGCACTCAAAACATGAAGCGCTTTCGGCTAAAAAATAAAGGGATTGCTCATCTCAATGGCAAAGGTCGAGGCGATCAGTATGTCACTATTTTGGTAGAGGTTCCGAGTAAATTAAACTCTGAGCAAATCGAGTTATTAAAAAAGTTTAGTGAAATTAGCGGACAGTCTTACCCTGAAGCACAGGGCTTTATTAATAAAATGAAAGATTGGTTTCATTAATTTTTAAACTTATGCAGTTCTATTAGAAATTTCTGTAAATTGTGTAACAAGAAAAATCAAAATAAACATACGGTGAGGAGAAGTCTATTGGTGTGGGATAGCCTCTCACAGTTAATGAAAAATCTGGGGCATTAGGGTTCGTTGAAAAAGTTCCTGTTTCTGCTTTCCACAAGGCTACTTCGTTACCTTTTTCATTTTTTAATTCTGCTAAACCTAAGCCCAGTCGAACAACTCGTTCTTCTCTTAATTCCAGGGTTGCTGTTACTTGAAACGTTTTATTTTTGAAGTTAACTCTTTCATCAGAATGGAGAATCCAATGACTTCCAAATTGGTCAATTGGATAAAGTTCAAATTTTATAGCGGGTTGATTATCGGTAGTTACTAAACGACAATCTAAATGATCATATTTTAAAACAGGTTCTGCAGCGAGTGTATTTAAAGAGTAGGTTAGAATAGGTATTATAGAAAATAGGCTTAAAAATAGGTTTCGTTTCATCAAAGATCCCTCCTGGGCACTTTATCTATAAGAGAAACTATATCCGCAAATTTTTTTAAGTGGTATGATATTTGAATAAATTAGCGCGCCGTGTTTATTTTCGCTCTTAGCACGCTTGAGATTCAAAAAGACTCGAAGTTCATCAAATCCCCTGTTAAAAATTCATTGTGGGAATAAATCATTTTGGATTTAAATCGAAGTGGCTTTTATTGTTAAGCTCAATAACGGCTTGTTCTACGGGTGGAAGTCTTAGAAAAGAACCTGAAAAGCCCACAGCCGCGACAAAAAATGAAGATCGAAGAACTGTTGAAGCTCCCCCCGTTCAAAAGCCTCAGGGTCCTGTGGTTTATAGAAGTGCTCAAGACGATGGCAATACACGAAGCGATTATTTTGAAGCGCGAAGAATTTTTCTTGATGGGAAAAAGGTTGAAGGCGGTCGAAGGATTGCTCAATACGTTGAACAAAATCCAAACGGACAATACGTAGACGAAGCATTTTTGCTCTTGGCTCAAAGCGCCTTAGAAGCACAAAAATGGTCAGAAGCTGAGGATTTTTCATCCAAGGTTATGGACATGAATCCTCCGTCGCGTTTGCGCGGCCAAGCCTGGATTGTAAAAGCTAAGGTCTTTCAAGCCAATGGTCGAGGCGATGAGGCTTTAAGAAGTTTGTATAATGTGAGACTCGAAGAACTTCCTCAACGTGATCACTTGGCATTGTTTTCTTTGTGGGGTCAATTAGCAGAAGAACAGGGTAATTTTAGGGATGCTGTATTGGCCTTCGTGAAAGCTTATAGGCAGCCTGATGTTGGCCCAGAACAAAGTGAAAATATTAAGCAAAAAATCAATCAGCTCATTTCCAATAACCTTAACGAAAAAGAAGCTTCTTTAGTTGTTCGAGAATATTCTAATAAAGGTTTTCCAGGAAATGCGGCTTCTCTTCGATTGGCTAAATTACTAATGGCCAAGGGAAACAAGGCTGATGCTGATTTTTATATCAATGCAATTTTAGCTTATGAATCTCACGATAGTAGCTATTACAGGGATGCTCTATTTTTAAAACAAAACGTAAATTCTTTTAGTGATTCAGCAGAATCTAAAATTGGCGTTTTATTCCCATCGGGTGGTCGTTTTGCGGCTTGGTCCCAAAGAGCGCGTGAAGGTATTGATTTAGTTTGGGATAAGAGTCCTGGCTTGCCCATGTTAGTTTATGAGGATTCTGGAACTAATTTAGAGTCTTTTAGATCGGCTTTTGAGCGATTAGTTTTACAGGAAAAGGTTTTATTAATTATTGGACCTACTTTGGCTGAGCAAGCAGAACAAGCGGCTCAATTATCGCAACAATATGGAGTCCCTTATATTTCTTTGTCGCCTCGATCGGGCTTAATTGAAAAGAGTCCTTATTTGTTTAGATTTGCCCTTTCAGCTGAACTTCAAGCTCAGGCCGTTGTGAATTATGCATGGGAACGTTTAGGGGCCCATCGTTTTGCAATTTTATTTCCCGAAGATAATTTTGGAAAAGGTTTTGCAAAGCCCTATTTTGATGCCGTTAAAAATCGTGGTGGATTCATGGCTGCAGCTGAATCCTATAATCCTAACGAATCTGATTTTGTGGATGCCGTTCGAAATTTAGTCGGTACGGGTTTTCCTGTTTTTAGAAATTTAGAACTTCAAGATGAAGTGAGGCTTTTGCAGGAAAAAACTGGAAAACCTGTAAGTGCGCGTGACAAAGCCAAAATGAAATTGAGCCCTATAGTGGATTTCGATGTGATTTTTATTCCTGACACCTATAAAGCCGTTGGGCAAATTATTCCGACATTGGTTTTTGAAGACCTTAAAGACGTTAAAATTTTTGGACCTTCGAGTTGGAATAATAAACAACTACTCTCTAGAGCGGGTCAGTATATGGACAACGCTTATTGTGTAGATATTAGTCTTGCTGAAAAAACTGATAAATTCACTCAAGACTTTATGAATAAGTATAAGGCTAAGTTTGGGCGAGCTCCTGTGGACATTTCCGCTATTACTTACGACTTAGCGTTGAGCTTGAAGCAGCTTTTTGAGGAGTCAAAAAACCTACGCTCTAGAGATGAAACTCGTTCATCACTCGAATCATTGGGCGAAATTAAGGGTGTTGTTGGAAAACATCGTTGGGACGCAGAGCGAGATCCTATGGGAACTCTACAGCTTTTTCAGTCTAGACGAGGGAGCTTCCAATATATTGGCGATATTTCACTCTTAGATTTCGACGCCTCTCATCAATAAACTCTCTTAAAATATTAAAGCCATTTAGCCATATTCCGATGAGTTCATAGAGGGGAATATTATGTTCCCCAAAAAAGGAAGGAAGGCTCATGGCCCCTAAAAACGACACGGACGATATTGTGATACCAGAATCGCTTCCCATGCTCCCAGTGAGAGATGTGGTGGTGTTTCCTTTTATGATACTCCCACTATTTGTTGGAAGAGACGCTTCGATTAAAGCTGTCTACGAATCTTTGAGTCGAGATCGATTAATCTTCTTATCCACTCAAAAGAAAATTGGAGACGACAATCCTTCTTCAGAAGATATTTTTACCACTGGAACTGTGGCAATGATCATGAGGATGAGAAAGCTTCCTGATGGGCGCATTAAAATTCTTGCTCAAGGAATCGCAAAAGCGAAAATTAAAAACTTTCAGCAAACTCAACCTTACTATCAAGTGAACATTGAAAGAATCAGAGATGAAGCTACTGCAACGGGTGGTGAAGAAGAACAACTTCTTAAAGCAGTCCGTGAACAGCTAGAGCAAGTTATTAATCTTGGAAAAATGCTCTCACCGGACATTCTCTTGGTGGTTGAAGAAATTTCAGACGCCGGAAGACTGGCTGATCTCATCACCAGTAATTTGGGATTGAAAGTGAGCGAAGCTCAAGACATTCTTGAGACGGCTGATCCTGTAGCACGTTTAAAGAAAGTAAAAGAATTCTTAGCTAAAGAACTCGATATTCTTAGTGTTCAAAGTAAAATTAAGAATCAAGTACGTGATGAACTCAGTAAAAATCAAAGAGAGCATTTTTTACGTGAGCAAATGAAGGCCATTAAATCTGAGCTTGGAGAAAATGATCCTCGCAACGATGAAATGGCTGAAATGCGCATGAAGATTGAGAATGCCTTTTTGAGTGATGAAGCTAAAACTGAAGCTTATAAACAAATGGGTCGTTTGGAACGTATGCATCCAGATTCGTCTGAAGCTTCAATTATTAGATCTTACCTTGATTGGATTTGTGACCTTCCATGGACAAAGAGTTCAGAAGATCATCTCAATCTTGTTGAAGTGAAAAAAGTACTTGATGAAGATCATTACGACTTGGAAAAAATTAAAACAAGAATTCTTGAATTCTTGGCCGTTCGTAAACTTAAGAAAGATAATAAGGGTCCAATTATTTGTTTAAGTGGCCCTCCTGGTGTGGGTAAAACTTCATTAGGAAAGTCGATTGCACGTTCGATGGGCAGAGAGTTTGTAAGAATAAGTTTAGGTGGTGTTCATGACGAAGCTGAAATTCGTGGTCACCGAAGAACTTACGTTGGTGCGATGCCTGGTCGAGTGATTCAAGCTATTAAGCAAGCCGCTACAAATAACCCTGTTATTATGCTCGATGAAATCGATAAATTGGGTAGAGACTATAAGGGCGATCCTTCAAGTGCATTACTCGAAGTATTAGATCCTGAGCAAAATAACGCTTTTAGAGATCACTATTTGAATATCAATTTTGATTTGTCGAAAGTTCTTTTTATCTCTACAGCTAACTCTTTGGATACAATTCCGGCTCCATTGCGCGATCGAATGGAAGTGATTGAATTGTCTGGTTACACTGAAGAAGATAAAATGCGAATTGCTCGTCAATATCTAATAAGAAAGCAAGTTAAAGAAAACGGGATCACTAGAGATGCTGTAGTCTTTACAGATGATTCTTTGAAAAAAATTATCAAAGAGTACACAAGAGAAGCAGGTCTAAGAAATTTTGAAAGATTATTAGGATCTTGCGCTCGAAAAGTGGCACATGACGTAGCGACTTGGGACGGTAAAGCTGCTTTCCCTTGTGTCACAATAGATGAAAGCAAAGTAGAAGAGTTTTTAGGACCACCTAGATTCTTGCCCACAGATCTTCGTGAAAGAAACGAAGTGGGAGTTTGTACAGGTTTAGCTTGGACTTCTCTGGGTGGAGATGTTCTTGAAGTTGAAGTCACTTCAATGAAGGGTGATTCAAGAGTACAATTCACAGGATCCTTAGGAGATGTGATGAAAGAATCTTGCCAAGCGGCAACATCCTGGATTCGCGCCAATGGAAAAGATCTCAATATAGATCCTGAGTGGTTTTCTAAAAACGAACTCCACATTCACTTTCCTTCTGGAGCGGTTCCAAAAGATGGACCGAGTGCGGGCATTACAATCACAACGGCTATTGTTAGCTTGCTAACAGGAATACCCGTGAGAAGAGATGTGGCTATGACTGGTGAAATTTCCTTACGAGGAAAAGTATTACCTATAGGTGGATTGAAAGAGAAATCACTTGCGGCTCACCGACATGGTTGCACCACTGTAGTGATTCCAGAACGAAACGTTAAGGATCTCGTTGATGTTCCTGAAGAAGTGAAAGCCAACGTGGAATTCAAATCAGTTTCTGATGTTCGCGAAGTTTTAGAGCTAGCTTTAGAGCGCTCTCCCTTCAAGAAACGTCAAAGCGTAAAAGCAAAAGCTTCTCCAAGCGGTAGCGGCGATAAGAATAGACAAGTCGCCGACGCCGCTTAAGCAGACTTAGCTTTTATTGGAACGAAGAGATCTTAGCAGAAGAGTGACGTAGAAGAATAAGCTACGGTCAATTCCCTGCATTTGAAGACCTAAGTTTCGGATTTTAAAAAAAGAGTTTAGACTTTTATCGTCTAGAGTTTTTATAAAAGTGTTTAAATAAACAATTTTTGGGTTTTTATTATCAATAGTTCTAAGCTGAAGTCTTTGGCTTAATTCTTTGGCTTGAGAGATTCTTTGTTCTATGAGCTCAAAACATTTTTGAGGTTTATTAAAAAAATCTAATATTCTATTTTTTTTACCAGCGCCTGATGCGTTGCCTGAATGAACTCGATACAAAGTCAGGGCTTCATCAATAAAAACAATTTTTCCTAGAGTGCAAGCTATTAAGGCGCACCACCAGTCGTGCATGAGGGCGTGGGTAGGTATTGGGCTAGCAATTTTTGCCAAACTTTTATTGATGGCGCTACTGCATCCAACTACAAAATTTTGAACGAGAAGATGTGAAATTTTTTCTTGAGAAAACTCAGGGTCAAAATTCATTTGGTTATGATAGGAGATGTTTAGTGTATGGCCCTTATCATCTATTGTTTTGAGCTGACTATGCAGCAAAATAGGTGTTTCTCTACCAAGGGCGAATTCATATTCATTTAAAGTTTTTGAAAGTGTTTCAAGTTTATGAGTTAACCAAATGTCGTCTTGGTCGCAAAAAAACACATGCTCTTGTGGATAACTTAGGGATATTTCTAAAAGTTTTGAAAAACTTTGAGTGGGGCCCAGATTGCCTAAGGTGTCTTGGACGAGAATTAATCTTGAATCATTTTTAGAAAAATTTTTTAAAATATCTACGGTTTTGTCGTTAGATCCGTCGTCTCTGACTAAAAGAGTCCAAGTATTAAGACTTTGCTTTTTGAGGCTTTCAAGCAATTCGTTAATCCATTTTTCCCCATTATAGGTGCTGAGTAAAATAAGGGGGGAGGAAGTTTTCATTAAATGAATCTCCTCAGGCAAAATCGAAAAATGATTCCTAAGGCCACAAAGGGAGCGCAAATGTATTTTTTAGGTCCCGCCCATTTTAGATAAAATTTCCACATTCCCTGATGATGATATATGTCGGGCCAAAGACTGTGTCCTTCGGAAGATCCTTTGATAGTGTGAACGACGTCAATTTTAGGAAAATACATTACAGGAATATTGAGTTGTTGTGCTTTGCGACCTAAATCGACGTCTTCAACATAGAGAAAGTAGTTTTCATCAAATCCATTAAGAGTTTTCCATAATGAGGCCGTACAAAAAAGTGCACAGCCGCTGACCCAATCAACCTGTTGAATTTTATTTGGGTCGATGTCAGATTTTAAAAATTTTCGACTCCAAGGGTTTTGGGGCCAAAGTCTGCTTAGATAACCTTCTCTTCCAAATAGTGCAGTTAAGCTCCCTGGGAAATTGCGGGCGCTTGCTTGCCGAGAATTTTTAGTGGCGTCATTGAAGACTCTTAATCCAATTAGCGCATTTAAGCTTAGCATCTCATCGAATATTTTCTGCGTGATTGGGCTAGCGAGAAAACCGTCGGGATTTAAGAAAAGAAAAGCACTCGGGTTTAGAGTGCTTTTTAGCTGAGCCGCTTTATTGGCGGCTTTCGAAAAACCAAGATTTCCTTCTTGGCCCTTAAGTATAATTTTATGGCGGAATCGAGGATGATTTTTTAAATATTCTTCAACATATTTTGAGTCATTAGCGTTATCCCAGAGAACGATTTCTGAAGGAAAATCTATATAGCGCTCTAGCGAATCTAAAAAATCAATAAGAGTGTCTCTGTTGTTATAGAGAACAGAGACAATTCTAAGACTCATGTGATTCCGATGTCGTCTCTCAGCCAAGCAATCATTTTCTCAAGGCCTTCTCGAAGGCTGACTTTGGGTCTCCATCCTAAAAGACGTTCAGCTTTTTGAAGATCGGGTCTTCTTTGAAGCGGATCGTCTTGGGGTAAGTCAGAGTGAACAACTTCGATAGTATCGGCTGGAAACATGTCCTTTAGAGTTTCAACGACATCGATAATTTTCATTTCAAAGTCATTGCCAATGTTCACAGGTTCACAAATTTCAGTAAAGGCGTAGGACAGGACCCCTTCAATAAGGTCATCGATATAACAAAAGCTTCGAGTTTGATGACCATTACCGTAAACGGTCAATGGAGTTTTTCTAAGAAATTGAACCAAGAAATTGATAATCACACGGCCATCGTCGGGATTCATTCTAGGGCCATAAGTGTTAAAGATTCTTACGAGACCATGTTTAGTTCCGTATTGTTGGTTGAAAGACCAAATAATACTTTCTCCCAGTCTTTTGGCTTCGTCATAACAAGAGCGCGGCCCGTAGCTATTGGTGTTACCCCAGTAACTTTCTGGTTGTGGGCTGATAGACGGATTTCCATAAATTTCACTTGTTGAAGCAAAAATAAGTCGAGCATTGTGTTGGTGGGAAAAGGTGAGCGCGTTGTAAAGCCCCGTGGTGTTGGCCCAAATAGTTTCAAAAGGATTTTTTTGATAGAGCGGGGGAGACGCGGGTGAGGCAAAGTGAAAACAGTGAGTTAGGGCTTTGTTTAACTTTATTTCAGGCCATGGAGTGGATACATCATGTTCTATAAAGTTAAAGTTATCGTTGGCTTCAGGAAGGCTTTTTAAAAAGTCTACGTTTTGTCTGCCACCCGTGATGAAATTGTCGATTCCAATGACTTGATGCCCTTCACTGAGAAGTTTTTCACAAAGGTGACTGCCTAAAAATCCAGCAGCTCCTGTTATGAGTACGCTTCCTTGCTTCATGATTAATGAAGGTCTAGCATATTGAGGCAAAGCAGGAATTTCAAATGAATAAAAAGTGGAAAGAACGTTTTATTGCTCTGGCTAAATGGACCTTTGCTATAGGGATTTTAACGCTACTCTTGAAAAGCGGTAAAATTTCTCTAAACGACCTGGGTGTTTTTTTGAAGCAGCCCTCTAGAGCCCTTCTGTGCGTTTTAATTATATTTGGAAATTATCTCATTAGCTTTTATCGATGGCGAACCATGGTTGGGGGGCTTTCATTAAAGCTAAAATATACGGCAGCTGTTCGGCTAGGTATGTTAGGGCAGTTTTTTTCATCAGTTATTCCTGGAACCGTAGGGGGTGATTTGGTGAAGGCTGTTTATGTAGCCAAACGTTTTCCTGAAAAGAAAGTGGCTGCTGTTTCAACGATATTTTTAGATCGAGTCGTGGGTCTTCTGGGAATGGTCTTGTTGTCAGGAACCGCATACTTTTTTGGTCGACATTTGGTGGCTGCTGGTAACGGTAATTTAATTCACCTGATTCAAGCTTTGGGCACCACTCTAATGCTTGGAGCGATATCTATATTGGCTTTTTTTCTTGCTTTAACAATTTGGGGATCTAAGTTTCCAAATCATTTGCCAAAGAAATATTCTGAAAGCTTTTGGTATAAGAAAGTTGAACCTTTGTATGAAATCATTGTGGCTTATAAAAAGCGCCCTATGATTTTGTGGCGCGTGCTTTTGTTGTCGGTGTTTATTCACATTGTGAATATGGCGTGTTTTTGGATTATTGCAAATACAATATATGGACCTAGCCCATGGGGTTCTGTGAGTGTGAGCACTTTTGTGCTTTCGGGAATTTTGGGCCTTATTGCTATGGCCATTCCTGTAGCTCCTATGGGTTTGGGAGTTGGGCAAGTCGCGTTTTCAGCAATATTTTTAGCTCTTGGGGCACCCAGCGCTGCGTTTGGAACCTCTATAGTTACGGTTCAGCAATTAGTTTCTCTTTGTGTAAACTTAAGTGGAGCCGTATTTTTTGCGACTTATAAACAAGAAATACCTCAGCCCTCCTTGGTTTAGTTCTAAATGGAAACAAAGCGTCTTCCCGAAATCGAGGGAGAGTTCTCAACAAATGCTTTTGTGGTGAGTGCGCTACTTTTTGAAGAAAATCATAAGATAGTTCAAATTTTCACTCGAGATTATGGAAAAATGACTTGTTTCGCAAGAAATGCAGTTCGTTCCAAAAAGAGATTTGGGACTCAGTTAGATGCCGGAAATACCGTTAAAGCTTTTATTGAGAAATCAAAAACTAAACTTTGGACTCTTAAAAAAGTTGAACTTCTTGATATGCCTCTAAGGGCAAGATCTCAGCTCAGTAACGTTGATGTTATTTTTTTTCTTTTATCAGCACTAAAAGATCTCTATCCTGATGAACAAGTTGATGTTCAGGCCTTTGAACTTGTTGAGCGTACTTTAAAATGTATTGAAAATCCGTTAAGCGCCAAGCAATTGTCTTGGTTAAAGTTAAGCATTGCTCGATGGTTTCAAGGGCATTTAGGCTATGGCGATGATATGGATTTTCTCTTCGACCATTTAAGCTTGAGCGAGGAAGATTTCGAGTCTTGGAAGTCTTTAATTTTTGAAATGCGTTTTTTGGACAATGAAATATTAAAAGATTTTGACAGCTATTCTAGAATAAGTGGAGAAAGTGTTAGAGTTTTTTATAATAATTGGAAAGAAGTTACGCGCTTGAGCTGGTCCTATTTCGAGAAATGATAGTAAAGGGGAATAAATTGAGAAAAATTAAATTAAGCATTTTTATAATGATTATCTTTTTGTGCCGTTATTCATTTGGGCAAAACTATTCTGCAAAAGCGCAGAGTTTATCCAAAAAAGAGTTTCTAGTGTGCAATAAAAAACTATTATTGGAAATTGCCGATAACGACGAAAGTCGTTCAACTGGATTAATGCATCGGACAGGAATCCCTGTTGGAACAGGTATGCTGTTTGTTTTTCCCTATGAAATTGAGTTGAGTTTTTGGATGAAGAATGTGCCCTTTGATATAGATATTGGTTTTTTTGATAAAAATGGAAATTTCTTAAATGCTATGACAATGGCGGGCACAAGTCCTGTTCAGAAAGCTGAATCTTTAGCACACTATAAAAGCCAGGGAATGGCTTTATATGCCGTAGAGGCGAGCGTAGGTTTTTTTAAAAAAATTACTAAAGCTTCAAAGTGCAAAATCAGCCATCCACCGGGTCCGTCTAAAAGTTAATAGGGACTGGAGCGTGGGTTTCGGTATTTGTTGGGTCATTAGATTTTGTGGGTAGCCGATTCTCTGCGGGACGATTGTTTTGAGCCTTGTTTTTTTGAATGGCCAGAATGGCTCCAGTCGTAATGGCTATCGCCGCTGTGCTGAGTATCCAAGGGATCCAGGAACTTTTTCTTTTTTTGGGCACGTTTGTTGTTGTCATGCTGACATTGCTTCTCACATAATTTTCAAGGGTGAGTCGTCTACCATCTAAAAGCTCAGTCAGTGAAACTTGCATTCGGCCACTCCAGACTGAGTTGTCTCCGGTGATAATGATATTTTGTGAATCATAGTAATATTGAATCTTGTTTGGACATTCGTTATTTTCAAATTCAACCTTATAGTCGGGAAGAACTCTGTACATTTGATTGAGAATTCTGGCTTCACTGAGTTTACGTATGTGTTCCGGAACGTGGGCTATCTCGCTGCCTTGAAATGATATTAGGCTCAGGCAGAGAAGTTGTGGAAGAGACATTTATTTTTCTCCTTTATAAAATATTTGAATTTTTGAAGCTGCTTTTGAAGAATTTTGATTCAAAGTTAAATCAGTCCAAAATAAAGGTTTAAAGGGTGGTATGTCTTTTTTGGCTATAAGACTTCCTTTTATGGCGTTAGATTGCGAAGCTTTAAATAGTTGTAATTTTTGCGTTTTGCTTAAATCTCTACTTGGAATTCCTAGAGTTTGGAGGATATCTTCTGGAATTCTCCTGCCTTTGGCTATTGCGAGTGGAGAAACAATCACTTCTATAAAATTGTTTGAGGGAAGATTGTTTATTCTTTCAGTTTTATTCTTAAAGCTTATCGAAAATAAAATTATTAGTAAGAAAAATGGGATCCCGATTTTTAATAAAAGTGGATTTTCAAGAATTTTTTTTATTTTAGAGTTTTCAGTTTCTATGGTTTCTAGGGGGCTTTCGCTTCTGTCGATCTTGGGAAGTGTCCAGTTAAAAGAGTTTAAATCATGTATTTCATTTTGCGCTTTTGACATAAAAAACTTTATCCTCTGTGTTTAAAGTTGAAATTTTCCATAAATTTAGCAGCCCCAGTAAAATGCTCATGACTAAAGTGGCTTTTAAAAATTCAAAAATCATAACGCTTGAACGTCCTCATTGGCGTAAACCCATTGCACGTTTTGGGCCAAAATATTAAAGCCAGCAAAGTTTTCTCGATAACTCATTAAATTGTTTTTTTCTGTTTGGATAAATTCGAGCACTTCAGGCAGTTCGCAGGGATTTGTAGTTATTTTTCGCAAAGATCGAGCCATAGTGAGTTTTGGGCTCTCTGATAATCGTTGGAGCTTAAGTTTTTCTTTTCTTATTGTTAGATCCATAAGAAGTTTATTTTGATAAAGAACTATTATTTTACTGGAGGCCTGAGCGGCCTTTAATCCTGATTTTGTGGGCTCAAGGAGTAGCGCTGGACAAGATTTAATTAAGTTTCTTAAGTTTTGGTTTGATTTTACAATTTTTAAATAAATCTCTTGAAATTTCTTAGCTTCAAATGCACAGAGTTCGTCTTTTGATTTTAATTTTAATATTTTTTCTTGCCAAAGCATCGATTGATTTATCGAGAATAATAAAAAAGTAGAAAGGCTTAACAAAAGATACCACATAATATTATTTAAGTGTGTAGACTTTTTCCCAGAGGGATTCTTTTTTGAAATTTTTTTCAATTTTGAACTTTATGTTTAAAGAATTTGGGTTTGAGCAAAAATAATCAACCTTAAAGTAAGTGTTCTTGGGCCATAGTTGAGAGGGCTTGCATATTTTTATTGCATTATTGTATCGATGGGCTCTTAGAAGATAATAACTGTCGAGTATTAAGTAATTTTTACTTAGTAAAATAAAATATGAAAATACAAAACCTAACAAGACTGGAATGAAGCAAAAAACTATTAAGCTAAATTCTAAAAAGATTTGACCTTCAAGGGACTTTTTATTTTTCAGCATCTCTTATGCCCTCTTTGAAGTTTGATAAATCTTTTATTTCATATTGATCGGCTTCAACTTTTTTGCTCTCAATTTTCTCTGAAGATTTTCCACCAATCGCATTGGCGACATCACCTATCTTTCTTCTAAGGTTTGTGGAGAGTACTTGGATGACTGCAATTGAGGCAATTCCAACAAGAGCGACAAGAATTAGATACTCCGCGATGGCTTGTCCGCGTCTGTTTTTTGCTTGGTTCTTATTTATATTCATAGCTTAACCTTTCCTTAGGACGACAAATAACTGGCGAGGTCCTAGGCCAAGCCCTTGCTAAAATAGTGCCAATGAGTCGCATTTATAAAAAGAAAATTCATTTAGAGCGCCCCGAGGCTTATATTCTGGGAGTTCTTGTAGTTTTGGTGGCAGGAATGAATTTCATATTAGGTTTTATGTACGGAATGAAAAGATCGGGTGGAGTCGTAGCTTTAAATACACATGGTGCGACTGAGCACGGTGAAAGATCTCCAGCGTCAGTTGATGAAGGACATGAAAAAGTTGGTGAAACTCACGCTGATGAAATTGAATCTAAAGCGGAAATGATGAAAGTTTATGAAAATTCTAAAAAATTCGCTTTGGAGGAAACGCTTTTAAAACAACAATATCGAGTAGAGCCTAAGTCTATTTCAGACTTAAAGGCCGATATGTATGAAAAGCAAAAGAATGGTCGAGAGCCTGCGGAGGCAGAAAATGTCGAAAACAAAACTTCTGATGCTCCTATGCCCGAAGAGACTCTTGCAGAGAGTGCACCAGAAAAAGCTGTAGCCGATGAGCTTCGAGGTCCAAGTTCAACTTCGGTCAAATCGCTTTTTGAGCAGGGCGAAGAAGATAGAAAAGTTTTTATTCCAACTCCAGATCATTGGACTATTCAGGTGGGTTCTTATCCCACTAAAGATCAGGCCCAAGCTAAACTGGATCTGCTGCTTAAGGGCGATGTGGCTGAGAGTTATATCCGTGAAAAAAAAGTTAAAGGTAATTCTTGGTATAGCGTCTTTGTTGGTTCTCATTCAAATAAGCAATGGTCAGAGCGCCTTGCTAAAAGACTCATTGAGCGCAAACTCATTGAAGACTACATAGTCGATAAAGTACCTTAAAGATTGTTAATCGATATTTTGCCATTCTCCAGCAGATAAATAATGAGCGAGTTTTCCAGTGATTTGTGGTGGGAGGCTTTCCGCTTTAATCTCGCCAGATTGTGTTCGCATTCCAGAGTACATTAAGCAATGTTCAAGCTCTCGAATGTTTCCAGGCCAATTATGATTGAGCATGAGCTCAAAACTTTCAGAGGATATTTCTCTGGCTGTTATTCCATTAACTTTTTCAATTTTTTTCTGAAGACCGCTGATGAGCATGGGTAAATCTTCTTTGCGATGTCTTAGGGCAGGAATGTAAATTGGGCAAATGTTGAGTCGATAGTAGAGATCTTTTCGGAATCGCCCCGAATCTATGAGAAATTCTAAAGGAAGGTTGCTGGCGGCGACGACTCGACATTCGATGATGGCGCATTGTTTTGATCCTAATCTGTCGATTTCTTTGTTTTGTAAGACACGTAGAAGTTTTGCTTGAACATTAAGTGAAAGATTTTGAATTTCATCTAAAAACAAAAGTCCCTTTCGAGAGCTTTCAAATTTTCCATATTGTCGGTCGCGAGCAGAGGTGAAGGCTCCTCTTTCGTGTCCAAATAAAATGGATTCAGCAAGACTTTCGGGAATGGCCGCGCAATTGACTGCGGTGAAGGGTGCTTCAATTTCATTATATCGATATTTGGCCAAATGCTGTCTATAAATAGTTTTGGCTATCATTTCTTTTCCAGAGCCAGTCTCTCCGATGACAAGTACAGTGAGCTCAGATTCTTGAGCCAGTTTTAAATCTTCTTTGAGTTTTTGCATGAGAGGGCTGATACCCCAAAACCAAGAGTTTTCTAGTTCTAGCTTTGTTTGAGCTTCGTTTGAATCTCTCAGCGTTCGAATGGAACTAAGATTTTTTCGTGGAAGTCCATTTGGGAAAAAATAACTTTCCTGAGTTTCGGTTTTGTCTTCTATATTTTTTTTCATAAAGTTCCTTTCAATTTCCACTTAGGGTGGAAAGAGTCGGGCCTTTAGCAAATTAGATGCCAAAAATTCATTTTTTTAATTTTCAGTAACTTAGAAGCTTTTTAAATTGAGGAGCCTCATCAAAAATCATAGAGATTCCGATTTTCTGGACTTTCTATGCTAAAATAGGGCCTGTTGGGGTTTCGAAAGAATTCTGACTAAATTTTTTATTCTTAAGGACGGCAACCGGGTTTAACGCAGTGAATAAGACGGGAAGAAAGAAGATATCAACAACTGTTTACCTCACAGAAGAGCAGGTAGATGCGTTGAAAGAACTTCATCAGCGCACACGTGTCCCCATCGCAGAATACATTCGATTGGGAATTGATATGGTTTTAAAGCAACATAGAGAAAGTCTTCCTGGACAAATCTCTCTCTTTGAGGGATTGGAAGAGGAGCTGGATTCAGCGGACAAGGCCGATGACGACTCCGAACAAGATTCTTAGAAATTTTTCAATTATTGCCCATATCGATCATGGCAAATCGACGTTGGCCGATCGGATTATTGAATGCACGGGCGCGATCACAAAACGTGAAATGCAAAGCCAGGTACTCGATAATATGGACATCGAGCGTGAGCGCGGAATTACAATTAAAGCTCAAACCATTCGTCTCAATTATAAAGCCAAGGATGGAAACAATTACGTTCTTAATTTGATCGATACTCCCGGACACGTAGACTTCACTTATGAGGTGTCTCGCTCCTTGGCTGCTTGTGAGGGCGCTGTTCTTGTTATTGATGCCTCTCAAGGTGTTGAGGCTCAAACATTGGCTAATCTCTATTTAGCATTAGACAATGATTTAGATATTATTCCTGTTATTAATAAAATCGATCTTCCTTCTGCGGATGTTGATGGCGTTAAAAAGCAAATTGAAGACGTTATTGGACTTCCAGGTGATGATGCTATTCCGGCTTCCGCTAAAGAAGGTATTGGTATCAGTGATATTCTTGAGGCGGTTGTTAATAAAATCCCATCTCCTCAAGGTGAACTCTCTCACCCGCTTCAAGCTTTGATAATGGATTCTTGGTACGACAATTATCAGGGAACCGTCATGTTGATTCGTATTATGGAAGGCACCCTCCGTAAGGGTGATCGCCTTCAAATGATGTACATGAATAAAATGTTGCGCTCTGAAGATAAGGAACCACGTTTTTATCAGGTGATTCGAATGGGATACATCACTCCAAAATATATTGATATTGAGGAGGCAGGTCCTGGGGAGGTTATATTCTTAATTTGTGGTATTAAAACTGTTCGTGACACTCGAATAGGTGACACCATCACGCATTGGCATGAGCAAAGCACTGAAAATTATTTGCCTCCTGTGGCCACTGAGCCCTTAGAAGGTTTTAAAGAAGTTAAACCAGTCGTGTTCTCTGGGATTTTTCCTACTGATGGAAAAGATTATCCCAATTTAAAAGACGCACTTGAAAAGTTATATCTCAATGATTCGGCATTAACATTTGAGCCCGAATCTTCGGCGGCTTTAGGTTTTGGATTCCGTTGTGGATATTTAGGTTTGCTCCATATGGAGATTGTTCAAGAGAGATTAGAGCGAGAATATAATCTTAATCTGATTTCTACGGCTCCTGGTGTGAAATATCGGGTCACTAAAACTGATGGAAGTGTATTTGAGATTGATAATCCCGCTTTGCTTCCAGCTCCTCATATGATTGAAAAAGTTGAAGAGCCATATATAGTGGGCACGATACACACCCCCGCAGAATATGTTGGGGCCATTATCGGTCTTTGTGAAAATCGTCGCGGTATTCAAGAGCGAATTGATTACATCACCCCTGAGCGTTGTGCTGTGATTTATCATTTGCCTTTGGGTGAAATGCTTTTTGATTTCTACGATAAGTTGAAGTCTATCACTAAGGGTTATGCAAGTTTTGACTATGAACTTGAGGACATGCGAGATAGTGAACTTGTTAAATTGGATATTTTAATTAATGGAGAGGCTGTCGATGCACTTTCTATTATTGTTCATAAATCAAAATCCTATGACCGTGGTCGTGAACTCACGAAAAAGATGAAGGAAGTTATTCCGCGCCAACAATTTGAAGTGGCTATTCAGGCGACCATCGGATCGAAGGTTATTGCTCGAGAAACCGTGGGCGCATTAAGGAAAAACGTTTTGGCCAAATGTTATGGTGGGGATATTTCTAGAAAGCGAAAACTTCTAGAGAAACAAAAAGAGGGTAAGAAGCGTATGAAGTCTATCGGCTTAGTCGAAGTGCCTCAAGAAGCTTTCTTAGCCATTCTTAAGGTGGAGTGATGCTTAAAAAAGATTTGCTTAATGTTGCAGATTTGAGTGATCAGGATTTAAAAAAAATAATTCTTAAAGCAGCTTTTGAGAAACTACCTTCAAAAGCCTACAGCAACAAAGTCTCTGCGGCGGCTTTGGTTTTTTTCGAAAACTCATCTAGGACACGAATGAGTTTTGAGCGAGCTTGTCAAGTTGTAGGTCGTCCTTATTCTGTTTTTGATGTTGAACAGTCTTCGATTTCTAAAGGCGAAACTCTCAAGGAAACTTTTGAAGTTCTTCATGATTATGGATATCGATATTTTATTGTTCGAATTAAAGAAGAAGGTCTTCTTCGACAATTACAGGAATTAGAAGGCTCTCATGTGATTAGTGCGGGTGAGGGAACTGTTTCTCATCCCACTCAGGTGTTGGGAGATGCTGCGGCCCTGCTTTCTTATACGAAAAAAAAGGACATTAAAGCTCTTAAGGGTTTAAAAATGGCTATTGTGGGCGACCTTTTACACTCAAGGGTGGCCAAGTCTTGGTACGATTTGGCGCCTAGATTGGGAATCAAGTTAACTTTGGTCTCTCCTCATAATTGGCGTCCAGATTGGGGCAATGAACTTCCTTATTTTGATTCACTCCGTAAAGCTCAAAAGGACTGCGATGCTATTATGGCTCTTAGGGTGCAAAGAGAGCGTCATGGTGCGAGTTCTGGCGACCGTGAATGGCAAAATTATCTTAGAAATTTTCAGTTGAGAAAGTCTGATTTAACTTTAAAACAAGTTTATTTACATCCCGGCCCTACAAATTGGGGTGTGGAGCTCTCAGAAGAACTCTACGCGGTATCTAAGGCAAACTTAATTTCATTACAGCGTAAAAAATGCTTTCACGTTAGAGCCTTGTTATTGAGTTAATAAGCGCTGTCGCGGAGCCTCTAGAGAGTTTAGTGTCACTATGACGCAAGTCTCTCTGAAAACAGGGGGGGCAAAGATGCAAAATCTAGCTTTTTTCTTGCAGTCTAATGGAATATCGACCAAAGTTTTATTTTTAGAATGACCGAAAAAATCCCTGTTCAAATTGTCCTTGAAAAAGGTGCCCTTTTGGAAGGCCGCGGGTGGGGTGATTTTTCCAATTATCGTTCTGGTGAGTTTGTTTTTAGCACGGCGATGAGCGGTATTGAAGAATCTCTAACTGACCCCAGTTTTGCCAAACAAGTTTTAGTCAATACGGTGTCTCATGTGGGTAACACAGGGATAAATTTAGAAGATCACGAAAGTTCAAAGATGTGGGCTGAGGGTCTAATCTGTCGTCATGTAGAAACGGTGCCTTCAAGTTGGCGATCGCGATTGAGTCTTCCTACTTGGATACAAGAACAGAAAAAGTTTTTGGTAGATAAAGTGGACACTCGAAAACTGACAATTTTTTTAAGAGAGACTGGATCGCAAAGAGGATTGGTTTTTCCAAAGGGGAAGCTCAGCATAGAAGCTGCCCAAAAGTATATTTTAGAAAATGTTCCTTCAATGGCGTCTTTAGAATTAAGTCGTCATGTCTCTTGCGAGAAAGCCTATGACTTCACTACAGACACGCAGGCTTATTGGCCCATGAAAGATATTACGCGTGGCCAAGAGTCTAGCCTAAGACCTAAAGTTTTAGTTTGGGACTTTGGGGTGAAGACTAATACGTTGAGATGGCTTCATTATCTGGGATTAGATGTTAGTGTTTTGCCTGCGACAGCTAAGGCCGAGGATTTTTTATCGACGAAAGCCTCTGGAATTTTATTGAGCAATGGCCCAGGAGATCCCGGGGCAGCTACTTTTTTACACGAGGAATTAAAAAAACTTTTAGGGCGAATTCCGATTTTTGGAATTTGTATGGGTCATCAACTTCTTGGAATTGCCTTAGGTGCTAAAACTCGAAAAATGAAGTTTGGACATCGAGGAATTCACCATCCTGTTGTGCAGTTCGATAAGGCTCGTAATCCCTTAAGAACGTGGATCACAAGTCAAAATCATGGTTTTGAGGTTGAAGAGGCTTCATTACCCTCCAATGTGTGGGTGAGTTTTCGCCATGCAGATGATCAATCCGTTGAAGGATTGGAAGCCCCCAATCAGAAATGTTTTTCTGTTCAATTTCATCCGGAGTCCGCGCCTGGACCCTTCGATTGTTTTGATCTCTTTAAACGTTTTCAAGAGGAAGTTGTGAATTATGTTAGTCGATGAATATTTAGCCCGAGTCATAGAAGCCTACTTTAAAGATGAATATTACGAAGAAATTAAAGTGGCTCGAGACGAATTTTTTGCGGCCACTGGAAACGTGGCCGATGGTTCTGAACATTTCGAAGCTAAAATGAATAACTTTTTGGATTGGTATGTTTTTGATCGCCCCTTAAAAAAAATTGGGATTGTTCCTATAAAAGCTTTTGTTCAAGATCATACAAAAGAAATGAGTGAAGAAGAGCGGGGAATATACGATGACTTCAGTCTTTCAAAGGTTTCAGTATATGAAATGCTAAAAATAAAAGGCAACGATCTTTACGTGCAAGATCTTTTCGACCGCGAAAAATGTGTGATTGAAGAGTCTGAGCTTTCTTCTGGATTTACAAAGGGCGATATTTTTCAAACTCGTCTACTTAAATATCGCGAGAGATTGTTGCTCGGAAGCGCTTTTGTTTTTCACCCCTATGAAGCCAAGGCTTTCATTCAAAAACAAATTAAAAAGGTCAAATACTTAAAAGATGCTCATAGGCAAACATTGCTCCATAAGCTTTCAGCAATGAAGCAAAAGGCTGAGCAATACACACACATTGACGTTAAATATATTTATTCGGAAGAACCCATACTATGAGTCGAGCCAAAACTTTTAATACGGTGATGATATTGGGAAGTGGTCCCATCACCATCGGACAAGCTTGTGAATTTGATTATTCAGGAACTCAAGCCTGTAGAGCATTAAAAGAAGAAGGTTATAAAGTTATACTGCTCAATTCCAATCCGGCGACGATTATGACCGATCCTGGTGTAGCCGATAGAACTTATATTGAGCCCTTGGATCCTTCCGTAGTGATAGAGATTCTTCGAAAAGAAGGTGTTGATGCTATTTTGCCCACCATGGGAGGGCAAACGGCACTCAATATTATAATGAATTTAGCCAACATCCCACATGCCCTAGACGGTGTTGAGATTATAGGAGCCAATTTAAGAGCCATTCACTTGGCGGAAAATCGCAGAGCTTTTCGTGAGCTTGTTGAAAGTTTGGGAATGGATTCTCCCAGGTCTGCAATTATACGAAACATTGATGATGCTCGTGCTTTTGTTGAAGATGTTGGTTTTCCTTTTATTTTGCGTCCAAGTTTTACATTGGGTGGATCAGGCCAGAGCATTGTTTTTTCGTCTGAAGAGCTGATTGATAAAACCAATAGAGCTCTTGAATATAGTCCTATTGGCGAAGCTCTTGTTGAAGAAAGTGTGAAAGGTTGGAAAGAGTTTGAACTTGAGGTCATGAGAGATCGTCAAGACAACGCCATTGTTGTTTGTAGTATTGAGAATTTAGACCCAATGGGTGTGCATACCGGAGATTCTATTACGGTAGCGCCACAGCAAACTCTTACCGATAGAGAGTATCAAGCGATGCGCTGGGAAGCACTTCGTTTAATACGTGCTGTAGGTGTTGAGACGGGTGGATGTAACGTGCAGTTTGCTGTGAATCCGCTCAATGGCAGAAGAGTTGTTATCGAAATGAATCCGCGTGTGTCTCGCTCTTCGGCTTTAGCCTCTAAGGCCACAGGATTTCCGATTGCTTATGTAGCCACTAAGTTGGCTATTGGTTACAATCTTTCTGAAGTTGATAATAGAATCACTTTAAGCACTAAGGCTTGTTTTGAACCTCCAATTGATTATGTGGCTTTAAAAATTCCTCGATTTCATTTTGAAAAATTTCCAGGGGCTATAGATGAATTGCTTCCTCAAATGCAAAGTGTGGGAGAGGTTTTATCTTTTGGCACGAGTTTAGGAGAGGCCTACCATAAAGCGCTTAATAGTTTAGAGAGAAAGTGGCCCCAATTTAAACCGGTAGATTCACAAAATCCACAAGAGGCCTGGAGCTTTGAAAAAGAAGACTTGCTGATAAAAGCTCATTCCAAAAGATCTTTTGCCGTTTGGGATGCTTTAGCTTGTGGCGTATCTCCAGAAGAAGTGGCCCATTGGATGGAGTGGGACCCGTGGTTCACGCGGCAATTAAAATTGTATCAAGAAGAAAATTCATTGGGGCCTCGAGCAATAAATCTTTCTAAAGATAATCCTCATTTTGAAATGATAGACACTTGTTCGGGTGAGAATAGAGTGCAAACTTCTTATTTTTATTCGACAAGAGAAAATTTTTCATTTGAGTCTCCGCAAAATCCTTATTTAGAAACACAAAGTTTAGCTTTACCTAAAGATAAACGTGGTCGAGCTGTGATATTGGGTTCTGGCCCAAATCGTATTGGTCAGGGTGTGGAATTTGATTATTGCTGCGTTCATGCTTCCTTGGCTTTATTAAAGCTAGGATTTGAAACAGTTATGATTAACTGTAATCCTGAAACTGTAAGCACCGATCCGACTACATCGACTCGTTTATATTTAGAGCCCTTACATGAAGATTCTGTTCGAGCTATTCTTGAAAAGGAATTGGGACCTTTAAAGGCTGCCGGTCAAGAAGCTTTTGTTGTGATTCAAATGGGTGGTCAAACACCCTTAAAATTAGCTTCGAAGATTGAATCTTGGGGCTATAAATTATTAGGAACCACTCAACAGAGTATTGATTTGTGTGAAGATCGCGAAAAATTCGCTAAGTTTCTAAAGAAAAATAATATTCATTATCCAAGTTTTGCATCGGCTACGACTCTTGAAGAATCTATAAAAGTTGTAAAAAAAATTGGTTATCCAGTATTAGTGAGGCCCTCCTATGTTTTGGGTGGGCGGGGTATGAAAATTTGTTATTCTGATTTAGAACTTACAGAAGCTTTTCATGCAGCTAAGCAAGTGAATTCTGATTTCCCTTTATATCTGGACAAATATCTTAAAGATGCCATTGAATATGACATTGATGGACTCTGCGATGGAAAAAAAGCTTGGGTTGCGGGAGTTATGGAACACGTTGAAGAGGCGGGAATACATAGCGGTGATTCTAGTTGCGTGATTCCACCTTTTAGATTGCCTGCTTCAAAGATTGATGAAATGGCCGGGATTGCTAAAAAAATTGCGGTAGGTTCTGGAGGAAAAGGTTTCTTTAATATTCAAATGGCAGTTGTGGGCGAAGATGTTTTCGTTATCGAAGCCAATCCTCGAGCTTCTCGTACGGTGCCATTTTTAGCAAAAGCCACTGGCTATTCTTTGGTCGAGTGGGCGATTCGCTCTGCTTTAGGTGAAGAGTCGGTTTCTGAAATTGTGAAAGAAGCACCTATCCCTGGAAATTATCGCTTACCTAGTCATGGATATGCCGTGAAAACACCTGTCTTTCCGTTTGAGAAATTTAGAAATGTGGATCCAATTTTAGGACCAGAAATGAGAAGTACGGGTGAAGTTATGGGCGTGGGTCCCAATGCCGGAGATGCTTTGGCTAAATCGTTTTTAGCCTCTGGAGTTAAGCTTCCCGAAAAAGGCGGAATTTTGTTGAGTGTGAAGGATCGAGATAAAAATCGATTGCTTCCCATCGCAAGGGGCCTTTCTTTAATGGGCTTTAGACTTTTGGGAACTCCTGGCACTTCAAGTTTTTTAGTCAGAGCGGGAATTGATTGTGAACAAGTTCAAAAAATTGGGCAAGCACCCATGGGACAAGATTTACTTCATTTCTTGCAGTCTTCAAAAGTACAAATGGTGGTGAACACTACTGAAACAGCAGGTTCCTTTAAAGATGGTGAAAGTATTCGGCAGATTGCTTTAAGGTTGAGAATTCCTCTTATGAGTACAATTTCTGCTGCTGAAATGGCACTTATGGCTATTGAGAGACTTAAAAAGGGCCATATTCCTACAGTTTGCTTGCAAGACTTCATTGCAGGCGCTCAATTGACGCAGGTTTAAGCATCTGGCAAATCATTAGTGCGGCCAAGAGTAATTACGCCGTTGAAGGATTGTTCTTATGGAAGATAAAATACCCCTTACCATCGCTGGTAAAGAAGCTCTTGAAGCAGAATTAAAAAGACTCAAAGGCGTAGAACGTCCTGCTATAATTCATGCCATTGAAGTGGCGCGTGCCAATGGCGATCTTTCAGAAAATGCCGATTATCAATTTGCAAAAGAAAAGCAATCTTTTATTGAGGGAAGAATTTTAGATATTGGCGATAAGCTCGCCCGTGCTGAAGTGATCGACCCTTCTAAAATCCAGGCCGAAAAGGTTGTATTTGGAGCAACTGTCACACTCGTAGACGAAGATGGAAAAGAAAGACGCTATCAGATTGTGGGTGAGCCAGAAGCGGATCTCGAAAAAGGAAAAATATCTGTCAGTTCACCTATATCCAGAGCTCTTTTGGGAAAAATTGCAGGCGATGAGGCTGTTGTTAGAAGTCCAAAGGGCGAAGTCGTTTATGAAGTGTCTAAGGTTGAATACATTTAATAAAGGGGGCCTCGTTAGCGGTGGCCACAAATTCTACTAAAGCGCCTTGGGCCTTATCCGTACAATTTTTAAAAGGGGTTGGTGAAAAGTTAGCCTCTTTATTTAGAAAAGTACAAATCGAGAGTTATTGGGATTTACTTTTTCATTTACCTAGAGCTTACGAAGATCGTAGAAGATTTTGTAATTTTAAAGATATTGTTGAGAGTGTCGAAAAAAATCTTCCTGTTTTGGGGCAAGCGATTATTGAGGCTTATGTGCATCGACGCGCTCCAGGAGGGCGTTCTTGGTTAGAAGCTACGGTTAGGGTTTTAGATCCTAAAGAATCTTCTTCAGTGACTCATTATTTAACATTTGTTTGGTTCCATGAATCTCGCTTTATAGAAAAATCTTTTCCAGTTGGAAGTGTTGTACTTTTTCAGGGAAAGGCCCAGTCTTTTAGAGGTCGTCTACAAATGGCTCATCCTCAATTGCAAAAAACTGAAAAAGATATGGCTCCTTGGGAGTTTGGGAAAATTGTTCCCGTATATCCAGAGATTATGGGCGTTTCGACGAGAGTGATTCGTAAAATTCAATATCAAGCACTTATGAGGCCTGAGTTGGATTCTATTCCTGAAACATTACCCAAGGGAATGGCTGAGTCCCTTAAATTACCCGCATTGCCGGAATCATTGCGTGAAATACATTTTCCTCAAAAATGGGATGCCCCACTTGGAAATGACGTTGAAAATGAGTCTGTATCGAGTCCGTTCTATCGTCGACTGGCTTTCGAGGAACTTTTTTATTTGTCTTTGGCTTTAAGTTTAAGAAGCCAAGCTAAACTTATGCAATCTTTTGAAACTCCTTTAAAAGTACCGAAGGTGCAAGAAAAGGCTACTGAGAAAATCGGCTGGTTAACTCAATTGCCCTTTGCTTTAACGGAGGCGCAAAAAAAAGCACTTTCAGAAATTTCTTCTGACATGACTGAAGCAGAAAAACCGATGCATAGGCTTTTGCAGGGTGATGTGGGTTCTGGAAAAACTATAGTGGCATTTTTATCGATGCTTCAGGCAACTTCAAGTGGATACACCTCAGTGATGATGGCTCCCACCGAACTCTTAGCCGACCAGCATTATAGGAATTTTATTAAATTATTTCCCGAATGGGCCGACAAAATTGTTTTATTAAAAGGCTCATTAACTGAAAAAGAAAAATTAGCGACTAAACGTGAACTTAGTTTTGGAAAAGCAAGAATAGCTATCGGAACCCAGGCCTTATTATTTGCAGAAAATATTTTTCAAGATTTAGCTTTGGTGGTGATTGATGAGCAGCATCGTTTTGGTGTGAAGCAGCGATTGGCTTTAAAGAAATTGAGCTTAGAGTGGGAGCCTCATTTATTAGTTATGACGGCAACCCCTATCCCTCGATCATTGGCTCTAACTCTTTATGGTGATTTAAAATTAAGTCAAATTAGAGAAAAACCAAAAGGTCGTCAGCCTATACGAACTCATTTATTACGTGAAAAATCTCGAGATAAATTAGTGGAACGACTCAAGGGATTTTTATCCGAAGGAAGGCAAATCTATATGGTTTATCCTTTGGTTGAAGAAAACGAAGAACTTGATTTGAAAGATGTTCAAAGAGCTCATCAAGAATGGGGCAGTATTTTTACGGGATTTCGAGTAGCTCTTTTGCATGGTCAAATGAAAGCTCAAGAAAAAGATCGAGCGATGAGAGAGTTCGTTGAAGGACGAGCTCAAGTTTTGGTGGCTACTACTGTAATTGAGGTTGGAATTGATGTTCCTCGAGCGAGCGTGATGGTTATTGAGCATGCTGAAAGATTTGGACTGTCTCAGCTCCATCAGTTGAGGGGGCGTGTGGGGCGTGGTGATATTGAAAGTTTTTGTATACTTGTGACTCCGGATTGGCTTGGAGAAAAGTCTTATGAAAGACTTTCTATTATGGAAAAAACTGATGATGGATTTGTGATTGCAGAAAAAGATTTAGAGCTTAGGGGCCCAGGTGAGTTTTTAGGGCAAAGACAAAGTGGATTGCCTCAATTTAGAGTGGCTCATCTTTTAAGAGATGTTGAAATTCTTGATGAAGCAAGAAAGAAATCCCAAGAATTACTTTTAGGGGACCCTTTATTAAAAAAACCTGAAAATGCATTCGTAAAAGAACATCTCATGCGCTGGTGGGGCACTAAATTCGAACTATCTCTAAGTGGTTAGCGTTGCTGAGGAGCTTCGTTAATTTTAACGGCGTCTGAAGAGCCTTCTCCAGCGGTAGAGATTTCACTTAAGCAAAGACTTTGGTTTTTAAATAAAATTTCTACTATACCTTTTTTAGGAATCGAATTTCCAAATTTAGCGAGTTCTTTAACTAGGTCTAATTCTTTTACGTGAATATAAGAATGAGCTTTATCCCAGTATTCCACTTTAAATGAACTGCTAGTTTCCTTGATTTTATCTTTAGAAGCAGCCACTTTAAAGGTGAGTCTAAGAGTGACTAAATTCAAATCAGGATTTTTATCTCGGAAAAGATCAAACTTAGAAAAAAGCAAATCATCAAAGCCAGCGTTTGCGGGATCCCAGTCATTGGCGATAAAAATGCTTGTTTTGGGAGCGATTTCTCCGGTTTTTTCATCGACAACATCGGCTGATTTATTTAAGCCCCAGAAAACTGGGCAAGTAGGGAGTTTGTCTGCAGCAAAGCTAAGTACACTTGTAAGACTTAGGATAAACGCTGAAATTTTCATAAACTTATTATACTCCTTTAATTGGCCAATGTGGGACAAGCATTTGGATCAACTTTAAAGTTGCCACAAACTTCTCGGGTTTTTTTGCTGTTAGGAAAACATACGTGGATATGATTATGGTGTCCATCTTCATAGCGACAGCTTCTTAAGTTAGGATCATTGAATAGAATCGTTTCACCGCCAAAATCCTTAGCCATATTGATAAATTTTTGAGTGATGCTCGGACTGTAAGCATTGTCACGGAAAGTAAGAGGTTCATCTTTAAATTCATCTTTTCTAAAGGGTCTTATGTCTACACAATTTCCAATGGTGTGCGAACTATGATCATTAAAATACATCGCATCGACTTTTGAAATATCTCCCCAAGAAAGTCGGTAAGCAGAATCTTTATAAGCTATTCCCGCTGGAGCTTGTTTTCGCCATTCTTGCATGAGTGCAGTGAAGGCACAGGCTGTGATAGGTGAGGCGTAAGCATCATTTCCATTAAGTCCGGCGTTATAGTGAAAACTTCCGCAGGGTCCAACGCTAGGGGCTTTAGGGTTTAAAGGAATTTGAACCAATCCTGCTTCTCTTACGAGTACAGATCTCCCTTTTCTAGTTGTTGTATAAAGTGCAGGTGAGGTTTTGAAGTACGGAGTTACATAATGTTTATCGGCTATCATTTTTTTAATTTCCCAAGTAAAAGAAGGTTCACTAAGGGTTTTTGTATCGGTGAGTTTGGCTAAGGTTAAATTAGGATCAGCTTTATAGCCATGAGAATAAAACCAACTCATAACAGTCGGGTCTCTGCTGCCAGGTTTACCTATGAGTCTTAGAATTTCATTGACCCGTGATTTGGGGTCGCGAGCTTCTTCTTGAACCATTACGTCAACTAAGCGGTCTTCATAATCTTGGCTTCCAGGGGTGAGTCCTTCGAATCTATAAGCATATTTTTGAATCAGTAAAGCTCGTTCTTCACTGTCGAGGCGTTTGGGATCGTATCGAGTCCAGGCTTGTTCGTTGAGTTCGTCGACAAGATTTTTCATCTCCTCAAAATGAGCGTAACAATCATTTTTATCATCTTGGCTTTTAAATTTTTCTTGGTCACAGAATTTTTTTAAACTTTGACTTAAGTGATAATCGGTTTTGTCTTGGAGGTTGACACCTTTTTCTCTCAAAAAGATATTGTTGTTTCTTCGAAGCCGGGCCACAGCATTTACGTTATGCCAGATTGCAGTTTCCATATGGGGCTGTCCTATGGCACCTACAACTCGATTGGCATATTCATTGGTGACGGCACCGTGTAGAAAATTTCTAGAAATTTCATTTGTGTAAGCTTTACCATTGAAACTATTTGAACCCACAACAAAATTAGATGTGTTGTAAGTGACTCCCGGCGCGTTGCTTTCATGGTTTTCAAGAAAAATTAATTTTTTCACATAATCCATGGCGTTTACAGTTTCTTTAATATGAACGTTGCCTTTAGAATTTTCATCGAGCATTTCCACATTTTGAATGAAGTGATCTATGTTGGCTGGAGTGTCTTCACGGTATTCTCGTGATTTGTGCATTTTATCTGAAACATCTTTCCAGAAATAAGAATTGAGATCTTGGAGCGGTTCCTCAAGAGTGTTTTGGCATCTTGTTCGATTCCAGTCCTTTTTGAGGTGGTATTCGCACCAGTTTTTAATTTGTTCTTTTAGTAAATCTAATAAATTGGATTTTTCTTTGTGTGTTAAATAAAGATTATTTTTTCTTTGGAGGCGAGCAATGCTGTTTCCAAATTGCCAAACCTTAAGAGCAAAGTCAGGTTTTCCAAGAGACATAGTCACTTGAGCCAAATAAGAGTTTACAATTTGTGAGTGATATTGATTTCTTTCTTCTTTGTCTTTGTAGGGGACAAGTTTTCCCTCATCATTTAAATATCCATCGGGCCCTATAACGTAATCTGGAAACTGAACCGGAATACCTTTTTCGAGTATCTCATCAGATTTATTACTTCCACTAACTGAGGAAGATTGAGACATGTGCCGTTGGGCTTCGTCTAAAGTTATGGAGTTTATTTTTTTGGTATAGAGTAGAGATTCTTTGAGGTCTGGTTCCCTCATTAGAGGAATGGCGTCAGCAGCTTTTAAGGCTGTTGAACTCATGAAAAAGAGTATAGCTGCGCTCATAAACAGCATAGAAAATGAGCGGCACAGGCTTCTCATGAAATAGTTCCCCCACTCACCATTCTACGCCTCATAATGGAAAAAAGGGCTCCTGGGTACCGCCAAATATTTGAAATTAATGAGGAAAATTGTATACATTTTGATCGATTGTCTAAGAGTTAGACAGCTGCTGCTGGAAGTAGGGCTTGTGTGTGAAGCTTGGCCTTGTTAAATGGGGGGGTATGAGCTTTTGGCATTTATTACTTCTTTTTCTTATTTTGTTGTTTGTAATGGGTCCTAACAAGATTGAAGGAATTGGTGTTTCATTAGGTCGAGCTATTCGCGGTTTTAAAAAAGGTCTTCATGAAGGTGAAGAAGAAGCTAAAACTCCTAATCAAAATAAAAGCGAAAATCCTGCTTAAATTTTTAGAATCCTAAGCTTTGCTTATGAAGTTCGCCTGAGGCTTCGTCAACAAAAACCTCTGAATCTTTTGTTGAAAATCTAATTCGCTCCCCTTTTAAAACCTGACTTTCTTTTTTTACTGTAGCCACATGTTTTAAAATGATCTGACCACTTTGAGGGTCAAATTCTGCTTCTTGGCACTGAGCCGTTCGATCGCTGGTTTCTATAGTGACATCACCTTGAAGGTAAAGTCTATCGGCCTCGGGATTTTTAGGGTTGCTAGCGTAGATGAGCTTTTCGCTTCTCATTTTAATTTTATCTCGAGTGACGGCGTCAACCTTACCGTGGGCTTCCATTTTATCGAGTTCACCACTCTCGTTAAAATAAACAGTCATACCATCTGAGTAGAGGTCAATTTTTTCAAGTTTGGCAACGATTTTTCTTCCGGCTTTTTCGGGATTACTTTCTAATTCTAGCCTTTCGATTTCGCCACCCTCACTGTTTTTTTTAGCGGCTTTCTTTTTATCTTTAAAAATAGTTTTTAAGCTATCTCCTAGGAGTTGCATTTTGTCGGAATAAACTTTGACTTCACCTAAGAACGTCGCAAAGTTTTGAGCGGGTTGGATGTTAACTCTTTCAGAAAGTATTTTTAAATCATTTTGTTTATGGTTTTTCTTTTGAGCGCTCACATCGGATAATATTTGATAGAAATCTTTTTTAGTTTCAATTTTTAAACCTCGGCCGCTAATTTCCATTTCATCTCCTGATTGACGTGCGGCTCTGAGGGCTCTGATGGAGTCTTCGCTAGTGAGAATTCCGCTAGAGTTTTCGTAATCTAAACTTTCCGTCTGAAATAATGTCCCATCGGGACTGAGCAACGAACAGTTTTTTCGGAGGCTGAGGTCCTGGCTAAGAGTTTGAATGATTCCTTCATTAGCCATAATTTTGTAAGGCTCACTTTGATGATTCCAAATTAATGTTTCTGGCATTCTCACGGTGCTGAGATTTTGTTTTTGATAAACTTCTGCGGAATCGGCCTTCATTGAGAAGCGCTTTTTTTGGCGATGAACATCGATCATTTGAAAACGATGTATTTCCACGTCTGGCTTGCCCGTCGGAAACGTTAATGCGGCGAGCAAATATCCTTTGCTCTTAAGTGCTTTGTGCAATTTCCGATTCATTCTCAATGTATAATTTACAATGAGTATGAGGAAAATTCTTCCATTAATTATTTTCTTAAGCGCTTTTACGACTCAATCAAAGGAACCTTGGCCTTTTGACCAAAGAAATATCCTTCTTGTTCGCGTTAGTGGAGATGACTATCCAGATGATGCGAGTTTGGCTCAGATTATGGATGTCTTTGTTGAGCGGGGTCGTATTCGATGGGTCACTCAAAAGGGTGATCCTGCACAAATAGTTCCTTTGCAAGTTCCGGTGGATTTTCCATGGCATTCTGCCCCTAGTGTGCGAGCTATGGGTTTAAAGTATAAGGCTGATGGAATTCTATATTTTGTTCAAGAAGGTATTGGGACTGAGCTTCGTTGGTATTCAACCTTAGACGGTCTCCCGATGGTTATTGAAAGTGTCAAAATTCCGGCGGCAGGTTCAGATGCTAAATGGCAAGAACAAAGAAGGGCCCGGCTCAAGGAATGGGCTCATCAAATTTGGGATCAAATTCCAGGAAATGGTTATGTGGTTCAACGACGTGGGAACGAAGCCTTGGTTGAGGGTCTTGATCCTGCTAGAATAAAAGTGGGTCAGCGTATCGATTTTATCAGAATAGATAAGGTGAATAGGCATCCCATTTTAAAGACACTTTCTCAGATCGAAAGTTCAGCGACCGGATATGGTGAAGTGACTTCGATACAAAAAAATCAATCACAAGTAAAAATTCAATTTGAATCTGAAATAGATCCTATACAAGAAGGTGATAGATATTCCTATCAAGTTGTTGCTAAGGCGACCCCTTCAGCCCCTATCTCTGAATCTGTGGAAAATGAAGTTTCACAAAACACTCAGAGTGCCGAGCCTCAAGAGAATTCTCCTCAAACACAAGAAACTCCTTCGGGACTTTTATTTTTCAATAATACTAAAAAAATATTTGATCTTTATGCTGGGTTCAGTTTTGGGCAAATCACTCATGATGAAACAATCACTTCAACTTCGCGTTCAATGAAGAGTTCGAGTTTTTCTCCTGGATTTGATTTAGGTTCAACATTTTATATAACTCGATCTTGGATTTCGGGCCTTGATTATTCTCAAACGGTGGCAAAATTTACTGATGTTCATCCTGGTTACGGAAGAACAAAAGTTAATTCTGGATTGAGCACTTACAAAATATTTGGTGGTTATCGTTTTCTCATTGAAGAAGGCGTGACTTCATCGGCTGAACTCAGGGTTACTGCGGGCTATCGTAGTTGGGCTTTGGCCATGGAAGATATTGGCGGAAGTATTGCTCCTTCAGCAAAATCTTATGAAGGTCTAGAGCTGGGAGTGCTTGTTGGCTTTCCTATTTATAAGGGAGTAGGAGCTTCTTTTAGTGGTGGAAAAATGTTGGGAGCCAGTTTGAGTGAGAAACCACGAACGAGTGGAGATACTCCTGATGCGAGTTTCTGGCATTTTGGTGGTGGGCTTTCTTATGACATCAAGGGTAAGGGTGAGGCCCGTATTGGTTATAGAATTGAAACGGGTGAAACAAATTTCGATGGACAGGGTCAGCGCGGAACTAAAGCGAGCACAACTCTAGCTAAAAGAAGTTATTTTACTTGTAGCTACATAAACGCATTTTAATACTGCGCTGATAAACGGACCTTTTAATCTATTCCCTTCTTTAACTTCAAATTGCTCAATACATTTACTCTTGAGCAGCTGGGGGCTTGGGCAGTGATCCTGGAGTATTAACCAACATGGCTTTGGGTACACTTTTATTTAAAAGTCCTATTACAGCGAGCCTATCTTTTACGGCTTTACTGACATTACTTTGAGAATATTCATGTTGATAATATGATAATAGCATTCTGCTTTCTTCAGAATCTGGGTGAGCGTTAATGAAATCAGGAGTTCCCATCTTTTTCAAATACGCTACAAGCTCAGAGGAGTTTTTAGGTTTGTTTTGGCGAAGCACATAAATCTGTTTGATGAAATCTAAGCTGTAATCACGAGACATGGGGTCTTTGTTTTCACCAACATCAGCAATCAATCGGGCCAATTCTTCGTTAGTAGTGTTGGGGAGTAATTGATCTAGTTTTAATTGATTAGGATCTGATGAATTATGCTTATAATTTGCATTCGCTACAATGGCTAACTCTCTAATTTCTATTCGGCTATTTTCTGACTGTTTAGCATAGGCCTCCAATACATCTCCTTCTTTGTCTCCGCTTCTTTTTTGGTAAAACTCGTTAATACTCGTATAAAGATTGGGAAAATCTTTTTTAACTTTCTCTAGTCCTTTGGCTTCATCATGAAAGAAATTGGGATTTTTCAGGTTTTCTGTAGCTTGTTTGAATAAGTCGAGTTTAGCTTTATTTTCTTTGGCCCCAATGTAATCGGCAAGACGTCCAACTTTACTGATTTGAGAACCTAACTCAACTTTTTCCTTTTCGCTTAAAAGGACTCCTGGTTTTTCTCTATCTTTTATATAAGAGGCAAAGGCTTTGGGGTTTTTCTTTTGATCTTTTAATGCAGCAAAGCAACGACTACCTAGTTTTTGGTATAAAGATTGATAGACACTATTGTTGCTCAAATTTTCGAAATCACCCCAATCAAGATTGTCTTCGGCTTTTGATAGAATCCAGGGATTGTTTTCAGCGGGTATCATGCCAATTAATTTCTTAAAAGAAACTTCAGTAGGAGCCTTATCAGTAAGCATGACAGAGTTAATTCCATCGTTGGATTTCTCGATAAGGAGTTGAATGCGTCCGAGAGCTTTAATCTCATCTATACTCAGTTCGCTATTGTTGTGCCTGATTGTTTCAAAGGCCTGAGTGATAGCGTTTTTATAAGCTTTGGCTTTCTCTGGATAGTTTTCTGGATCGGTTTTTTTTAAGGCTTGAAGTGCTTTTGCTTCTTCGTTCATGAGTCGATTGAGGTACCAGTATTTTGTGGAAGATTCTTCTTTGGGATTTTTGATATCTTGGGGGCACTCAAAAATTGAGCTGAGTTTTATTTTAAAGCGTTCAGCTTCACTTTGAGTTTTTAAGGAACTGAAAATTTCCTTTTCAGCTGAAGTAGATAATACTTCAGTTTTTACTTTGCTGTGATTGTTAGACCCAGCAAAAATTTGAGAGGCTGATAAGATTGAGCAAGTTAAAGAGACTCTTTTGAATTTTTGAATTCTCAACATATGAATACATTATGAGGCATTTAATGTTAAAAAAGAAGGAATCCTGACTAAGCTTTTCGAGCGAATTATTGAAATATCGTCAAGTTTATAGAAGTTACTGACAATAAGTTAGTCATCTTCTTTATCGCAACAAAACATATTATCGCCATATCCGTCGTGAGGATCCAATGGGTGGCAAGTTGAAGCGTTAGATTTGATCATCTGGGCTTTAGACATCACCTTGCAATCGGATTCTTGATCTTTCCACTTTTTAACCTGTTCCTTAGAGGGTTTTGCGGCCTCTTCATATTGCATGGTTTCATTTATTTTTTCTCTATCCCACTCTTGCTCGTGCCCAACATGTTTAACCTTTGTCTGGTTTTTTTTCGAAGAACAAGCTGTTATGCTGATTAGGGATACAATGAAAAGGGTGAGGACTTTTCTCATAACTTCTAATTTTACAGACTCATGAAGAATGTCCAACATATATTTTGGTCGAACGGAAAAAACACTTTAACGCTTGACACCCTGCTCTGGAAGTTTCCGCAAAAGCTCTTAGCTTCACTGAATCTAAAAGAACTCCAAGTCTCTATATATAATGCTCTAGTTCTGGATTGGGGCGATGCTCCCGTTGCGGATTTAGAAGAAATTAAAAACTGGATTCGATGCGGATCAAATTTTCAGTTTGTAGATAAATATCCTACATTTGCTTTAGAGTTTAGATCTAAAAGTTCCTTAGCTCAGGAGCTTCCTACGCTTTTATTAAGTAATTTTCAGCACGGAGCTCATTCAAGCCCTCATTCTATTTATCAAAGTAAAATTCTCGAATTTCATTTTACAGGGCCTGAAGGAGAATCCCTATGGGAGAAAATTCTTGAAGCATTAAAAAAGCGCCCCAATCTCAATACGCTCTGGGATCCAGTTGTAGAAGAAATGCGCGTAGTGAAAGATTCTAAATATGATTTCTGGACTTTTTCTCGAAATGATTTTTCTCAGTGGAAGGATATTCAAGCAATAATCGAATCTGAGTATGAAAATCAAGAAACTCATCCCTTAAAAAATCATCATTTGCTTATCGAAAAACAAAATGCACAAGAAGAAGCTCGACCTAGATATGTTCAAAATCAACTCGCTAAGGATCTTTGGAGTAATTTGTATGGTAAAGAATTTAAAGCACAGGCTGATTTTTTATTTTTTAAACCTAAAAAGTGGAAGTTGAGGCAGTTCTCAGAATTTTCACCTAAAAGAGTACTAGCTAAATCCTTAGCGTTGTCTGGAAAACCTTTAGGAAATTTTGTTGAAATTGAAATCAATTCTGTTTTCCCTCGTGTTGAGAGCCTCAGTTCTTTGCCTGTTTCAAGTCAACGCTTTTATAATCAAAAGAATGGTGAACACTTATTTTTTGTGGGCCCTTGGGATTCTAATAATAAGGTTGTAGAGCAATCTGTTGAAAAGTGGCTTCAAGCTAAACCCGATCTTCTTATTAGAGGAATTCTTTGGGATTCATCTGAAAATTGGGTGTATTCGTTGTTAGAAACAGTTTTCAAGCTTCCTGGATGGCGTTTCGAGAAATCTGCATTTATGAATTTCTTAAGTGCCGTTAGTGAAAAGTCCTATTCATCAAATTATTTAATTTTCTGGGGAGAAATTAAAGAAATCACTCAATTTCAAGATGGAACATTTCCCGCTGGTTTAAAAGCTGGAATTTTAGGGTCTCGTGATCGCGATGGAGTTTATCAAGTCGATGCTTTTGAAGAGTCTGCTTCGTTTTTTTCAAAATTAAAATCAGATCTTAAAACTGGAAGTGATCCAAATTCTTTAGCTAGTAAATTAAAAACAGTTATTCGAGAAAATCCTCAAATTAAAGCCGCCTCATATGGCTACGATAGGGCGTCAGCGTTTCCAGATCAATATAGCTTAAAGGCGCATGTGGTCGCACGTGGGACCAATCAAGAGTGGATTGAGTCTCTGTGGTTAAATAGAACCGGATCTAAAATTTGGTCTACTACTATGGGATCCTTTTTTAATATCGCTAGTAATTCAAGAAAAGTGGCTACGGGTGAAAATTTAAATGTCGTAGCTGGGCAGCGTCTGCGTGCTTCTTGGTCCCATAACCCCGCTAAGAGTGCGGCTATTTTAATCGATGATGCCTTGAGGTCACTATTATCTCAGGGGGCTTCTCTAAAACGTATCAGCGTTAATTTATGGATTGGATATGGCCGAAGATTATCGGGCCCCACTCAAGCTTCATTAAGTTTATTTTTTGAATCGTTTAAATCAAATTTATTAAAATTAGGGATGAGCTTAGATTCTTTAAAAATGTCGCCTATGGCTCATTCGGAAGGCTTAGACGCATTTTTAATGCTGCAATCTCAAGAAGGATTATTGGAGCCTCAAGATTCATTTTCTGGGTTTAGAATGGAAGAGGAAAGCATTTATTCTGTGGGGCCTAGACCCTTTCAAATGGAGTCGGGAAGTACGGTGCTTCGTTTTGTGCGAGTTTATTCTAATTTTGTTTCTTCCATTGAAGTTGAAAAGCAAATACAACTTTATCATCGCTTATCAGAACTTCAGAGAAAGGGAATCATATCTTCATTATCTAGCGTAACAGAAAGGGGTATAGCTGGATCTTTGTTAAATATGTCACTCTGGGGATCTCGTGGCGCGCAATTGCGACCAGGTTTGTCTTCAATAGAATTGTTTAGCGCAAGTCCTGGTCGATTACTTGTAGGTGTTCTGCCTCAAGATGCAAAAACTTTTGAATCTGAATTAAAAGGTGAGCAAGTATTAATGGTTGGAACTGTTAAAGGGGATCGACTTTGGGGTTTAAAGTTAAGTGAAATGGTGAAGGTCATGACAGATTATGAAAAAGATCATATTGCTTAAAGGGCCTGGGTTATTAGATTATTCTGAAATCGCATTTCTATTTGAGTCTCCTGACGTTAGTTTCGAAACCATAGAAATTAATGCATTTAGTTCAGAGCACCCTCGTTTTTCAGATTTAAAATTTGATGGATTGATTTTTGGTTCTCCATATTTTTTTAGTCCCGAAGAAGCTCTTTGGGTTCGTTTGTTAACGAAAAAAATTGCACCACTTTTAGACAATTGTTGGGAGTCTAACGCTAAGGTTTTAGCGATGGGACGTGGTGCTTTAGTGTTTTGGGAATGGATGCTGGCTGATCGTTGGAAAAATTGGAAGGTTTTTGAATCCGCTGGTGTCGATGATTCTCTTTTAGAGTGCGAATTTTTTATTAGGGGTGAATGGAAGGCTTTGCGTTGTGGTCGTTTCAGTACTGACTTTATTTTACCAGAAACTAATGATTTCACGGATTGGGAGTCATTTTTAAGAAATTCAGGAAACACATTAGGTTGGGTGACTCGTAATTGCTATATCACTTTAGTGGATTTGCTTGCTTTTATGAATTCGGCTCAATTAGAATCTTATGGTTATTCGACTGATATTGAGCCCGGGGACTTTGCTGGGACCATAATTGAGGATATTTTTGAATTAAAATGAGAAGCAGAGAAGAAGTTTTTGAAGATTGGAAAAAAAAATCCCTTCAGGATTTTTGGTTAATTTCTCAAGAGTTCTTTTCTTCTGATTCCGATTTTGTAGAGTTATTAGATAGAGTTTCCTACCAAGTAAAAAAGGGTAAATTAAGAAGCAGTGTAGAGTGTGACCGCTATTTGTTTTCACTTTTCCTTAAAACATTAGGTCAAAAAAGAAGAGCTGTTACTGAAAAAATTTATTTATTAGCATTGTTTAAGCTCAATTGGCCTCTTGAAAAGTTGTCTTCATTAACACATGAATATACTTCGAAAATAAAGTTTGTAGTCACTCAATCTTTAAAAGATAGGGTTTCTGTAGAGTTGAGCTCTAAAAAACTAACTCAGGATTGCTGCCGGGCCGATCTTTTTTTGGTGGATTATTTATTTGAGCGATCTTGGAAGCTTCCTTTTAAGGAAAATTTTAATCTTTTAACACTGAAAAATCATTTAAAATCTTGTGAACGTTGTCAGGCTGTGGTGGGTGCTGCCGAGGGAATTAAATCGCAAGTTGTTTATCAAGATATTAAAACATTTGAATATCAGTATCCCTTTACAAAAAAGATAAGCAAAAACAAAGTTCTCAAAAGTTTTGAGTTTTATCAGAACTTTTCATTGCATTGGAAGGGCTTAATTCAGATTCTACTTTCTATAGTATTAGTTTTTTCTATTGCGACAATTCCATTTGTTGGTAAATTTCTCATAAAACAACAACAAGGGGCTCAGTCTGAGGGCGAAGCAAAGAAAGCTGCAGTTGAAAAGCTTGATGCGACTTGGGTTGATTTAGCTCTCGAGCGTGATTTAATCTCTCCTCCTTGGCTTGTGAGTGAGCAACATGATAGCCCTCAGATTTCACCTCTAAGTAAATTTTTAAATAATTATAAAGCAGAAGAAATAGCGCTTTCTCAGAAAAAAGAGACTGTTGATGTAGAGGCCCCAAAAGTGCAGGCTCCTCAGGTGGCTAAGAATGATGGCCCTAAAAACGCAGTAGTAGAAGTTGTAAAAGCGGATATTAAAACACGCTCTGAAATTGAAGAAGAGAATGCAGCAGAATCTGATAATCAGTGGGTATTTTATAGGTGGGGTGCTTACGCTGAGGATCTAGACGTGATAGTTCCGAAAATTTTGAGCGTTCTTGAAATAAATCAAGCGGAAAAAGCCGGAGAACTAGATTTGGGTGCTGAGTATCGTGGTGGCCGCTATTTTCACTTTTCCATTAAAAAAGAGTTAATGAGAAAAGTTGTTGATGAATTAAAGACTTTAAAGCTTGAAGGATTTACAAAAGTTGAAGCAAAGTCAGACCGTAAAAATAAAGAAGGTCATTCAAGAATAGTCTTTCTACTCAAGCAAAAATAAATGAAAAGCTTGCTCATGATTTTGAGTTTTAAATAAGGTGATTAGTATTTATATATTTTTCCCTAAGAGTTGTTGGGGGTGCGGCCGTAAGCGTGCGTTAACAATTCTATATTAGCTTTACCGAAAGACACGGCAGGGCACCCCCTTCCTCAGGTCTTCGCCTAATGGCTCGACCTTCGGGAACCCCGAGTGTCTTTCGGTAAAGCTAATATAGAATTGTTAACGCATGCCGATGGCGCGGAGGAACTCTTAGGGAAAAATATATAAATACTAATCACCTTATTTAAAGAGTAAACCCACTAATAAGCTTTTCGTTTTTTTTGCTTAAGTGCTTTTGATTATATTCAATCTTAAATCGGCAAGCTGATCGCTGCTAACCGGTGACGGGCATTCACTCATTAAACAAAGTGAAGAAGCCGTTTTCGGAAAAGCGATAACATCACGAATGCTAGAGGTTCCAGCTAGAACCATAATAAGTCGATCAAAACCAAAAGCGATACCGCCGTGAGGAGGCGTTCCATATTTTAAAGCTTCTACAAAAAATCCAAATTTTTGAACAATTTCTTCTTCGCTAAGTCTCAAAGCTCTAAACATGGCTTTTTGAACTTCAGAATCATAAATTCTTAGACTACCGCCAGCAACTTCATAACCATTAAGGGCTAAATCGTAGGCCTGTGCTCTAACATTCTTAAGCTCTTCAATGTCTCCTTTAAGAAGTTTAGGAAGATCTTCATCGTTGGGGCGTGTGAAGGGGTGGTGAGCCGCACCTAATTGTTGAGTTTGAGGGTCGTATTCAAATAAAGGAAATTCTGTAATCCAAGTGAAGACCCATTTATCGCTGATTCCTTCCTTAACTAAACCAATCTCTTTAGCTAGATGCTGACGAAGGGCTCCCATCGCTTGATAAATTCTTGGGGCTTCGGCGGCACCTAAGAGAAGATAATCACCTTCGGAAAGACCCCATTTTTTAGTTAATTCACCCTGTAAGTTAGCATCAAAAAATTTGGCTATAGGAGAATTCCACTGTCCATCTTTAATTCGAATCCAGGCGACCCCTTTGAGTCCAAATGGGCTGACCACTGGATTGAAGTTCTCAAGGTCTTTGCGAGACCATTCCGGTAGCGCAATCTTTTCTTCTTTGAGTTCATTTTGAGTGACTTTAATCCCAATAACTTTACCGCCAGCCGCGACAACGCTTGAGAAAACTTTAAAATCACATTTTGCGAAGTTATCGCTTAGATCTTCGAGTTTTAATTTGTATCGTAAGTCGGGCTTGTCAGAACCATAGACCGACATGGCTTCTTGGTAATCCATCCTCTTAAATGGAATTTGAAGATTGACGTTGAGCACTTCTTTCCAGAGTTTTTGGACAAATCTTTCCATAATTGAAAGGAATTCGTCTTGAGATAGAAAACTAGCTTCCAAATCTATTTGAGTAAATTCAGGTTGGCGGTCGGCTCTTAAGTCTTCATCGCGAAAACAACGAGCAATTTGAAAATAACGTTCGAATCCGGCAATCATAAGAAGTTGTTTAAGAGTTTGGGGCGACTGTGGAAGTGCAAAAAAGCTTCCATGATAAACTCTGGAGGGAACTAAGTAATCTCGAGCACCCTCTGGAGTGCTTTTATAAAGGATAGGGGTTTCAACTTCTAAAAATCCTTCCTCACTAAAGAATTGGCGGGTGAGCTGAAGAGCCTTATGGCGTGTTTGTAATATTTTTTGTAATTGAGGACGTCTTAAATCCAAATATCGATACTTTAAACGAGTGTTTTCATGCGCGCTGTCGCTAGATTCATCAATAGAGAAGGGAGGGACCTCAGCTTTTGCGAGTACATTAAGTGCAGTGACTTCAACTTCAACTTCGCCACTAGCAATTTTTGAATTAATCATATTGTCTGGACGAGCTTTTACAATTCCAGAAATTTGAATAACAAATTCACTTCGTAATTTTTCAGATTCTGCTAAGTTTTGGGGTAAGACCAACTGGCAAAGACCAGAACGGTCACGAAGATCAATAAAACTGACTCCTCCGTGATCTCTTAGGCGATTAACCCAGCCGCAAAGACGGACTTCTTTACCGACAAGTGTTTTGTCGAGGGATGAACATGAGTGTGTACGATATGGATAACGGGACATGTTGCGGGATTCTACTTGCTCTTTGGCCGCCTTGTCACTATTTTGATAAAGGATGCAGTCTCTTTCTAGCCAACCCTATAAAGGGTCACGGGATTTTTATCCCGCTGATTTTAAACGACGACAATGGATTTATGAAACTTGTGCACGAGTCCTAAGGGGCTTTGGATATCAGGAATACGATGGTCCACTTTTAGAGTCTTTTGACTTATATGCAGCAAAGTCGGGGCAAGAGCTCGTCGATCAGCAACTTTATTCCTTTTTGGATCGTGGCGAAAGAAAAGTTGCGATCCGGCCTGAGATGACTCCCACTTTAGCTCGTATGGTGGCTGCTAAATTGGAAGAAATTCCTAAACCTGTAAGATGGTTTAGTTTTCCTAATGTTTGGAGATACGAGCGACCTCAAAGGGGCAGGCTAAGAGAGCATTGGCAGCTCAATGTAGATGTTCTTGGGGGTGATGCCACCTGGGCTGAGACTGAAATTCTTGAAATCGCTGGTTCCTTATTTAAAAGTTTTGGAGCTCAGAAATATGTTCGTTTTAGGATCAATCATCGCGCCCTGATGGACGCTTTTTATACTCAACAACTTTCACTAAGTTCTGAAATTATTCCTGCCCTTTCTAGAATTTTAGATGGAAGAGAAAAGATGAGTTCTGAAGTTTTTATTCAAAACTTAGAGAAAATCCAGTTAACTGCCACTCAAATTGATAAAGTTCAGTCATTTATAAGCTCGGATTTGTCGCAAGCCACTCAATTGTGTCCTTGTCCGGCTGCGGAACATCTCAATATTCTTTTTGAAAGGTTGTCTAATACCTCAACTCCTGATGTTTATCATTTTGATCCGTCTATCGTTCGGGGGCTGGATTATTATACTGGAGTGGTTTTTGAGGCCTTTGATGTTTCTCCGGAAAACAATCGCGCCCTTTTTGGAGGGGGCCGATACGACAACTTGATGGGGCTTTTTCATAAAAATAAAAGCCTTTCTGGTGTGGGTTTAGGCATGGGCGATGTGGTTTTAAGTGATTTTCTGGATTTGCATAAGTTGTGGCCTGATTTGAATCAGAAAAATCAAATTTTTATTTCATGCCCCGATGATCAATTCTACAATGATGTTTCTAAACTTGCCGTATCTCTGAGAGACTCCGATTTGTCCGTTATGACTTCATTGGGGTCTGGATCTTTTAAAAGTCAATTGAAGCAAGCCGATCGATTGGGCGTTCGCTGGATTATACTTTGGGGCGAAAATGAGAAAAAATCTAATCAAGTTTTAGTCAAAGAGCTTTCCACCGGATCTCAAGATGCTGTTGATATCGGCCAATTGCTCCAGTGGTTTAAATCTCGTTGTTAAGAGATATCTTTCTACCGATTCATTATTGAAGGCGAAGTATACCAAAAGACACTTGAGATTGGTCGATAAAGTATTGTCCGTGAAGATGTCTCATGTAAGATTCAATGAAAGTTTGTTTAATAATGGAATCGCTATTTTTAATAAGTTGAGTCTTTACGAAATCAATATAAATAATGGCATTATCTGTATTCACCATATTGGCTAAATATGAAGATGGAACAGTGATGCTTCCAGTGTTTGGTCCAATGCAAATGATAGGATCCGTTTGATAGTCAGCTAGAAGAAGTCTGACGAAGCCAGCGGAAGTGGCTCCGGAGTACTTTAATGTAAAACCGGAATTTTTTTGAATCGTAATCATTTGGTTTGGGTCATAGCTTGGGCTTGGTATATTTTGATAGATTTCGCTGCCACTTTTAAGTTGAAGATTAGATCCAGGACTTGGAATCGTGAAGTTTTGTCGGGTGTGGAGAACTCCGTTGATACCTTGGGTTTCAAAAGAATGAGTGCCGGGGCCAAGATAAAGATTATCAGAAACATAATAATCACCATTGGAGCCTTGTTGAGGATTAAAATTTAAAGCCGTTTCCCCTTGAGGCGTGATTAAAACTGAGCCGAAATTTAAAAATCGGGTCAAGGTGATTGGAGTGGTGGCATTGCTATAACTCGTGCATCCCATGCTAGGATTGGCAACGCTTGTGTAATCAGAATCATTGGTGGCCACAAAAGATTTTCCAACAAAGCCCGAAAGTGCGTCTCTGAGTTCCATATCAAAGACGGGATGTTGAATAAATTTGAAGTTAACAATGACATTTGCGGTGATAGCGTCGCTTTCAATTTTTTTATCTTCTTCACTTTTGCTTGTTGTGATTGGATTTTTTACACGACATGCGATCAGAGTGACGAACAAACATGTGAATGAGAAGATTTTATGAAATTTTCCGCGCATATTTCTATTATAGATTGTCGTCAAAAGTGATTTCTCAAAGATTTTTGACATCCCATTTCAAAAAAATGACAAAAATCTACCAAGTATTGAGAAAAATTAAATTTGCTATTGCGCACAAGGCGAATGACACGTAAGGTTAGTAGAAGAAGAGAAAAAAATTTCTCTTCAAAATTTCCATAGGAGGGCCAAAAAGATGGCAACTAAGAAGAAAGCAAAAAAGAAAGCAACTAAGAAAAAAGCGACTAAGAAGAAAGCTAAAAGTCGCAAAAAATAGGACCGTAAGGTCTTAGGTTGCATTCCGGACTCCGATCGATCGGTCCGGAACTTTACCCCCGACTCTCACAAAGAGTCGGGGGTTTGTTTTTTCAGCGTCGATAAAATGACACTAAGATTTCTAATAAGAGCCTAATTGCTGGCTCAAAGACTTCTCTTCATGCTGATAGAATAGAAATTGAGCGAATTTAATGAAGAGCTTCCCTGAATTAATAAATCTACAAAAAGTCATTGATAGGGCTCCTTCGTTTGCACGTTTTAAAGTTTTACGTGAAATTGAGTTTGAGGCTTCGACATTTCCGATAATTTCTATGGAAATGGGTTCTGAAGATAAAAGTGTTCCTTGTTTTGGACTTTTTGGTGGAGTTCATGGTTTAGAGCGCATTGGTTCGCAGTTAATTATTAATTATCTTGATGTTCTTTTTGAACAATTGAAATGGGATGAAGATTTAGCAGCGCAATTCTCTAAATGTAGGATTGTATCTATTCCGATTATTAATCCGGTGGGAATGTCTAAAGGGTGGCGAAGTAACGTCAATGGTGTTGACCTCATGAGAAATGCACCCGGAGAATTCGATAAAAAGGTTTCCTTTTTAGTAGGTGGTCATCGAATCGGACGATGGTTGCCTTGGTATCGAGGACCGCAATCATCCCAAATGGAAGTTGAAGCTCAAGTTCTGGTGGATTTTGTAAAGGAGCAACTTTTTCCATCAAGATTCAGCATGGCATTAGATGTTCATTCTGGCTTCGGACTTAAAGACCAGATTTGGTATCCCTTTGCTCGTTCTGAAGAAGCATTCCCACGAATGGATTTGGTCGAGAAGTTTAGAAATTTGCTCGATAAAAGTCATCCGAATCACATTTATGTTTTAGAGGCTCAATCTAAGAATTATACGACCAATGGTGATTTGTGGGATTATATATTCGATCAGTTCACCAATAGCTTTGGTCATGGGGATAAAGTTTTTTTACCTTGGACGTTAGAAATCGGTTCTTGGATTTGGATTAGAAAAAATCCGCTTCAAATGTTTTCATCAATGGGGCTTTTTAATCCAATTAAAGAACATAGATTCCGAAGAACTATGCGCCGACATCGTCACTTAATAGATTTATTTTACTTAGCGACCAAAAATTACCAATCATGGCTAAAACAATATTAAAAAAACCTAAAATAAAGGCCTTATTGCTTCGTGGACTTGTGCGTGAGCAAAAACATTGGGGAGATTTTGTTAAATACTGGCGAGAAGTTTTGCCTGAGCATGAGGTGCATTTACTGGATTTGCCTGGAATTGGAACTGAAAGACGTAGAGCATCACCTTTTACGATTGAAGCCATTACTGATGATATTCGTAATCGATGGCTTAAGTTAAAGAAAGACGACGATGACTGTTGGATTCTCTTTACTTTGTCTTTGGGGTCAATGGTAGCTTTAGATTGGGCTTCTCGATATCCAGAAGATTTTAAGCAAATCACAATTATGAACACAAGCGCTGCCAATACATCTCCAGTTTGGAAGCGCTTAAAGTTAAGGAATCTTCCGAATATAATTAAAGTAGCTCTAGAAAAGAATGCTTTTAAAAAGGAAATGCAAATTCTGAAGTTAACAACAAATTTGCTGGAGAATCCTGAAGCCTTGGCCCAAACGTGGTCCAAACATGTTCTACCCAAGAATAGAATGAGGGCATTGGCTTTGGCTCAATTGTTAGCAGCGCTTAGATTTAGAGCCCCTCGCTTTTTAGTTCCTAAACTAACAGTTTTTGTTGGATTGAAAGATCGATTTGTAGACCCCTCATGCACTGAAGTATTAGCCCAACGATACGGCGTTATTGCTCATCGTCACCCCGATGCAGGTCACGACATGTGTTTGGACACGCCTCTTTGGGTTTTAAAAGTTCTTCAAGAAGAGTTGGATCAAATTTCTCTGGCCTAACTATTAGCCTTTGCCTTTTTCTTTCATAAGCTTTTTAGCGGCAATTTTGGGGGCTATAGCCATGGCGATAATGAAAATGCTTTTAAGATCATTTTCACTTGGAATAGTGCTTTTGCTTCCTAGTCTTACGTTGAGGGTGCCAACCGTTCTGTTTCTGTGTCTGATGGGAAGGACGGCTAGGCCAGAAATTTCAATGTCTTTGACTTTTCCTTTGATTTCTTGAGTGAGAGGGTTCGAATTCACGTCGCGGATAAAAATAATATTACTTTTCAGTAAAACTTCGCGAACTTCAGGATAGCGATCGAGATCAACCTCTTTATTTTTAAAACTTTCACTATCAGAGCTACAGATGACTGTGGCTGCGCTGTCTTCAAGGCTCGCCATCATAATATTCACGCGAGTGGCAGACGAGTAGTCGGAAATTCTTCTTAGACATTCAAAAAGTGCTTTTTGCGTATCTTCAAATTCGGCTAGAATTCTTTGGCATTCGTAAATTAAGCTAAAGCATCCCTTGAGCTCGTTTTCGTCGACTTCGAGATTATCGATATCGAAGACATCTTTGTCTTGGAATTGAAAACGGAGTCGCTCGAGAACTAATTTTGTATCAAAGGGCTCAATAATAAAGTCTGTAGCCCCAGCGCTTATGCATTTTTTAATATTTTCTTCGGAGTAATGAGAGGTCACGACAATAATTTTGGTGTCGTTTCCCTTTTTTAAATTGGTAATTTCTCGGATTAACGAAATGTTGCTAGAGCTAGACATGAAAAGATTTATGATGATGAGTGAAGGTTGAAAATTTAATACAGTGTTAATGGCATTTTGTTTGTCGTTAACGGCTTGAACAACCCAGTCTTCTTTTTCAAGTTCCTTTATGAGATCTTGATATTTGTGCATTGAATTGTCGAAGATGACGACTCTTTTTACAGTTCGGGATAATTTTCTCGTCGTTGCCAAGTTTTGCATATAATCTATTGTCGCCTTATGAAAACAAACTTTATTTTGCTTTGGTCAGAAAAAACTAAAAAGGAGCACAGGAATCCTTTTAAGCAAAGTTCTTACCAAGACTTATTCTCAGATTATATCTTGCGAGCTGGAAAGTTTAGTCCTGCGACTGTCAAAGTGATGGCTCGAGAAGAGTTTAAATCTCTAAAAGGAACTTTGTGGCTCTGTGATACTTCTCCGAGTGCCAAGATGTTGACTTCGGAAGCCTTAGCAAAAAAAATTGAGAATGCACAGGTCCATGGAGTGTCCATATTAAATATTGCCATTGGCCCTCATGACGGATTCAGCGATGAGGATAGAAAGCGCGCCGATTGGCTTTGGTCTTTTGGGGCCCTTACGCTTCCCCATGAACTGGCAGCAGTTATTGCCGCCGAACAAATATATAGAGCCTGGACAATAATCAAACGTCATCCCTATCACCTGGGTCATAAGTAGCTGTTCTCCTTTTTTGACGTGGAGAGTCTTCTTTAATTTTCTTACATCAATCAATGCTTCTTGAAGCCAATTCTCCACTCCATTAATTCCAAGACCTTCTAGAGTGTGAGAAAGGGATTTAAAATGCAGAAGAAGTTTTTAACAGTTTTTAGTGTTTTCATATTTGGTTTTGTTGCTTTTGCCAGAGCAGAGGCACCAGTGAAGGATGTGGAAGATGGTTTGAACGATCCCTATCCTACAGATCCAAATTTTGATGATTATGATTTTGATGCTGAAGATTCTAGCGATCTACCAAAGTTTAATACTAAATATTTTCAAGAGAAAATTGCCCGAGAATTCGAGTCTGCTGATAAGGCTTTTCCCGTTCTTTTTGAGTTTTTAAAGAAAAAAACTAAGGAGCTTCCTGAAATTTCTACTCAGGCAGTAGATGCCAGTAATTTAGATATTGAAGTTTTTAAGCGGCCTAAAGATTTTCCAGAATTTTTAGTATTGCGATCAGGAGGCCAGGCTTTAATGGTTGCAGTCGTTTCAACGGCTAGAGGTGGAAAGGCCACTCCGTCTGGACGTTTCAGAGGGTTTCATTATCGTAATAAAACTCATCGATCTTCTAAATATCATCAATCGCCTATGCCTTATGCGCAGTTTTTTAATGGAAACATAGCTTTCCACGGAATTGATGAAAAATATTATCCAAATTTGGGCGGACCTGCTTCAGCGGGTTGTGTGCGTATTCAAGTGGCGGATGCAAAAAAACTTTGGGATTTTGTAAATCGTTATGGACGTGATGCTTTCGAAACACAAGTTCATCCTTCTGGAACAGATACTTTTAAGAATGCTGATGATTATGAAGTTCTAGTTCGAGCGGTGAACAAAAGTCTTCAAGAGCGAGATGCGGCTTATGCAGTTTTTGCTAAAAGTGGAATTCGAAGCCCAGAATGGCCTTCGGGATATTTCAAATAATTTAAACTCTATTGAATTTTAAATTAAAAAAGCCTTCCCCCCGTTAAAGGGAGAAGGCTTTTTTGTTTCAATAATTTTAAAGCGATTATTTTGAAAAAGCTAAGCTGTTAGCATCAGGAATGGGCGAACCTTTTTTGGCTAAACGATAAGAGATGATAGGGTTCTTCTCACCTTTAACTGCACATTGATAAGCGCGGTTATAAACACTGATATCTTTAGCAACAGTGGTGCAGTTTAAAAGAGTGCTTTGAAATCCTGAGGCACTGACAAGTTCAACAGTAAAATCTAATCCATCGTTTTTTACCCAAGCATCATTAATGTCGAGTTTTACATCGAGAGGTAGATTGTCTCCTTTATGGAGAGCCCAGCTACTGTTTTTTCCAAGTTCCATTTCGTATTTTTTATTAAAGGTCACTCGAATGAATACTTTCTCTTGAGAATTCAGACGGCTTGAAGGATCTAATCCAAGGTTTTGGATATGAAGCTCATAAGTGTTTTCAGCTCCAGAGGGGCGACGGTTAGCACTTTGATCGAGAACATGTGTTGTCGTTAAAGTGAGGCTAATGCCCAATAAGAGTGTTGATACAAAAAAGGTGTCTATGTGAGTTAATAATTTTTTCATACATAGAATAGATTGCAAAAGCCAAGCCAACCAGAATTCAGTAGTTTATAGAGAGACTTATCTCTAAACGGGCGCATTTCGCCAACGACTGTCTAAACTTTAATCACTTTAGGGGAGCATCAAATAAAGTTTGGGGCTCAGAAATTTCATGAGGCTTTATAGCAGGTGGGCGCTTTTGTGCGGCTCTTTTTTCTGCGCTCTCGAAGATTTGACTGATTTGGTTTTCAATAACAGCTCTTTTAATCCCGCTACTATCGCTACGCCACATTTCAAGTAACGACCTCAATGTTTGCTTATCTTCATTGGATAAAATGGCATTTTTTTCTTTGATGACTTTTTCAATATCGACAGGCTTAAAGCTTGTTTGAGTAATTGTTAACATTGGGTCGGGAAATGGGGGATTGAGTTTGGCGTAAGTCCAACTGCCACCGACCATTAGAGCTGCGGCTAGGGCCGTTACTATGGGGCGCCACACTCTGTGGTTTTGGGCGATTTGAGCGTGCGCTAATATTCTAGGCGCAATGACTTGTTTTCGATATCCAGCTTCAACTTCAAAAAGATTTTTTTCATGGGCTTGGGCATCTAATAAAAGGCGTTCGAAGGAATCATAGTCAGCCTGATTCCATACGTGTTTTAAATAAAATTTATAGTTAGATTTAAAGAGCAGCATCAAAATTCGATGAGTGTAGGACTTGGGGGGATTTTCAGAGAGAGTGTCTTTAGCGGCTTCCCATTCTATGGGGTATTGAGGGAAATAGTTCTTCAAACCCCTCACTACAGAGTAGAAATGAAGTTCTCCTTGAGTGTAAGCATCGGCCACTCTGGCGGCGTAGGTGCGAGTGTTTTTAGAAAGGGGAAGTCTAAAAAATTCGCCTTTGCGGGCGACACTGAGAGTGTAAAAATCTGCAATCGATCTAGAAAAACTTCGAATATCGCGAAGTATTTGACCAAGGCTTTGTGTGCCTTCTCGAGGCCATTTCACTATGAGTTGTCGTTTGGAGTAGCTTAAACGAGTTTCAACCTGGCTGATGTCTTCAGTTTTGAAAACAACGCTGAGACCAATTTGTGGATAGCGACTTAAATGTCGAGAGAGACTCCACTCATAATTTGGGTTGAGTGCATCGGCCATAGCCAAAAGGCTCTCGACTCCAGTCGGATGATTGTTTTTGAGTTCACTAAGAACATCTGCTTCGTTAAGCGACGTTCTTTCGCGGAAAAAGATATTCCATTTATGAAAGGAACTTTCGTAATTTTCTTGATTATAGTTTTTTAAATGTGGGGTGAGCGTGGAAAGTTCGGACTCACAAGTAGGATTAGCTGAAGCTTGGGCTCCAAACTGAGGCGTAAGAATGAGTAGGCTTAAACCTAGGGCTATAATCTTCACGGTGCCGCGTAGCATTATACGGAATTTAAATTTAGGCAAGTCTTCTTTTAAAAAAAGCTCTTGAGAATGAAATATTTTCAATAAAATCATCAAAATTTTAGGGTCTATACCCTATAAAATTAGTCGATGGCCTTTTGAATTTCTTTAAGTGCATTGAGGTGGCGTTGGTCGATGGGTTCCAAAGGATGTTGGGCGTTTTCAATATCTTGCTGTTTTGAGTTGGCAATGTCGCGAGCGACTTGGTCGTGTGTTTCTTTTTGAGTGAAATGAAGTGCAATCGCTAGAGTGCTCACACAAAGTAACCAGCCCAATTTATGCATCACAAAATCCCCCCAAATTGGCCTATCATTAGGCCAATGATTTTTAATTTCCGGTATAAGCAACATTCACAACAGCTCCGTTGCTAGGAACTGCAGATCCGTGGAAGACCAATCTGTTTTCGCTTGAAAGGTAAGTCCAGCCATTAGTGGCGTCTTGCGGATATTGTACGCTGTTAACTGTCACGACTAGATTGCTTAAATTTGGTGTTACAGAAAGTGTGAACTTAGGAAGATAAGTGATTCTTACGCTTTGGCTAAGTCCAGGAATGTTTCCTGCTGTAAAAACGACTGTGCTACCTGATAAATTCCACTGTGTTCCTTTAGTTTTTTCGGCTCCGTTAACATAAACATGCACAGTATCAGGATCAAAGTTAGCAATTTGAAGTTCGAATTTGTCTGTAGGTTTGCTCACGTCTTGCGCGAGATCATCAAGGAGTGCAGAAAAGTTCGAAGTTTTTACGCAGGCAGTGACTGATGTAGAGCTATTTTGTTGGTATTGGGCATCCAGTAATCTTGTAGTGTCCATGAAGCGTGTTCCAACTTTTTCGTCGATGTATGTTGGATCTGCTGTGCAACCACTGTTTCCAGTGATCACGATAGAACGAGAGCTGACGAAAGCAGAGCTTGGTTTGAAGGCTTTGAGGCTTGAAGCATAATTGCTCGCGCTTCGACTTCCGCCTAAGCGACTTTGAGAGAGATCATCGGTATCGGATACGAAAACGTAAACTAATTGCGAACCAGGTCTTACGAAACTAGATCCTCGCGCTTGCATTGTTTTTAATGTGGCTTCAAGGCCAAGGGTGGTGTTTTTAGCTAGCGGAGAACCTAAACTATAAAGTTGGTCGATGAAACTATTTTGAAGAGACGCAGCTTGAGAGGATTCAATAGTGATTCCTCCAATAAAGCTTTGGCTAATAGTGCTGTATTGAGCGGCATCAACGTTTCCGTTGATAAATCCAATTCGGTATTTGATGTTTTCGCTCACAAGGCTTTGAGCAAAGTCTGAGAGACTGTCGATAAGAAGTTCTCTTTTGTTTTTCATAGAGTAACTTCCGTCTACAGTGAAGATGTAATCGGCTTGTAGAATTTGATTGGCTTGTTGGTAGAGATCTTCAGAGTCGATAGTGAAAGAGTCTACAGCTCCTGGAATAAAGGTTTGTGGTCCTTTACTGCACGAAGCAACTGCAAAAATCAGCGGCAATAGTAGGCATGCATAGCGTTTCATAAACAACTCCTACTGGGTGGGATGCAAGGTCGGTGCCAGTGTCTAGTTTGTGCTTATAAGTTGGGTTGCAAATGCAATATCTTTTTGAATTTGTTCGCGAAGTTCCAAGAGCGATGAAAATTTCATTTCGCTACGAATCCTGTCGATAAATTCGACAGCTATTCTTTTTTCATACAATGTTCCTGAGTAGTTAAGTAAGTGTGTTTCAATGCAAAGAGGGTGGCCTTCGCCCAGCGTGGGTTTCACCCCAATGTTTGTGACGGAGTGATAAACTTCGTTTGTTTCTAAAAGAGTCGTTTTTGTGAAATAAACTCCTTTGTTCGGTAAGCACATTTGATAAGCTTGATTGGGGCCTGGAGGAATAAGATTAGCTGTAGGGAAGCCTAAGAGGTGTCCTTGCCTATGTCCGTGGCTCACGGTTTCTTCAAAAGAGTAATTTCGCCCCAATAATTCTGCTGCAGCTTTGACATTGCCTTCAAAAAGACAATTTCGAATGCGGCTGCTTGAAATATTGCTTTCACCCATTTCGAGAGCGGGCACTAAGTCGAGTTGAATGCTTCGTTTTTCGCACCAGCTTTTTAAAAATTCCGAATCGCCTTCGCGATTGCGCCCAAAGAAAAAATTGGACCCTACGCTTAAATAAGATACGGGAAATTTCTGTTGTCGAATGAGAAAATTTAAAAAATCATCAGCAGATTTTTGTGAAAATTCTTTGTCGAATTTAATAACCTGAACTTCGTCGATACCGAATTGTTTTAGGAGTTTTATTTTTTGTTCGGGTGAATTGAGTCGAAGCACTTTTTGACCACTGAGCACTTCTCTAGGGTGGGGCTCAAAAGTCATGGCAGCGCAATTTACAGGAACTTTTTGTTCTGCTTTCCATGCCTTCATGCTTGCGAGCAGTTTTTGGTGCCCTAAGTGAAGTCCGTCAAAATTTCCTAAAGTCATTGCTGTGAGCATAAGTTTTTGAAAACCTTATTAAAATGACACAAATGCTCGATTTTGAAAAGATTTTTCTAAAAAAGCTCAGGTGGCACGAAGAATGCGACGATAGGTATAAGGGGAGTGGGGGCATTTTCGGCGCATAGGCGCAAAGTCCCTGAAATTACTGAATATGCGAATGAGGGCATGGGGTTTTGTTAAGGGCCAAAGTTTTGCATTTTTGAGAAAGCGTGTATTTCGTGTTCAGTTTTTATTAAGTTTAGCTTTAGGGAGTCTTTCTCAAGGCGCCCAAGCGGGTGTTGTTTGGGACGATTTAAAATCTTGTATGGCCAATCCCAAGCTTTGTGTTACTTCGATTCAATCCTCATTAAAAGCGGGCACAACGAGCATCGCCGATATGAGAAGAAACTTTTTGCTTCAGTATGCGATATTAAAAAATAGTCCTCAACTTTTAGCTCAACTCGAAGACATTTTAGGGCCTCTTGCTTTGAGTGAGACCGATAAATTAAAAATCAAACAGCTTCAAGAGAAGTATGCCAAAGTAAAAATTGATGAAGATCCCACTAAAGATGATCTTAAGGGATTTTCAAAAGAACTGGTGGATATACTTTCTCATGGAAATATTAACCCCGATCTCTTGGCCAAAATCAGTGAGCCACTTGAATCCGCAGGGCTTCTTGTTCACTCTCAACTGGACGAAGGCAGTGCTGCTGGCGCTCTTGCTAAAGAGGCAGCTGCATCTGGAGACTTTGAAAAAAGAATTGAAAACATGGCTGCAAGTGGAGGAGAAATATCGAATCCTTCAAAAGCAAATTTAGTTGAAGAAAAAAACACTAAATCGACGGCGACTAACTCGCCTAGCGACGAAGTGGCTTTAGACGGTAGTCCCGTTGTTAATAAAAAAGTGGCATCGAATTTAAAAAGCAAAGCAAATCTTAATGGCAATTCTAAAAAATTTGATATTCCTACAGAAGATATTATTCCCTCTTTTCCTGGGGCCCCAACATCAACGCCCTTGGCTTCGTCTAATTTTGACGGCTCAACGGGTAGTGGCGGCTCTACGGACTTAGTAGAGGAATTTGAGAGAAGCCCCGCTTCGACTAGTGCTAAACAAGTGCACGGTAATGGGGATTCTTCTTCTACTTCGTCTTCGGGTGGTGCAAGTGCTGGAGCATCAAGCTCAGCGCCAATAAAGGGTAGTGGAAATAATGCAACGGATTCTTCGGGCTCTAGTGGAACATCAAGTGAAACAGCTTCTGTGGATACTCAACAAAATGGCTTGAGCCAGAACAATGGAACGCAAGATAAAGCAAATACTGCTTCCAGCGATTCACAAGATAATCAGCGGCATGTTTCAACTGATAACGGAACTGCTGCAAAAAATACTGATACCCAAGAGCGAAGCACTGAAGACTTTAAACCTAAAGAGGATCCCACTAAAGTTGAGCCTGCAAAAACTGGAGAGGCAAAAACAGGTGTAGAAATAAAAGGACCCGAAACTTTTAAGGCGACTAAGCCAGAAGTTAAAACTGCGGATAAAAGTTCAGTTTTTACGCAGCAGTTTTTAGATGCTCAAAAATCAAAGGAATTAGTCAAGGCCTTTACTTCAAGTGACCAGGTGATTTCACCTCCTAATCTTACTGAAGGGATTAATTTGCTGATGTCACAGGGAAACTATCAACAAGCTGAAGCTCTAATTAGATCTATGAATCCTGATTTTGTGGAAGAATATCAAAAACAAAAAGCGATAGATGATGAGATTTTACATTTATCTCAAATGGAAAAAGCCGGTAAAATTACTAAGGAAGTTTTACTAGAAGAAGTTGCAAAAAATTTAGAAGCAAAAGAAAAGTTTAATAAATCTCGTGAAGCCAATAGCACAAATACTAAGGTTAAAAACGCTGCGAAATCAAAGACAACTTCAAAAGCTTCATCGGTAGTTTCTAAAGATCAAGTTTCTGCTCCCGATCGATTAAAAAAGGCATCCGATTTGATTGCCACTTCAATTAAAAGTAGTTCGGAAAACATTCTTCTGGAAACTAGAATAAAGCAAGCTAAAGAAACCTTGGAAGCTAGTTTAAAAAATCCTCCTTTACTTAACAGTGAGCGATTAGCTGAATGTAAATTGTTTTATAACAAAGCTTTTCTAGGTGATAGGGAGTCCGTTATTGAGCGTTCAAAAGAGTCGATAAAAGACTTTGGAGGAAATTTAGATACTGCCGATGTTAAATGTGAAAATTTGAAAATTAATTGGAGACATTCTTTGAGTAGCTACATGATGCCGCTCAATCTTATGCATCCGGATGTAAATCCAAATTATAAACAAGATTTGCTTTATAATTGTGTTTCAGCATATTTGAAAATTTCAGCTTATAATAAATTAGCATCTTCTGAGGCCGACGAATATGTAAAAACGGGTTTAAAACCCATTACCAGTTACAATAAATACATGAGCTCTAAACTTGCTCAAGAAGATAGTTTGGAAATTCAGGCTAAACTTCTGCTAGTAGCAGAGCCTGAAGAATTGCTTTGTGCCTCTTTAATTCCAGAATACAACTTAAATAAACAAAGAGATTTAGGTAAAGTTCATGATTTTTATAAATGTGGCAAAGGAGCTCGAAGTTTAGAAACGCTTCCGCTTTATTTTGATAAAAAGGCTTATGAGAAACGTCTAGGAAATTTACCACTTGTAGTCACGAGCAAAAATTTAAACGATAAAATGATTGAAGATTCTGAAGGTGTTGGCTTGCCTGTTTATCCCACAAGTACGAATTTAACTGCCGATGGTCAGTTTGCTAAAACAGCATTTATGTTTAATTTTTTTAAAACAATTGAAATAGAAAATAATCAAATTCATGTGCCCTTTAAACCTTTTGATTCTGAGGAAATTGGTCAAAGGTTGACGTTGCTTGAAGCTTCTAAAAGATCAAATTCTAACTCGCAATCAGATAAATTAAAAAGAGACAGAACTTATACTGCAAAACTTTATGAGTTACTTTATGGATCTTGTAGTCAATCTTTCGTAGGAGTAGGAGATGATTGTCGGGAGATTTTAAGTCATGATAAAGCGATTAAAGTAAAAACTGCTTTAACTAAAGCTAATCAAAGAGCATCACGAGATTTAGATAAGGTGAAATCAGATTTATTAAGTTCTGATGGTATGGAGAAGAATAAACCTTTTAGAGATGTTGTGGTTAAAAATCTATGTCGTGAAAGAGAACCAGCTTCAACTTCGCTTCACTCAAAATAGAGTGTTTGAGTTTAATTACAGTCCGATTCTTTGAAGTTCTTTAAATATTTGGCTTTGTTTAGTGGCGAAGCGCTGTTCTTTCATAGCGGCTTCAAGCATTTCGCGAGCTTTAGTTTTTTGAGCTGCTTTATCGTAGAGCTTGGAGCAATTTATTAAGCCTTCGAAACTTTTAAATGATTTAAAATCTTTTTGATAGCGATCGCATAATTCAGGACCAAATTTTTCTTTGTTTGAATGCACGCAAATTTCAATAATATCGAGTAGGAGATCTTCGCTAACGACGGCTTCTCGCGTGAGAGGAAGAGCGTAGTCTAGGGCAAAATCCATGTCTTGAGCCATAGTTTCAGCAGGTGTGAAGTTTTTACTTCGGGCATAATTTAAAAGCGCTAGGGCAGTTTTGCTGCGAATAAAGCGACTTTCAGTGCTTTGTGAAATAGCTTTTTTGTAATAAATGATTCCACGGCTAATTTTTCCAGCTGTGATTTCACGGTCGCCTAAATTCTCTAAGAGTAAAGCGGAAAATTTATTGGTGAGATCTTTAGGTTTGTTTTTAATCTTAGAAAGACTTTTGACAACTTCTTGAGCTTCATCAATTCTTTGATTGTAAAGTAAAGATAAACCACGACCTATATAGTACAAAGCCTCATTGGGATATTTCTTAAGGGCTCTGTTGGAAATTTCGCCGAGTTCGTTGGATTTTTCTGAAGATAAATAAATTAGAATGAGCTGATCGAAAGCCCATTTTTCGTATTCTGGAAAATGAGTCAGTTTTTCTAGTTTAGAAGTGGCTTGATCAAGCATTTTATTTCGTAGCAGAGTTTTAGCACTCAGATTGAGTGCTTCGAGGTTGTTTGGTGTTTTAGCTAGAACTTGATCGAGCAATTTTATTCCTTCTTGCCAATTTCCTTCTAAAATATTGAGGTCTGCTTTTCCAAGAAGCACTTCGGCGGCAATGTTATTGTTGTCTGATTTTAAGGCCGCAATGTCGTCAATTCTTCTGAGAGATTCTCGTCTATATACGGGAAGATGCTTTTCTCTTTCGGCGGGCGACATTTCTAAGAGCTTTCGTGATTCTAAATTCATGAAAATGTGCCAAGCTTTTAATCTTAGCTCTGAATTTTGAGGATTTATTTTTGCAGCATCGTCATAAAATAAAATGGCATTGCTCAAATCGTCTCGAAAGGCAAAAAAATCACCGACACTTTCTTTGAAGTCGGCACGGGCTTTGGCTTGATTGGGGGCATTGTCGTATAGGGTTACAAAAATCTCTTCATAGGATCGTTTACAGCTAAGGTAAAAGGACCGTGGCATTTCACTTTTGTCTTCAGAGCGCATTCTTTCTAAAATTTTTCGAGTTTCAACCATTAATGTGATTCGTTGCTCTGCTGAAAGCTTTGGGGCTAAGGCATTGGCCCGTGCTGTGTTGATGTCAGAAGTGCTACAGGGAAGCTCGGCTCGTAGATGAAGGGCAAAAGTCACTAAAACTATGAAGCTGAATCTAAGTCGGCTACTCATAGGATTAGTGTAGAGGCCCAAGTATAAATCCGCAACAAGGAGTCTTGTGAGTTTTCTAGATGATATGCATAATCAAACTATTAATAAGCGCTATGATTAGAACAATTTTATTACTTCTAATATCAAACGGTTTTATGACTTATGCTTGGTATGGTCATTTGAAAGATTCAAAAGATAAAGTTCTTTGGGTGGCCATTCTTTTGAGTTGGGGTGTGGCATTTTTTGAATATTGTTTTCAGGTGCCCGCCAATAGAATCGGTTTTCGATATTTAACATTGCCACAGCTAAAAGTACTTCAAGAGATTATAACAATGGGTGTTTTTGCGCTTTTTAGCTTTTTATATATGAAAACACCATTAAATCGTAACTATCTCTATGCTTCGTTATGTTTAGTGATGGCAGCTTACTTTATGTTCAAAAGAGATTAGGGCCTGCTGAAAAAATGTCATCTGCTTTGTTCTCGGTCGCTCAGAGCCCTTTGCGCGGCTACTTCGCTCCCTGCGGCCTTGCATCTGACGACTTTTTCAACAGTCCCACTCGTCAATCAAGTATTCTCATTTTTGCTTTTAAGTAATTTTATCTGCAATCGTTAATGTTTCTTTCTCCAACGCTTAAGTATCGTTGATGTTCGAATTTAAAACCACGAATTTTTCCTTCAACTGTTTCTTCTAGGGTGACTATGCAAGTTTGTTTTTCGGAGTCTGGAACTAGATTTTTGTTGAGTCTAATGGTGAGCTCAACAGGCTCCACTCCGAATCGATTTTGAATAACTTCTTCGGGAGTTTTAGCTTCAAAAGTCGCAAGGCAAGGAGCATTTTCTCTAAAGTTTCTGTGGTCTAAAAGTGTAACATCCGCTAGCTCGGGTATTAAGACTTTAACAACGGGCTCGCTGTAGCCTGCTCTTGAAAATTTTAGATTCCATTTATTTATAGCCACATCCAATGTTACAGTTTTCTCACTCAAATTGACAGAGATTGGCTCTGCTTGAGCTTGAACGCCCAGGGCTAAGAGCATCCCTACTTTAAGAAAAATATTTGATAGTGTTTTCATTTTACATCCTCCATCCCCTAAGGGGTTAGAGCTAAAATTAGTCACTTTTTAAATATAAATATAATGAATATATTTATTAAATGTAATAAATAGAATTAATGATTAACCCCGTAGATTTGAGCTATTTTATTGAAGCCGCTCGCTCTAAAAATTTTTCGAGAGCTGCGGAGAAGTTGGGGATAACTCAACCTGCGTTAAGTCATTCTATAAAGCGTATGGAATCTCATTTAAAATTAAAACTCTTTATACGATCAAAGCGAGGCGTTGAATTGAGTTCGACAGGTCAATTGCTTTATCGTGAAGCCTCAAATCTACTAGGAACTTGGAATAATTTGTTAAGCCACTTAGAGGACGAATCTAAAATTCCGCAGGGTGTGATTCGTTTGGGTTGTCATGCAGTTGTTGCGCAATATCTTTTACCTAAGTTCTTAACTCATTTCTTAGCAAAATATCCAAAAATTAATTTTCAAATTGAGCATGGATTGTCGAGAGTCATGGCCGAGCGAGTGTTTAGTTCGCAGCTAGATATAGCGATTGTGGTCAACCCTACTCGTCATCAAGATTTTATTATTAAGGAAATTTGTAATGACAGAGTTACATTGTGGCGACATAAGAAATTACGTGACTCTAAACTTTTAATGATTGAACCGAGTCTAAAGCAAACTCAAAGTATTCTGAAAAAATTGAAAGTTAAAAGTTTTCAATTTGAGTCTATTTTAGAATCTTCGAGTTTAGAGTTTTTGTCTCAAATGCTTCTCTCAAAGGCGGGTTGTGCCATATTACCCGAGAGAGTCGTTGATATGCTTAATTCAAATGAAATAGAAGCCGTCGAGGGTGCTCCTGTACTTTACGACAAGATTTGTGCTGTTTATAAGCCGCATTTTAGATCCACTGAAAGAGCTCGAGTTTTTACTCAAGAACTTTTAGATTTTTATAAGAACAAGCTTTAATTTAGTTTTGAATAGAGTCCTATATTGCTTATTCAAGGGTGCGCGGTTAGCGTTATAGTTGGAGGAACCATTATGAAAAATAAATTTTGGTGGGGTGTTCTGTGGAGCATTCTGACTGTCTTTGCAACGGACTTTTTAATTCACCAAGTCTTTTTGAAAGAAACTTACATGGCCACTGCAAGCTTGTGGCGCCCAGCTGGTGAAATGAACACAACTTTACCTTATATGTTTTTGGGGCAAGCTTTAGTGGGTTTCTTTTTATTCTGGATTTATTCCATTGGATATAAAGGAAAGGGCTGGAGTGAAGCATGGCACTTTGCACTTTATTTTGGATGTTTTGAGGCTGGAAAAACTTTTATTATGTTTGCCGTAACTCCCTACACATGGGACTTGGTTTCGGGATGGGTGATTGCAGGATTTTTCCAAATGTGGGCCGTGGCACTAGTGGCCACTTGGTCTATTAAAACTTGGAAAATCAAACCTTGGGTTTGGGGCTGATTTTTATCTATTTGTATTAAAATTAAAGTCGCTTGAAGATTCTTTCATTGAATTTTTAAGCGACTTTTTTATTGTTAAAATATTTCTTTAAAGAGCTGATCCATCGCCAAGTGCGATCTTCTGTCAGCGACTTCATTGTAAGCAGCGCCTTTCTTGATATCGTTACCAGCGCTTTTGTCGGTAAAGGAATGAACAGCGCCTCCATACTTAATCATTTGAAAATCGACATTGTATTTTTTCATTTCATCCTCAAAGGCGTTCAATTCATCGGGCGCTACAAAGGGGTCGATGGCGCCATGGAGCGCTAAAATTTTAGCTTTAATATTTTTTCCGTCCTCAGGATTGGGTGAGTCTAGGCCTCCGTGAAATGATACTGCCGCATTGATCTTTGCGCCTGAGCGAGCCAATTCAATAACGCCCGTTCCTCCAAAACAAAATCCAATGGCCGCAATTTTTTTTGAATCAACATTTTTTTGTTTTAAAAGAGTTTTAAGTCCTGCCTTCATTCTTTCGCGGAAAAGTTTGCGATCTTTTTTATAGAGACCTGCTAAAGCTCCTGCTTCTTGTTGATTTTTGGGTCGAGTGTCTTTGCCATAAATATCTGCGGCAAATGCTACATATCCTTTTTTGGCTAACTCTTGAGCCTCAAACTTAGTGGTGTCGCTTATTCCCATCCAATTGTGTGTGACCAAAATTCCAGGAGCCTTATTCTGAATGGCGTCATCATAAATAAGATAGCCTTCTAGAATGCTTTTGCCTTCTTTGTACTCAATTGTGCTTTCAACGAGTTTCGCATTTCCGGTTGCGTGAATAAAAATGAAGCTTAATAAAAAAACTTTGATGAATAAATTTTTCATAATTGTCATTATGGAATGAGAACTTAGAATTTGAAAGCCTGAGAGATGGAGAAGTTTATATTTTGAAAAAGTCTTCTGCAGGGCAAAGTCTGTTGAATTTGAGAATTACGTAGGAGATTTAGAAGGCCCTTATAGGAATCCCGAGGCTTGTTAGGATCGGGAAGCGGGGCTTTAAGATCGAATACCTTTGCACGTCCGTAGGGTGCAAATTCTTTGAAGTCACCATTCCAAATTCGACCATGTAATTCCGGGTCGATTGGCACCAATGTCGCGTTAAGTTCTTTTGCCGTTTCTTTGTAACTGTCATAGCCTAAATCGCCAAATATTGCCGTTTGTACTTCTAATGGTATGTTTTTTGTTTTTAAATAGTTCTCTACATAATCTCTATTTAGTTCTGCGCTTATTCCACTAAATACTACATCGTACAAAACTATTTTTTTTATTCCATTTGGGATTACTAAAAATTTTTCAATATGTGAGTTGAGTCTATTGGTCAGTTTTCTATTCATTTTATTGAGTTTTACTCCAGATGTTCTTAGCTCAGAAATGGGTAGAAATACCTGATGAAGCTCCGGGTCTAAACTCATTGCTGCCGCAATTACACTGGGTGACTGACCGACACAAACAAATAGAGTGCTCGCTTTGTCGAAAGGCTTTTTTAGGGCTTCCGCTGCTTCAAAAATACTAAGTATCTCTCCAGGAAAAAAGTTTTGAGAATAACTAGTAGTTCCCCAAAAGAAAAAATATCCTACGAGTAAATTTAGAAAAAACTTCCTCACTTTTCAGTATCGGATTAAACTCTAGCTTCTTGATTTAGATGAAACTTAAGCGCTAATTTTTTGGCGCTTAAGACTTTATAATGTCTGGGTAGGGCCTTCGGCAAAAATGGCGGAGAGGGTGGGATTCGAAGTCATGCGCTCGTGCTCGCGCAGCTCGCACTCCGCCTGACCACTCGCAAAGCTTTCACTCGCTCCCCGCTCGTTCAGCCCCTTGGGCCGCATTGCTCTAGGTTCGAATCCCCCACAATTTTCACGTGATAATTTTCCCCTCAAACGAGGAAGTTAAGTGCGAGTGTATACATACGAAAGTATCCGAGCACTTAAGTGACAATGTTTGAGTGGAAAAGTATCCGTGAAAATGGCGGAGAGGGTGGGATTCGAACCCACGTAACCCTTGCGGATTATCCAGTTTTCAAGACTGGCGCGATCAACCGCTCTGCCACCTCTCCGAAATAATGAAATAACTTCATTAAAGCAGTGTCTTGCTGACTGGCGTCATATAAATCTTGCGTTTATATCGGCTCAGTTAGCCCCTTAGCTCGGTTGAAGCTTTTGGGCGCTGCTTGTTAGCTTTTCTAGTCCGAAGTAGCTTTTTTTGAAAGGGGCGTAAAAATTAGTTATAGCATTAGGTTCGGGCCCGACCCCTGCGAGCCCTGTGCTGTGAACCCCGCCAGGACCGGAAGGTAGCAACGGTAACAGAAGCAGGCTTTTGGCAGGTCAGTTGGGCCCTCTTATGCTTCCCAAGTGGAAGCCGAAGATGAGTTCAAATTAAGAGGATAGATGTCGTATTTAGTTTTGGCCCGAAAATATCGTCCGCAGCGTTTTGTGGATTTAGTCGGCCAAGAACACGTTGCTGTCACTCTTAAAAATGCTATTAAAGGCGATCGCACGGCCCATGCCTATCTTTTTACTGGTCCTCGCGGCGTGGGAAAAACAAGTGCCGCAAGAATTCTAGCCAAAGCCCTTCGTTGTCAAAACCCAGCCAGTGATGGTGAACCTTGTAATGAGTGTGAATCTTGTGTGGCTGTTAATCTCGGAAATAGTTTAGACGTCATTGAAATCGATGCAGCTTCCAATACAGGCGTTGATAACATCCGTGAACTTCGCGAATCCGTGGGCTTCATGGCCACCCAGGGCAAATACCGAATCTATATTATTGATGAAGTTCACATGCTTTCTACGGCGGCTTTCAACGCTCTCTTGAAAACTCTTGAAGAGCCCCCGCCTCATGTGCTTTTTGTTTTTGCCACCACTGAAATTCATAAAGTTCCGGCAACGATACTCTCTCGCTGCCAGCGTTTTGATTTTAAAAAAATTCCACCAGCCATTATGGTCGAAAACCTTAAGGGAATTTGCGCCAAAGAAAAAATTGCCATTGATGAAAATTCCCTTAAAGCCGTAGCCATCGAGAGCGAAGGATGTTTGAGAGATGCTCAATCTTTACTCGATCAAGCGATTGCCATTTGCGGCGAAAAAATTGAACTCGAAAATTTAGAAAAAGCTTTGGGACTTGTGTCGCGCGCAAAGTTTTTTGCACTGATCGAAGCCATATTTGAGCACAAGGCCGACAAGGCTCTACTTCAATGCACTGAGATGCTTGAAAATGGTATGGACCCGAAAATACTTTTGGGTCGACTTACTATTTTCTTTAGAGATCTTCATTTCTTTTATTGGACGGGGCAAAGCTCACTCGATGATGCCTACACTTTGCAAATTTTTGAAAAGGGTCGAAATTCTCTGAGTGTCGATGAGGTTGTTCGGGCCTTAGACTTGTGTTTACGCACTCAAACTCAACTACCCCTTTCTATTTTGGCCGCATTTTCATTGGAGTCTTTGGTGGCCAAACTTTGCTTGCAGCGCCCCGCCTTGGCGGTGTCGACTAGCAGTGCTGGAGTTTCTCAAGAGGCTCCTCGGGCTCAGTCTTATTCTCAACCTCAGGCCCACACTCAAACACATTCTCCCTCTGCGGCTTCAGTCAAAGCGAGCCCAGCCTCTACGCCAACTTCTTCTTCTAGTTCTGCTTCTGTGGCTTCACCTGCTATTTCTGCAAGTGCTGTCGATCGTGGAACTCAATCACCTTTGATGCGTTTAGAGGAATATCTTCGTCAGAATAAAAATTCTTGGATTCCAGTTATTAGAAGTGTTTTGCGAATGGATTTAAATGAGCAAAAACTCGATGTCGAAGTGAAGTCTGATTTTGCTGGAAAGCGATTGGCGTCTAAGGACGGTATCGAGCTTTTGAGACTGATTTTTTCAATCCCCAACGTAGTTGTTACTGTTGAGGGCGGCGATGAGCAAAAAAAAAACTCTTTTAAGCGTCCCGAAGACATTTTATTAGAGAAACGCCGTGAAGCTCGTGAACATGTGGCGGTGCAGGAAGCTATTAAAAGCTTTCGAGCGGTTGTCAAAGAAACAAAAGTCCTCAATGATGAGAAACTGAAATAAGCTTTTAAGGAGTCGATATGAAATTTCCGGGAAATATGGGCGGCATGGGGCAATTGCTTCAACAAGCTCAAAAAATGCAGGCCGAAATGAAACAAGTCCAAGCTAAGTTAGCTGAAAAAGAACTCGACGTTGAAAGTGCGGGCGGGCGTATAAAAATTAAAATCAACGGAAAACAAGAAATCTTAAAGATCGATATTTCTGCGGAATTAGTCGATCCCAACGACGTGGCTCTTCTGGCCGATATGGTGAAGGTGGCGGTCAATGAAGCTGTTACGACTTCTCAAAACATGGTGGCCACTGAAATGGGTCGCATTGTTCCTCCGGGATTATCGGGTTTATTTTAAACTTTTGTAGAGAGTCATATTTGTGAAGTTACTTCCCTCAAGCCTTCAAATTTTAGTCGAGGAGTTTTCAAAGCTTCCCGGCGTGGGAGAGAGAAGTGCCCTTCGATATGCGCTTTCGTTAATGCGTTCTGGAAAAAATGCTTATAAAGATTTAGCTCGTGCTTTGATGGAAGTTGGTGAGAGCGTAGATTCATGTCCTCGATGTCATTTTTGGACTGATAGCGGACATTGCCCTTTGTGTTCTAATTCACAACTTCATTCTGAAACTCTTTGCGTCGTTCGAGATTCTCCCGACGTGCTAGCTTTAGAAAAGTTTCGCACTCATGGTTGGCGCTATCATGTGCTTCAAGGTTTGCTTTCGCCTCTTCAGGGTGTGGGGCCACAGCGCTTGCGTCTCAACACGCTTTTTTCTCGAATCAAAGAAGATGGCGTTAAAGAATTAATTTTAGCTCTCGATGCTACTCTTGAGGGCGATGCTACGGCTCTTTATATTCGTGATTATTTGCAGGAACATTTTCCTGAGGTCAAAATAAGTAGAACTGCTTTGGGATTGCCCGCGGGTTCCTCGGTTGAATATCTCGACCCTTCAACTCTTGAGCAGGCCCTCATGCACAGAACGGGACTTTGAGGCGATGGGTTTTTTAGTCAACGAACTTGAAACTTTAGTTTATAGAGTTATGGTTTTGAGCGATTCCCATGATTCTCTTAAAGATGTTTTTCAAGATATGTCTATGGAAGTCACAACAGAACTTAGTCCTGGGCAAAATCTTGAATGGAAGGCCGGAGTTTTTTCAAAAGATTCTATTTTTCCATTTTTTTGTGCGGCCACTTTGGGGCAGCGAGGTAAGTTGAAGTGTCGAGTTCATTTTGTGGGACACACCATAAATACAGATCAGGAAATTTTTGATTTTTGTGAAATGGCCGATTTGGTTTTGCTCGATATTAGATTTGAGAGGCCCGATTCGGCCATATTTATTAATAAAATTCGACAAACATTAACTAAACCTTGTGCCATTAGGGGCTTTAAGGGCAGCCCTGTTCTTCCTTCGGATGAGTTGCGGGCTAAGGCCCTTAGAAAATGGGCTGAAGAGCGCTTTTCTAAACTATTATTGCTCAAAGAAAATGATAAGTTGGTTCAAAGAAGTTTGGATTGGGCCTTGAGCTTTTCTTAAGGCTTGGCTATGTTCAGATTCGTTTTCAGGATATTCGCTGGTAGCTCAGTTGGTAGAGCAGGTGGCTGTTAACCACCTTGTCGCAGGTTCGAGTCCTGCCCAGCGAGCCATTTTTCTGCGGCAAAATCTGAATTGATTCAGATTTTGAAGCTGAAAAGGGGGAGCACTGAGCGAGCGTATATCGCGAGCGAAAAGCGCACCCTGCGCGATTTTTTCCGCAACAGCATCGTTCTCAGTCACTTAAAATCAATAAAATTTAAAATAAGTTCAAACAATATTTTTCAAATAGATTTTTTGGGTCTTTTTTGGGTTCTTTTGAGTTGCTTCTCTCATCAGATAATTTTGCGCAAAACGCAAGTGAAGCAGTGCCTAAGACCATGCTACCCGCTACTGTGAGATAACCATTAAAGCGTCTGTTGAATTGTATATACGGACTATTCAAAATGGCTTTGTCTTTATCAAAATAGGCGAAACGATTTTTTAATTTTTTGAGTAATTCCTTATCGGCAGCAGTTAGATTTCTACCTTTTTCCTTAAGTTCCATCCAAAATCCAAATCCTTCTGCAAAATCTTCTACCCAGCTTGTGTCTCCATAAGCGGAGACTCCCACGTTGTCCCTAGCAGCGGCTCTTTTGTATTCTAGGGGGGGCTCGTAGTTTCCGTAGAAATGATAAAGAAGTAAATGGCCAAATTCGTGTTGGTTTGTAAATCGCTCGGGAGCCTTTCCTTTAAAATCAAAATAGCGAATGGTGTCTACGTCGGCGTGGGCTAGGGCGTCGGAGTTTCCTCGCTCAGGAGAGCCAATCAATTCAATTCTTTTTACAACTTCAATATGATCGTGAGGTAGCGAGCTGATAATTGAAGTCATGGTGTCTTCTACATACTTATCAATGGGCCCATCAACGAGTGGACGATGAAGCATGGGCTTTTCAACATAAAAATTAATTGTGTGAGCTTTTTTGCCACTACCTATAGTGGCTTCAATGATAAAAGTTTTTGCACTACGACCCTCTTTATAAGTTTTTGTTAGGCGACCTTCTTGATTGGGCTTTTGGCCTATTAAAGTGCATCCATACTCAAAGCAATTTTCAACGGGGCGCCCGGAGTTTTTCCAAGTGTAATGAATATCTTTAGGGTCGACTAGGCGATTTAGTTTTGAAACTTTTTGGAAAAGTGGAGGGCAAATTAAACCTAAAATCGCATGGCTATGTGCAGAAACTAAAAAGAGCAGGCTTGCTCCAGGCGATTTTAGTTTCGTTAAGCGCATCTAGTTGTTTTCGGATTTAATGATTTGAGTCTTAAGCATCTTTTTTTCCGCTTAACACTTGCATTTAAAGCGTCAAAGAGTTGACGCTTAGGTGCCGGCTCGTTAAAAGTTTAAAAGCAGGCTTTATATAAGCTAAGCCAAAAACGAGTAACCAGAGGGGGTCTCCATGACATTTAAAAACAAATTTTTATTAACCGCGACTTTAGCTATGTCTTCATTGGCCAGTGCCGTTCAAGCGGCTGAAAAGGCGCCTTTGCTAGCAAAAATTGAACAGGGTGCAGGGCTTATGATGCCACCAGAAAATAAGAATGATCCAGTTTTTGTGGGTCGAGTTTTTGAGGTGACTGAAGATGGAAGCGTTTATGTTTTGAGTCGTTATCTAAAAAATGGCAAAACAATTATTAAAGAATCAAAGCCATTAACATATAAGCAAGAAGATATTGTTGAATTCAAAAGAAGTATTAATCAATTAAAATTGGAGCGCCCACTTGTTGTGGATGAAAATGCACCGGTTCTTTGTGATGGTGGTTTTGCGCATTTTTCAGTAGTCATCAACGGAAAGCTAACTCTTATACAAGAAAACAATGACTGCTCACCTAATCGAGTTCGAGCAGGGCGATCTTGGTTAGAAGTTGCGGTTCTAGATGTTCTGACTGATTTATTAAAAGCTTATTACAATATTCCTCAAAAATAATTTCAATGAATCTAAGAGCCTAGAACTTTTCTGAAGTTCTAGGCTCATGACTTCTTTTTGACTCTCTTAAAGTTCTAAATTCTTCCATAATTAAATTAATGCGACGTGAGTATTTGGGCTTAGCTATATGCGTTTTATTGCTGTCTTGCCAAAGAGCACCCAAACAAAGCTTGAGTATTAGAATAACTAAAAATGAGTCATCGATTTTAGAAATTCCAAATTTTTTTAACCCACGAATGATGAGCACCTCAACAACACCCGCAGCAATTTCAGAGTTTAATTGTGCAGGTGTGGCTTTGGGGTATAAGACGGCTCCTAATAAAGGACTTTGTACTTTTAGTGATTCCAGAATTGAAGGCATTGGTCATTTGGCGGGATTAGTGAGTTTTACGAAGGGCAATGCGCAGAATTTTACAATAGATAATGTTTTACTGGGTGAAGAGGTGCGTGCCTTTGCGGTGGCTTTTAAAGATTCATCCAATTATGGTTGTGTGAATCTAGGCCCCAACTTCAAGCCTGAAGATTACGGTTATTCTGAAGGTTATATTTTAGACGAAATGGATTTTAATACGGCATCAAATGGCGTGATTGATTTGGTAAGCGACTATAATTCCGCTACGACTCCTTATGTGAGTCATTGCGACCCAGCCGTTCTCAATAAACCAGAAACAACTACAGCTTCGCTTACAAACGATCTAACATCATATTGGGATTTTAACGACAATTCTAATATTTCAGATCTTCATGGGTCTAATAATTTAACTGGTTTTGTAATTAATAATAGTGACAACACAAACAGCCGTGATTCATTTCAATTTGTTGGAAGTAATAATGGATTGCAAGCTTCGAGTTCTACTGCATTTGATTTGTCTGTTAATTCAGTTATGACTCTTTCCTTTTGGATGAATAAATCTGCAGTTCCAACGAGTATGGTTTTGTTTTATAAAATGGACGGCGCCTTTCAAAATGGATGGAGTTTTGGCTTTGATGGCCAAGGACATCCTCAACCCTATGTGCAAATTGCTCAAGGGGGCTCTAGTTCTCAATATAATGTCTCGGGTACTGGGGCTGCATGTAGATTTATAAGTACAAGCGATCCTAATACGTGGATACATTATGTTATCGTTATAGATTTTCCTAATTCTCAAATTAAATCTTATAAAAATGGAGTTTATTGCGACTCGCCTCCAACTTTTACTCAAAGTACATCTATTACACCTGGAGTTTTGAAAATTGGAAAATTGCCTCCTTCTGGTAATGAATATACTGGCTTAATTGACGAAGTCGGAATTTGGTCTCGTGAACTCTCAGCTGCTGAAGTCACTCGACTTTATAATTCTGGAAGCGGCTTGCCCTATTCTAGTTTTTAAAATTTTTCATTTTCCAACAGACTCTAATAAACTTAAAGCACATTTTGTCGCAGTTTCTACTTTGTTTTTATGATCGTCATCTTTGTACTTAGCACTTAAAAGTGCGGATTTTATTTTTTCAATGGCAATACTAATACCTTGTGGGTTAGTCGTTTTTGAGCTGTAAAGTGGGTTACATCCAGTTCCTTTGCATGCAACGCCTGGTTCATAAATTAAGGGTTTTCCAAAATAGAATTTATTTTCATCTATAAAATATTGAAAATTTTTCGGAGAGTCCCAAAAGGTGCCTTTTTCAATCCAGCTTATATCTACCAAGCGTATAAGGCCCGTATTGCTATCTGGAGCCAGAGTAACTCCAATCCCTGAATTTGGAATACCAATACTTGTGTACCAAATAATACTTTTACATGGATTATTAGCAGTTTCATCGCTCTTGGGCTGTTCTATAATGGCTTCGCTTTTTTCTTCCTGTTTTTCTGGATTATGGCTAAATGCCTGATCTGCGATAAAGAAATTAAAAATTAGAAAAAATGCTATCAACATAACGACCTCTAAAAAATTACAAAAAATTTCTTATAAGTTATATCGACGTATTGGGTTTTAATTTTAAATTTGGATAAGTTAAATTTTTGACGCCTAAATTGTTGTTTTGAATGATTCGCAAATTAAAAAACCCTCGCTTGCTTTCGCAAACGAGGGTTTTGTTGATTCTATTTAAAAATAGATAACGATTTAGTAACGGCCACCACCGCCGCCGCCACCGAATCCACCACGGCCACCGCCGCCGCCTGAGCGACCGCCGCCACCAAATCCGCCGCGACCACCGCCGCCGCCACCGAATCCGCCGCGGCCACCGCCGCCACCACCGCCACCACCGCCGTATCCACCGCGGCCACCGCCACCAGGAGCACGTGGAGCTTGTGGGCGAGCAGGAGAAACAGTGAGTGCGCGACCTTGAACTTCTTTTCCATTGAGTTCAGAAACAGCTGTCTCAGCTTCAGAATCAGAGCTGAGTTCTACAAAGCCAAAGCCTTTGCTACGGCCAGATGCACGGTCAGTGACAAGAGTCACTTCAGATACAGAAGGATAAGCAGCGAAAAGCTCTTTCAAATCGTTTGAGGTTACAGAATAAGATAAATTTCCAACAAATAGTTTACTCGCCATGGCGACTCCTTAAAAATGGTGAGTCGTCGCGGGCTCGAACCGCGGACCCTCTCCTTAAAAGGGAGATGCTCTACCGACTGAGCTAACGACTCACGACATCCTCTTGTAGCCGATTTTACTAGCGATTCAAGCTAAATTTCTGGAATCATGTAAAATGAAATCAAGTTAAGAGGAGATCTTTCTAAAAATGGCTGCTTCAGCAGTTTTGGAGCTCAATGGAGTTTGTAAAAGCTTTGAACAAGCAGTTTTAAGAGATCTTTCATTTAGTATCTATCCTGGCGAAACTGTTGCCCTTGTTGGTGCTAATGGTGCCGGCAAATCGACTTTAATAAAAATGATTCTGGGTTTGGCGCGTGCTACACAGGGCGAAATAAAACTTTGGGGCGAAGCTCATCCTCATTTCAATTCCTTCGATAGAATTGGTTATTTGCCCGAATTAGCTTCGTTTTGGAACGAACTCAGTGCTTGGGAGTTTCTCGAAGCCATGGCTTCGCTGAGAGGGCGCTTTCCGGCTTCAGAATCTCGAATTTCAAATCTTTTAGAGCTCTTTGGACTCAAAAATCGCGCCCGTAAGAAGATGGGGACTTTTAGCAAGGGCATGCTTCAACGAACAGCTTTGGCTAATTTGTTGTTAGATGACCCGGATTTTTTAATTCTCGATGAGCCTATGAGCGGTCTCGATCCTCGAGCTCAGGGAAAATTAAGAAATATTTTAGCTATGCTTCGCGCACGCGGGAAGACCATGTTGATTTCCTCGCATTCACTTGAAGACATCGAAAAGCTTTGTACGAGGGTTATCGTATTAGAGAAAACTTATAAAGTTTTAGATGGACCCAGCAAAACAGTGCTTCCTGATTTGCAAGAAAAGTATCAAAATTCTGAGCCATGGGATGAAGATCCATTGGGAGATGAAAATGTACTTTTATAATTGTGGAGTGTGGTGATGAACTGGCAACACATTTTAGCGCTGTCTATACTTCGAGTAAAAATTCTTTTGAGGCAAAAAATTGGTTGGATGACTTTGGTCAGCGGTGGAATTTTAATTTTAGTATCTTACATTTTTGCCAAGGTTAGTTTCATTAATCCAGAAAAGATTTTTTGGGATTTTAGTCTCGGTTTATCTTTCATAATGCAAGTTTTTTTGGCCACTTATTTGGCCTCTCATTGTTTAAAAGAAGAGCAAGACCGGAGAACTCTTCATGTTCTTTTGGCTCGTGGAGTGAGTCGTCGAAATTGGCTCTTGGGTAATGGGCTAGGTTTTTGGATAGCCTTAAATTTTATGAATCTTTTTTGGTTCGTGTTGAGTTTAGCGGTTTCATTTTTGTTCTTTGATTTTGATCATAGCTCCATTCTCGTCCAAAGCCAGTTGTTGCTCAGTTTTGAAATCTTTTTAATTATTCCTATGACTTTTTGTTTTTCATTATTTTTAAGGCCGGCCTTAACTTGGGCACTTTCATTAGCTTCTGTTTTTGTTTTGCATGATCAATCTTCACTGAAAGGGGTTTTACAAGACCCGACCGTGTCTCATATTTATCAAAATAATTTTTATAAGATTTTTTTCAAACTGATGAGTTTACTGCCCCCTTTAGAGTGGTTCGATATTCGAATGATGGTGGGTTATGAAAGTGTTTTTTCATGGACTTCCACAATCTCTATGTGTGGACTGGGTCTATTGTGGGCAGCTTTTTGGTATGTGGCTAGCGTGAGAATATTTAAGAGGATGGACCTTTAGTGGAAGCTCAATTTCTTTTTATGTTGGGTATCATTTTATTGTTGGGTTTGTGCTTTGGTTCTCTAGCCAATGTTTTGATTTACCGAATACCTCGCGAAATACCTTTGGGTTTACTTAAAAAAACTAGGAGTTTTTGCCCAGGCTGTGAAAAGACAATTCCTTTTTATCACAACCTTCCGGTGATTTCGTATTTTCTACTCAAAGGAAAATGCGCTTCATGTGGGGTTAAAATTTCTTCACGATATCCTTGGGTTGAATTCTTAACGGCTTTGATTTGGTGTTTGAGTTTTACTGTTTTTTATCGATCTCAAGAGTGGGATTTTTCTGATTGGTATTTTTATGGACAATTGGCTGTAGAGCTTTACTTCATTTATGCACTTTTTGTTATTGTTTATATCGACATCGATTTCAGAATAATCCCCGATCGTTTTAGTTGGGGAAATTGGGTTATCGCTTTGCTTTATGTTTTTATTTTTAAAGACAACACATTGGAACATGTTTTGGGTGGAGTTTTTGGTTTTGGAACTTTTTTCTTATTAGCTTGGGGCTACGAAAAATGGCGGGGTGTTGAGGGCTTGGGCATGGGCGACGTTAAAATGATGGGCTGGCTCGGCACTTGGGTGGGCTTTTCAAGCGTTCCCTTGCTGGTGATTATAGCCTCATTGAGCGGTTCAATTGTTGGATTTTGGAATATGAGAAAATCAGGTGAGGGCATGCAAACAGCAATACCCTTTGGCCCATTTTTAGCCCTGGGTGCTTATCTTGTGTGGCTTTATCAAAATTCCCAATTTTCTTTGCCCGGACTTCATTAAGCGCGAACGTCACAAAATGAATTTTGCAACGCGTGAAGCTATGTAATGATTCAAAAGTTAAGGTATCGTATTTATTAGGGCTGCTGCGTGCGGCGTGGGAGACGGGGAAAGCCATATGGCTATTTTTTCATTTGGCGGTAAATCACTGCTGGGCATTGATATTGGTGCCAGCGCAATCAAGGTGATTAAGGGGCAAGTCTCACGTGGAAAATTTCAAGTTCAAGAGCTTTCATCTACACCCTTACCTTTCGGTGCCATCACTGAGCGTGGAGTTGAGGATCGAAATTTAGTTCAGGCCGCTATTAAAAATGCCATATCTTCATTTGGAAATTCTCTCGAGCATGTGGCCACTTCAGTTAAAGGAGCAGGCGTTCTCACAAAAAGAGTCGTGATGCCGAAAGTTCCTCAAAAAGAAATTGCTCAACAAGTGAAATGGGAAGCCGAACAAGTTTTCCCAACAGATATCAGTAATATTCTAGTTTCCTATTTGCTTTTAGGGGAAGGAACAGATGTTCCCATGGCGCCTCCCGGAACAAAGGGGTGGGATGTTTTGTTGGTTGGTGTTCAAAAAGATTCGGCCCATACCTATAAAAGTCTTGTCGATGATAGTGGTGCAAGAACGGAAGTTCTAGATGTGGATGCTTTTGCATCTACGGATTTGCTCGCTGAACTTCTCAACTTTTCGAAGAGAGAAGCCGTGGCACTCGTGGATGTGGGAGCGACAGGCACAAGAGTGACTGTTCGTCGCAATGGAAATGTGGTGTTTTTGCGTGAATTTGGAATTGGTGGAATGGCTTTTACGGAGTCTATTTCTCAAACACTTGGGCTCACTGTTCAGGATGCTGAAGCTTTAAAGCTCAACGACGGAAGTCCACTCCCTCAAGAGGCTCATGATGCTTTAGCAGGAGTTTTTCAAAGTTGGAAAAGCGAACTTCAACAATGTGAAGATGTTTTTGTTTCCCAGTCTTCCAATGAACTTATTAAAAAATGGTATTTCTATGGTGGAGCTTCGCAAACACAGGGATTGGCCACGTTTTTAAATGATGAAAGATTTCAGGGAAAAATTGTTTTTCTTAGAGGCAGTGATTATTTTGTATCGAAAAATAAAGCGATCAGTGACGATATTATTTCGGTGTGGGGTTTGAGATTATTCACGGCAGCAGGATTAACCCTTAGGGGGAATAAGAAATAATGGGCGGCACGGGCGTAAATCTTATTGATCAACTGAGAGAGTCTCAGCAGCAAGATTCTTTAATTATTGAAGAACAAGGCGGCGGAGGCGGTCGGGGTTTATTCTCGTTTTTAAAAAGAAAACCTAGTTCTGGCGGAGATTCAGTAGTTGTTAATACAGGCACGCAAATGGATTCGAGAGATCGTGCCCAGTTGTTGTTGTTAATTATTGGACTCGGTTTAGTTTTTGGTTCCAAGACTTATTTAACTCAAGAGCTTGCTAAAAAAACAGCCATCAAACAGGCGCAAGTGGCGGAATTGCAGCAAGCCATGAATACAGAGAGGCAAAAAGCTGAACGACTTAAATCCATTCGCGAAGAAATGTTGAAATTTGATGAGCAGGTGGCCACTCTTCAACGTAAAATTCAAAAGATTGAAGATCTCAGTGAAAATAGAAATTATATAGTTCGATCTACTGATTTCCTTGTGAGTGAAATGCCTTCAAACGTTTGGCTCACAAAACTTACTTCAAAAAGAGGCGCTGATGGAGAAGTTTCTCTTGAGGGCTATTCTATGAGCTTGCAAAGTGTGAGCGAGTTTATGCAAAAACTTGAGGCGACTATCTTTTTCCCAAACTGGAACCTTCAAGAAACAACCAATGAAGGAACTAAACCTTCTGACGTGAATACTAAAGAAGGTGAAATACCGATTCCATTAGATGCTAAAAAATTTAGCGTTAAAGCAAAACTTGTGGAGCCACAACCATGATAAGTCGTTTGCTTTTATTTTTTGCTCGAATTCCTTTCTTTTTATGGCCCTTAGTGGCTTTTGTCTGGTGCTACACCATTTATAATTCTTGGCAGGAGCTTGAGTACAAACCTTTGGAACAAGAAGAAATCACTTTGAGAACTCAGGTTACAAATTTAACAGCGCAAAATGCCGAAGCCGAAAAATTCGATAAAGAACGCGATGTAAAATTAAAACTCATTAGTGATTTGGGTGCTAAATTTAATCAAACAGCAGCTAAAATTCCTAGATCACCTAACGTTCCCTTACTTTTAAAATCGTTGGCAGATATTTCAGATAGAACGGGTTTGATCTTTTCAAGTTTTAAACCGCAACCCATGCAAACCGATGAATTTCTAACGATCACGCCTATGGATATGACTCTTAAAGGAACGTATCCCCAAATATTAAGTTTTTTAGATGCGACTGCTCATATCGAAAGAATTTTAACTCTTCGAGAGCTTGAACTGAGTGGAGCAAAACGCCGAGGCACCGGAAGTATTTTAGAAGCCAAAGCCAAGCTGTTTACATATTACATCACTGGAAATCTTGACGGAGGAGCTTCGAAATGAAGCTGCTTGGATTTATCTTCGTCATTCTTTTGACATTTATTAATGGAAGTAACTTCGCTCAAGAAGACAATACTGATTATGTTTTTAACCCTCTCAAAGTAAAAAGAGATCCGTTTTTACCCCCCGATAAACTCTTTGCATCTAAGACTAATGAACTCTTAGTTTACGAACTTAATGAAATGAATTTAGTCGCTATTTTAACAGGCATGGGAACGCCTCGAGCCATGCTCATGCTTCCCTCTGGAAACACCCATACGGTACAGCGTGGAGATGCTATCGGGCGAAATCGTGGGCGCGTTCATCAAATTACTCATAATGAACTCATCGTCAAAGAAATGTACAAAGATTATAAAAATCGTACAAAAACTAATCTTACACATCTAAAACTTGCTGACTAATTAGTTATACTTAGAGAGCAGGGGGAGCCACATCATGTTTCAGCGGCTTTTTTCATTTCTATTTATTTTTTCGTTAATTAGTTTTTGTCCATTATTTGCTCAAGATGATTTGATTAAAGAAATTGATGCTCTTAATGATAATCCCGATGCTGCTTCTGGTCCGGATAGATCGGCTCCATCATCAGGCTCAAGTAATATTGAAGATCTTCCAGTAGACGACACTCCTCGAGATGAACCTGCTGTAGCCACCGAAGACAACGTTCTTCAAGGTCCATTGAGTGGTGAAATCGACAATTCTCAAGCCAACATCACGGATATGAATTTTCGACAATTAAGTGATCGAGTTCGCTTAGTCGTCAATTCTACTCGTGCGCCAGATTTTAAAAGAGAGCTTCGTAAACAACGTCGTCAAGTTGTGCTCGAGCTCAGTAATGCAAAATTAGCTAAAACTTTTTTAAAGAGAGCCTTGGATACAGGAGAATTCGAAGGTCCAGTCGCATTGGTCCAGGCATTCGATACTAAAGCCGGACAAGACAATAACGTGAAATTACTTTTCCAATTGCGTGACTTGATTGAGCCCACAATATCTCGTTCTGGGAATAATCTATTAATTGATTTTCCAATGGTTTTAAAAGATGGAGTTATTTTTCGCACTCGAAATGCAGAAGCTCCAAAGCCTGAACTTTTTTTAACTATCAACGACACATCTGCTTTTAAAGGCTCTCGTATTAATTTGAATGTGAAAGACGCTCCCTTACCAGATGTTTTGAACTTTCTATCAAAAGCATCAGGGCAAAACTTTGTTCTGGCTGAAGGTGGGTCAACAAAGGTCACTCTCAATGTGAAGAATATTCCTTGGGATCAAGTGCTAGCGATTATTCTTGTGAATGCGGAATTGGGATATCAAAGAGTGGGCAACACTTATCGGATCGCAAAAATTTCATCACTTAAAACGGAGCTAGAAGATGCGGCCAAAAGTGCTGATAATGAGAAAAAACTTCAACCCATTGAAACTCGTTTATTCACTTTAAGCTATCTCAGTGCCAAAGATGCTCGTGGATCAATTGAAAAACTTCTTAAAGACACTTCAAGAGAAAATGCGACCATCGATGAGCGTACGAACAGTTTGGTGGTCACCGGTTTTTCTGAAAACGTTGAGCGAATTTCGCGCTTTCTAAACTCTGTAGATCGTCAAACTCCACAGGTTCAAATCGATGCGCGTATTGTGGAAACTTCGGACAAGCTCGATCGAAAGATTCAATGGAACATTGGTGCCGAAGGTATGAATTTGAAAAAAATTGGTGTTCAAAGAATTTCAACGGGTGCCAATCCAGCGTCTCCTAACCTCAACACTCAAGGCATTTGGGGTAAGAGTCCTAATTTGGATGACATCGATATGTTGATAAGCGCTAATGATACGGACACCAAAACAAAAGTTATTGCGGCTCCTCGAGTGGTCGTGGCCAACAATCAAGAGGCCAATCTCTTTCAGGGTTCTGAAGTTTTGGTGCTTGTTCCCGATAAAGAGGGCACTAACACTACAAAAACCTACGATTACACTTTAGATCTTAAGGTGACTCCTCAAGTGACCAATGATGGATATGTTTTGCTGAATCTCAATCTTAAGCGAGATACACCTTCGACACAGGTTCAAGCCGAGCAAGCTAAAGATCGACGAGGTATCGTAACTAAGATGCTAGTGAAGAGCGGAGAGACTTCAGTTATTGGCGGATTGTATATCGACGACAATTCCAACACTCGTGCGGGAATTCCGTTTTTTAAAGATTTGCCTATTATTGGCGTTCTTTTTGAAAACCAATTCAATAAAATCAAAGAACGCAAAGAGTTGTTGATGTTCTTATCTCCGAAGATTCTCAACGAAGAGGCTTCTTTGGTAAGGGCTAGCGCCAACAGCATACCGGCTAAAGATCTATAATTTAAACGCGTTCTGCTTGCTCACATCACTCGCTCATGAACGCGTTCAAATTACTGGCGTGTGATTAAGCTGAATCTTCGTAGAATAGAGTTATGAGTATTTTCTACATTCAAATGGCGTTTAACTTGATGTGTTGTTACTGGATCTTTCGATCATTTACTGTTGAGCGAAGGATTCGCCGTTTGATGGCCGAAGTCGCCTCCCTCAGGATGGAGCATCACGATAGCAATTCTAGCTCTTTTATTAGCCAAGAACCTCGTATGGAAGTCAGCACAACTACAATTTCTGAAAAAGTGGTGGGCAAAGAAATTCGAGTTCTCGATACCTATGATACGGCTAAGCAGTTGATAAAAGAGGGAAAAGATCTCAGTAAAGTGGCCGCAATAACGGGGATTTCTGTATCAGAACTTCGATTATTGGATAAATTCGAAAGCCGAGATCTCTGATTTTTTTTTGCAGAGTATTAACCGGCTTATGGCGGTCCTTTGTCTAATTTATTGACAGCTAGGATAGTTATGACTATGTGCATATAAATCATGCGCTGGCCAACATCAGAAGAGTTTTTAGTCATCGGAGTAGTTATTTTAGGCCTGGTGCTGTTTGAGATGGGTCCTAAGCTACTTAACGTGCTGAAAAATCGGCGTAAATCCGATTCTTAAGCATCTTATGGGTTTGGAGTTAGATATTTTTTTTGACGCGACCACTTGAAGCGTTGCGAAAGGGTGTCTAGTCTCGGGAAAACGTAATCCTGGGATCCATGAAGATCTTAGGGCAGAGAGAAAGGGTATGAGGGGGATAAAGATGAGCGAAGGTATAAACAATATGGAAGTTCAAGATACGAAAAATCAAACTGTAGGTAATGCAAACAATGTTGCTGGCGTGGTTTCTGCGCCTGTAGCAGTGACTTCAAGTGAAAAAGGTAAATTCACTAAAGTCATTAAGCGTTATCAAAATCGTAAGCTCTATGACACACATCAGAGCTGCTACGTCACTTTAGACGAAATTGCAGACATGATTGTGCGTGGAGAAGAAGTGATGGTTATTGATAACCGAACTAAGAAAGATATTACATCGAGCACTTTGACTCAGATTATCTTTGAAAAGCAAAAGCGTTCAAAGACTGTAATCCCAGTGCTAACTCTTCGTGACATCATCCAAGTTGGTGGTGGAACATTCTCTGGCTTCTTGGCTAAAACCTCAGAATCCGGAAATTCAATTCTAAGCAAAGCTAAGGCTGACCTTGAGCGTTCATTCTCAGTGACTGAGAACCTACGTGGCGCTTTTCAAGTGACTCAGCGATCCGCTGAAGACCTCAAGAAGGCTATTAATGACCGTGTTGCTTCTTCAAGCGGTAAAGGTGCTGATGCCCTTAATGCAGCACAAGCCCAGCTTCAAAATTTGAGCAATCAATTGGTTAACATTGAAAAGCTCATTGATGCAGCTGAAGCTCGTAACAGCGGTAACGCTTAAGTCGCCTAAGAATTTCCCTTCAAAGAACATAAGGACCCTATCTAGCCCTAAAAGGCTAGATAGGGTTTTTTCATTTTAAAGAGAGTTTTTTATGATTTCGTTCAAATCATTGCGGATTTCAGGATTGTTCAATGTAGCTTTGTGCTTCTCCATTAATTTGGCTATGGATTCTTGAAATTGGTTGCGGCGCTCTTCGTGACGTTCCATGGCGTAATTAAAAAGTTCTTCAAGATTATGGAATTCATCGGCTTTACGAAGGTGCATTCGAATTTTAGTTTTGCCGTCTGCAAATTCTTTAAGTCGGGTCTTAAGTGAAAACAGTGGGCCTGCGATTTGATGAGTTAAATAGAGTCCAGAAATAAACAAAAGTAGAATTAGAGAAATCATAGCCACTAACATCAGGGCCACAATAAGGCGAAACTCTCGGCGGAGCTGAATAACTGTTTCGGGAAGTTGTTTAAGGGCACCATTGATGAGCATGTCGTAGTTGAGATTAATAAAAAATAAAAAAGTTCCAACGAATAAGGTGATCAGCAGACCATTGACTAAGCAAAGGCGAAGGGTGAAGCGGTATTGAAAGTCTTTTTCAATAACAAGGCGTGGTCGACGTCTTTGAATACTCATGCTGGGCACTCCTCTAGTGCGGCTGCAGTCGCGTGCAACCTAGCTAGGAAGTAGTATAACCCAGGTGGCTCTAAAAGCTCGCGAATATTTGTTTCTCTTGGGTGTTCAAATTTTTGATCGAGACTTTCAAGCGTTGAACCGGGCTGATTGAGATTTTCAAAAGGGCCCCCTTCGCCCAGTTTGGCGTGGGCTCTAAAAAAACCGCCTACGGGGCATCCATTAACTAAGTAGAGTACGGGTTCGGCGCTCCGGATTTGGCCACCTTCGTTGAGAACAAAAGAGCTTGTGATACCTTCTTGAACGATAACATTGGTCACAGGAACGGATTCTTTTCCTTTTCTCATTTTTCTTTTAATTTGTGAGGCCGCTTGGTTGATTTCATCACGGTTTCTAAAGCTTAAAACTCCCATACCGTAAGTGCCCGCGTCGTTTTTTAAATAAAGAAAGGGTTCTTGGGTGTATCCTCTTTTTTTATATTCTTCTTTAAGCCGATCCAAAGTGTTGTTGAGTTCTTGAGTCATAAATTTAACATCGGCTTCACGATCAAAATCTAAATTATTATAGGAAACCGTGAGGGGTCTGAGCATCCAAGGATCAAAAGACGGGAGCATCTTTTGAATTTTAGTCAGAAGTGAATCTACAATTTCAAAGTGAGTCGATTTTTTTCTTTTATACCAACCTAAATTTGGACTGGGATAAATTGGAACTTCCACTCCCTCAAGAGCTTTAAGTAAGCCTCCGCTTAAATCATGATTGAGAAGTACCATTTGAACATCGGAGAGGGCTTCTTCTGAGGGAAGATAATTTAATGTTTTTCCATTTTTCAAAGAAATGGACCAAGCTTTGGGAATAGGGGGGCCTGACCACATCAATTTTACGTGCGCACCTGCGGCTTCAAGAATGTCGATAATTCCTGTTAAATTTTCAAGATAACCCAAATTATTTGTATGAGCTTCGGGCACTAAACAAAGAGACCAAGGTGATGATTTTTGAATTTTTGCACTCAAAAATTCACGCATTTTTTCTGAAGCCTTAGTTTTCTCAAGCTGATTGAGATTGTTAAAGCCTGCTGGAAAAAGATTAACGTCAACGGCGCAAACTTTACATCCAGAATCTCGAATATCCATCGACGCATAAATAGGAAGACCGCAACAGGGCTCTATACCTTCAAGGATTTTTAAAGCTTCGGGGATTGATTTACTGATTTCGCATTCCATTGTTTGTGGATCTCTTCTCCTAGCAACTCTAGTTCAGGCAATGCGATTTGTCTTATGGAGAGGCGCGGCAATTCTGCTAAGGGGTGCTTTTGGGTCCACGAAGAGGCTTGGGCTCTAATCTTGGATTCTTCTTGCCACTCATAAAATATTTGAGCTCCTCTTTTGGCTCCAAAATGTTGAGATAAATTTTCTGCAGAAAGTGGAGAACTTTGGGGTAAACAGCGATTGAAGAGAATATTGAAAACACATTGAGGGTATCGCAGTCTCAGTTCTTTGTGGAGAAGTTGGGCTTCATTGATGGGATCGTTTTCTAAGCTAGACACTAATACATAAATACAGTTTGGACCTGAAAAGAGTGCATCAGCACGCTGAGCAGTTTCTTTAAGGGATTCATAAACGGGGCGAAGATTCAGTAATAAATCGGCCAATTGAGTGAAGAAATTTTTACCCACAATTCGTCTAAAAACTTCGAGAGCTTGAGATTGTCCAAATTGAAATAATTTTTTCCACCATTGAGCGCTGTCGTCTGGACTTCGAACATAAAATTTTAAAACGGTGTCATCAAAAAATTCTTGAAGATGTTTAGGGCTTTCTAAAAAGTCAAGAGCATGTTGAGAGGGTGGGGTGTCAATAACACAAGCGTCGTATTGTCCTGATTCAACAAGACTGAGAGCTTTTTCTACGCCGAGATATTCTTCGATGCCTCCCAGTTGATTTTCAATCACACTAAAAAATGGATGTTTAAGAACTTTCTCGAGCGCGGAAGAAGAAGAAATATGTTTGCGAGCTAAATCCTTTAAGGCATCTTTATTGTTTAACCAAAGAGCGTCTAAATAAGAATGCTCGCTTGAGGAGACAATGCGTTCGGCTTCATTATTGAGGGCTTTGAGTCCGAGCGCTTGAGCGAGTCTTCGTGCAGGGTCAACAGTCATAACGACAGTCCTTAATCCTTTTTTCTCAAGCGCTAAGGCAAAGCTTGCCGCACAAGTTGTTTTTCCAACCCCACCTGAACCCAGAAAAAAATAGACTTGAGGAGTTTTCATAAAGCTTGAGCAATTTCTGCAAAATGCTGACTCAAGTCTCCAGTTAAATAGGGTATGGGTCGAAGTTGATTTTCAAAATGTTTTTGATATTTCTCAAGAAGTTCTTTTTGCTCCTCGAGGTGCGATCGACTGGCGTCTAAAACTTTTTTCCACTTCGAATCTAAGTTTGAATTTGTTTCGCTAGGAAAATCTTCATTGAGTAAGGGCGTTCGATTTAACCAAATTTTAGAAACTTTAATATCGAGTTGTTTGAGTAGGGCAACGGTTTCAAGTGTTTCCTGAAGGGGGAGTTCTTCAAGAAGAGAACTCAAATAAACATGAGTCATAGAGCTGTCGTGGATGAAGTTATCGAGTTTTTCAGCTTGTCCTCGAATGATTCCAGAATCAAAGACGTTTTTTAAAGCAAGGGTGCTTCGGAAAAGCATTAAAAAATGTCCACTCGCAGGAGAGTCTACAACAATGTGTTTCCAGGGTGTTTTGTTTTTGGGATCTTTGCCGTTTTTAGCTTCCCAAAAAATTTTTCCTAGAATCACAATGGGTTCAAGTCCTGGGCAAGCATGCACAAATGAACGAACGGCTTTGTTATCTAAAACTAAGTCGATAAGATTTTCTCGCCATCGATTCGTCATTTGAGAGATAAAGGCGTCTTGATGACCGAGTGTTAATAGAATTGAAAAATATTCTCGGAAGGATTCCATGGGGCTAAGTTTTGTAAAAAAAAGACCAGGATATTTAAGTGATTCGGATATTTTATACTGAAGATTCTTTTCGCCTAAGAGCTGACTGGCGTATCCGTTTCCTAAGGCGTCGCAAACTAAAATAGGCCCTTCACCTTTTTGATAAAGTTGCCAAGCAAAAGCAGCCGAGAGTGTTGATTTGCCTACACCGCCTTTGCCTGAGATAAAATGAACTTTCACGCTTAGGAACTTATCCGAAAGCGGCTTGGGAGTAATCCAAGATTGGTGCGCTCTGCGTAAATGCTTATAAAATGAGACAAGGCACTCAATATTTACAGACTTGCATTCCTGAGGTCTACTAGAGCGAGCATCTGAAGGGCTTTAAGCTCTTCTTGGAGGTTTTCACAAATGCGGAACTTTCTTTTTGGTTTTTCAATTTTATTAATAGCTTCTTGCGGTCATCGTCAGTTCACTCAAGGTGAGTATGATGATGTCAATGAAGCTCGTTTGTTGGACGATAAATTTAATGAATCCGATGCGGCCATGTTGATTGAGGAAATGGTCGATTCCATGGCTAAGCATCCTGTTTTTGCCAATGCCAAACTTCCTCCCGTGGTTCAGGTCGAAAATGTTCGCAATAAAACTTCTGAACATATTGAGACCAAGAGCATGACGGATTCTTTGAGGACAGCTTTGATTAAAACTGGGAAAGTTCGTTTTTCTAATAAAGAAGATCGTGAAACTCTACAGAATGAAGTGGATTATCAAAATGAATCTGGTCGTGTTCGTAAAGACACTCGTAAAAACAGGTCGGGTGGTGTGGGGGCCGACTATATACTCACGGGTGATTTGATTTCGAACGTTCAAGAAGTTGGAAATAAGAAACTAATTTTTTATAGACTCACCTTAAATTTAACTAACCTTGAAACTAATTTAATTGCATGGTCAGACGAAAAACCCATTCGCAAACGATATAAGAAAAAATCGGTTGGAATGTAATTTTAGGGTCGAATAATACGGCCAGAATTATGGCTCATAAGTGGAACATCGAAAAATAGAAAGTCATCTTTTTTTAAGGAGAATATTTCTACTTTTCACTGTTTTGATGATGGGTGCTTGTGCTTCCCATCGCTATTTAGCGAACTCTGGTCATGAACTTTTTGACCGCCGCGATTTTATTGCTGCTGCTGAACAATTTAAAAAAGAAGCTTCAAAAAAAGGGGCTAATCAACTTTTGTTTATGCTCGATGAGGGAATGTCTCATTTTGCAGCCAGACAATACAAGGAAGCCATTGATGTTTTTTTAGCGGCTGAAAAAGTAGCGGAAATTAAAGATTACACAAGTATCAGCGAAGAGACTGGGACACTTCTGACTGGCGATAATGTTAGAGGCTATAAGGGAGAGGATTTTGAAAAAGTACTGATTAATATTTATTTGGCATTGGCCTATTCAGCTTTGGGAAATGTTGAAGACGCCCAGGTTGAAGCTCGAAAAATAAATTTGCTTCTTTATAAAATGATTCATGAAGGAAAAAGAAATTATCAAGAGTCACCGCTTGCACGATATTTGTCGGCTATGCTTTGGGAGAATACCAAAGATTGGGATTCAGCCTATGTTGATTATAAAAACACCTATGATTTAGATGCGACATTTCCCGAGATTGAGAGAGATCTTTTGGCTATGTCACGAAAAAATGGCTTTAGCGATAGGTTAGAAGAATGGCGTAAAAAATTTCCAAACGCTCAAGAGCGATCGATTAAAAAAAATGAGGGTGAAATTGTGGTTTTTTTCGAAGCAGGACGAGGCCCCGAAAAAATTCCTCGCGATGGTGAAAATTCGAATTTACCTCGTTATGTGCGTCGTTCGAGTGATCGATTGGCAGCTCGTGTGAAACTCAAAGATAAAACGAGCCCCAAGCTGGCAGATGTTTTAGACATTGAAAGCTTATCCATAGCTTATTTGGAAGATAGAATTTCTCGAATGGCAGCCGCAAAGCTTGCTGGACTTGTTGCTAAAGGAGTTGTGGCCTATGGAGCCGCGAAAGCGACGAAGGACTCTGATCTAGGGCAATTGCTTTTTATTGCCTTACTTGCGGCAGATCAGGCCGACCTTCGCGCTTGGCGCACTTTGCCCGCTAAAATTCAAATGCTTCGTTGGCCTATGTCTGAGGGCACTTATGATTTGCAGCTTGAAGTTTTGGGTATTGGAGACATTGTCTTAGATACGATACCATTTTCAGGTGTGAGTGTTCAGAAGGGCAAGAAAACTTTTTTGATTGCTCGTTAATTATTTTGATATGAAGTCGCCACACTGTTAATAAGATTCTCCATGTTTGGACCTATTAAAAATTTCATATTCGATTTAGATGGTACTTTGATTGATTCCATGGGTTCTGCTTTTGAAGGTTTTGTAGGGCTCTTAGAAGATAAATATTCTCTTAAAATTGGAAGGCAAGATTTAGTTCCTCATTTAGGTAAAAGCCCAAGAGATATTTTTTCAGTTTGGTTGAAGGAAGAACAACACCTCAACGAGATGATGAAAATTTGGGATGATTGGTGTGCTGAAATTAAAATTGAAAAAGTTCCAGCTTTTGACGGTGTTCATGAGCTTCTTGAACTTTTACATGAAAAAAACTTAAACAAGTTTATTTACACAGGTCGTGATCGCAAAGGCGCTATTGCATTTTTAAAACTCCATGGTTGGTGGAATAAATATTTTAATGAAGAAACTCTATATGCTGGAGATCAAGGATTTGCGCCTAAGCCTTCTCCAGAGGCCCTTCATCATTTGATGGAAAAATTTAAACTCAATCATGATGAAACCCTTTTCACGGGTGATAGTGAAAAAGACGTCATAGCGGGTAATGCTGCAGGAATTAAAACTGCGGCGGCACTTTGGGATTTAGCTCCTTTTGAAGGAAAAACTCATAGGATGCGTTTTAAAAACGCATGGCAAATGTGGGATCAGTATTCTCCAGATTTGAGGTTAAGCTCGCCAAGAGAATTGATTTCTTGGATTAAATAGCATTTTGCAAAAAATTGCGACTTAGGTATTGGGTGATGAGTTCTTCAAGAGCAGTTTTTTGAGCACTTAACTCTTTTTCTAGCGATTCAATTTGTAAATTCAATTGTCGTGCTGTTTCTAAATATTCAACTCGCTTAGCTTCACTTAATGGAATTTCTTGAAGTCCCCACTTAGTTCTAGCGATATGCATTGCACTATCAACGTCTGAGGAATCTGTAAAACGATTGGCCATTTTTGCTATATCTTTAGCGATTTTTTTTAGATCTTGATCATTTAATGGCACGTGTTCAGAAAGAGTTCTTAAGAAAAAGAAAGTAGATATTATGGGTTCGGAGTGATTGTAGCGATTTGCTATACGTTGAGTGATGTCGAAAACCTTCAAAAATTGTTCTCTAGAAATCTGACCATAAAGGGATTGAGTAAAAATATTACTTAAGGCTTTGTTGCAAGACGCATAATCGGAGTATCTAAGAATTTGATTGAGACTTTCTTCAATTGCGGCCCATTGGCCTTGAGTTAATTCTTTCTGAGAGCTGTCTAAAGTGTCAAAGCCGCTAGTGATTGCGCTCGTATAGAGAGACTTTTTTTGATTGAGCGAAGTAATTTCATTTTGAATGTTATCAATTTTTTGTTTTTTTTCGGAAATTAATTTTAACTCTGCAAGTGCGGATTCAATTAATCTAAGTGTTTTTTTATGAAGAATAGAACCCAATTTTTTAAGGATTTCTTCAAGGTCGTATTGATTGAATTTGTGAAGAGAATTTCTAATAAAATAATCTTGGCCAAGGGCTTTTAGAGATTGAATATAAATCCATCGATATCCGTTTAAAGCGGCTTTGGGGCTCAGTATTGTATCTCTGTTTAAATCTAGAATCGTTGGACTTCTATTGGGGCGTTTTCTTCTATACCAAAAATCAGAGAATCTTTTTTTCCATCGCCTTTGCGTGGCTATTCGAAGAGCGGCCTCATCTGTTTTGTGCAGCATCTGAAAAAGGATTGCAAATTTTAATTCACGAAGAAAGGGGTCTGCTTCGTAATTTTTTTTCCAATAGGCCATGAATTTTAAATATTCGTCGCTGTTCATTCCATAACTTCGAGCTAGTTTTAGAATTCCAGGTAAATCGTTGAGTTCTAGTCGTGAGTCCAAAGTGTTAACAATTCTCTCAGCGACGTTATTTAAAAAATCCAATTTTTTTTCTGGGTCTAAAATGTAGAAACCTTTTACAGCTTGATAAATTTCGGAAGAACTTTTTAAACCTTGATGAACAAGTTCATCGGCAATGGCTTGATCAATAATAAGACTTTTTTTGTTGTTGTCTGTGAATAAATGAAGTCCCGGAATATTGTCGAGGGCGTTGCTGAAGTCTTCGCCATCAAGTGAGGCTTTGATAGCCGGACGCCATTCTTCTGAGTAATTTAATAAAAACAAATCGCATCGATTTATGGGTGCAAGGGATGTGCTGTCCTCGGCAACGACAAAGCCACTCCAAAGTGTAGCAATTAAAGTAGATAATGCGAGGCGTTGCATTCGGGCTTTATAGGGCTAGCTCTAGAAAAGGTAAAGCCTAAAATGCCACTTGCTTAAGACTAGACTTTGGAATTCCAAACACTATACTCTTGAACACTATGAGATTTATTAAAAATATAGCTCTAATGATGGTCGTTAATATCGGAATCGTTATAACTCTTTCTATTGTTTTGCAGCTTTTAGGTGTGGGTCACTACATGGAAGCGCAAGGCATAAATTATCAGGCTTTGGCTGTATTTTGTCTTGTTTGGGGTATGGGGGGTGCCTTCATATCGCTTCTGCTTTCCAAATTTATGGTCAAGTGGATGATGGGGGTTAAGGTTATAGAAGAGCCCCAAAATTCTTCAAACCCAGAAGTTCGTCGATTGTATTCGGCTCTCAGCAAATCTACAGAGCGTGCTGGATTAGAAAAAGTTCCAGAACTTGGAATTTATGAATCTTCTGAAATGAACGCTTTTGCTACGGGCCCCTCTAGAAATAATTCCTTAGTCGCTGTTTCTACTGGATTGCTGAACTCTATGAATGATTCTGAGCTTGAAGGAGTTATTGGACATGAAGTCGCCCACATCGCCAACGGTGATATGATCACAATGACACTTCTCCAAGGCGTGGTGAACGCATTGATAATGTTTGTTGCTAGAATTATTGCTTTTGCAGTTGCGAGTCGTGCTGAGAAAGATTCTTCACGTCATATGATTCATTTTGTAACGGTGATTGCATGTGAATTATTGTTGGGAATTTTAGGAATGATGGTGGTTTCTTGGTTTAGCCGTCGCCGAGAGTTTCGTGCTGATGCGGGAAGTGCGCAGTTTGTGGGTCGTGAAAAAATGATTTCAGCTCTTCAGGCTTTACAAAATAAAAGTCGATTTATTGATAATGCTCATCCTCAGATGCAGGCTTTTAAAATAAATTCTGGATCTAAATCTTCGTTTTTACAATTGTTTATGAGTCATCCTCCTCTTGAAGATAGAATTGCGGCTCTAAGAACTCCTGCCTCAATGTAAGAAGATTTAATTAGAAGCTTTTAGAGTGAATTGATAGCTTCGCGCGCATGCCCCTACCCAGGCTTATAAAATATTTTTTCTATTTTGTTTTAATTCTTATGTCTTCGTCATTGGTGTTTTCTGCAAAGTCGCAACGATGTGATGATTCGGTTGTTCTTCCCTCTGAAGCTGAAATGATGAGATTTTTAGAGGCAAAACTTCGATCTAAATTAAGTCCAATCGATGGATTAACGGCGGAAGAAGCTGAAGAGAGAGATCCTCAATATAAACTTAGAATTTTAGAAGTCACTGCCAATCAAGCTTTGAGTATGGATGAAATGGAGTTTGGTGTTTTGGGAATGGGTGCTAATTTTAGAGGACCCCCTCATAATTATCTTTGGGGTTTTATTCGTGATAGCGGAGTTGAGTATGAGCCGGGTCTTGATTTTGCCAAACCTAAAACTACGAAGGGTCGAAGAGCTCAGCTTAAGGTAGTTGAATCGCCAACTGCAATTGTAGAAGATTCAGAAGGATATTTTGCAGGAGAAGGAATGGAAATTGTTAAAGTTCCTTTTCGAGTTAAAGGAACAATTGCTCAACTATATAAATTCTTTCAAACAGTTCCAGTGATTAAAGCTGAGGCTATGGAACTTGATTTGTAATCATAGATATTGATTTTGACGCCTATAGTCGGGCGTGTTAGCTCGGCAATTATCGTGAACTTTTTTTCGATTTTATTGTTTGGATTTTTATTTGCGTTCAATGCTCTTTGTGCAGGTGAAATTCAGGATAGTCGCGACTTTCAAAGTTTTCTTTATACTCTCGGTTTAAAAGACATAGAGAGCTCTGAGGATTCTACTTTAAGACAAAACGCTTTATCTGAAATGGCTGCATCAGGATTGAGTGCTGAGGAACTCTATAAAAAAATTCAAGGCATTCTTGCTCGACTTGAGCGACCCCTACGAATTGTTAGCACATTAAGAAGTCAAATAATTAAAGGTGACTTTAAAACTAAAACTCAGTGTTTAGAGATAGGCGCGTGTGTTGGGTATTTGTTTGGGTTGAGTGTGCGTTTGAGTGTAGGTTTGGTGAAAAGCCCTCGTTTCACTTTTCCTATTATCTCTGGAAAAATTCAAACAGCCAAATCTGGTTCCGGAAGAGGTATTGCGCTCGGGGCTTTGCTTGAGCTTGGTAAGTCAGAAAGAACAGACGAGACTGGTGGGCCTTTGTTTCTAGAATCAGAATCTGAAAAAACATCTGTAGGCTCAGCATTCATTATGGGGGAATATGAGCGCAATTCTCAAAACGAAAAAGGAGATGGGTTTTTAATGGGCCTTGGGTTTTGGCGTGGAACAAGAGTTTGGAATGGTATTAATTTAAAAATTCCTATTCCATTTTATTGGAATAATTTTGAGGCAGGAATTGTCAAAGATCTAGTGGAAATTTCAAAGGCCCTTTTAAGTTTAGATTTTGCTGTGGCGCAAAGACTTGTTATGGATTTCGAAAATAAAGTTGTAGCACTCGAAGCGAAGATGGCTAAGCGTGGCCTTGTTATTCTTCCTGTGTATGTGAAAAATGAAAATATAAATTTAGATGAGTTGCCAGAAGATCATCCTTTAAAAAGTCCTGGAAAATTATTTAATCCAAGAGTTGTCTTGAGATTGGCTCCAGATATTTTAGCTTCCTCCGTTCGTGAATCGGCGCAAAGATGTTCAAGGGAGCTCACAGATAAGAAAAGAAATATACAATCAATTCCACGTTTAATGTTGGGTGATTAAGTCATCGTCTGCGATGAGCTATTCAACAATGTTTTCGCCACCGTCAACACGGATGGTGTTTCCGGTAATGAAATTACAATGCGGCAACGAAAGGGCAACAATGGCATTGGCCACGTCCTCAGGGAGAGTGAGTCTTCCCATGGGATTTCTTTTTGTTGCAGTGGCAATCATGTCATCGTTACCGGGAATTTTTCTAAGCGCGGGAGTGTCTGTGACTCCTGCGAGAATAGCATTTACGCAAACTTGCGAAGGTGCAAATTCTAGAGCGAGTTGTCGGCAATGACTCTCGAGTGCAGACTTTGCTGCACTCACAGCGCCATAGCTTTTCCAAACACGACTAGAGCCCGCGCTGGTCATTGCATATATTCGAGATCCCTTTGCAAAAAAACCACGGTAATGTAAATCCTGCGACCAATACACAAGTGAATTGGCCATGACGTCAAGGGTCATATCCATTTGAGACTTTTGAATCGAAGATTCTAAATTTTCTCCAATAAAAGGTTTGAGTGTTCCAAAGGCTAAAGAGTGCATCAGGATATGCAGCTTTCCTTTAACTTTGCTTTCAAGCTGGTCGAGGCATTCTTTGCGTTTTAAATCGTCGGCGGCGTTCATATTGAAAAACTCAACTTGAACGTCAAAGTTTTGAAGATCTTTAATAAGTTTTTCTACTTCAGGAAGTGTAGATTTTCGGTCGAGGTGGACGCCAGCAATATGACATCCGGCTTTCGCAAGTGCTCTGCAGGCTGCTGCACCGAAACCACTTGAAGCCCCTAATACTAGTGCCCATTTATCGCGAAAATTTTCTTTCATAGATTTGTCTTTTATCGCGAGCAGGCGAGGTCGTCAAAAGCCTGGCTTGGGACTTGTTAAACTATACGTAACAATGACTTTAGGAGGTTTTAGAGCTTGGAAATTCCAGACTATACATCATCAAATCCCAAGCTGACTCAGGCTTATCGTAAGGTTGCGCAAGCCGAGCAAAAACCTATTCAGAAAATCGATGAAAAAGTAAAAAAAGCAGAGAATTCTTTAGAGTTAGTTAGAGATTTTAAAAAGAAAGTTTCTGATATCAAAACATCTCTAATGGGATTTAAAAATGTACGTGATTTTAGAGAACTCAAAGGGAAATCTTCCGATCCCTCTATTTTAGATGCATCAGCTATCGATAAAAATAAAGCTACGCCTGGTAAATATGATTTAGAAGTTGTGAGACTCGCTAATACCGATTCAATCATGACTTATGGTTTTGAAGATGCAGAAAAATCTGAAGTGGGTGTGGGTTACATAAGCTTTAAAACACCAACAGGTGAGACGCGCGACGTTTATATTAATTCTGAAAATAACACACTTAAAGGAGTTGCCGACACCATTAACAAAGCTAACGTTGGTGTGAAGGCCTATGCTGTTCATGATGGAACAGATTCGGATACTCCTTGGCGATTAGTGATTTCTAGTGATGATCCGGGTTGGAAGAATGATTTTGAATACCCTACATTTTATATGCTCGATGGTGATTTGGATTTAGACACCGAAAGATCTCGAGATGCTAAAAGTGCCATTATCAAATTCAATGGTCATCCCATAATGCTCGATGAAAATAAAATGAATAATGTTCTGCCTGGTGTGAATATTGATATAAAAAAAGCACGACCAGGTGAAACTATATTTTTTGAAGTGGCTCCCGATGTTGAAAAAATAAAAGAGAAAGTTCAAAAATTTGTAGAGTCTACAAACGCGGCACTTCAGTTTATTCAAGATCAAAACAAATTAGATTCTAAAAGTTATGGCGATCCCAAAAAAGCTCTCGGTGGTGATGTGGCTCTTCAAGCTTTGGAAAATCGTGTTCGCACATTGATTCAACAAGATCGAGGGGGCGAAGAATCCAAAATTCAAAGACTGGCAGATTTGGGAATTGAGTTTAATCGAAATGGAACTTTAGATTTTAAGGGAGATAAATTCGATAAAGTTCTTCAGGATCATTTTGAAGAAGTCGCCACTATGGTTTCGGGAACTGGGGCTTTAGATGGATTTGCAACTGAAATGATTGGTTTAGTGGACGGAATCGTAAGAAGTGGCGACGGAATGATGAGTATTAAAGAAGCCAATCTTCAGCGGCAAATGGATCAATTAAGTCGGCAAAAAACTGGTGAAGAAGAAAAGGTACTTAAAAAATTGGAAAGAGTTAAATCACAGTTCGCTCGTGCTGAGGGAGCTATTCAACAAATGCAGGGTATGGCGGCTAGCAGTGGCATGGGTAATGCCGGTGCTGCTCAAGGTGGATAAGGGGAATTTAAGTTATGAGTTACGGAGCTAAAACATATAAAAAACTTTCAATTGAGACTGCGTCTAAAGAGCAATTACTATTAATGCTTTATGAAAGTGCAATAAAGGCTTGCAAACTCGCGCGAAGAGCTTTGGACGCAAATAATATTCCTGAAAAGTGTAAACAAATTGGAAAAGTTCACGATATCGTAATGGAGCTTAATAATTCTTTAGATCATACCAAAGGTGAGCATATTTCTGGGCAATTAGAATCTTTGTATAATTTTTGTATTTCTCAACTCTTGGTGGCGAATATGAATAACGATGGAAAGTGTATCGATAATGTGACCAAAGTCTTGGGAACTCTTTATGAAGGATGGGTGGCTGCCGTTAAAGAGGTCAAAATGAAGCCAGAGGATAAATCAAAATGAAGACAACACCTGATAAGCTTCTTGAAAAATTAGATGAAATTGATCATGCCTTGTTGGAGTTGTGGGTTAAAGATGAGGGCGATATTGGTGATGAGCAGAAATGGGAAATATTCGCAAGACTGCTTGAGCAAAGGGTTGATATTTTAAAAACCTGTATTGAAAGTAAAATTGAAGTCTCCAAACAGCAGTGTTTTCCAGTTTGGCTTGAAAGACTAACGCAGAGCCGAAAAGAATTACGTTTGCGAGAGATAAAAATCCTGTATGATGAATTGAAGAGGCAGAGGCAAATTTCCAAGTATAGGAAAGTTGGGAGAACACAGGAGCATGACCCCGTTTGAAGCATCGCAGATTTTAGCACAGCACGATCATCTTTCCGAATCAGAAAATATTCTAAAAACTTTGTGGCAAAACAGAAATCAACAAGATGAATTTACGATTTTCTGTGCCTTGCTAGAGCTCGGTATAAAAAAAGATCTTCAAAGTAGTCGAAAACTTTTAGATGATGTTATTTCAGGTGAAAAAGAATGGACCGAATTTTGGTCGCACCGTAATCTTATTGAGCAAGGAATTCTTTTTGAGTGGCATGGCGAAATGTGTTTCCACTTGGCAGATGACACAACCGCTTTAGATAGCTTGACTCGAGCTGCGAGTCTCGGTCGGGATACCTCTACGCTTTGGCTTCAGCTTGGAATTCTTTATCTAAAGAATCGAGAGCTAGATTTATCGGTTCGATACTTAAAGCGTTCTTTAGAATTATATAAGCAACCTGGTTTGAGTATTATGGATTCCAAGGAAGCTAACTTAGGTTTTTTTATTGGAAAGCATCCCTTGGGATTTAATCCTGGAGCTCATGAATATCTCTCAACTCTCTTAGAGGTTGTTAAACTGGCTCAAAGTAGAAAATCTTTAAAATCTGTTCGCGATTTAGTTGTAGAAATGATTCATCAGTTTCCACAAGATCAGCGACTTTATAAAGTGAGACTTCTAATTGAAAAAACTTTAGTGGCGCAAGGATTGCGCCATGGGTTTTCTCAACATCTATAAAACTGATGGACATTTTATCGATTTGGAAAAAATTTCTAAAGTTTCCAGGTGGTGCCTATTTTTTTAGTCGATGGATTAAATTTAGTATTCCTTATACGGGCTCAGTTTCTCCGCGAGTTTTAAGGCTTGAAGCTGGATTTGCTGTTGTTCAAATGAAAGACTGTCGCGCTTATCGAAATCATCTCAGTTCACTCCATGCAATAGCTCTTGCGAATCTTGCAGAATTTAGTAGCGGTTTGGCGTTGGTCACTGCTGTTCCGCCTAATGCGAGGGCCATTTTAAAATCAATAACTATTGAATACATAAAAAAAGCTCGAGGCACAGTCGTCGCTGAGTCTAAGCACTCTCCTATTAGCGTTAATGAAAAACGTGAATATACAGTTGAAGCGACTATTAAAAATCAACAAGGTGAATTGCTTTGTCGATCAAAAGCTTTGTGGTTGGTTGGACCTAAGTGAAGGCCACGCGATTCACTCAAGAATTAGGAATTGAAATTCCGTTGATTTGTGGCCCCATGTATCCCTGCAGCAATCCTGAATTAGTGGCCGCTGTTTCAGAATCTGGTGCTATTGGAGTCGTTCAACCTTTGTCTCTGATTTATGTTTATAATTATAATCTTCGCGATGGTTTAAAATATATTAGGCAGTTAACGCAAAAGCCATATGGATTTAATGTTCTCACAGAGGCTTCATCAAAAAAATATATCGATCGTATGAAGTCTTGGGTTGATATTGCACTCGAAGAAGGCTGCCGATTTTTTATAACGGCGTTGGGAAACCCAAGGTGGATTGTTGATAGAGTGAAATCTGTTAATGGAATTGTTTATCATGATGTGACTGAGCTCAAGTGGGCGCAAAAAGCTTTAGATGCGGGGGTCGATGGATTCATTTGCGTTAATAATAGAGCTGGCGGGCACACCGGAATAAAATCAGCCTCAGAATTGTTTATGGAAATATCACCTTTAAAAAAGACTTTGGTTTGTGCGGGTGGGGTGGGTGATGAGACCGATTTTAGGAAGATGCTTGAGGTGGGCTATGATGCTGTTCAAATGGGGACACGCTTTATAGCCACTCAAGAGTGTAGGGCCCATGAAGATTATAAAAGGGCGATTGTGGCTTCCCACGAAAGCGACATTTTTTTGACGAAAAAAATAACGGGAGTTCCTGTTTCTGTTATTAGAACTCCTTCGGTTGAAAAATTAGGAGAAGAAGTGGGAGTGATTATGAAGTTCATGCTCTCTCACCCGCGTTTAAAGCATTGGGCTCGCTTATATTACTCTTTGAAATCGCTTTGGTCTCTAAAGCGAGCTTCGCTTAAGGGCTTGTCTTATAAAGATTTTTGGCAAGCAGGAAAAAGTGTAGAACACATCCATAAAATCGAAAGCGTTTCCGAAATCATCACCCGTTTTTCAAAAGGCGTCTAGCGACTTCTACGCTCCGACCCCTACCTTTTCACAAGAGTTATTGTGAAAAGGTAGGGGTCGGAGCGTAGAAGTCGCTAGACGCCTTTTTGACAGTCTGAGTGTGTCATAGAATCTTTTCATTTTGTACTTAAGTTTTTTCTGGAGACTCCCGATCTGTTTCAAGCAGGACAAAAAAGGGAGTCAAGGATGCTCGTTCTAACTAGAAAGATCGGTGAAGCGATCGTGATCGACGATGATATTAAAATCACCGTTGTTCAGGTAAAAGGTAAGCAAGTGCGCATAGGAGTTGAAGCACCTCGCGAAACCAAAATTCATCGAGAAGAAATTTATAAAGCCATCCAAGCAGAAAACACTGCGGCTATTCAATCCCTTTCAAAAGGTTTTGTAGGACTTAAAAACGAAAAGATAAAGAAGACCGGAACAGAAGAATAAGTTTTCTTTGGCACTAGGAGGGAGCCATGAAACGAATCGTAAAAACAACCCGCTTCGGCGATATTTCCATCGATCAGCAGCATATACTTCATTTTAAAGATGGCATGATTGGGTTTCATCAACTCAAAGATTACTTTTTAATTGAATCACCGAGCTTACCTCTCCTCTTGTGGTTGCAAAGCTTGGACAATCCTGAAGTGGCTTTCCCTGTGATTGAGCCTTATTTCTTTAAAAAAGATTTTGAAGCTCCATTGTTAGATGCCGATAAACTTGCGCTCTCTAAAGCTGATGGAGATGTGCTCAAAGCATTTTTAGTAATGACCATTCCAGATGATGTTGAAAAGATGACAGTGAATATGAAGGCTCCGATTATGATTAATCTTCAAAAAAGAAGTGGCACTCAGTCGATTCTTCAAGATAAAAACCTCATGGTACGGATGCCGGCCTATGAAATTTTTAAAAACCATGTAGAAAATTATGAATTGTCTAATCCAGCTGCGGCAACTCAAAGTGTTGAGGGTCAAAGCGAATCGTGGACTCCAATCGATCTTATGGAACGAAATATGGAGGTGCCTTCATGAAAACAACTTTGTTGAGAGCCATCCTAATAGGATTTGTTGCTCATTCAACATTGGGATTTTCATCTGAGGTGAGCGATAAGATGGACGTCAAAGCTCCATCTATAAAAAATAAAAAACAAAAGAAGAAAAAGAAAAAGCAAAAAATTTCTAAAGTAGATGAGCAAAGGTCACGAGCACCAGCGTCTGAACCCGTTGTTGAAACTTATGTGTTCGATGAATTCACATCTTTTGAAAATCTTTTAGAGAAACGACAAGTTCTTGAAAGAAACCCAGCTTCATTTCAAGTTAAAGCAAGGGTGATTGGTGTGAGAAGAGATGTGGGTTTAACCAACAAAGAAGACGATAAATCTCGTCACGATATCGTGCTCAATGCTGGAGTAAATTCTGGACTCACTAAGGGAATGTCGCTAACCGTGAAAAGACATATTCCTATTCTCGATCCTTATCGTGAAAACAAACAACGAGAGCTTGAGGTTGAGTTGGCGCGATTAGAAGTTGTGCATGTTCAAGACGACATCGCAGTGGCAAGAGTTTCTAAACTCATGCCTATCGACGAAGGTTTAAGTATTGGAATGCGTTCTGTTTTAATTGGTGATTATGTGGGAACTGGTAACTAATAAAACAGCTTATTTAAAAAGAGAAACTTAAAACTAAGCACAAATTAATTGACGCGTTGAGACGTTGGGGGTTAAGGATCTGGGCTATGTCCAGATACCGTAACCTTAGTTTGATATCTCTTCTAATTTTAAGCTTAAACTTGTGGTCTTCGGATTCTGTTTCTAATTCCGACTCAAAAATTGATCCTGATTATTCAGCGTTTCTTTATACTTTTGGTCTTAATGATAAGGGTGAGGCCACTTCGGGTGATGCCTCTTGGCCCCTGCAACAGTTTGCCACTAGAGAACTCTTGGCAACGCGCCAAACTCCACGTGAACTTTATGAAAAATTTGCAGGATTCCTTAACACGTTAAATCCGGCTCTTAAAAAAGTATTTAATATCCAAGGAAAGCTTCAGCGAGGAGAATATTCATCACAAGTAAAATGTTTTGAAGTTGGTATTTGTGGTGGATTATTAGCGGGATTTTCCCTGAGGCTTCAAATTGGACTTAAAAGGTCTCCATTATTTAGTTACCCTGTTATTGGTTTAAAAAGTCTTTTTCATAGTTTTCGAGATGGAAGGGGTGGACGTGGTGCTGGTGGAATTGGAGTAGAATTTGGTACGTCTTATACAACCTGGAGCGACTCCAATGAAAGTATTGTAAGCACGGGGACAGAACATAACTTTACAGATGGAAGTAGTAAGGGGGCTGCTTTTTTAGTTGGAAATTATGAAAATGATACCCCTAAATCTGGAAGTTCTGGAACAATTTTTGGATTATTTATAAATGCTAATAATAGAAGCAATATTTCAAATTTTCGATTGCAGTTGCCTATACCTATTTATAGAAAATCTTTTGAAACACCAGTGGGTAAAAGATTAATTGCAATTCTTGAAGCATTGTATAGTTTTGATTTTGAAAAAGCTTCAATCCTCATTCAAGAATTTAATAATTTTATTATAAAATTAGAGTCAGATTTTGCTACTAGAGGCCTGAAGTTGGGCGACGCTTCTTCTTTGAACATTGGAAAAGATCATCCTTTGGCAAGTCCTGGAACTTTATTTAATCCCCGGACTGTTTTGCGATATGCTCCTATGATGCTTCCAGAGGCCATGCGGAATGTAGGTTGCGCCGGAGAGCTCACTAAAAAATCTAAACAAAGTACCTTCATTCCATTATTAGGTAATGGAATTTAGATGTTTTTAGATATTTATAAAACTACTTTTCTAAGCTGGGTGCTTTTACATTCTTTTATTGTGTTCTCAGCTCCACAAATTGACGACGCCGATTTTCATACTTTTAAATATTCTTTGGGTCTGCAAAATGCTGACTCTAACACTCCAGGTGATTCTTCATCTCCATTAAATAAAATGGCTATACGTGAAATGATAGCTCGTGGATGGAATGAGCAACAGCTTTATGATCGTTTCGTGCAACTTTTGGAAAAATTAAAAGCACCAGTTACAAAAGTTTTACTCGTTCAGCAATCACTCCAAAGAGAGGAGTTTGGATCGAATGCAAAATCATTTGAATTAGGATTGGTTGGAGGTGTTGCTTTTTTTGGATTTTCGATGAGAGTCGGGCTTGGCCTAATTCGCACTCCCGTAAAAAGTTTCCCAGTATTATCTTTCAGAGCCATGCCTCAATTCAGTGGATTAACTTTTGGTGCTGCCATACAGGTCGGAGTTTCTAAAGAGACTAAAAATCAAAACGAAAAATGGAATTTTGCGGAAGCTGACGCAAATCAAGATGTAAGTTCTAATAGAAGCTTTGGAGTTGTCGCGGGAAAGTATGAAGTGAATTTAGAGAATAAGCATCAGTCTCAAGGAATGCTTTTGGGGCTCATTGGAGCTGAAAATAAAGCCTCTATGATGACTCTGAGATTGGCACTTCCGTGGCTTTATTACAAATATCCATTTTCTAGAATTATTGGCGCTAAAATGACTGAAGTATTAATGGCGCTTTATTCATTTGATTTCCCTTTGGCTGAATTAAAAATTAAAGAGTTTGAAAACTTAGTTTTATTAGAAGAAAAAAAAATGCTCGAGCGAGGCATGGAGGCGGCATCGTTGTCTGGCGCTATAGACTTTAGTGAACACCCATTTTCCAGACCTGGTGCACTTTTCCATTTAAAAACTGTAGCAAAAAATGCTCCACAACTATTGGGAGAAGAGATGCGGGCTTTGGTCTGTGAAAATTTCTTGGATCCTCAAAAAAAATCAAAGAATATTAAAAGGCAAAATTTGTTATTAGGTGATTAAACATATGAAAAACTCAGTTAAAAATATATTTTTAATTTTTACTTTTGTAATATCTTCGATAGCTTTTTGTGATTCCAATGAAGAGCGAGATTTTGAAGCGTTTAAATATGTTTTAGGATTGAATGAAGAATCTGCGGCAAATTCTTCAACGTTAAATCAGTTGGCACTTCGGGAATTAAGTTTAAACGGGAGAGATCCCAAGGCTCTTTATGATAGAGTGGGTGTCTATTTAAGTAAATTAAGTGAATCGCTTAAAACGCTATTGTTAATACAAGCTAAGTTAGACAGAAAAGATTACAGAGCCACTTCAGACTGTCTTGAGTTTGGAGTTTGTTTTGGATTTATAATTTCTGCAATTGATTTAAAATTAAGTGTTGGAATGTCTCATACTCCAATATTTTCTTTTCCTACTTTGGGAATAAAGTTATCTGTTGTGGATTCTTCTGGATCCAATGAATTAGCTTTGGGGGTGGGCGCATCAATGGGTGTTGAGAAATACACGAGTCCTGATAGTGAATTACCCTTAATTACTAAAAGTACGACGACTCATTTTCCGGATAAAGAAATGAGCGAAGAAGATGCAAAAAAAGCTTTTATAAATGCTCAAAGGGAAAAAGGCTCCGCTCAAGCTGGATCTTTAGGCGTAGGAATATATAAAGTTGATTTAAAAGGAATTGAACTCAGTAGAGGTTTTATGGCGGGTCTCTTTTTTATGGACTCTGCCAATTCGCACAATATGACTTTAAAATTTCCACTTAAAATTCCATTCTATTATTTTTTCTATAAATCCGATCTCGAAAAGCAGTTGTTAAGTATAGTTCGATCTTTTCATCGATTTGATTTCGCTAGTCTGGATTTTCAAATTGAAAAATTTCGAAATTCTGTGGAGCGACTTAAAAAGAAGTTTGCAAAAAGAGGCCTAGTTATTGATGCTGCTGAGATTGAATCCCAAGCTTTATTGGGGCCATTGAGTAGTGTAGCCAATCTTTTTCACCCCATGACTTTATTGAGAAATTCACCCAAATTGTTGCCCGAAAGCCTTCGAATTGAGTCTTGTGAAGAGTCACTAAGTGCTAAAAAAGATCGAAATTCCGAGTTTTTAGCCTTTTAGGGCAATTTTCTTTAAAATTTCCTGAAACTAGGCATCTATCGTTTGACATGAGGCGTTACGGTTTGTAAGTCATCGGCATGCACCTGACTACCCCCAGGTTTTTAAAGAGCCTTTTTCTGTTGGTCCTTGTTAATTCGTTTTATGCATTTTCTGCAGATGCGCCTGCAAATACGAAGGCTCAAGTTGATTTTGCAAATTTTTCAACTGTTATGAATTTAAGTGAAGATGGGGTGCGATTTGAATCAGAAGCCTCGAATTCTATTTTAGCACGTCTTGCAGCACGGGAGCTTATGACTTCTGGCATGACACCAAAAGAGCTCTACGCAAAAATTGAAACACTTCTCCATGCCCTCAAGCCTCATTTAGAAAAAATCATGGCCTTGCAAAAGGCTGTTAATCTGGATGCCGACAGGCCCATTCTTAAATGCGTTGAGTTTGGACTTTGCTTTGGTCTGTTTTATGGAATGGGAATAAGATTTTCTTTCGGAGTGATTCGAACTCCTCGAATGAGCTATCCCGTTGTTGGTGCAAAAATTCGTTTTCTTAATAGTAGTAATAGGGGCGAAGAATTTGCAGGTGGTTTGGCGCTTGAGTTAGGTGCCGAACATAAATATGACGCCAATACAGATTTGTTAAGTTTTGTAGAATTTGATTCTAGCAGCATAGACGGCGAAGTGAGCAATGCGATTTTAGCTGGCAAATATAGATCTACAGTTTCTAATGATGGGACTCATGCGAGCAAAGGAATGCTCATTGGTCTCTTTCGAGATCAAAGTATAGTCAATCATGTTGGTTTTCGTTTTCCAATAAAAATTCCTATTTACGTTTATCGTTTTGAAAAAGACTTAGATTCATTGTTATTAAAAATGATGAGAGCCCTTCAAACTTTCGACTTTGAATCTTATGCGGCACTATTTGAAAAATTAAAAATTACGATATCAAAAGTAGAGCGAAAACTCCGCGATCGAGGATTAGCGAGCACACCTGGAATGGATAAAGACACGCTGATGTCTGAGCATCCAATGTCTTCTCCCGGCATGCTATTCCACCCGCGAACACTTTTGAGATATGCGCCAGACTTGACGCCCGGATATATGAAATTAGAGGGCTGTGATGATGCTCTCTTAGGTAATAGAAAAAAAGATAATAAAGCTAAAACCCTATTATTGGGCGGCGGCGGATGATTAAGAGGACGAGGATTATGACCACCATTTATAACAAAAAACTTCTCACTATTATTATGAGTAGCGCTTTTGCGATGAAAGTATTTGCAAGCACAGGCGGAATGGCTGGAGGGGATTCAAGTGTTGATGGAAAATTGAGCGATGCTCCAGTTTGTGAGGGCACATTGGTCGATCCTTCTGCTCAAAAACCAGTAGATGCCTTCCAAGCTGCAATGGGAAGTTTTAGAAAATTTCTAGGTAATAATGAATTGTTCGAACAAGAAGCTCAGAGAATTGCCAAACTATTAAATATTGAAGACTTTGAAACTTTAGAAAGATTGGCAGGTCTTTATGGTTTGGAAATAGAAGTTCCATTGAAAAAGCGTGAAGGCCGAAGTGAAAACGTGGTTCGCGCTGCTACTGATCGTGCTAAAAATCCCGAATCAGGTTTGATGATTGAAGCTGCTACAAAATTTTTAAAAGAAACACCAATCGGTGGTGGTGAAGCCTTTAAAAAAGTTCTTGAAAATCTTCAAGGAATTGAAGAAAGAAGGCAGGCCGAAGTTGAGGGATCTCAAAAATCCGGTGCCGTTAATTGGTTGGTAAAAAACACTTGGGGCAGATTTAAAAAAACTACTTCTAAAGTGGCTAATATCATGAATAAAGAAAACGTGGCAGAAGCTATGAAAGAAGCGGGAGTGCTTGTTAGAGAAGAAACTGAAGCGGTTAAAAAGGAAAGAAATCATTTTCAGGACTGTTACGAAGAATCTTGGATTAACTTAGTTATTGTGAGTATCAATCTTCGTGCAGCTTTGATAGCTCGACAAGAATGGCTTTCAACTTTACTTCCAGATTATCAGGCAAGATTTGAAGCTGGAGAAATTGCTGAGGATTTATTTAGAGATGTAGCTGATAACGTGAGGATGCTCGATAGAAGAATTGATGCCTTGATTAAACTCGAGGCCGAAACTGTGAAAGGTTTAGATAAAAATCGACAAAACGTAAGAGCGGCAACTGATGTGATTAGTACTAATATTGAAATTGAAATTCAGTTAATTCCTTATTTGACCCGACTTCTAATGAATATGCTTTCAGATAAAACTCTTGAAATGAGAGCATCTTTGGCCAGTGAATTTAGAGCCTTTGCTAAAGAAGTGGCTATTGAAGGTGATAAGGCTCACCAAGCTGCAACATTAAAAATTGCTGAAAATCTTGAACAGGGTTTAATAGATGCAGCAACTGTACAGAGTGGATTCAATATGGCCATCGATACAGCTAGAAAGAAGTTTGAAATTATGAAAAAGGCATCCGCTCAAAGGCTTGTTGATGGTGTGGAAACTAGAAGGCAAATGGGTCAGTATATGCAAGAATTAACTGATGTTAGACGCGAGGAGTTGACTGCGGGAGTGGGTGGAGGAAAGCCTGCACTTGCGGCTCCGAAGACTCCTACTGCTTTACTATCTCCTAGAACAGTAGTTGTGGCTCCTATCGCAATACCCGAAAGAGTTGAAGTTCCATTGACTCCTCCCGTAGATGCTGAAGCCGTTAAACCACTTGAGGCTGATGGTGGATCTAGCGCTACTGATGCTGATGCTAAGAAATAACGAAGATAGACATTTCGTTTAAGTAATTTATTTCGCCTCCTTGTAAAAATTACGAGGAGGCGAAAGTTTTTAGGGGACCTCAATGAACTTGTTAAGAAAAAAGCTGTTAAAAAGTTTTTGCTTAACACTTTGTCTTTTTTTTCTTGATGTCTTAATGGCAAAACAAGAAGAAGCACCCACTTTTAGTTTTACGCCTGATGCTTCTTGTTCTCTCCCACTTCTGCAGGATTCAGGAGGCGGTGCTTTTAATTATTTGTCTGGAACATTTACAGCAATACGCCAAAAGTTTGCTTCAAAAAATTCAGCTTCCAAAAAAACAGGACTTGCTGGTAAATTATTTGGAGCTTTCTTAAAACCTAAAAAGAAAAGCCCCGAAGAAGAGATTCAAGAAAAAATTACAAGAGAACTTTCAATAAATGCCAACGACTTTTTAAAAGATTATAGGGATGTAGTTTTAGAGTTGTTAACTCTAATGAAAGCCTCAAATAAAACTTTATTAACTACGGTGCCTGATCAGAGCTCCACTCAGGAGGGTCACAAGAGTCATGCGGAGTCCTTAAAGCCATTAACTTATGAGAGCTTTGTTGCCGAAATTCAGTGGCGATTATTGATTTCGAAAAGTTTATATAATGGTAGAGAGTTTTTTGTAATTTATTTGGGAGATTTGCCTGAAAATAAACAACTCGATTTTAATCTTCATTCTAAAGATATGGTGGTGGTGCTCCCAAGACTTAAATCTAATGGGGCCGAAGTATTTTGGCTCAAGGGTGAATCCAAGGGAATTCGCCAATTTCCGGGTATCATTCCAATTGAAAATTTATCTAAAGAAGTGAAGCCCAGCCGAATTGAAGGTTTTTCAAAAATATATATTTATTCAGAACATTATGTAGTTAGTAATGGCTGGCTTTTAAAACATAACATGGAGGTTGCTATTCAAGAGGGATGGATGCCTCAAGTTTTATCTCGTAAAATCGATAGTGAAGCTCTAAGGGCTAATCCCTATGATTTAAGCGGAGTTTTGGCTTTGGCGTCGGGTGGAGGAACTCTTAAAGATGCATGGCTCTCGCTAAGTACAACTAGCAACAGGCAAATGGTACTTTCTGCGATTGATTCTACTGAGCTTCGCGATAATACTTTGCAAAAAATGGATACTGACCCAGAAGAGTGGGGGCCTGGATTTGGAACCGATTTTTTGAGTTTAGCAGCAGCCTATCCATTAGAAGTTTTTAGTGCTCTTCAATTTGAAAAATTCAATTTACTTATTACAGATACTCTTCAAAGACTAGCCCTACTCAATCAAATGAGGGCTTCGGGTGATAAGTCTCAGTTAACTTCCATTTTTTATGAGTTTGTTGCTTTCATGAGAGAAAACCAGGGCTATATAGAGGGACAACTTGCTGAGCTTGGCAAATACAAAAGAGCTGGAGAGTTGTTAAAAACTCAATTTCTCCCAATTGTTGAAAAGTTTCTTTATGTTCACAGTGAATATAGTAAAAAATGTGCACAGCAAGCTCAGTCTGATTACGATGATATAGACGCAATGGAGCGAAGGGCCTCTACTTTAAAAATGCTTGATGGAAAAATTCAGAATCTACAAGTGGCACTTGCTAACATTGAAACAAGTTTGAATCAGTTGAGAACGAGGGAAGACGAATATTTAGCCTTCTTTAAGGATCTCGAAGATTTTATCCAACAATTTCCTTCTTTAGTTTTAAACCCTGATTCTGAAATTTTAGTTCAAGAAATACAAACTCTGCGAGATGCAGGAGCTTTAATTAAGTAATGAAATTCAGTTTAATTTGTGTTTTTACTTTAATTTTTTTTGCAACTTATGCATTGGCTAATTCGGATCTTGTAGTGGCTTCTTCTGAGCATATTAGTCATTGCGAAACTGCTTTAAGTACAGTCGCCTCTGATCAGAAATTGACTTTTGGTGAGGCTGGGCCGGCTTCTGATATCGAAGCATTTTTAAAAACATTAAGTTCGGCTGAGCGTGAGTTTGATGCTCAATTAGCTTTAGAAATTAAAACACTCATTGAATCTTCGACGCTGTTTAAGTCAGGTTTAGTGGCACATTTTTTTCTAGAAGAAGCTGAAGATACTTATTCAAAAAGCTCTAAGCAAGATCGAGTTGAATTTGTGAAAAATTTCCATTTGCTTACAGCCCGTCAAAAAATGGAAATTTCTTTTTCAGTCTTGATGATGGTCGCTGATTTTTTTGATGAATATCTTTTAGATAATGAAGATGCTCCAAAGAAAATGAAGTTGTCAGAGGCTGAGTTTTTAAGAATGAAAAACTTTTGGCCGCAATTCACAAAGGGTGATCCGCAATTAAAAAAATTACATTTTGCTTTGTTAGTATATTTTCAATACTATTCTGAAGACATCTTAAAGCAAGTCAGAAGTTTTAATAGTATGTGGTCAGGCTATAAAAAAAGCTGGCTTCCTTTTGAAGGCTTTGGATACGAGTTAAAATATTATTTAAGTCCTACAAAGCTCTCACAGTTGCTTTTTAATGAAGACTCTCCAGCAGTTCTAGATCTGAGCAGTGACTCTTCACTGGAGGCGGCGATGGACCGCTTTCCTGAAAGAAGGGGGCATCCGGGCTCGTCTGTAGTTTATAATTTTGTTGTGGCTCATACTTTAATGCATTTACCGCTTCCTTATTTGCGTTCAATTAAGGAGAGATATTCCTCTGAGTTGGATCCTTCACTTTTAGAAAAATTACAAATTAGAATTCAAGAATTACATGCAAGAATTGGGGGAATTGACCCATTAAAAAAAGCTGCTGATGAAGCTTTAAAAAACCTCGAAGTTCAAAAGAGTAAATCTGCTGTGCTTGAGCGACTAATTAAGGAAAAGCAGAAGCAAATTAGAGAATTAGAACCTAAACTCGTTGAAATCCAGGGAGAAATAGACGACCTTGACCCTCGAAGTGCTGCAAAAACTGTAAAATTATCTAGCGATAATTGGATTACACTTGAAAAAACTTTATTAAAACATTCACGCTTTATGGACCTTGAAAAGTTTTTAACTGGAATTTTCACTTTAATTACAAGTAACGAAATTAAAAAATCTGAAGAAAAAAAAGAGTGGACTGTTAACTTAGTACTTCGAATACGTGCAATTGCTAGAATACGTTATTTAGAGCAGGATACGAAACTTTCGATCCTGGATCGTTTAAAAGCTAAGGTATCTTTCTATATTGATCCAAAAGAGCGTGATTCCTTCTATGCTGAGTATTTTGATCCAAAAGATTGGGGTGCAAGCGGAGAATTTAAAGACACACAACAGCTTGGAGAAGTTGAAAAAGGCCTTCGCGATAAGTTAAGCAATATTAAAGCTCAAATAGAAAAACTCGAAGGAGAAATTCGTGTTTTCGAAGAAAAATTGCTTTCAGAAGATCCCGAACAGCAGCGTTTAGATAAAATTTACAGAGAAGCGAAGGCGGCTTACGAAACAGAGCTTAAGAAACTCAAAAACGATTAGCATTTTGAATTTAGATACATATTTTATAAAGACCGGCTTGGGCGACCCCTGAGGCTTGAGGCTACGCCTCGCGCCCACCCCAA
>CAZSSP010000004.1:0-196050 GCA_964609695.1 uncultured Bacteriovoracaceae bacterium
CCCCTTTTCAGCTTCAAAATCTGAATCAATTCAGATTTTGCCGCAGAAAAATGGCGCACCCGACAGGGATTGAACCTATAACCTTCAGATTCGTAGTCTGACGCTCTATCCAATTGAGCTACGGGTGCTTCTGAAGAAGCTCCTTATTTATCGCTTTTTCTTAAAGAAATCCACCAAAAGCTCTCTACAAGATTCCTCTAAAACGCCTCCAATGACATGAAATCGATGATTTATACCTGGCGTTTCTTGAATTTTCATTCGAGTCCCCAAAGCCCCCACTCTTTTATCAAAAGCCCCAAAAACCACCTGTTTTAATCGCGCATGAGCCACGGCCCCAGCACACATCAAACAAGGCTCAAGAGTGACCACCAAAGTATGGTCCAAAAGCCTCCAAGATCCTAATATTTTTGCAGCTTTTTGAATGGCCTCAAGTTCAGCGTGACCCATGGGATCTTGCTCTTTTTCGCGACGATTGTAGCCTTCGGCTATAATTTTCCCATCTTTATCCACAATAACAGCGCCCACAGGAACATCGCCCTCGGCCTGCGCCTCATGAGCGAGCTCCAGAGCCCGCTTCATATAAGGGGTCCATTTTTGAATATCGGAAAAAGATGCCTCACTCATTATCGAATGACTTCTAATCCAGCCATATAGGGTCGCAACACTTTAGGAACCGTAATCGACCCATCCTCATTTTGATAGTTTTCCATCACAGCTATTAATGTTCTACCAACAGCCAAACCCGATCCGTTCAAAGTATGAACAAAACGAGTTCCATTAAACGACTTTGATTTGTAGCGAATATGAGAGCGACGAGCTTGATAAGAACCACAATCCGAACAAGAAGAAATTTCTCGGTAACATCCTTGTGAATCAGATTCAAAAATTGAGCCTGGAAGCCAAACTTCAATATCGTATGTTTTTTGAGAATTAGCCCCCATATCTCCAGTGCACAAAAGCAAAGTTCTATAAGGAATCTCTAAGGCCTTAAGGACTGCTTCAGCGTCTTTAAGCATTCCCTCTAGTTCATCTTGGCTTTTTTCAGGTTCACAAAATTTTACAAGTTCAACTTTATGAAACTGATGCTGACGAATGAGTCCTTTAACATCTTTACCGTAGGATCCAGCTTCACTTCTAAAGCATGGAGAAAACGACATAAACTTATAAGGAAGCTCTTCTTCTTTTAAAATTTCATCGGCAAAAAAACGAGTTACAGGAACTTCGGCTGTTGGAATTAAATATTTATCATCATTTTCGATTTTAAATACATCTTCTTTGAATTTTGGAAATTGGCCAATTCCATACATTGTTTTTTCGTTGACAATATAAGGCGCAACAATTTCTACGTACCCCTTAGGGCGATGAAGATCGAGCATAAAACTAGCTAAGGCTCTTTCAAGTTGAGCCAATCCACCACGTAAAAAAGTAAATCTTGCGCCGCTAACTTTCGCAGCTCTATCAAAATCGAGACCACCTAATTTTTCGCCGATTTCATCGTGAGCCTTCGGTTTAAAATTAAAAGTTTTTTTCACGCCCCACTCTCGAACAACTTTATTGTCGGCAGCCGTTCTCCCAACAGGAACGCTTTCATGAGGAATATTAGGAATGACCTCTAACTCTTTTCTAAAATCATCTTCACTTTGATCTACGGATTTATCTAATTCAGAGATTTTGTCGCCAATAGCCTTGGCCTCAGCCTTGATTTTTTCAGCCTCATCTTTTTTGCCTTCTTTCATAAGGCTGCCCACTTTTTGAGAAATGATATTCCTTTGGGCTTTTAAATCATTGGCTTGTTTTTGTGCTTCTATTCGAAGCCTTGAAAGCGACAAAACTTTTTCACAAACACTCTCACTAATTTCGGCTTTAAAACCTCTAGAAACCAATCCACGCTTAAATGAATCGGGGTTTTCAACTATACTTCTCCAGTCCAACATATGTTCTAGAAGTGTAGTCTTTTTAAGATAACTTTTGCAAGAAAAGCTCATTAATTGCCTGCAAGTTTTCCAATTGTTTCAGCGAAAATTATAAAAATTTCCCAGAAGAGGCTATTTATAGGGAGGATTATTAAGCTTAGCTCTTACAGCCTCGGCGTCTCCAGCTAGAGGCATCAATAATAAATATTGTTCAAAATGCTCCCTAGCCACATCGTATTGGCCTTGCTGATCATAGATTCGTCCGAGCACTCTATAAGATTCCGGAATTTTAGGATCTATTCTTTTAGCCAACTCTGCTGACTTTCTCGCATTATCAACATCTTGCATTCCCAAATAAGCCTGGGCTAAGCGAGTAAGTACTCTAGGATCGTTTTGATATTGCTCTTTAAATCTAGAAAAAAGTTTTGGCACATCAGAGGGTCTATTTATTTCTAATAAAAACTCTGCGGCTTCTAAAAAAGTATTTAATACGTCAGGTCTTCTTTCAATTTCCTCTTCATAGAGTTCTGCCGCCTTTTGATTAGATCTAGCCTTTCGATAGGCCCTAGCACCAAAAAGAAAAAGTTCAGGGTATTCAGGATCCAGGGCAGCTGCGGCCTCATAATTTCGACCGGCTTCATTATACTTTTCTAATTTTTCAAAAATCTGCGCAATTTTAATTGAAGTTTCTGTAGATTTTGGCTTTGTTTTTTTAGCTTCGCTATACATTAATAAGGCTTCGTCATAACGTTCTTTTTGAACATAAAGATCGCCAATTAAATTTTTGAGTTGATATGAAGTTGGCATTCTCTTGACCGCATTACCGGCAGCAGCAAATGCTGCGTCTTCATCTTCGGCAGCAAAAAGACCATTGATATACTCATAGGCCAGAAGAGGGTTTTCAGGATCACCTTCATACATTCTTCTAAGTTCTTCTTTAGCTTCTCCAATCGCTAATTTTGCCAATATTCTACATCTAAAGAAAAGCAATTGAGATCTAAAAAGAATGGGGCCCCGTCCATGTATTCTCGCCAAATTTGAAGATTTTACACACTCATGATTTTTTTCAGTTTCATAATAGGCTTGAGCCGATAAATAATGAGCCAAAGCATCGTTTGGATATTTAGATATATACTGTTTTAAATCGCTCAATCCTTTTTCATATTCACGTCCATAAACCAATATTAGGCCATGATATTTTAAAGACTCATTTTGCCCGCTTGAAAATGAAGCTAGGTGATCGTAAATATCAAAGGCCTCATCAAAATGAAATCTTGATGCTTCCACCCAAATTTTAGCGCCCAATGCATCTACACTCGATGGGTCTATCGCTAATATTTCTTCAACCAGTGAACTCGCCTTATCCCAATCTCTATCAAAGAGAGCATTATAAATAACTTGTATTTTAGGCAACCAAGACTTTCCGTGAAAAGAGCCAAGATTTTCTAAAAGAGCAAGATCTATTATGCTGCCTGGATTTTTCTCTAATCTTTTCATTGCAAAAGATAAGACTCGTTCTACGTCTAAGTCTTTCGAACCTAAATCCCAAAATGAAGATTCTTTATTGGATCCAACAATATCTTTTGCTGCAATTAAATTAAAATTTGAAATCGCCTTTTCCCTAAGTTCTCCACCGCTAAAAAGTGAAACAAACTCCCCATAAAGTTTCCAGGCGGTTGCCTGATAAGAGGCTGGATATAAAGAAGAGACACTAAGTAAACTTAAAAAAAACTCCTGAGCCTGAGAAACTGAATTGGCCTTGTTTTTCCATTGATACATTGAAATCGAAACCCAAGCAGGAAATGATTTAGCATTTAATTCAATGAGGTTTTTTGCTGATCCCATAGTTTTAGGATCTTTTGCAAAACTAAATTTTCTAAGTTCTGATGTGGCTCTGGCCAAGGGATCGCTAAATTCTTTTCCTGAATCAACGGAACCTTCTGTTGTACCAGACTTTTCAAGTGCCTCCATAAACTTAACTTCTTCCATTAACCATGAGGCATATGAATATGAAGTGCTCGCTATCGCTAAGCTTTTAGAGGCAAGAGTCCACTGCCCTCTTCCAATTTGAGAGGCGGCATCAAAAAGCGCTTCAAACTTTGGATCCAATAAGGTTTTTTTCTTAAGTTTAGACACTATGTCTGCCGCCAAAAGATGAAGTTTTTCGCCTTGAGCCGCGTCTGCAACATCTAAAACGCCGGCGCTAAACTCCAAATTCCAAGCTATTCTTTGCCATGTGCCTGCAGCCAAAACCTTTTCAGATTTTTCTAATAGAGGAAGGGTTTGAGAAAGAAGTGCGGGCAAGGAAAGATCATATGAGTATTCAAAATCTTCTCCCTGCTTAACTTTTTCAGGAATCGAAATTGTAATATTTTTTATTTTGGAAAGTGCAGCCTTTAAAACCGAAAAGTAATTACTCTTGCTTGAAATATTAAAATTAGAGTTGCTTTCAATATTATGTTTTTTCTTAGGCAAAGCCAAAACAAGCACCACCAAAACAAGAATAACTAATAAAAGTGCTCTGCTTTTGCTTTTAGTCTTAGTCGCTTGAGTTGCTAATGTTTTTTCTTTCGGAACAAATTCTCGAAAACCCTTTTTAGTTTTATTTAGAATGGCCGGACCACCAAGCTCATCGAGAGGAAGGGGCGACTCTCCGTGTATTTCGTCAACCGAAAAATTAGGGTCTGCGCTAGCTTGGCGCTCTGTTTTACCATCAGAACTATTTAATTCTTCGGCCCTTTTATCAACTGCCGTAATGTGATCACTACTGCTTTTCTTAGTGGCCTCGTCTTCATCGGGCAAACCTACAATTATTTTCTGAAGTTCGTCATAAAACTCAGTCTCAGAGCTCAGTTGTTTCCAGGATTTTTCACCTAAAACAAAAATTTCCTCGTCGCCTCTTAATTTCTTTTTTCTGATAAATTTTAAAACTTCTTCACGCGAATAGGGGCCGTAGATTTTCCCGCTATTCATTTTAACTTGAATTTTTTTTTCGCTCATCGTGCCGATGTTGCGCCAACAAGAACCCACTCAGAAAAAAACTGAGCCGATCCCATAGCCGCAACCGTCAACAAAAGCACCGCAAAGGCAAGCCACCCCAAACGATAGCCCCTCTTTTCGGGCTTAGTTGAAATCCCCTCAGTCGATATCTTATCATGAAAAGCTAAAGGGATAAGTGCACGCAGGTAGTAAGCAAGCCCTAAAAAGGATCCCACCAAGACCAATGCAAAGCTTAAAAAATCACCCCCAGTATAGAGGTCTTTAAGAACAGTATATTTTGTAAAAAAACCAGGTAAGGGGGGAATGCCCGCTAAAGAAAACATAAAAAAGCATAAAGAAACTATGGTGAGTGGAGAGGCTGTTTTTGCAGCTTGATCAAGATGCTCAATACTGATGTCTCTATGATCGTGCTTCAGCTCTTTCATAAGGCTTTCTATACAAGCAAAAGCTCCAATAAAACTAAGCGCATAAATAGTTAAATAAAAGGCAATACTGCCTATGGCACTTTCGCCATGAGAAAGCATTAAGGAAACATATCCAACATGAACAATCCCTGAATAGGCCAGCATTCTTTTTAGACCTCTTTGAGAGATAGCTAAAAAGCTTCCTACCAAAATGCTGAGCGAACCAAACAAAGTAAAAAATTGTTTGGTTAAAAGTAAATTATAAAAACCACTTCTTGAAAAACTCATTAAAACGGCAACAAATAAGGCAATTTTTGTTGTAGATCCCAAAAAGGCAGCCACTCCGGTGGGCGCACCCTGATAAACGTCAGGAGCCCACATGTGAAACGGAATTAAAGCAATTTTAAACGCAAAAGAACTTAGCAATATAACAGTGGCCACAGAAACTAAAAGCTTTTCTTGGCTCGACAAATCTAACAAAACCCCTTGAAGACTTTCGTAATCAAAAGCACCACACAAACCATATATTGTTGCTATTCCAAGCAAAAAAAATGCAGAGGCAAAAGAACCCATCAATAAATATTTAAGACCAGCTTCTAAGGAATAACTTTTTCGAGTGTACATGGCCGTTAGAACATAACTAGGAATTGAAAGAGTTTCTAAGCTAACGAAAAAACTTATCCAATTTCTGGCTCCAATGAGTGAAATCATTCCCAAACTTGCAATGAGCATTAATAAGCTCCATTCGCTGTGCGGATCTTCTTTTTCTGTAGACACAAGAAACGCACACAAAAGGCCACACAAAAAAATAATGGAAGCAAATATTTTTAATACTGGCCCCACCTCGAGAGATGTTCCAAACAACATTTGAGTGGGTTCATTCCACTTAGTTAAACAAACATAAATTCCAACAGAATAAATTATGGCCAATAGAGCTCTTTGTGCCCGATCTCCAAAACGATAAGCCGCCAGCACAGTGGCCAAAAAAATTCCTACAAATAATACTAAAAAAGGGGCCAGTGAGTTCCACTGTTCCCTTGCAATCATAAAAATTGAAGAATCAAAAAAACTCGATTCCATATTTACCTCAAATTAAGCAGTAAGGTTGCAACGGGCATCGCAGATTTTTGCAACAAAAACTGTCCTCCAAAACCTAAAAACACCAAGGCTAAAATCATTGGTATGATGGCAGCTGTTTCAGACCAACTTAAAGCTACTGGATGCGAAATCAAAAGCTCAGATTTACGACCAAAAACAAAAGACCTCAAAAGCTTCAACATATAAGCTGCGCCTAAAAGAACTCCAGATAAAGCGACTAAAGAATAAAGGGGAGATGAAAAAAACAATCCCGACAATATTAAAAATTCGCCCACAAAGCCGGGTAGTCCTGGCAATCCCATACTCGCCAACGAAGCCACAACAAAAGAAGAAGCTAAATAAGGATTCGTTTCGGCTAATCCAGAATACAAACTAATTTCTCTAGAATGAGTTCTGTCGTAAATCATTCCAAAAATTAAAAACAAGGCTCCTGTACTTAATCCATGGGCAATGTTTTGAAAAAACACACCTTGAATTGAAGAGAGTTGAAATGAAAACAAACCTATAACCATAAAACCCAAATGGGCCACGGAAGAATAGGCAATCATTTTTTTAACATCTTTTTGTTGCCAAGCTGAGAAACTTCCCAAAATAATTCCAGTAACACCCAAGCAAAGCATAATTTTTACAATTTCTTGTTGAACAGCAACTTGAGGGAAAAGAGCCAAACACCACCGGCCAATTCCATAAACACCTAGCTTTAACAAAACACCAGCCAAAATTACGGAAGCCCCAGTGGGTGCCTCAGTGTGTGCATCGGGCAACCAAACATGCAAAGGCCAGACAGGAATTTTCACAAGAAAGGCAATTAAAAACCCTAAAAAGAGTAACGCGGGAAAAGAAGTCCATCCTTCAAAAACTAAATTAAGTGCAGCGATGTCGTGCCATCCGAGACTGTTCAAATCAGATTTAAACATCAAGGCAACGATAGCAGCCAACATAAAGAGTGAGGCGGCCATAGTAAAAGCAAAAAACTTTATTGAAGCATAGGCCCGGTTTTTTGAACCCCATATTCCAATTAGGAAGAACATAGGAATCAGCATGAATTCCCAAAATAAATAAAACAAAAGAGCATCTTCGGCGAGCAGAGAACCTACGCTGGCCGCATTAAGAAGCGAAAACAACGACAAATAGCCTGAGCCAAGATTTTTCTTACCTAAAGAATAAAGAGCTAGAATAAGGCTTAAAAAAATTTGAAGACCAATCAGAGGCAAATTTAAACCATCAACAGCTAAACTAAAATGGCTTTTAAATTGCGACAACATTGGAAAATTAACAATTACGGGAAATATTTTTCCCTGATAAATGGCTTTATTACTCAAAGACCAAGTGTTTATAAAAAAAACTATCCAAGGAAGATGAAATACAAGATTTATCCATTGTCCTGCTTTACGGTTATTTAAAAAAGCAACAAGCAACAATGAAACAGCGAGGGGCCACAATATCAGTCCCAAAACGTTTACAATATCCATATGAGCCCAACTCCTAAAAACAACGACAACCAAAATACAAAGTGCCAAGCATAGGTTTGAATGTTTCCAGTGTGAAAAAAGGAAAGTACATCGCCCTGAACCTTAACAAGAGACCAGCCCAAATGACATGCGCCATTTAATATATAGCGATCAATAAAACGAGAAACTCTTTGACCTAATTTTTTAACTGGCTCTAAAATAAAAATTTCATACAATTCATCAATATAAAATTTATTGATAATAATTTTTGAAATCGGTCCCGCCATGACGGCCTCTGAACTTTTGACTTTACTAAAGTATCGATACGAAAAGGCCGCAACACTCAATGAAAGTGCCGAGGTTATTCCCATTAACATCCACTCTAAAGTGACATCTGGATGTGCATGAGCTTCAGACAAAGACCACCCATACCAAGCGCCGTGAACCCAATCAGAAACCACATGCGTAGTTCCGAGTACTGCAGGTACATCTAAAAATCCAACAAACAAGGATAAAAACGCAAGCACCATTAAGGGGGTCGTCATCACCCATGATGACTCATGCGCATGTTCTGCTTTTTCACTTCGAGCTGCTCCCGCAAAAGTTAAAGCATAGGCTCTAAACATGTAAAAAGAAGTTAATAATGCCGCACCCAAAAGTGCCGCAAAAGCAGCAGGGCCATAGTGTTCAAACACTTTTGAAAGAATCATATCTTTGGAAAAAAACCCTGAAGTAAATGGGAAGCCAATTATAGCCAAGGTTCCCACCAGAAAGGCAATTCGAGTTAGCGGCATTTTCTTTCTTAAGGCGCCCATTTTGAGCATGTCTTGTTCTTCGTGCATTCCGTGAATCACAGAACCTGCTGCAAGAAACAACAGAGCCTTAAAACATGCATGTGTTATCACATGAAAAAAAGATGCTTCTGGACTCGCGGCACCCAACGCCACAAACATAAAGCCGAGCTGAGACACCGTAGAATAAGCTAAAACTTTTTTAATATCGTTTTGCTTAAGCGCCACAATGGCCGCCAACCAAGCTGTCGCTAAGCCTACAAAAAATATAATTTGTAGAACTTGTTCTTGATTAACAAAGATAGGCCAAAGTCTTGTGATTAAAAAAAGACCCGAGGTCACCATTGTTGCCGCGTGAATCAAGGCTGATACAGGAGTTGGGCCCGCCATAGCATCGGGCAACCAAACATAAAGCGGGATCTGCGCAGACTTTCCAGTACAAGCCCAAAAGATAGAAATACAAATCGCTGGCCACAACCAAGTTGGCAGACCCATGTTTTGAAAAGCAGGATCAACAGCAACTTTTATTAATTCACGAATTTCTGCTGTACCAAAAAATGCAAAGACTAAAAACAAAGCAATGAAAAAACCAAGATCACCTATTCTATTTGTAATAAAGGCCTTCATGCCTGCCGCAGAATTTTGAGGTTCTTTATACCAATATCCAATGAGCAAATAAGAACAAAGTCCAACGCCTTCCCACCCAAGAAATACGCCCACCAATCCAGAAGAAAGAACCAAAGTGAGCATCGCCACAAGAAATAAATTTAAATATGCAAAAAAACGCCAAGGGCTTTCATCATGACTCATATACGAAGCTGCGTATAAATGAATCAACGTACCTATCCCGGTAATGATTAAAATCATAATTGAACTCAGCGTATTGAGCTCTAATGAAAACGGAACATAAATTCTTCCCGCACTTATCCACACAAACACTTCGTCTAATAAGGTCATTCCTTTTGGAAGATTAGAAACCAAATACAACGAAAGAATGAACGATAAAAAACTACTACCAACACCAACCCAGGCCGATATTTTTATAGACGGTTTTCTAAAAACAAGAGCGTTTAACAAAAAACCCAAGCAAGGAATAAAAATTACCCAACGGAGAAGAGCTGCACTCATCATCCCTTTAGTCTCCTTAGATCATCTAAATAAACACTGCCGTGTTTTCTAGAAAGTGCCACAAAAATTGAAAAGGCCACAGCAGCTTCTGCGGCCGCAACTAACACAACAAACATAAACAATGCAGAAGAATCTGGGTTTCCATTAAGTTTTCCGAATGTGACCAAAAGCAAATTCACGCCATTGAGCATAAGCTCCAATGACATCAAAACAACGAGTCCATTTCTTCTGGCAAGAAAACCAAAGACACCCAAAGAAAAAATAACTATGGCTATGGTTGCGTGAAATTGCGTTTCATTAATAGCCCAAAACATTCTTAGCCATTCTCCCCTTTAAGACTTCTTCTAATGGGTTTTGACATAAGAACAACTCCCATAATTGCAGCCAGTATTAAAAATCCGGTCAACTGAAAAGGAAACATATACGTACTTAAAAAACTAGAAGAAATCGCTTTCGCACTAAGCGCGCCATTGGAAACCTCTTCTACAGATTTGCTAGAAAAAAAGTCGAAACTCGTTACAGGAACCAATGACCACAATATTACAAGCAGAAAAAATCCAGTCGCTAATGCCGCAAAAACAAGCTTCAACAAACGACCGGGAATTAAAACTTTTGTAACTTTTAAATCTAAAAGCATAACGATAAAAACAAAAAGTACGGCGATCGCTCCGGCGTAAACCAAAACCTGAATCACACCAACAAAATAGGCCTGTAGACCAAAATAAAGAACCGCCGTACTAAACAGCGTTCCCATTAAAGCCAGCGCTGAAATAACAGGATTTCTGGAGCTCACAACAACAACAGCAAAAAAAACAGCTGCAAAGCCCGCAATCCACTGAAGTAGGCTCGGAGTGATACTGCTCATGAGGGGGCTCCATCCTTAAAAAAAGACCAAAGTAGACTTATAATAAAATTGAAAATACCAATCGGAAGTAAGATCTTCCAACCTAAAGTCATAAGTTGGTCATATCTAAATCTAGGCAGGGTCCACCTAACCCAAACAAAAACCCACATAAAGAAAAAAACTTTTATCACAAAGGAAATAATCTGAAGAATTGCGACCACCCAAGTGGCGTGCTCTAAACTAAAACCGTGATTATAAAAAAGGCCACGCAAAACTTCTTCACTAAAGAATGGAATGTTATATCCACCTAAAAATAAAGTGACCAAAAACGCCGAAGACAAATACATAGCGGCGTATTCACCTAAAAAGAAAAGTCCAAACTTCAATCCCGAATATTCTGTGTGATATCCAGCAACCAATTCTGACTCCCCTTCCGGCAAATCAAATGGCAGTCTGTTGGTTTCAGCAAAAGAGCAAATCCATAACACCAAAAAACACAGAGGCTGCATAAGCGCACCCCAAAAAGGAAGAGATGAACCTGCTTCTTGTAGTTTAACAATTTCTCTCAAATCTAGAGTGTTATAAGTGACAACTAGAGACGCTATACAAATTCCTATAGCCACTTCGTAACTAATCATTTGTGAGCTTGCCCTAAGGGCACCCATAAGAGAAAATTTATTATTTGAAGACCACCCTGCGGTTAAAACTGAAAACACATGCAAGCTAGAAATCGAAAGCAAGAAAAGGAGACTAACGTTAAAACTTGCGATTTGGAGTGGATACTCTTGTCCATTAACAAGAATGCTTCCGCCAAACGGAATCACACTAAAAGCAAAAATGGGAGGAATCACCGCCAACACAGGGGCTAATATAAAAAGAAATTTATTGGCTTTTCTTGGAATGTTTTCTTCTTTGAAAACCATTTTTAATGCATCAGACATGGGTTGAAGAAGCCCAAAGGGCCCCACTCTATTGGGTCCCACTCGACGCTGCATCCAAGCTGAGCCCCATCTTTCAACCATTAAAATTACAGGAATTCCGGACAACAATCCCACGCCCACAACTACAACCAACAAAAGCGTCCACTGAAAAATTGTCATCTTAGTTTTTTTGTCTAGACCTCACGCTTTCGAGAAGTGCAGCAAGCTGTCCAGAAACTTTTGGAAGCTTGGGTTTAAATTGATCATCAGGCAATGCCAAGGCTTCAAATTCAGCGGTGAATTTATCGACCATTGAAATAACCGGCATCGCACAGGCATCCGACAAAACGCAAATGGTTTTGCCTGCCATATTTTGACAAGCTTCTTTTATCTTTGGAACATCGGCCCTGGATCCCTCGTGATTAACCAATCTTTTAATCATCGAATAAACCCACTTCGTTCCTTCACGGCACGGAACACATTGCCCACAAGATTCGTGAGCATAAAATCGCGCTGTAAGCATTGCAATTTCGGGAATGGAACGAGTGTCATCAAGAACGATAACTGCGCCACTACCAAACATAGTTTTTTTCGCGGCTAAGGAATCGAAATCCATATTCACGTCAAATTCATCTTCTCTAAGTAAAGGAGAAGAACTTCCACCGGGATAACAGGCTTTGAATTTTCTACCGGGAAGTGGTCCACCACATATTTCATTCAACAAAGTTCTCAACGGAAGTCCCAATGGAATTTCGTAGTAACCAGGTCTTTGAACATCACCAGAAACACAAACCAATTTTGTTCCTGCGCCTCGAGGTGTTCCATTGCCAAGTTTTTTAAACCACTCGGCTCCATTGTTTAATATTCCTGGAACATGTGACAATGTCTCAACATTGTTTACAACAGTAGGACAACCAAAAACTCCACTGACCGCAGGAAAAGGAGGCTTCAAACGAGGTTGTCCTCGATCTCCCTCTAGAGATTCAATTAAGCCTGTTTCTTCTCCACAAATATAAGCACCTGCTCCAACATGAACAGTTAAATCAAAGTTCTTTCCTGAACCAAAAATATTTTTTCCTAGATAACCTTTTTGATAAGCCTCTTCTATAGCGGCCTCTAAGCGTCGACGAGCAAGTCTCAGCTCATATCTAATATAAATATAACCCGTCTGAGAACGAACAGACATTGCAGCACAAATCATTCCCTCAATGAGCCGATGAGGAAGGTGTTCCATGATTTGCCTGTCTTTAAAAGTTCCCGGCTCACCTTCGTCTGCATTACAGACCAAATAAACTGGCTTCGGAGAACTCTTCGAAATAAAACTCCACTTAACGCCCGCCGGAAAACCCGCACCACCTAAGCCCCGAAGACCGGCATCTTTAACCAAATTTATTATATTATCGGGTTCATCGTTTACAGCTTTTTTTGCAGCAACATAGCCGCCAAGTTCTTTTTCAAAAACATCCAGAGTCCACGATTTGTCTTTTTCAATTCCAGCTATGACAACTCTGTTTTCTAAAGGATGAGGGGCCAGTACCTTTTGACTCACGCGATACCTCCGTCCTTCATTCTTTCGGCATAATCCTCATGAGCTGCTTTTCCACTCGATAAGGCCTCAATAATCTTTTCAATTTTTTCAGGATCAAGATTTTCGTGATAGTCCCAATTATTAACCTGCATTACGGGAGCTGTTGAACAAGAAGCCAAACACTCGACCCTTTCAACACTAAACTTTCCATCAGGAGTGGTTTCGCCTTCTTTAATTCCAAGTTTGCTTTTAATCTTTTCCAAAACGGCAGGACTACCACGCATGTGGCAAGTGATGTTGTGACAAACTTGAAGATTAAACTTTCCGCAGGGTTTAAATTTAAAAAGGGAATAAAAAGAAGCCACTTCTCTTACACGAGCAGGGCTGAGATCCATCCTTGAGGCAACATATTCAATCGCATCAACTGAAAGATAAGAAACTTCTGTTTGTACTAAATGGAGCAAGGGAATCAGTACGGCGTTTTTTTGTGGATAGCGAGTTAATAGCCATTGAAATTTTTTTTCAACTTCTGGTGAAAAAGTATAACTCACTCCGTAGCCCCTTCCTTAACAAAATTATTTGAAAAAGGGCTAAAAACATCTTCGGAAGAATTTTGATTTGGAAAATTTTGTCTATAATCCACAACAAAATCCTTACGGAGCGGATGACCCTGAAAAGATGTTGGCATTAAAATTCTACGCAAATCCGGATGTCCTTCAAATGAAATTCCGTACATATCGAAAACTTCTCTTTCAAGCCAGTTTGCACCTGCCCACAAATCAACAATTGAAGTGATTGAGGGAGCGGTATCATCCTTAAGTGGAACTAAAACCCTACACCGTTGCCCCAAGCTCATTGCAATTAATTCATAAACCATAAAAAATCTTGGGCAAGAGGGGTGATCATCATAGGCGGTTAAATCTGCCAAATGATCAAAGGGGTTAGAGGCGCCGCGAAGAGCAACCAATAAAGATCTAAAGTTATCAGGCGAACATTTAATTTCCCAATCATTAGCGGCGCTTTTGCTAACACTTAAAAGCTTAGTGCCCCACTCTAATTCAATCTCATTAAGCCATTGTGGTTTTTCCATTATACGATTTCCCACTCGAGAGCTTTAACTTTAAACTCATACCAAAGTCCCAATAAAAAATAGAAAAGAAAAAATCCAGTTAAGCCCAGGCTGATGTATCCGAGCGCCTTCATCTCCGGCCATACAATTGCAACAGGAATAAGAAAGGCAACCTCTAAATCAAACAACAAAAAGAGAATCGCTACTAAATAATATTTAACGCTGATTTTATCTCTTGGATTCCCCGAAGCAGGAACACCACACTCATACGGCTCAATTTTTACGCCCCTGAGATCGCGTGGGCCTAGAAACCTACCAACAAAAAGCGCCCCCGAAGCAACAATTACGGCAAAACAGAGCATAGCCGCAAGAGGAATCAAAACATCGTTTGGGGCTTCCATCAAAAACACTTCCTACCATTATGCGCCCATGAAAAGACCAAGCACTCTTTGAGCAAGGTTCATCACGGGTTCCCAATAGATTCCAAGAACAAGATTGGGAATAGCTAACAAAGAGATAAATACGACCGTAGTTTTGCAGTCAAATATGTTTTGTTGCTCAACTGAATCCTGACCAACGGGAGCCTCTAAAAACATTACTTTAACCACTTTCACATAATAATAGAGCGATATTACAGAATTGATTGCAGCTAAAAGAGCAAAACTATACATTCCCTGCTTTAAGATTGCTGAAAACAAGTAAAACTTCCCAATAAAACCCGCAAAAGGAGGAAGTCCAACCAATGAAAATAAAAACACAGCCATCGCGATCCCATAAAAAGGATGTCTGCGGCCTAAACCTTTAAACTGAGTTAATGAATCTGAACCATAAGCATCTTCAACTTTTGAAGTGACCCAAAAAGCACCTAGATTCATTAAGCAGTACAAAATGATGTAGAAAACTATCGCAGATAAGCCTTCTTGTGTACGGGTTGTTGTACCCATTAAAATATATCCGGCATGTGCAATACTTGAATAAGCTAAAAGACGCTTAACAGAAACCTGGCCGAGGGCAGCCAAATTTCCCATAAACATAGTAAACAACGATGAATACATTAAGAACTTTGGCCAATCGAAAGAGCCCAATATTTCAAAATTAGCCTCTCCTCGACTTTGAGAAAAACCAGTTACAAAAAATCTAACAAGTAGAGCAACTCCCGCAGCCTTTGGTCCCACAGAAAAAAGGGCCGTTACAGGGGTTGGAGCTCCTTCATAAACGTCCGGAGTCCACATGTGCATAGGCGCAGCAGAAATTTTATATCCAATGCCAGCAAAAACTAAAAGAACGGCTACCCACAACAAAGGAGGCAATGTTTCCACTGGAGTTTGAGCAAAAAATGATCGAATAGACAATAAATCCAAATGACCTGTAATTCCAAAAATTAAACTCATTCCGAAAACCATGAGCGCCGAAGCCATGGAGCCATAAACGACATATTTTAAGGAAGATTCTACGGAAGAACTTTTTTCCCTGCTAAAACCAGCCAATGTGTAACTTAAAATTGAAACTGTTTCGATGGCCAAATAAATCATTAAAAAATGATTCGCTGAAACCATAAAAATTAATCCGCTACAAAGAGCTAATAAAATAGAGTTAAATTCAATTCTTCTTTCGTCTGGTATTGCCTTCGATCCAACGCTCATCAACAGGGCCGCAGTAACAACCGCTATTGAGAAAAGTGAAAAGAACAAAGAGAAAGGATCAAAGACAAGCATTCCAGCAAAAACATCCTGAGATGATTTTCCAATCATGCTTATAAAAATAATTGCAGCAACGGCTAAACTTAAAAGGGAGGCTCCGTAAACAAAAGCCTTAGATCGAATCCAGAGCCCAAGTGTTAAAACACACATTCCACCCAAACAAAGAACTAAGGCCGGACTAACAATTAACAATGACGGCATATTAATACCTTAACGTTTGCAATAATGCGTTTAGAGTAGAAGTTAAATAATTAAGCACTGGCTGTGGAAACAGACCAATGTAGACACACAATATTCCAAGAGGAATTAATACTATCCACTCGTTAACTCGAATGGGCTCAAGCGCTGTCGCCGCATGAAGATGACCATGATCGTCTTTATGCAATGTAGTCCATGGCCCCAAGAAAACCCTTTGAACCATCCACAAAAGATAAGCTGCAGTTAAAATAATTCCCAACGCCGCAATGAGTGTAGGAATTTTATACCCGGGGAAAGCCCCTAAAAAGACCAATGCTTCAGACACAAATCCATTCAACGCCGGTAATCCCAAACTTGAAAACACAGCCAACATCCAAACAGCGGTGATAACTGGAGCTTTTTGTGCAATTCCACCAAAACCAGGCTTTCCATCATCAGTTACAATGTATCTATGATGAAGTCGGTCATACAAAACTCCAACCAACATAAACATCATTGCTGCTGATAATCCGTGGTTAAACATTTGCAAGACTGCCCCATGAATTCCGGCCTCAGTAAAGACGGCCATACCCAACAAGCAATATCCCATGTGACTAACCGAAGAATATGCGACAAGTTTTTTAAGATCCTTTTGAGCCATCGCACAGAAGGCACCATATATAATGTTAATTAAACCTAAAACAACAAGCACGGGTCCGTAATAAACAGATGCTTGAGGGAAAATTGAATAGTTAATTCTCAAAAACCCATAGACACCCATTTTAAGCAAAACACCTGCCAGTATTACTGAAACAGCCGTTGGGGCTTGAACGTGGGCCCATGGAAGCCATGTATGAAATGGAAAAATTGGCACTTTCACTGCAAAACCAACAAAGAGCAACCACCACACTGTTTTATCAAAAGGTAAGTGAAGACCAAAAACATCAACTGTGTAGCCAGCCCAATTTCTTTTCGCCAATTCAAGAATATTGAAAGTTGCAATTTGTGAACCATCTGGACCGCGGCTGTAGAAATAAAGAGCCAACATTCCCACCAACATTAAAACCGATCCAAATAGAGTATAGAGAAAGAACTTAATGGCGGCGTATTCTTTCTTCTCACCACCCCATATGCCCACCAAGAAATACATTGGGAGCAACATCACTTCCCAAAACACATAGAACAAAAAGAAGTCTAAGGCACAAAACACGCCCAACATTCCCACGTGAAGAAGAAGGAACATTGAAAAATATCCCTTTACAAGTTTTTTAATATTCCAACTTGCGAAAATACAAAGAAAGCTAAGCATTGTAGACAGGAGCACCATCAGAATACTCACCCCATCAATTCCAAGATGATATTCAACGTTTATGCTCGGTATCCAAGAGAGCTTTTCTACAAACTGCATTTGTGTAGAGCTTGTATCAAATCGAGACATTAATATTAGCGCCAAGACAAAAGGAACAAATGTCACAGCCGCTGCAATTGTTTTTACAAGTTTTTCCTGCCCCCCAGGCACAAACATAATGGCAATGACGCCAAGTAGAGGAAAGAACGTAATCCAACTCAATATATGATCCATCTAGAAGACCTCTTTAAGTATGCTAACTAGCATTAATGCAAAAACAGCCACCATAAGGTAACGCTGTACTTTTCCGTTTTGTAAAATTTGTAGAGACGATCCAAAAAATACAGGAATGCCGCCACCAATTTTATCTACAAAAATCTGATCGACAAATGCATCGTCGACTTTTCCAACAACATCTTTAGTAATCTTGCTGGCATCTTTCCAACCATCTACACCCACGCGATCAATAACCGAATTATCAAATTTTGCAAAAAAAGATGAGAGAGGTAAAAATAATTTTTGAATAAGAACTTTTATATAAAAATAATCAAAGAAATAAAGATTATCTGTGATCTTATGAAAGAAAGATGGCCAAAGCTTCGAAAGCTTTTCTGAAGAAACTTTCTTTGAGCCATAAACAAGATAACTGAATAAAATTCCTACAGCAGCCAAGATTACAGACATGGTCATACCAGGAATATGCGCCTGATGAAGCGCATGTTCGAGATGTTCATCAACCTGTTCGTGCATGGGTGGAACTACCATCTTGGTAAACCATTCGTTTATTCCGCCAAGAATATAGTCGCCATGACCAAACAATCCGCCAGTAAGCGATCCACTAAAGAGAACAGAAAGAGATAGCGAAGCCAAGACTACCAACGGTAACCACATATTCCACGAAACTTCGTGTGCATGATCATAATGATGATGATCGTGTGGTTTACCCCAAAAAGTCATAAAGATTAATCGGAACATATAAAACGCAGTTAGTCCCGCGGTTAAAAATCCGGCTATGGGCAAAAACATATGCTGAGGATGGGCCATTCCGCCGTAAGCCAATGCCGACACTAAAATCATGTCTTTTGAAACAAATCCGCTAAAACCAGGAACTCCAGAAATTGCCAGCGTTGCGACAAGCATTGCCATATATGTAATAGGAAGTTTTTTCTTCAAGCCACCCATGTGTCGCATGTCTTGTTCGTGGTGCATGGCATAGATAACTGCTCCAGAAGCCATAAACAAACACGCCTTGAAGAGTGCGTGTGTAATTAAATGCATAAACGAAGCCGCGTATGCACCCACTCCGACCGCCAACACCATGTATCCCAACTGAGATAGCGTTGAGTAAGCCAAGACTTTTTTAATGTCGTTTTGTTTGACTGCCAAAATTGCAGCCAACAGAGAAGTTGCCGCTCCAATATACGCAACAACAGGAAGCACTCCTCCCAGCTCAAGCAAAGGAAAGGATCTAATAATTAAATAGACGCCAGCAGCGACCATTGTTGCCGCGTGAATTAGCGCAGAAACCGGAGTTGGGCCCTCCATGGCATCAGGCAACCAAACCTGCAAAGGAAATTGAGCAGATTTTCCAACTGTTCCGCAAAAAATTAAAAACCCAATAAAAGTTGCTGCGGAAATTCCTAGAATTTGTCCGTTAAACGCTCCCGATTCAATTCCATGATAGATATCTTCAAAACGAAAAGAATGGATAAGAGAAAACAAGGCCAGCATTCCGACAAAGAACAAAGTGTCACCCACTCGAGTTGTCATAAAAGCTTTAATTGAAGCGTTGGCCGCAGAAACCTTTTCTCGATAAAAACCAATCAAAAGATATGAACAAAGGCCCATGAGCTCCCAACACATAAACAACGTGAATAAATTGTCGGAAATAACCAAGCCCAACATGGCGGAAGTGAATAAAGACAAAAACGCAAAAAACGAAGCATATCGATAACCATCGGCAGGAGCTCCGTCATGATCTCGCATATATCCAGTAGAAAACAAATGAATCAGAGTTGCACACAAAGTCACCATAAAGAGCATGATGGCCGCGAGGTTATCGATTCGAACTCCAATTTCTAACTTAAAAGGAAATTTTTCTGATCCAATATCTAACCAGGTGGTGTGCCACGAATGTTGCCAGTGTGGATCAAAATTACTCCACATTTGAGCAAAAATTGCAGTGGCCAATAAAAACGATCCAAAAATTGCGCCCAAACTCACCCAGTCGCCCATTCGCGGAAGGCGCTTTCCAAAAAACGCTTGAACAACGTAAGCAATCAACGGCAATAGAGGAATCAGCAGAGCCATTTCAATCACAGGTGTCATTGCTATCCTTTCAACTCCACGGCTCTATCAGGATCGATGTTTCGTTTGCTTCCAAAAAATCTAAGAACAATCGCCAAGGCCACAGCCGCTTCAATGGCCGCTAAAATTATTACGAAAAGAGAAAAAACATGGCCGTCCAACCAGCCAGAATTTTTCTTGAAAGCTTGAAACACAACAAAATTAAGAGCGGCAGCATTAAGAATAAGCTCAACTCCCATGAAAATTCCAATGGCGTTCTTTCGAGACAGCACCGTTAATATTCCAAAAACGAAAAAGAAGGCTGACAGCGTTAGGTAAATATTAATGTTGTTTGCTAAACCAGCCACAACTATTTTCCTTCCTTGTTTTTAGTAGCATGATCGGGCCTAGCTACAACAACGGCGCCTATGAGACCAAATAAAAGAACAATAGCAACATATTGAAAGACCAGCGCATATGGGCCAGTTAAAGCGCGACCCATCACCTCAGCAGTCGGCTCGCGCAACGGAATCAACAACTGTCCCCAGGTTGTCCCTCTAAACAATGCAAAAAGCCCACCCAAAATCACGGCGCTCATTATAAAGGGCATCAGAATTTTTTGAGCCCCCTCTAAAAATCTAATTCGATAAATATTTTCCGACATCATAACGGCAAAAAGAATAACGATAATAACTCCACCCACATAAATAATTAGCTGAGTGGCGGCCAAAAAATCTGCCCCCAAAGAGGCATATAAACCAGCAACCGCAAGCAAGGCTCCCATTAAAGAAACTGCGGCATATAAAATGTTTGGATGAAAAGCCACCAAAGCAGCGCTAACAACACCTAAAAGCACGCACAAAAAAACAAAGAAATCTAAAAAGTTCATCGAATCACCCCGAGCATTCCGCCCACGAGCTCTAAAATACTTTTTCCATTAAAAACCCAAACCCATACAGCGGCCCCAAGAAGATTAAAGAAGCCAATGGGAATTAAATATTTCCAACAAAGGTCCATCAATTGATCGACTCTTAATCTTGGGAGCGTCCACCGTAGCCACATAACAACAAACACAAGAACCGCGGACTTGCCCAAAAAGACCCCAATCATAAGAAGAGTTTGAAGAAGGGGATCAAGACTTTTGCCGCCAATAACAATTCCCGTTTGAAGCTGAGTTAAATCAACAAAGGGCAAATGCCATCCGCCCAAAAAGATTGCAGTAGCAATACAAGCAAACATAATGACATCTGCAAACTCGGCAAGAGCATATAAACCAAAGCGCATTCCACTAAATTCAGTATTAAAACCGCTCACCAATTCAGACTCAGCCTCAGGAAGATCGAAGGGAGTCCTGTTACACTCTGCCAAAGCCGCAATAAAATAGACAAAGAAATTTAAAAACAAAAAAGGATTGTGGAATATATTCCAAAAATGGCCCTGACCCGAACCCGGCCAGGCCTGCGCCTCTACAATAGAATGAGTTCCCATCGCGCCAGAAACCAAAACCACGCTCAAAACAGCTATTCCAAGAGGAATTTCATAAGACACGATTTGAGCCGCTCCACGCATACCACCCAACAACGACCACTTGTTTTCAGAGGACCATGCTCCTAATAAAATTCCCAAAGAAACCAAAGAGCCCATGGCCATGACATAAAAAATTCCAATATCAAGCTCGGCACCAATAACATATTTTGCAAAAGGAACTGCCGCAAAAGCCCCGAGAGATCCCGCCGTCACCAAAGAAGGGGCTAAATTATATATAAAAAGATCAGCATTTTTAGGTGCGGTGTCCTCTTTTAAGAACATCTTTATTCCATCAGCAAAAAACTGAAGCAAACCATAAGGCCCGACTCTGTTTGGACCTATTCTTTCTTGAAAATCTGCCGCGACCTTTCGTTCAAAATAGGTGCACAGTCCGCCTACCGGCATTGCAAACAAAAGTATAACCACTACGGCTGAAAGAACTGAAAAGACTCCGTAGGGTATTTGAGAACCAAGCTGCGATAAAAAATCAGCTAAACTCACACGCTATCCTTCCCAAGCCTATGTTTATAGGAATCCTGACTCTGTAGAGCCTTTTTCCTCTCGATAGAATCACGAACCCAGTCGATGTCGCCTTTTTTCCATTCGTAAACAAGGCCAATCAAAAGAACAAAAAGAAAACCGAAGGACAACAAAAAGATTGGCAAACTACTGGGCGTTCCAAGAGATTCCTTAAACAATCGAAGCACGGGAAAAAGCAGCGCAATTTCAACATCAAAAACTAGAAAGACTATCGCAACTAAATAGAAGCGATTGTTATACATAACATAGGCTAAACCCGAAGGATCTTCACCGCATTCATAGGACGTCAGCTTGCCAGAATGAGGATAGCTGGGCCTAAAAAATTTTGAAATAAACAATATAGCAGGCGGAAGAATTGCCGCTAACACAATGAAAGACAAAGCATTTCCAAACTCTTGGAGCATTTAAGGCTTAGTTTTATCACAGATCGCGTTGCTTACAACAAGACTAGTTCTTAACGGCGCGCCGCGACGAAGATAAAAGATTTCAACAAAGATGACGGATCTAATTTTTCTGCGCTAGCGTGTTTTTCTACTGCCATGGAGACCTCAATAATTCATTCGATACCCAACGCCTCCGCCATGGCTTGGGCTTTGTTGAGACAAAGTTTAAACAAAAAATACTGTGTCTTAGTTCCCAGCGCTCAATGGGCCTATAACTTAAAAGACGATTTGTTTTTTTTAAACCCCTCGAAAGCTGTTTATATTTTAAACCCCCTCGAGACAAACCTACTCAAGCACAGGGGTCCCAGCGTTCACAGAAGACAAGAAAGAATTAACTTTTTTTTAAACTATTTTCAAAAGCAACCTCAAAACCACGCGCTTTTTCTCATTAACGCCTCGGCCCTTCTTCCTCTTTCTTTAGAAAATGATTTTTGGGACAATCAATCCATAAAAATTAAAACTGGGGACACACTCGACGTCCTTAGTTTGGCCAACAATCTAGAACGCCTAGGTTACATGAAAACTGATTTGGTAGAAAAACCTTTTGAATACGCTCAGCGCGGCTCCATATTAGACGTCTATTCTCCTACGCAAAACCATCCTCTACGAATTGAACTTTTTGAAGACAGCGTTCAACACATGCGTTTTTTCTTTGTGGACTCACAAAGAACACACTCCACAACAGCGCAAGAAACTATTCCCCCCGCGCATGAATTTATTTTTCCTCAAGACGAAAAGGAACTAAAAGAATTAAGAAGTCAATTTAGAGCGGCTCTCGATGAGTCCTCTTGGGCCAGAGAAGACAGAGATGATTTTTTAGACCGAATTACAAACCGAGCTTTTTCACCGTCATTAGATTATTGGGCAAGTTTTTTTCACCCTGAAAATTATTCGGCTCCTTTAAAAAAAGTCTTCCCTCAAATTGATCTCATTGTTGAGCCCCAGCTCATAGACTCTGAGCTTCGCTCCTCATTTAAAGAATTTACTCAAAACTTTTTGTCGGCTCGAAGCGAAAATGAATGGCTCCCGGAAATTAATAAATTTTTAAGACCAGTTGAAGACTCTCTGTCCTTTCTTTCTTCTTGTCTTGAAAATCCCTCGACACACTTTTTTCTCAGCAGAGAAAAAAGCGGCCTCAACCTCGATTCAAAAAGTTCTTCAAAGTCCCCATTAAAATCTTTTGACCTATTTCGAGAAAAGTTAAACGCCCAAAGAGAGACGAATAAAGATAAAGTGCTCCCTTTGTTTGCCGCAGAGATATCTCAATTAATCTCAGAGGGTTTTCGCGGAGTTTTAGCGTGCTCAACACACGCCGATCAAGAACGCTTTTCTCTACTTTTACCCCACTATGGAATCTCTCCTACAAGCAAGACCTCCTTTGAAGACGTTCTCAAAGAGTCGCCTGCTTTTTTCACAATATTAGGACTCCCTCTACAATCCTTTATGGACCCAGAGAACAAGGTTTTCGTAGTTGTTGATGAACTCCTTTTAGGAAGAAAAAAAAGAGCAAGTCTATCAAAAACATCTTCACAAAAATTAACAAGCTCCAGAGACATTTCTTTTCTAGGTTTAAAAATCAACGATCTGGTTGTTCACAAAGAAAATGGAATTGCCTGTTATCAGGGCCTTAAAACACTCTCTGTACAAGGGATTCCCACCGACTTTCTTGAATTAGAATTTAAAGATGGAAAGGTTTTTGTTCCTGTAACTCGCCTAGCCCTTATTCAAAAATATTCTGGTCCTATAAGCGACCCCTCTCTCGACAAACTTAACGCTCGAAGCTGGGAACAAAAAAAGGCCAAGGCCAAAAAGGATCTTCGTTCCATTGCTGGTGACCTTTTAAATCTCTACGCTAAAAGAAGTCTTGCTAAAGGAATTTCAATCAAAGCTAGCGAAGAAGCACTCAGCGCTTTTTCAGAAACTTTTCCTTATACAGAAACTCCCGACCAATTAGAGGCTATTAACGCCACATTAAAGGATATGACCAAAGACTCACCCATGGACAGACTCGTGTGCGGAGACGTTGGCTACGGAAAAACTGAAATTGCAATGAGGGCTGCCTTCGCTACGGCATCCTGTGGTTATCAGGCCATTGTATTAGTGCCCACCACCCTACTCGCAGCTCAACATTTTAAAAATTTCACGAAGAGATTAAGTCCCTTTGGTTTTAAGGTGGCGATGCTCTCGCGTTTTCAAGACAATAAGGAAACAAAGGAAATTTTAAAAAATCTTTCTGAAGGCTCCATTAATGTCATAGTGGGGACACATCGTCTTTTAGGAAATGATATCAATTTTAAAAACCCTGCGCTCTTAGTGATAGACGAAGAACAGCGCTTTGGAGTTATTCATAAAGAAAAAATTAAAAAAATTCGATCCAATCTCCACGTCTTATCCATGACGGCCACTCCCATTCCAAGAACTATGAATATGGCTCTAACAGGAATCAAAGATTTCTCCGTCATAGCAACTCCTCCTCAAAACCGCTTGAGCGTTAAAACTTATGTTGCCAGAAAAAAAGAAGCCCTTATTAAAGAAGCTATTGAAAGGGAAATTCATCGTGGGGGACAGGTTTTTTATCTCTACAATAGAGTTCTTACGATTCACAAACCCATTGAAGAACTCTCCGCCCTGTTTCCGAATTTGAAAATCGAATTTGTTCATGGTCAACTTGAAGAGGGTTTGCTCGAAGAAAGAATGCTTCGTTTTTACGAAGGCCACACACAAGTTCTCGTAACAACCTCCATTATTGAGGCCGGTTTAGATGTTCCCAATGCCAACACCTTAATCGTTGAGAGAGCGGATCTCTTTGGCCTCGCTCAACTTTATCAAATACGCGGTCGAGTTGGTCGCTCTGAAAACCGAGCCTATTCCTATTTTCTATTACCAGAAACGGCCGCGGTTTCTAAAGACGCCGAAGAACGCTTGTCTGTATTAGAATCCTATCAAGAACTGGGTTCTGGATTTCATATTGCAACTCACGATCTTGAAATTCGAGGAGCAGGAGATCTCCTGGGGCGAGAACAAAGCGGCCAAATGTCAGCTCTTGGTTTTGAAGCCTATCAAGAATTGCTTCAAGAATGTCTTAGCGAGCTCAAAGGAGAAGACTTTGAGCCTCAATTTGATCCAGAAATAAATGTTCCCGTAAATTCATTGATTCCTGTTGATTATGTTCCCGAAACTGGCCTCCGCCTTCTATTTTATAGGAGACTCTCTGGGGCTTTAAATGAAAACGAAATTCAAGAAATTGAACATGAATTATTAGATCGTTTCGGATCTCTTCCCGAGTCGTGCCAAAACCTTCTCCAGCTCATGAGAATGAAGTGTCAGCTTCGCCGACTGAAAGTTCGAAGTCTTGTCGCTGGAAAAAGAGGTTATTCTCTAACTTTCGACCCCAAAACTCCGGTTAAACCTATGAAGCTTGTTGAACAAATAAAAAAATACCCGCAACATTTCTTGCTTCAACCCGACGGGAAGCTCACCCTACTCAATGCTGAGCCCAATATTGAAACACAAAAACTTTTGCGCGGCGTTGAAGCAGCCCTTGCTCAAATAGAAGAGTGGTGTGAAGATTAGATTTGGAGAACTCTATGAAAAGCAAGAGCTTAACGGCACTCTTTATGGCAATTTCAACCTTGTCTTTTGCGCAAGATCAAGCAGCAAAACCCAGTAGCCCTCAACCCACCACGCCCAATAAAAACCTCTCGGCAATAGTAGCTAAAATTGGAACAAAAAGCATAACCCTTGGAGAATTCGAGAGTCGCTATGAACAAAACACTCGTCTCAATCCTGGAGCAAAACCCTCTCGACAAGAAGTTTTAAAAAACATTGTTTATTTTGAACTCGCTACTCAAGAAGCGCGCAAGCAAAAAATTAATTTAGACAAAGTTGTACAAGATCAATTCGACATTCTTCTCTATCAAGAACTTGTTCGAAGAAACATTCAGCCCAAAATTGACGCTTACAAAGTTTCGGAGGCTGAGGTTAAAAAGTTTTATGAAAGCAGTCCCCTAATTAAAACGAGACATATTGTTTTATTAACAAGACCAGAAATGTCCGCTGAAGAAAAAGAAAAAGTAAAAAGCAGAGCACAGTCTTTGCTTCCAAAGCTCCGAGACGAAAAAAAGGATTTTGCCGAAGTGGCTAGAGAATACTCTGAGGGACCCTCTGCAAAAACAGGCGGGGATGTAGACTGGGGCGCTAAACATAAATTATTAGGCGAATACTATGATGCCGCTATTGCCCTTAAAACTCCAGGTAATATTAGTGATGTTGTAGAGTCTCCTTACGGTTTTCATATAATTCAACTCAATGGAATTAAGGAATATTCAAAAATTGACCCTGTTTATAAAGACTATATCGTCCGCTCAATTAAGGAACAAAAGGGCCAAAAGATTTATGATGACTACTTTGAATCCCTGAAGACTCAAAACAAAGTCGTGACCAACGAAAACCTTTTATAGTCCTTAAAAATATTGCGTCAGAACTGAAGAAAGCCCTGTCTTCATAATTTGACGGCCAAAAAGAGATTAGTATAGTGTTTTTCTGTGACCAAACTCTGTTCTATTTCCTTAGCTTTACTCAGTTTTTCGACGAACGCACAAGTTATTGATCGTTTGCTGGCTGTTGTTGGAGATCAACCGATTCTAAAATCTGACATTCAGACACTTAAAAGTGACCTAAAACAAAATCCTCACCTAGCCTCCTCTTTTAATCTTAAAAAAGATGAGGCCTCTGATGATACGCTGGTAGAACTTCTTATAAATCAGTCAATCATTCGTCAGGTTTTAAAAGATAATAAACTTGATATTAAAGATGACGATGTCATCAAACAAGTTTCTCAAATTGCTTCACAAAACAATATGAGCTTAGAGCAACTCAAGGCTTCGCTTCATAGAGAGAACATCAATTATCAAAGCTATTTAAATAGCATTAAAATTCAGCTCGAAAAGCGGACTATTTTTGATAACGATATACGCCATTCGGCCGGCGCAGCTATTTCTGAAACCGATCTAAAGAATGAGTTTTTAAAAACGGCTCAAACTGAATGGAGTCTGTTGTTGCTTATTAAGAAAAACTCTCCCGAAAATCAGACTCGTTTACAAGAAATTATTAAAAACATTAATTCCGGCGCTTTAAGTATTGAGTCCTTAAAAAAACAAGAAAAGCCTGAAAACTTAGGCTGGGTTTCTCCGTCTTCTCTACAGGCCCGCTTTCAAGAAGCCCTTAAAGGCAAAAAAGACGGGGAGGCCGTAGGCCCCATTTTAACAAACAACTCACTTCACGCTCTCATTATTGAAAGTTCCCGGCGCGGTTCCGAAGAACAATTCCAAGCTGCCAAAGAAGAGTTGAGCCGACAATATCAAAGCAAACAAGTGGACGGTCTTTTCAAGGCTTGGTTAGATAAAAAGCGCCTAGAAACCGAACTCGTGATAAATAAATAGCTGGAGAAGACTCCCAAATGACTATTTTTAGACAATATGACATTCGCGGAATTGCGGATAAAGAACTCGACAATCAAACGACTTGGGCTTTAGGCAAAGCCATTGCAGAGCTTTTAAAAGAACAAAACGAATCCAGTATTTATTTAGGACAAGACGTTCGAGCTTCTTCGCCTCGACTCATTGCCGCACTTCGCGCCGGCCTTGTTTCTAGTGGAATCAAAGTCTGTGTCCTCAAACCAGGCCCTACTCCCCTTCTGTATTTTATCACTCATCAAAATCATCCCTCTACAAAAAGCAAATCTGGCGTGATGATTACCGGATCCCATAATCCTCCTGAATACAACGGATTTAAAATGGTCATTAACGGTAAAACAATTTACGGTGATGAAATTCAGGTTGATCTAAAAAAGAGAACTGAAAAGCATATTTCTCAATCCCCTAAAAACTTTGAAGAATCCTTCGAACAAATAGATTGTGAATCTCTTTATATTGATTATGTTTCAAAAAATATTCGTCCCCTAAAAAACAAAATTAAAGTTGTTGTAGACGCCGGAAACGGCGCCGCCTCTTCATTGGCCCCCAAGGTTTATGAAAAGTTAGGTTGTTCCGTTGTTCCTCTGTTTTGTGAGTTTGACTCTAGATTCCCCAACCATCATCCCGATCCAACCATTCCTGAAAATCTTGAACATCTTATAAAAAAAGTTAAAGAAACAGGGGCTCATTTGGGAATAGCTTACGATGGCGATGGCGATAGAATCGGTGCCGTAACATCAAATGGAAAAATAATGTTTGGAGATCAGCTTTTATTATATTTTTCCAGAGAAATAGTAAAAGAAGTCTCAAATCCAATCGTAATTTCCGAAGTTAAGTCCTCGCAAGTTGTTTACGATGAGCTCACTAAAATGGGTGCACAAGCTATATGTTGGAAAACTGGTCATAGTCTCATCAAAGCAAAACTTAAAGAAACACATGCAGCCATTGCAGGAGAAATGTCGGGACACATGTTCTTCTCTCATCGCTTTTTTGGTTTTGATGACGCCATTTATTCTGGGGCGCGCCTTATTGAGGGTCTCGACAATAACCTACCGGAGTCTCTCGACACTTTCTTAGACTCTCTTCCTAATGTGACCAACACTCCTGAGCTTAGAATCGATTGTCCTGATGAAATAAAGTTTACAGTTGTTACAAAGTTCATTTTAGAAGCAAAAAAGCAATTTGGAAAAGATGTTCTCGATATAGACGGAGCAAGAATTGCGCTTTTCGGTGGATGGGGCTTACTAAGAGCCTCTAACACTCAGCCCGTTTTAGTAATGCGTTTTGAAGCTTCGAATAAAGAAAATTTACAAAAAATTAGAAACGCTTTTGCTTCAATTTTAGAAAAAATAGACCCCTCTATTACTGTCCCATCGGTCTAAGAAAGGATTTCATGGATAATTCCCCGATTGTTGTGCGCGGCGCTCGCGAGCACAATCTTAGAAATATATCTTTAGAAATTCCTACTCAAAAGTTTGTTGTCATCACTGGTCCGTCGGGGTCTGGAAAGTCTTCCCTTGCTTTCGATACAATTTTTTCCGAAGGCCAGCGTCGCTACATGGAAAGCCTTTCGGCTTATGCTCGTCAGTTTTTGGATCAATTAACTAAGCCCGACATCGATTATATTGATGGACTTTCCCCTGCCATTGCCATTGAACAAAAAACCATTTCATCGCATCCGCGCTCTACCGTAGGAACGGTTACTGGAATTTATGATTTTCTACGTCTACTTTATGCCCGCGTAGGAGAAGTTCGCGATCCTGAAACAGGTGAAACACTTAAAGCTCATTCCGACGAGGACATTCTAAGTTATATAAAGAGCCTTCCTGATGGTGAAAAAATACAATGTTTTGCAAGTGTAGTGCGGGGAAGAAAGGGTGAGTTTTTAAGAGAATTTGAAGCCTGGCGCCGCGCTGGCTTCACCAAGGTAATGATTGATGGTCAAATAAAAGACCTACACGACCCCATCTTGCTTTCTCGATATCAAAATCATGATGTTGATTTATTAGTAGACACCTTAATTTCAGGAAAAGAAGACATCGATTTACGACTTAAAGAAGTTTTTAAGCAAGTAGATAAACAAGCAGAAGGTTGGTTGAGATGTCGTCGTATTAAGGGCGGAGAAGAAATGGTTTTCTCGAGAAAGCTAGCTTCTTCTGCAGGTCAAAACACTTTTCCCGAACTTGAACCTCGTTTGTTTTCATTTAATTCGCCCTATGGAATGTGCCTTAAATGTAAAGGTCTAGGGCTCATAGAAAAAGCCATAACAAAACCTGCCATGGCCGCCTCTAAAAAAAGTTCTGACGATGAAAGTGAAGCTTGGTACGACGAGGATGACGATCACTTAGAAGTTTGTGCGTCTTGCAACGGTGCTCGATTAAGAAAAGAGTCTCTGTGGGTATACTTTTCTAATAAAAACATTCATGAACTTTGTGGAATGGCCGCATGCGATCTTGAATTATTGCTATTAGATTTAGTTAAAAGCACTAAACTAAACCCGGTATCTCTTAGAATTGTAGAAGAAATTTTAGCGCGCTTAAAGTTTTTAGATAATGTTGGTGTTTCCTATTTATCTATGGACAGAAGGACTTCTAGTATTTCTGGAGGAGAAGCACAAAGAATTCGTCTTGCAACACAACTGGGATCACAGCTTAGTGGCGTACTTTATGTCCTTGATGAGCCTAGTATCGGCCTACACCCCAGAGATCATAAAAAATTATTACAATCTCTTTTAAATCTTAGAGACCTTGGAAATACAGTTCTTGTTGTTGAGCACGACGAAGAAACCATGCTCGCTGCGGATTACTTGATTGATATTGGACCAGGTGCTGGGAAACACGGGGGAAATCTCGTGGCCGCCGGAACTCCTGATAAGTTTTTAAAGGATCCGCACTCTGAAACGGCCCGGTATCTTAGGGGCGATCTTTTCGTTTCAAACAAAAGGACTCCAAGAAAGGGCTCAGGAAATTTTTTAGAAATCACCGGTTGCCGTGGACATAATTTAAAAAAAGTTGATCTCTCTATACCCCTAGGAAAATTTATTGTTTTTACAGGCGTCAGTGGCTCTGGAAAATCTTCACTTGTCAGAGACACTCTTGAGGCTGCGATTGTCCAGAAATTTTATCGCGCCAACAAAAGTCCCCTCCCGTTTGAAAAATTAAACGGACTTCAACACATCGACAAAATTATTCACGTCAATCAAAAACCAATAGGCCGTCTTCCCAGAAGCAACCCAGCAACATACACAGGCGTTTTTAGTTTATTAAGAACACTTTTTGCCCAAAGTCCCGATGCCCAAATGCGTGGTTATACTCCTGGAACTTTTTCGTTCAACGTTAAAGGGGGGCGCTGTGATGCGTGCGAGGGGGCTGGCCGAAAAAAAATCGAAATGCATTTTTTAGCCGATGTTTTTGTTGAGTGTGAAGTTTGTAGAGGTCTTCGATATAGAAGAGAGGTCCTCGAAGTTCGCTTTAAGGGAAAAAATATTTCTGATTGTCTTAATATGACAATTGAAGAAGCTTACGATTTATTAAAGAATCAACCCACAATTGAGTCTAAACTTAAAACACTTCTCGATGTTGGTTTAGGCTATTTACAATTAGGACAAGCTTCTCACACTCTTTCGGGTGGCGAAGCGCAAAGAATTAAACTTGCCAAAGAACTTTCAAAAAGATCAACGGGTAAAACTCTTTATGTATTAGACGAGCCAACTACGGGACTTCATTTTAATGATGTCAAAAAATTACTTGAGGTTCTTCAATTGCTTTGCGATCAAGGAAACACAATTCTTATCATTGAACACAATCTAGACGTTGTTGCCGCTGCAGATTGGGTTATTGATGTTGGCCCTGAAGCAGGAAATAGAGGCGGAGAATTAGTTTTTCAAGGAGAGCCGTTAGAGTTCATTAAATCCACAAAAGAGGCCCCCACATCAACAGCTATGAAAGCTTATTTTAAACGCCACTTATAATTAACTTTTCTGAAAATTGAGTTAGACTGTCTAAAGGGCCCATGAAGAAATTTCTAAGCTATATTCTTGCCTTAACCCAACTTTTAAATGCTTTTGCTTATGCAGAAGGTCCAACAAAGAACGAATTTCAAAAAGCGGAAGCCCTACGCCTTTTATTGCTCTTCAACAAAGCTGGGTCCCTATACAAAGAAAAGGGGCCCGATGCTTGGGTTTCTAATTTTGATTTTTTAGAAGACTCCGAAATTAATTTTGTGAAACAAACTCTCTCAAAACTAGTAGCACTCCCCAGCCTTTCGTTTGATGAATCAAACAACACTTTCTATTTGTCTTTGGATAATTCAAAAACAAGCCTTAGTTTAACCGATAAAGAAAATGTCTTTTTACTTAACTCTGAGAAATTTACAATAAATTCCTCGGAAAACATTGAAGCCCTTTATCAACGACTTATCCTCATTTTGAGCCCAAAAAAATCCGCATACTTTAACGTCTTTTCTTTTCTTCCATCTGCTCACGCCATTTCGGGCCTCGCAGTAACGGGAATAGCTATAGCAGGAGCATTACTTCTCGCTTGTCTTTTCAAAAATAGAGGCGCAATAAAGCAGAACTTGGGACAAGCCATGGATTCTCTCCACTCCAATGAGCCACGAGAATATTCATCCCGATTTAACGGTGTTGGTGGTTGGCTCAGAGGCGGTGATCCAAGTGGAACTAAAAACTCTTCAAAGTTCCAAGCCAATGGAGAATGGCGAAAAACAATTGAAAATACATTAAACAAATATAGAAATTCTTTTTTATATAAAGTTCCTCCATCTAGAGACATGCCCTATTTATGTCCTAACTTTGGAAAACTTTCTGAAGACGAAAAAAAACAGGTTTGGATTTCAATATTTGATTCAATGTCGTTTGCTGAAAGCGGCCACAATCCTAACGACGTTTATCGAGAGCAAAATGGAACTATTAGCGGAGGCTTATTTGCCCTTTCTGATTCTGACAAAAAACATGGGGAAGAATGTGCCTCATTAAGTGTTTATAATTCAAATTCAAATGCAGCTTGTGCTGTAAGAATTATGCAAAAACAACTAACAAAATATAATACTATTTTTTTTAATGGATCTAACCCTAGGGCTAACGGAGGCGCGTCTCATTATTATTGGTCTGTTTTAAGTCCTGGTCTTCACGCACCTGCCAACAGCGGACACGCTAGACTTCGCTCAAGGTTAAATTATTTAATGTTTAAACAAAAAGACGCTTGGCCAACTCAATGTGGAAATCCAAACTTTGCAGCATTAAACTCTCAAATTGGAACTTAGGCCAATTCTCCACCTGGACTTTTAGCTATAACTTCTCCCAGGCGCACTAAGGATTCTAAGCCCTTTTTGGTGTTTTCTAATAAATCTGTAGAAACTTTAATTTGTGCCTGCAAAAGCAATATTATTGTGGAAGCCCCGAATTCAAAATATCCCTTTTCATCGCCCCTATTAACTTTATTTCTACGACCAAAGGTTTGCACAATTTTTCCAACGCAAAGAGCGCCCACTTCAATATAGTAAATTTTTCCGAATGTTTGGGTTTGCATTTCTGTAACGCATCTTTCATTTTTTAGAAAAACATCAGGAAACTTTTCAAGCGCTTTAGGATTAACAGAAAATAAATTGCCTTTTATTTTTGATATTTTTTTTATCGTTGCATAATCAGGAAAATGAAAGCGATGATAGTCTGCGGGGCAAAGCCTAAAAACAACTGCAGTGCCGCCTTCAAAGTGCTCTTCAATTCGGTCTGTTTGTAAAAGTTCTTGAAGCGAAAGCGTTTCACCTTTTACCACCAATCGAGTTTTTAAATTTTCTATATAATAGGCGCTCACGCGCGCCTCACAGGGTGATCCTAAAAGTTTATATTCAACAGGAAATTCGCAAAATTCTTCTTTATATTTTCTTATGAAAAATTGATTGAAGCTCTTAAAGCCGCCCTTGGGATATGTGAATCTTTTCAAATCAACATTATATTCTTGAACGAATTTTTTGATTTGAACCACACTAAAGGGAGTGCTGTTCCAAAAACCGACTATATGACTTAAAAATATTTGAACGGGTCTCCAATGAAAAATTGGGAGACTTATTTTTGAATAAAAAACATCAACCCAAAAAGCCCCGTAGACTTTTTCAATGAAAATTTTTTTTCTGGCCCTATCAAATACTTGTATCATTACAAAATGCAAAGGACGCAAAGCCAGAGGCTTCGCGTCCCTTTACTAAAAAATAGTAATGACCTTATTTAATTAGCGCAATAACGAAAGCTAAAAGAACCAAAGACTCCATCAACGCCATACTCAAAATGAGTGGAGTTTGAAGAGCTTTAGCTGCTGCTGGATTTCGACCAATTCCTTCAAGAGCAACTGCAGCTGCACGGCTTTGAGAAAAACCGATAACTGCGGCAGGAATCGCGATGCAAAGAGCTGCATCGTAGAAGTTCGACTTAGTAGCCGCTCCTGCTGCCGCCTCTTCAGCCAAAGCCAAAGCGGGAAGAATTGCCGTAGAAAGTAGTGCGAGTCCTTGTTTTTTCATCAGATCCTCCTAATGTTCATCATGGGCTGTCGCCATACCCACATAAATTACGGTTAGCATTGTAAATACAAATGCCTGTATAATACAGACAAGCAAACCCAAAAGAACAATTGGAATTGGTCCAACAATTGCCAACGCATGTCCAGCAATTTCGCCAAGTATTCCAAACTTTTCGCCCATAAATTGAGCAAGACTTTTAAATAGACCAGAAATAATTCCATAGACCGTGTGGTCAGCAAAAATGTTAGTTCTCAAACGAATTCCTAAAGTCACAGGTCGAACAGCGTTTGAAATAAGCTCAATAACAAACATAAGCGGGCCTAAAAATAAAAGTAATGCCCCATGAAGGTGGCCCGTATAATGTTCAAGATATTTAAGACCATGAATCTTAAAACCCATAACATTATAATAAACAAAGACCACAACACCCATTGAAAGGGTAACATTTAGGTTGTCTGTCGCTGAACCGAAGCCAGGCAAAACACCTAAAAGATTATTCGTTAGCGTCCACAAAAAAATAAAAATTAATAAAGGAAGATATTCTTTATAATGATGTCCAATAATGTCTTTAGACAAGCCCTGAATAAACTCTCCGGGAAGTTCCAAAATATTTCTTATTCCGAGCTTATCGGATGGGACAAGCGCTTGATCATCAACGGTTGAGAAGTTTGCAGTTGGAGCCTTTAATCGATAAGCAACACTAGCTCCTACAAACACCGTAGCAGCAACTGCTGCAGCGGCAACCTGAGGATTGTGATTAAGAAATTCCTGGCCTAGAAGATTCCAGACTTTAAAGCCTTCCGACATAATTAGCGTTTCCAGTCATATCTTCTGATATACGTCTCGTCTATAGAGATTTTTTAGACTTTATCTTTTTCGAAACTTCTCAAAAGCGCATAGAGACCAAAAATTCCCAAGACAAGTCCTGCGGCTAAAGGAAGTGGACGATGAGCTCTCAAATTTGAAAAATATAGAAGAGCGCCAGCAAAAACAAACTGGGCAATGAGTACAAAAGCGGCCCCAAGAACTCTAATTCTGTATTGTCTTCGCGATAATTCAGGATTTTGGAGAGACATTAAAATTTTAACACCCAGCATTATTCCGCCGAAGGTTAAAATGGCAACACCGGCGCCTAATATAAAAGATAGCATCGCTTTATGATTCCTCGTCTTTATCTAAACGCTTTTGCAGTAATAATAAACTTCTAATCACATGTATGATGGCCAAAATAAACAAAGAAACGACGCCAATGTAGGCATAAAAGTCTTTTTTGCCTAAAAACACATCTAACTTTTTACCAGCCCACCACCCCGTTAAAGTTAAGACTAATATTTCAGTAGAAAAAGACATGCCTAAACCCGCATAAATTGCGAGAGGGTTTTGTTTCTCGCCCTTTTTCTTAGGTTTATCTAATTCTTTTAAAGACACGATTGAAAATATCTTCCCATTCTTTTTGCTCAATCTCAAAATGAGCTGTTGATAAAAAATAGGCCTCAAAAGGTGATGGTGGGATAAGAAATCCCTCTTCTACTAATGCCCAAAAAAACTTTTTAAAAGTATTTTCGTTTATGTCCCTAGTCTCTCGCGCATTGCTCGGCTTTTGTTTTCGAAAAAAAACACTCAACATCGAGCCCACTCTAGAAACTTTAAGCTCTACTTGATTTTTTAAAGCAATCTCTTCAATCGTATTTTCTAAAAAAGAACCTAACTCATCGAGCTTAGAATAAGGGTCATTCTCAGAAATGAGCTCAAGCATTTTCAAGCCTGCTGAAACTCCTAGTGGATTCCCTGATAAAGTTCCCGCCTGATAAACACTTCCAAGTGGAGAAAGAAAGTCCATATACTTAGCTTTCCCGGTCAGTGCAGAAAGAGGCAATCCTCCTCCAACTATTTTTCCAAATGTGCACAAATCAGGCTCAATTCCAAAAAAACCATGCGCTGACTTTTTGCTCACTCGAAAGCCCGTCATCACCTCGTCAAATATAAGAAGTGTTTCAGATTCTTTAGTGAGTTTTCTAAGTGTTTCCAAAAACTCTAAAGTTGGTGGAACAACACCCATGTTCCCCATAACAGGCTCAAGAATAACTGCGGCAATTTTTTTGCCCTCTAATAAAAACAATTTTTTTAGAGACTCCACATCATTGAACTCTAAAACTTTAACTGTATCTACAATGCTTTTTATCAATCCCGCTGAATCTGGAGAAGGTTTTTCGCTGAGAGTGGCCACCCCGCTACCTGCGTCGACCATGAGAGCATCAACGTGGCCATGATAATGCCCAGAAAATTTAACAAGAAGTTCTCTTCCAGTAATTCCTCGGGCCAATCGAACGGCCGTCATACAGGCTTCCGTTCCACTACTCATGGCTCTCACTTTTTCTGCCCAGGGTAAAAATGATAGAAACTTTTTAGCCCACTCAACCTCTTGTTGAGTCGTCATACCGAAACACAATCCATTTTTAGCTGTGGAAGAAATTTTATCAACGATGTCTTTTTGCGAATGCCCAAACAAATGTGGGCCATAAGACATAACTAAATCAATATATTTTTTTCCATCTTGATCCCACAAATAAGGACCGTTTGCGTTTTTTGCAAGAATTGGCGACCCACCAACTCTTCTAAAACTTCGAACTGGAGAGTTAACTCCACCAACCAAAACTTTTTCAGCCTCACTATGAAGAGAATCTGACAAGGTTCTTGGATTCATTGTGTTGTTCTTTCCTTTTTACGCCTCTCCAGGCCCTGTAATTTTAATTTCATGACCTCTGGATTCGGATATGCTTCTTTTGCCATTAAATAAAATTCTTCAGCCTTGGCAGCATCATCTTTTTCTTCATATAGACTTCCAAGACTATATTCTGCTTCTGCCACTAAGCCCCGAAATTCTTCTCTTCCTTTAAACTTCTCAATAATTTCTTTAAGTTTTTCTTCAGCTACTGGGTATTTTCTTGCCGATAAAAGCGCATTTGCATTTTCGAGCATAACCCTAGGCCCTTCTTTGTGGCCTGGAAACTTTTCTAAAAACTCTTCATATTTTTTATTAGCTTCTTCATAGTTACTCGCATCTCTTAAAACTCTTGAAAATTCTAAAAGAACTTCGTCGCCACCTTTAAAAGAAACGCCAAACTCTTTATAAAGAGTAGAAAGCTCTTCGGCCGCCGCCTTAGAATCATCCAAATCATCTCTATATATTTGGGCAATTGTTTTTAATGAAAGAATTTTATCCGATGAATCAACACTTCTTTTATAGGCTTTTCTAAAAGAAGCAATGGCTTCTTTGTAGTCTTTAAGTTTTTCTCTATAAAGCAAACCAACTTTAATTAATGCTTTGGGTGCCAGTGCATTTTTTTCATCAACAGCGATGACCTTTTTAAACTCTTCAATCGCACGATTGGGCTGTCCTTGAGCAGAATACTCTTCAGCTAATTGAAAATGTTTTTCTGGCAAAGACATGGAGCAGGACACTAAAAATCCTACTACAAAAAAAATGACTGAACATTTTTTAATGAACAGTCTCATTCGACTTGAGCTCTTCCACTTCTTGAACAACGGCAATGGCGTTAACCATTTCTCCTTCACTCAATCGAATAACCCTAACTCCTTGAGTGTTACGACCAATTTCAGAAATATCGGAAACGCTTGTTCTTATGATTTGACCAACGTTACTTATAATAAGCACATCATCAACGGCACGAACTCGTTTTACGCCCACAAGAGCGCCAATTCTTTCGTTGGCTTTAATGTTAATAATTCCAGATCCGCCTCTTCCTTGTCTTCGATACTCGGCTATAGGCGTTCTTTTTCCGTAACCATTAGAACTTACGCTTAAGATTGAATAAGAGTCTGTGTTCTTTGCAGGAATAATGGCCATATCAACAACTTGATCATTGTCTGCAATTTCAATTCCTTTTACACCTCTAGCCGTACGGCCCATGTCTCTAACGTCTGCTTCAGAAAATCTTATGCTTTGTCCTTCTTTTGTAGCAATAAAGACATCGTCATTTCCTTCTGTAATGGCTGCATTTATTAAAGAATCACCTTCATCAATAGAGAGAGCAATAATTCCATTCGTTCTAACGTTTTTAAACGCCATCAAATCCGTTTTTTTAACAACACCTTTTTTAGTAGCCATAACTACGTATTTATTTTCTTCAAACTTAGAGACCGGAAGAATAGAGAGAACCTTTTCTTCTTTTTCTAGTTGAAGGAATTGTACAATTGGACGACCCCGAGCCGTTCTGCTCATTTCGGGAATTTGATGAACTTTAAGCCAATGCAATCTTCCTTTGTTTGTAAAGCAAAGCAGATAGGACAAGGTGCTAGCCACAAAGAGATCGGAAACAAAATCATTATCCGCTCCGATGGAAGCCCCGCGAATGCCCTTTCCACCTCTGGCTTGTGCCGTATATTCTTCACTTGAACTTCTCTTGACATAACCCGCTTGAGTTACTGTCACGACCACTTGTTCGTCGCGAATAAAATCTTCGACTTCATAGTCTTTTTCTTCGCTGTAAGAAATCTCAGTTTTTCTCTTATCACCAAATATTTTTAAAGTTTCTTCTAGCTCAACTCGAATAACTTTAAACAACTCTTCATTGCTGTTTAATATTTCCATTAATCGTGCAATGGCTTTTTTAATTTCTTCAAGCTCAGCCACCAATTCTTTAACTTCGAGTGCCGTTAGCTTTTGCAAGCGCATATCCAGAACAGCCTGAGCTTGTTTTTCACTCATTGCAAATCGCGATTGTAAATTACTTCTAGCTTCTGCTGCGTTTCCAGCTTTTTTAATAAGCTCAACAACCTCATCAATGTTATCAAGCGCAGTTTTTAAACCTAACAAAATGTGTTCACGGTCCTTAGCCTTACCTAATTCATAAACGCAGCGTCTTGTAACAACATCGGCGCGGTGATCAATGAAGGCTTGTAAACATTCTTTAAGATTGAAAAGCTTGGGTCTACCATTATCGATGGCCAATAAAATTACACCAAAGGATGTTTGTAGTTGCGTTTTAGCGTAAAGGGCATTCAAAACAACATTTGAACTTTCTCCCTTTTTTAATTCAATAACAACTCGAATTCCCTCTCTATTAGACTCGTCTCTGAGATCGGAAATTCCTTCAATTTCTTTTTCACGGACATGATGGGCAATAGATTCAATCCAAGTAGATTTATTAACTTGATAAGGAAGCTCAGTTACAACAATCGCTTCACGGTCTTTTCCCCAAGTTTCAATTTCAGCCCGACCCTTAATGTAAAACGTGCCTCTACCATAACGATAGGCATTTTTAATTCCTTTTACATTTGAGATTATGCCGGCGGTAGGCAAGTCCGGACCAGGAATAATTTTCATTAAATCATCGAGCGTGATGTCAGGGTTTTCAATGATAGCAATACAGCCTTGAATAATTTCATTAATGTTATGAGGTGGAATGTTTGTAGACATTCCCACGGCAATACCGCTCGAACCATTAATTAAAAGATTGGGCACTCTTGTCGGAAGAACTTTTGGTTCTTCTAAACTTCCATCGTAGTTTGGACCAAAATCAACGGTATTTTTTTCAATGTCTGTCAGGAGCGCTCCGCCCAGTCTCGACATTCTTGATTCTGTATATCTCATGGCGGCGGCATTATCGCCGTCAATAGAACCAAAGTTTCCTTGTCCATCAACGAGCGTATATCGCTGCGAAAAATCCTGCGCCATTCTAACCATGGCATTATAAACTGCACTGTCTCCATGAGGGTGATATTTACCGATCACATCACCCACAACGCGCGCTGATTTCAAATAACGCTTGTCATAGGTATTACCCAGGTCGTGCATCGCAAAAAGAATTCTTCTGTGAACCGGTTTTAATCCATCACGAACATCAGGAAGCGCTCTGCCGGCAATAACCGACATGGCATACTCAAGGTAAGCTCCCTGCATTTCTTCTTCAATTTTTATACCTTTAATTTGCTCTGGTACTGGTGGTGTTGATGTATCATCCATAAAATTATTTTATAAACCTATATATCGAGATTTCTGACTTTAAGGGCATTGTTTTCAATGAAGGATCTTCTTGATTCGACGTCTTCGCCCATAAGAATTGAAAAAATTTCATCAGCGGCCGCAGCGTCTTCTACGTTAACCTGTAAAAAGGTTCTTTTTGTAGGGTCCATAGTGGTTTCCCAAAGCTGCTCTGGGTTCATTTCACCCAGACCTTTGTATCTTTGAATTCCTGTTTTTTCTTTTCCTCTACTTAGAACTGCAACTAAAAGTTCTGAGGGATCATCAAAAGTTTCTAATTTATCCTCCGTCTTTAAATTAAACGGCTGTCCACCAAGCTCTTTAACAAAGCTTGATAATTTTAAAGACTCTTCCATGTCGGGATTTTCTAAAAGAGCTTTTCTTAAGTCAGTTTGATAACGAGCTCCTTGAATTCTGGAGAGCATAATTAATCTGAAATATCCTGTTTCTTCTGTTTCGGGTTTTATTTCGTAAGTGAGCTCAGGAATTTTTGATTGAATTTTTTCTGCTAAAGTCTTAAGAGCCGCTTCGCTCTTTAAATCTTCTTTATTTAAAAGATTTTCTAAAACAACATACTTTAAAACTCGCGGATCGCCTCTTCTTGATAAGACATCAAAAACTTTTTCAAATTTTTGCATCTGGAAAAGAAGTCTTTTTGAATCGCTTTTTGAGAGCTCTGTTTTTGAAGCCGTTAAAAGTTTCGCGTTTTCTAAAGATTCTTCAATCAAATACGATTGCAACGCCTTATCATCTTTTACGTAAAACTCGGCTTTACCTTTTTTAACTTTGTAAAGCGGAGGTTGCGCAATATAGAGATGTCCTCGTTCTAAAATCTCAGGCATTTTTCTATAAAAGAAAGTCAGAAGCAGCGTTCTAATGTGAGCACCGTCCACGTCAGCATCTGTCATTAAAACAACTTTATGATAACGAAGTTTAGAAATATCGAAACCTCCACCGCTCTCAGACAAACCTGTCCCAAGAGCCGTAATTAAAGTTCGAATTTCTTCATGATTGAGCATTTTATCAATGCGTGCTTTTTCAACGTTTAATATTTTACCTTTAAGAGGAAGAATGGCCTGGTATTTTCTATTTCTTCCTTGTTTAGCCGAACCACCCGCCGAATCCCCTTCTACAATATACAATTCACAAAGGGCTGGATCTTTTTCTTGGCAATCGGCCATTTTTCCAGGAAGACCAGAAAATTCTAAAGCAGATTTTCTTCGTGTTAACTCGCGTGCTTTTTTAGCTGCAATACGCGCTCGCGCACCCTCAATGGCTTTAAGAATAATTCTTTTAGCCATGGCTGGATTCGTATCAAAATAAGAAGATAGCTTTTCAAAAGTTACCGTTTCTACAAGGTTCCTAATATTAGAATTGCCGAGTTTAGTTTTTGTTTGTCCTTCAAATTGAGGATCTTGAAGTTTCACACTGATAACGCACGAAAGACCTTCACGGCAATCATCGCCCTCAATTGTTCCTTCAACGTTTTTTAATAAATTATAATGTTCGCCATATTTATTTATGGCTCGAGTTAAAGCGGTTTTAAAACCCATCAAGTGAGTTCCGCCTTCAATGGTATTTATATTATTGGCAAAAGAAAAAACATTTTCTTTATAACCATCATTCCATTGTAATGCGATTTCTACTTCGGATGTCTCTTTGTTTCCTTGATAATAAATTACATCATCATGAACTGCTGTTTTTGTTTTATTCAAATATTGAACAAAAGACCGAATTCCTTCGGCATAATAAAATTCTTGTTTTTTATCGTTTCTTTCGTCGATAACATTGATTTTTAATTTTGGATTTAAAAACGCGAGCTCTCTAAAGCGTGAAACTAAAGTTTCATAACTATATTCCGTAGTTTCAAAAATCTCAGCGTCTGGCTTAAATGTTACGGTTGTTCCTCTTTCATCAGAATTTCCTGTAACTTCTAAAGGCAAAGACGTCACACCTCGTGCGAAATGAATTTGATGAATTTTTCCATCTCGCTTAATTTTAACTTTCATCCATTCTGAAAGTGCGTTTACGCAACTCACACCTACGCCATGTAATCCGCCAGAAACTTTATAAGCTTTTCCATCAAATTTACCGCCGGCATGAAGTTTAGTTAAAACAAGCTCAGCTCCAGGCATTCCAGTTTCTGGATGAATATCAACTGGAATTCCGCGACCGTTGTCTTCAACAGTTATAGAATTATCAACATGAATGGTTATGCTAACTTCATTACAGTGACCTGCAAGGGCTTCATCGACGGAGTTATCAACAACTTCTTGAACCAAATGATGGAGACCGCGAGTGCCGGTGTCTCCAATATACATTCCAGGTCTTTTACGAACAGCATCAAGACCTTCTAGAACTTTAATTTGCGAAGCATCATAATTGCCGGAACTTGGGGGGTTTCCTTCAGTTTTTTCCATACTTTATTAAGAATCTTTTAATATGTTTTTCGCTCTAGAAGCAACCCTTTTTCTACTCTCCAATAGGTGTATTTTTCGAAGCGATTTGAATCCACTAAAGAGTCCTCTGTACCGCTTATAATGACCTGTCCATCACAACTTCGAATGAGTTCTAGAAGCAATTTCCGGTGTGACGCGTCAAGCTCAGACGAAAGATCATCAATTAAAAAAATTGGAGTTTCTGATCTTTGATCTTTTACGCACAAAGCGTGCGTCCATTTAAGTGCTAGAGCTAAGAGCCGTGCTTGAGATTGTGAAGCATGAGTTTTTGCAGCCAAACCCTCTTCTAACTCCAAATAGAGATCATCTCGATGAGGGCCTCTGTGAGTCCATCCCGTAGCAAGATCTTTTTCCCAATCTGCCCTGATATGTTCTTGATATCTTTCTTTTGTCCATGTGTTATCCACAGTGGATAAATCATGTAAAAATTTAATTTCCAATTTTGGAAATTCATCACCAAAAAGTTGATGGCTTGTTTCTAAAAATTTACTTTTAAAAGAGGGCCAATATTCTCTTCTAATCATGGATAATTCAGCAGCTTCTTGAGCTAAAAGATTTGTCCATGTGGATAACTCTGGGAAAACTTTTTCCCTGACATCCTGGTATTGTTTTAAAATTTCATTTCTTTGTTTAAGCGCTCTTTGATATCGAAGAAGAATCTCATAATAGCCTGGTGCTATATCACTCAATAATGAGTCAACAAAATGTCGTCTCTCCTCTGGAGTTCCTCTAACTAAAGAATGATCATCTGGTGAAAAAGAAAGTATTGCAATTTTTTCAACAAGTGTTGAAGCAGATATTTTCTTTTCGTTCCAAAAGCTTTGCCAACGTTGTTGATCGTCGCACTTAAGTAATAATTTATGGGAATAACCGCTTCTGTCTAAAAAATTGACTTCGACCTTTGTGCTTCCTCTAGAATCAGAATTGTGGATAACTTTGGGATACCAATCTTTTTTAGTACAATAGGGCCGAAAACTTTTTAATCGTGTGGCCGCAAAAATACTTTCCAGAATATTTGTTTTTCCTTGTCCATTGGCTCCCCAAAAACCATTTAAAATTGGATTTAAAACAATATCTAAGGATTTTAAATTTCGAAAGTTTTCAACTTGTAAATGAGTTATCCTCAAAAACTATCAAAGCCTCATCGGCATAATAACAATTTGAAAACCTGGATCATCAACACTTTTTAACAAAGCTGGTTGAAGTTTTTCACCCAAGCAAATTTCCATTTTATCACCATGAAAATTATTTAACGCTTCAATAAAAAATCTAACGTTAAAGCCAGTCTTAACTTCTTGTCCTTCAAACTTTGCAGGTATTTCATCAATGGCTTCACCAAGATCTGGATTATTCGTGGATAAAGTCACATGATCTTTTTTGAAATCAAAAGTAACAACCATTGATCTATCAGAAACTAATAAAGACATTCTTCTTAGACCCGTTAATAATTCTTTTTTATCAACAGTAAGTTTAGAAGGAAGACCTTTAGGTATAACTCGTTTGCAATCAGGATATTCACTATCAATCGGTCTTATCCATAACTTATTCACACCCACGTGAGCTCTTAAAAGATTTTCATCACAAGTGAGTTCAAAAGTATCTTCTTCAGTGCTTTCTAAAAGTTTTCTTAATTCAACAGCACCTTTTTTTGGAATGATAAGTCCCTTTTTAAGATCAAGATTCCCAATCTTATCCACAGGACTTTCCATGAGAGCTAAACGATGTCCGTCTGTCGCTGTTGTTTTTAAAACTTGTCCATGTCCGTCTTCACTCAAAAGACTTTCAAAATATATTCCCGTTAAAGCGTAACGATATTCTTCATTACAAATACAATGTTCTGTTTGCTGTAAAAGTCGAAGAAATTCTTTTGTTTTAAGTTTACCGGCAGAAAGTTGACCCTTAGGACTTGTTTTAAAATGTGGAAAGTTATCCGCGGATAATCCCATCAATTTAAAAAAACTTTTCCCTGATCTTATTTCAACTCTATTAGATTCAGTGACTTTAATAAAAATTTCTTTTTTATCGTCACTCTCTTTAACGATGTCGTAAAGATTTCTTGCTGGTACCGCAATTCGACCTTCTAATAATGTTCGACAAGGAATTGACGAACTTACGAAAATTTCTAAATCCGTTGCCGAGATTTGAAGTGTTTCGTCCTTTACATCAAGAAGAGCATGATTAAGAGAAGGCATTGTATTTCTTCTCTCAACAACACTAAGTGTTTTTTCAAGGCCGTTTAATAGATCCTTTTTTGATAAATTAATTTCCATTTGCCCGTCCAAATTTTACTTATCCAAGACTTACAAACATGTTGCTTAGTCTTTTGCCTAATATAAACAATTTTATAAGTTGTTGTAAACTATACTTGTATATTTGAATTGTATTGAATTGCGCAGCTAAGTTGTTGAATATAAAAAGAAAACCATGTGGACAACTTTGTGGATAGTCGACGTGAATAGTGTGGTTATTCGGGTAATTCATTTTTTTTCCCCAACTTGTCCACATAATTCGTCATTGGTTATCCACAGGTTCTTCATCTTTTCCTAGAGATTATCCAAAAGTTGAGAAGAAATTTGATTAAGTTGATTCTTAAAAACAGGATCTCTAGTAATCAAAGTCTCCACATATTCATGTCCATGTAAAATTGTTGTGTGATGTCTATTTCCTAAAGCTTCTCCTATAGCTGTACAACTTAAGTTGCTATGCTCTCTCGAAAGGTACATGACCACCTGTCGAGCTTTTGCAATCGGCGCCTTTCGAGATGCACCACGGATGTCGCTTCCTTTTAAAGAGTAAAACTGAGCAACTAGAGCAATGATATCGTCGATTGAAAGCACTCTTTTGTTTTCGGTGACGTAACTTTTGAGAACTTTTTTTACTAATTCAGTGGTGATCTCTATATTATAGATGGCCGCATGAGCAGCTAATTTTGTTAAACAACCCTCTAATTCGCGAACATTCGCTTTCACGTAATTTGCAATAAGATAAGCCACTTCATCTGTTAAACGAATATTGTCTGTTTCAGCTCGTGATTTCAAAATCGCAACTCGAGTTTCTAATTCAGGACTCTCAATGTCGGCCACCATTCCCCACTCGAAGCGAGAAATTATACGATCGTGAACATCTGAAATTTCTTTAGGATATCGGTCAGATGCAATGACGATTTGCTTGCCGGCATCAAAAAGGGCGTTAAAGACGTGAAAAAACTCATCTTGAGTAGATGCCGATCGTGAAAGAAACTGAATATCGTCCATTAAAAGGACATCACAGTTATTTTCATAATTTTGTTTAAGCTCATGAAGTCTTGCTTCTCTAACTCCCGCAATAACCTCTTCAATGAATTTTTGAGTTGAACAATAGTGAACTCGAATTCCAGGCCGAGTGCTAAGTAGTCGATATCCTATGGCTTTTAATAAATGGGTTTTTCCAAGTCCCGTATTTCCAACAATAAATAGAGGATTATAAACTCCAGGCTTAGTTCCCACAGCTAAGGCAGAAGCATGGGCAAACTGATTGCTTTTACCTACAACAAACGTCTCAAATGAGTATTTTGGAGAGAGGGTTTCACCAGTAAACGTGCGTACGGTTGAGCTGGCAGGGCTCTCCAGCTTGTGCTTCAGGGAGGATAAGGAGTTTTGCGTTTCGGGGTCTAAAAACATTTCCGACATAAGACTCCAATTTCTAGGTTGATAAAAAGGACATAGTTATGGAATAACAGCTAGCCTATATGAAACGCACATATCAACCCAGTCGTAGAAAAAGAAAAAAAGATCATGGATTCCTGAAGAGAATGTCTTCTGCCGGGGGTAAGAAAGTGCTTAGCAGTCGTCGAAGAAAGGGACGTAAAAAACTGACTGTAAGCGTTCCTTCTAAAACCCGCAGCCGTAAATGAAAAAGCGGAAGAATTTTCAAATTATAGGTAAACGTACCTTTAAGGACGGGCTTGGCTTTGCCAAAATTATTACGCAAGATGGCGAGCCCGCAAAAATTCACATAACGCTGCCAAGAACTGTAGGCAACGCAGTGCAAAGAAATCGCTTTAGAAGAATTGCTCGCACTGCTCTCCCTTTTTTAGATCCTAAACTCCTGGAGAATGACTCTTTATGGTTATCGCTAGACAGGCGGCGCCGTCTTTCCAAAAAAATCACGAGGAAAGATCTGCTGCCACAATTTCGAGAAATCCTTCGCGCGCTTTAATTGTTAATGCGCTTTTGGTTTTCTACAAAATTGTAATTTATCCTTTTTTAACTGCCCTGGCCCCAGGTAGGCAGAGTTGTAGGTTTTATCCGACATGTTCGTGCTATGCTCGAGATTGTTTAGAATCTCTTCCACTGTATAAAGCGAGTTTTTATATTTCAAAACGCCTCTTAAAATGCAGTCCTTTATATAAAGGACAGGACTATTTTGATTTTGCACCTGATGTGAATAAACAAAGGAAAAGTAAATAATGAAAAAAAACTGGCCAATATTGCTAGGAATTTTAGTTTTAATTTTGTCTTATGAAGTTTTTGTTCTTCGTCCTTATAATATGAAGCTAAGAGAGGCCGAGCAAAAACAAGCTGAATTACAAGAAAAGCTAAATGCTCTTACAGCACCTAAAAGCGCAATAACGGCTACTAATAGTTCAAGCCCAAATACGAATAGTGCAGACCTTCAAAAGCCAAACAATACAGAAAAAGTAACTTCAGAAACCTTTTTAAAAGTTGATCTTGGCGATGATCTTAATGTTGATGTTCATAAAGATGGGCGCTTATCGAATCTTTTATTTAAAAAATATTTTGTTCGTGGCGACAAAGAAAAGCGACCTGTTCAAATTATTGAAAACGGAATTCAATGGTCCTCTTCTAATGAGGTATTAAATAAATGTTTAGAGGGACTTTCTCCCGCAGAAGGAACAGGTCTTCGATTTGTTTCAAAAAATCAAAACGTCAGCTGCTCTTTGGAATATTCACCTAACGAAAAAAGTAAAAGACTTTTAAGTACAAAACTCAGTGTTTCTGGATTGAAAGATTGGCAGGGGCAAATTTTCGTAAGTTTTCTTGATGATCTCGGGCAAGGAAACGACCTTGAAAAGAAAACCTTGGATTTTAAACTCGACGGAAAAGTTAAACATCTAAAAAGAAAAGAACTATTCGTAACATCAAAATATGTTGGATCAAAAGACTGGATTGTTTGGGGCGATAAATATTTTGCTGTAGGGTTTTTACCTTCTGGAAAGTTTCAACCTGACGTCTCTCACAGTCAACAAGGAGAAAATTCTGCACACATTGAATTAGCCTATCCTTTGATTTCCCCAGACGCAGGCGGCACCCAAGAATATTCTTTCGACTATTATTTTGGAACAAAAGAAATTTCCGCACTTAAAGAAGTGCGAGAAGACTTAGTTGAAGCTGTTGATATGGGAATTTCTGCGCCAGTAGGTCGATTTCTTCTTTGGTGTTTAAAACAACTTAATCTTTTGTTTAAAAACTTCGGGTTTTCAATTATTGCGCTTACTCTTTTAGTTCGATTGGCATTTTGGCCGCTTAACAAAAAAGTTTTTGAGTCTGGTCAAAAGATGAAAGATCTTCAGCCAAAAATGGAAGCCATTAAAAAGAAATACGGCGAAGATAAGAGTCGAATGGATCAAATGAATCGTGAGATTATGGCTCTTTATAAAGAAGAAAAAGTGAATCCAATGGGTTCTTGCTTGCCAATGTTGTTGCAGCTCCCAATTTTTCTTGGTCTTTATGGAGCTCTAAATCATGCGGTTGATCTTTATCAATCGCCCTTTATTTTTTGGATTCATGATTTATCTTATAGAGACCCGTATTTTGTTTTGCCCGCTTTGTGGACAATTTCGTTAATTGTTACAACTCAAATTACACCGCAACAAACGTCCTCTCAGCCCGGGATGCCGGACATGAAAAAAGTGATGTTCGTGATGTACATCGTCTTTGGATTTCTCTCTAAAGATTGGCCATCAGGACTCACTCTATATTTGTTTGTAAGCAATCTTGTTGGAGTTACCCAACAACTTGTCTTTAAAAAAGGTCAGATAAAAGTACAGACAGTACAAGAAGGAGTATAAAAATGACTGGATTCGTAAAATCTGCTCTCAATTTATTCGGAATCAAGACAGAAAGTGATGTGGCTCAAACTGCCTCTCTCGATGAATTTTTAGGGGAGCTCGTTAAGAAAATTGGCTACGATATAAAATTTTCTAAAGAAGCTAAGGACGGTTCTGCGGTTCATTATGAAATTGAAGGCGCTGAGGCCAAAGAATTTCTTGGTGATAGTTCAAATATGATTGAGGCTTTGTCTCATGTTTCAATGAGAATTCTCAGAAAACAAGCCGGCTTTTCTAACCAACCTCTAGGCGAAGAAGCCGATGCTTCTAAATTCCGCGTCACTTTTGACTCTCGCGGCTTTAGAGAAATGAAAAATCAACAATTAAAAGAAATGGCTGATAAAGCTAGAGCAAGAGTTATTGAAAGTGGCGGAAGAGCTTTTTATCTCCCTGCTTTAAGTCCCTCTGAAAGAAAAGTTATTCATACTCACTTGGCGGAATTAGGTGAGGTTACTAGCGAAAGTATTGGAACAGGAACTTTTAAAAGAATTCGTGTAAAACTCGTTCCAAATTCTCCGCATAGAAAAGAAAGACCACAAGGCGAAGCTGATGGCCAACAAAGAAGAAATGGTCCACGTGGTTTTGGTGGCGGTCGTGGTGGTCCTCGCGGCGGCGGTCGAAATGGTGGCGGTCGTGGTGGTCCTCGTGGGCCTGGTCGCGGACGCCCACAATGGGGAGATAATATGAATCAAGCCCCAGCAGCTTACGGACAAGCTCGTGACGAACAATACGGTTTTGATGATGAAGTTAATGGAAACGTTGCTCGCCCTGATGAAGCGCCAGCCTACGTTGATGATAATATTGGAAATCGCGTTCGCCCTGGTGACGATGATTTTGGTAACGGGGGAACTAAAAGATAGCCCGCGAAGCTTTATCTTATTTTAAAAGAGTCGGGCTACCCATTATCGCTAAAGCTAGCGGTGAGGGTGGCCCGATTTGTATTTTAAGACTTTCAGGGAAAGGCTTGGAAAAATTTTCTTCGCTTTTTTCTGCGCCCCTACCTGCGCCAAAAGAATTTTCATATCTCAATATTTCAGGAATAGATAACGCTGTCGTTTTAAATTTTAAAGCGCCCAACTCTTATACCGGTGAAGATGTTCTTGAAATTCAATCTCACGGAGTTCCTTCACTTGTTGAGAAAATCATTGAAAAATTTGAGGCTCTTGGTGCTTTAAGGGCTTTGCCTGGAGAGTTTTCTTTTAGAGCCGTACTCAATAAAAAAATGACTCTTGAAGAAGCAGAGAAGCTTCATACTGTTATTAAAAGTGAAACCATTAATCCAGAAACGGCCAGTCAACTTTTAGGTTTAGATAAAAGTCAAAACCAAGAAAAATTAAGCAACATGTTTCAAGAGCTTCTAAAAACTCTTCATAGCGCAAGAGGAAGAGTAGAATCTGCTGTTGATTTTCCAGAAGCAGAAGAAGAGCAAGCACAAGACGTAAAAAGTGCGACGCTGGTTTTAGAAAAGTTTTATTCTAAAGCCACCGAAATGATGAGCGCCTACGAATTGTTTAGAGCAAAAGCTAGTGAACCTTTACTTGCTCTTGTTGGCGAAACAAATGCTGGGAAAAGTACGCTTTTTAATATTCTTTGTGGAGCAAAAAGAAGCATTGTTTCAAGTGTGGCCGGAACAACCCGTGATTATGTTGAAGCAAGAATTCATACGGGACTTCGTTGGATACGACTTGTAGACACGGCCGGATTGCGTTTTTTAAAAATGAACAATCAACACGATGAAATTGAAAAAGAAGGCATTGAATTGAGTCATGAATTGATAAAAAAAGCCCACTTAGTAATTTGGGTTCAAAATGCAAGCAGCACATCCGGAGATGCTTTTAAAAACCTATTAGAAGAAAAAAGGCACATTAGTGTTTTTTCACATAAAGATTTGAGTAATAAAACGGGCTCAAATGTTTTCGATTTTACAAAAGACACGGCAGAACTCCGCGAAAGTGTTTTTTTTGAGATCAATAAAAAACTCGAAAATCAGGAAGCCTCCATTGAAACAGGATTATGGCTTTCAGATAGACAAGCTAAAATTTTAGAGCATTCACACAATAAGGCAAAAGAAGCGTTGTTTTTATTAAAGGATGGAAGAGCTTTGGATCTTGTTGCAGAAAACCTTCAAGAATGTGAGAGGCTTATTAAACAATGTATTGGTCAGGATATGGACGAAAGCTACATTGGCGAAATTTTCTCTCAATTTTGTTTAGGAAAATAAAGGCACAAAATAGATGATTCCCTCTAAGCGTTTTTATTTTCTTAGACATGGAAAAACGGATGCCAATGAAAGAGGTTTAACCTGCGGTGGAGAGTGGGATATTTCCCTGAATGCCGAAGGAGTTTCTCAAGCTGAAAAACTTTCTGTTATGTTGGCTCACGTAGACTTCAAAATTAATGCCATTTTTTGTTCGCCCATGAAGCGAGCTCAAGAAACAGCCCGCTTAATTAATTCACATTTAAAGGCACCTATTTATACAATTGAAGAATTACGCGAATGGTGTGTTGGTGAATGGGAGACTAAACCCTGGGGTGAGGTACCCAATCCATTTAATACAACAATAGATCCACCTTTAGGAGAAACGAGAGCTTTCTTTGAACAGCGGATTGAGCGAGCTGTTGCCAATGTACTTTCAAATTTTTCGGGGACACCCTTATTTGTTTCACACGGGGCAGCCGCACATGCGCTTTTTACAGTTTTAGGCACAGATAAAATTCAAATAGAAAATTGTACTTTATATTCTGTTAATCCAGGAGAGTTAAAGTGGTCGCTTCAAAAAGCTCTAAAATAATTCGATTCTTTTGATTGTGAAAAACAGGACAAGCTTAAATTAATCTAAAATTAAATTTTTTACTGATTAGCTCCGATAGCGACATGTGTTCAAAAAGCTATTGCTTATTTTGTTTCTGTGGTTGCTTGCGTCGACAGCCTATTCCTTTTTTTATTTATATCCGCAGGCTAAGACAATAATTAAGTTTTTTAAAACCCATAAGCGCTTTCAGGATCTTCAAAACGCTAAAAAAAACTGTCCTTCATACGCTGGATCCTCTCGCTCCGAATGCTTTCTTGAGTTTATGAAAAAACAAGATCTTGGTTTAGAGGCAGATCCTACAATGGCTTCAATTATGCTTCATTTTAATTTTTTTGTGGTTTCACTTAAAGAAGCTAAAGAGATTAAAGAAAAAGACCACCAATATAGACACAAAATTGTTGTTGTTAGAGCCGCGATAAATACACTTAACAATTTAAAGTTCGTAGATGGACGTGGTCCAGCAAGTCAAAATTTTGACGGAACCTCTCTTCGTGAAAGATTTTATAAAAAACTAAGAAGTGATTATTTAAAAAGAATAAGAAAACTTCAATTAGATATTGAAAACGAAAAAGACATTTCTGCGGATGAAAAGACGGAGCTTTCTAATGAAAGCTTAAAACTTCAAACACAAATCGAAAACATCCCCGAAAAGCTTTTTTAAAAGCGTCAAAAAATATGCGATTCATTCGCTCTTTAAAAGAGAGCATTTTAATTCGAAAATAAATTACGACAAGATTTTCGGGGGGAAAATGTTGAAATCTAAATTTGTATTTAGGACACTTTCTGTTCTTTGTGTTGTTTCGTTTGCAGGCGAAAAAGCACACTGGTCTTATGAGGGAGAGCATGGCCCAGCACATTGGGGAAAATTCGATGGTGCCACTTTGTGTGAAGAAGGAAAAGAACAATCTCCTGTAGATTTAAAATGGAAAAAACCGGCCTCAAAAAGAAAAGTGAATTTTGAATATCAATCAAAGTTAAGTTTTAAAACTTTAGACAACGGACACACTATTCAGGCCAATTTTCCTTCTGGAAACTTTGTTCAAATTGACGGACAAAAGTTTGAGTTAGTTCAGTTGCATTTTCATGCCCACAGCGAACATTCTTTGTCTAAAAAGTACTTTCCCTTAGAAATGCACTTAGTTCATAAAAATGCCGAAGGAAAATTAGCCGTAGTCGGAGTTCTTTTTGAGGAAGGAAAAGAAAACCCTGAATTAAATAAAATTTGGGCTTCTATTCCTGAAAAGAAAAATGAAGAAAAAGAAGCTAAAGATGAGCTGGCCCTTTTGGATCTTCTCCCTAAAAAACATACGCACTATCATTATATGGGCTCTTTAACGACGCCTCCTTGTTCTGAGGGTGTGAATTGGAATGTGCTAAATACACCCGTAAGTCTTTCTGCGGCTCAATTGGCAATGTTTACAAAGCTTTATGCAAATAATTTTAGGCCGATTCAGGAGCCTAACGACCGTAAACCGGCAAATTACTAAATATTGGGGCAAGTTTTTTATAAGCTAAAGTACTTTTGAGCATTTTTGGCTTGGGGTGTCGAAAAGGATGCTTCCTTCTGATAATTAGGGGGCATGCGTTTTGATGCTGTAGTTATTGGTGCCGGACATGCTGGTGTTGAAGCTGTTCGCGCGCTTTCTTCAATGGGCAAGAAAGTTCTACTTGTAACTCTTGATGCTTCTAAAATTGGAGCTATGTCTTGTAACCCAGCAATTGGCGGAGTTGCAAAGGGGCACTTAGTTTATGAAATTGACGCGATGGGCGGTTTTATGGGCGCAATTGCCGATCAGTCGTGTATTCAGGCGCGTCGCTTAAATATGCGAAAAGGCCCTTCCGTTCGCTCCACTAGAGTTCAATGCGATAAGGCGGTTTATTCTGAGCGAATGGGCCAAAAGATTCGCACGCTAGAAGGCCTCACTATAATTGAGTCGGAAGTTTCTAAAATCTATTTTGAAAATCAAGGTGGAAAAAGCTTTGTAAAAGGGGTCCAGTTAAAGGGCGGTATAGATATTGAAACTAGGGCCGCAGTTATAACCGCTGGAACTTTTATGAAGGGAATAATGTTTTGCGGAGAAGAGAGAAGTGTTGGTGGGCGATTTGGAGACAAGGCTTCGGCCACCCTTTCCGATTCTATAAAAGAACTGGGGCATAATTTTAAAAGATTAAAAACTGGAACTCCCGCGCGTCTCGATGCGCGAACAATTAATTTTTCAATTTTGGACAAACAGTGGGGAGACCCTGAGATTCGTCGTTTTTCTTGGCAACCCCCAACCCCGCGATTGCCGCAGCTTTGTTGTTACATAACTCATACGAGCGAACAAACGCATGAGGTGATTCGCAGCAATTTTCACAAGAGCCCTTTGTTTTCTGGGGAAATCGTAGGGGTCGGGCCAAGATATTGCCCTAGCATAGAAGACAAGGTTAAAAGATTTGCAGATAGAGACAGGCATCAAATCTTTTTAGAGCCCGAGGGTTTAAATACAAACTCGATTTATCCCAATGGATTGAGTACTTCTTTGCCCGCAGACGTTCAGATAGATTTCCTGCGAACGATCGCAGGTTTGGAAAAAGTAGAGCTACTTCGTCCGGGTTATGCGGTTGAATATGACTCTATAGATCCTACAGAGCTTTTAGCTTCCTTTATGTCTAATATTGCTGATGGATTGTTCCTTGCGGGACAGGTTAATAGAACATCAGGCTACGAGGAAGCTGCCGCTCAGGGCTTGTGGGCAGGAATAAATGCGGCCCTTTTTCTTTCAGACAAGGAAGCGCTTTCCCCATATAGAAACAGAAGTTATATGGAAACTCTCGTAGATGATCTTGTAAGCAAGGGCACAGAAGAGCCCTATAGACTTTTTACCTCACGCTCCGAGTATAGAATGCACTTAAGAGAAGATAATGCGCATGAGCGAATGTTTGACGTCGCCGATTCTTTAGGGTTGCTCTCAGACGAACAAAAGAGACGATATCATGAGCACCTAGAGGAGAGCGCTCTTCTTAAGCGCGAGCTTGAAAGCGAAAAGATTCGCCTGTCTAAGGACAGGGTTATAAGCCTTTTCGAGTATTTAAAAAGACCTGACGTTTGTTGGGAGGAGTTGTCTGCTTCTTACGATGCAAAGTACGACGCTTCCCTAGAAAAAATTGAAATTGAGGCGAAATACTCCGGGTATCTTTCTAGGGCCGAAACAGAATTAAGAGAGCTTCAAAGAATTCAAGACTGGGCTCTTGATTCATCGGTAGACGTCTCATCCCTTCCCTCCTTGTCTAGTGAGGTCGTTGAAAAATACACCGCGAGAAAACCAAAGAGCGTATTTGAGCTCTGTCAAATCAGTGGAATCACCCCTACGGCTGTTTTAAGCATAGTAAAGGTAGCGGGAAGAGGCTCTGGAGCGCCAATTGTTTCACATGAAACACGTTGAAGAAGAATATCTAGACCTTTTGACTGCCTGGAACAAGAAACACAATATTATTGGGCGATCTCCCGCGCGCGAACTCCTAGAGGAGTCGCGGGATGCTATACTTTCGCTTGCTAAAACAAACGCCCTACCCGAAACCATTGTGGATATAGGTGCCGGATCTGGAATAATGGGTGCACCCTGGCTTTTGAGCGAACTTTCGCCCGACCTCCCCCCGTTAAAATCGAGAAGGCTTGTTTTTGTTGAACCAGATCGTAAAAGCGCAGCTTTTTTGTCCCTCCTTAGGGCCTCCTTGCCCTTGTTCGCTCAACAGAGTTCGCTACTTGATTGTCGCCTCGAAGATGTTCGACGTGAAACAATTGGAGCAAGAGACTTCGTTTGTTTTAGTAGGGCGTTTAGCCCCGCAAAAAACCTCGAACCGCTTTATACCTCGTCTGAATTGCGCAACGACCCATTGTTTGTATTTTTAAAGCCGGGGGGGCTTCTAAAGATGACTTCTGTGGACTAAAAATTCAATTAGGGCATCAGAGGATAAGATATGAAAATTACTTCAATAATCAACCAGAAGGGCGGAGTGGGTAAAACCACTACGGTAATTAACGTCGGTGGCGCTTTAGCTTTGATGGGCAAAAAGATTTTGCTTGTAGATTTGGATCCTCAGGGAAATTTGAGTAGTGGATTGAATATTCCGGCACAGGAAATTGAGAAGAAGAACGTTTATTTTGCTTTGGTTGGACAGAGCAAGCTTTCTGAAAACGTTTGTTCCACCGCTATTAAGAATTTATACGTTGTTCCTTCTAATAATAATCTTGCAGGAGCCGAAGTAGAGCTTGTTGATGTTGAAAGACGTGAGTTCAGGTTGAAAGAGTCGCTAAGCGAAGCCCTCAATCAATATGATTTTGTTTTTATCGACTGCCCCCCTTCTTTGGGAATGCTCACTTTAAACGCATTAAGCGCTAGCAATAGCTTCTTAATACCTATGCAATCTGAGTTTTTTGCTATGCAAGGGCTATCAAACATACTTCAAACGGCCAAATTGGTTAAAAAACACCTTAATCCTGCACTAGAAGAAGAGGGCGTCTTGCTCACAATGTTTGATTCCAGATCAAATTTATCCAAACAAGTATATAGTGAGCTAAGAAGCCATATCGGAAATAGACTTTATAATAGTATTATCCCCCGAAGAGTGCGCTTGGCTGAAAGCACCTCTCACGGAGTTCCGGGCGTTATATACGACCCAACTTGCTTCGGCTCTCGATCCTATGTTGAAGTTGCAAAAGAGTTTTTGTTAAGAAGTCAGGGATTAAAGCTTGAGCCCATTAAAAAGCAAACTTTTTTACCTCCCGATCCCGTGGATCGTTTGGGCAACTTAAAATCCCCTGTTCCTGCAGAGGCCGCACCTCACTAAAAGGAGTTTTAAATTAAATGGAAAACGACGTTCAAAATCCCTTTGGTCTTCAAAAAAAACCAAGCGGTAAAGCTTTAGGCAGAGGTTTAGCGGCTCTTTTAGGTGAAGCTTCAAGTAATGAGGCAACTGAGCAAATAGTTGAACAAGCTGAAAAAGAAGGGCGCTTGCGCACCCTTTTGATAGATCAAATATCGCCTAACCCTGAACAACCTAGACAAGTTTTTAATCAAGCAAAGTTAGAAGAGTTGTCAGAAAGCATAAAAGAACAGGGGCTCATCCAGCCGATTATCGTGAAAAGTGTTGGAGACAATAGTTTTCAAATTATAGCTGGAGAAAGGCGCTGGAGAGCAAGTCGATTGGCTGGCTTGTTAGAAATTCCTGCCATTGTTGTTGATAAAGAAACAACACAAGAAAAAAACGACATTGCGGCGCTAATCGAAAACATTCAAAGAGAAGATTTAAATCCCATTGAACTGGCGAGGGCCTATGGAAAAATGTTGGGACAATATCAAATAACGCAGGAGCAGTTGGCTAAAAAATTAGGAGTCTCAAGAGTCTCTTTGGCCAACACTTTAAGGCTATTAAAATTACCTGAAAGTGTTAAGGAAATGCTGCAGTCTGGTCGAATTAGTGAAGGACACGGACGAGCCCTTCTTATGCTTGAAAAAGAAGAGGAAATTTCGACGCTTGCCCAGAGAATCTTAGATGAAAATTTAAGCGTCCGCGATGTAGAGGCGAGAGTTCGAGCGGGCTCAATTAATCCTCCAAGTGCTTCAATTCAGTTAACGCCCGCCGGATCTAATTCGGGAGTGCCTTCTCAAGAAATTGCCGTGAAGCAAAACTTTCAAAAGAACGCACATCTGCTAGCGCTTGAAGATGAGTTGCGGCAGAGGTTTGGAACTAAAATACAAATCAGAGGAAGTGAAAGAAAGGGAGTTATTGAAATCTTTTTTTCCGGCCAAGACTCTTTTAATAGACTTATTCACGAGCTTCGCGAAACATGAGCCAAGCAGACACTTTTGAAGCCACCCCTTTAGGACCGGGAGATATAAGCGCCCTTATTGGAAAGGGCTGCGAATTTGAAGGGAAGCTAGTCTTTGAAGGGATTGTTAGAATCGACGGTAGTTTTTCTGGGGAGATTTTTTCTAGGGATACCTTGGTTCTTGGCCCTGACTCCCGAGTTCGGGCTAAAATTGAAGCCGATGTTGTTATCGTAGCCGGGCATTTAGAGGGCGACTTGCAAGCAAGTTCAAGAGTTGAAATTCGATCTACGGGTTACGTTAAGGGAAGCATTAGTTCTCCGGTTTTAAAAATTGAAGAAGGCGGAATCTTCGAAGGCAGAACCAAAATGTTGACGGAAGAAATCTAAATTCAAAAGAGTCTTTAAAAAAACTCGATGCACCTGCTTTCATAGTGGATTCAGCTTTTCAGAAATTCAAATAAACAGTTGACCGTGAGCCCCTTCCGTTGTCTATATAGGCAACGAGATGTCAGCATCTATTCTCCAACAATTGGGTGTCAACGAAACGTTTTTCCTCATGTTAGGCGTTTTTGTTGTTCTATATTTTCTTAATAGTTTTATTTCTTTAAAACCATTAACTGAACTTTTGGTTGAGCGTGATCACAGAACGCATGGAAGAGAAGTTGAAATTAAAGACATTCGAGAAGAGTTGTCGAAAATTGAAATAACTCTAAATGCAGAGCTTAAAAAAGCACAAAGCATTGCCAGCGCTAGGTTTTCTCAGTGCAGAAGCGAAGCGCTTGAGTCTCAAAGAAACATTATTCAAAACGCCAGAGGTCAGGCCATCAAAGATATTAATGCTTTGAAGGACAAGCTTCAGGGTGATTTTAAAAACGACGTTGAAAAACTAAAGCCCCATGTAGACCAATTTGCACAGCTCATTGTTGAGCGTTTTTTAGCAACCCGGTCTAGTGGAAGTGGCGCTCAAACTCAGCAGGAGGTTTAAAGATGTCTGTAGCTGAAACTGCTCATCACGCAACTTCTCACTGGTCTGTTAGTGAGTGGTATGCCTTGGCTCACGTAGCGATAGTGGCTTCAATTGTTGTTTTAGCGGGCAAGGCGGGAATTCGTTCTGCTCTTAAAGGCAGACAGGCCGACTTGTCTAAAAAGCTTGTTGATACAAAAAGAGAATTAAAAGAACTTCAAAAACAAATTGAAACTTCTAGATTAGAGATTTCACAAATCGAAAACACAAAGGCAACTTTAATTGCTGGAGTTGAGGACGAAGGTAGAAAATTAAAAGAGAAACTTTTGTTTGAGGCAGAGGCTACAGCGAAAAGAATATTAGAAGACGCACGTTTAGCTCAAGAAAACGAACTTAAAGATGTGCAGTCAAAAATTCGACATGAAATTGTAAGTGCTTCTATTGAGCGTGGTTTAGAAAAATTAAAAGAAGATCAAAAAAACAACGGAGAGCTTGGCAGGCAAATTCATAAAAAGCTTGTTGATAAATTTGTTAGCGATGTTTCTAGGGTGATTCATGTCTAGTTCAAGCACTCTTGCAAAAAGATACGCACGCGCTCTGTGGGGTTCTGTCGAAAACGGTGGAGCTGATAAGTTGTTGGCCGAGTTTAAGGCCGTTACCGAAATATTTGATTCTAATGCTGAACTTAAAAATTTGGCCTTAAGCCCAGCTTTTAGCTTGGATGAAAAAAACAAGTTGCTTGCTGAGCTTCTTGAAAAGGCCGGAGCTTCTGCAAAGTTAAAAGACTTTATTACAATCCTAGTTCAAAGAGAGCGCTTTGAGCTTCTGTCAAAAATTTATGAAGAGTTTCGTTTAGAGTATCTTCAGGCCAATAAAGTAAAAGAAGCCGTGGTCGAAAGTGCTTACGATCTAAGCGAAAAAGAACGCGAGCAAATTTCAAAGTTATTAGAAGCGGCCCTCGATTCAAGAGTTCAACTTGTTGTAAAGGTTGAGCCCTCTCTAATCGCGGGTTTACGGGTTGATGTTGATGGTAGAACTATTGATGCCACAATAAGAGCCAATGTTGATTTATTAAAAAAAGAGCTTCTTTCATTAGAAGCAAACTAAGGAGTTAAGGAGAATCTATGCAACAGATCAGAGCGGAAGAAATCAGCGCGATCATCAAGCGACAAATCGCTGACTTTCAAACTCGTCTTGAACAAAGTGAAACCGGAACCGTTTTGGCCGTAGGAGATGGCGTTGCCCGTATCCATGGTCTTGAAAATTGTATGAGCGGTGAAATGGTGGAATTTAGCGGTGGTCTTAAGGGCTTAGCTCTTAACCTTGAAGAAGGAAATGTGGGCGTCGCGATTTTCGGTAAAGACGATTCTGTTAAAGAAGGCGATACCGTAAAGAGAACTGGAAAAATTCTTCAAGTTCCTGTTGGTGAAGTTATGGCGGGAAGAGTGGTTAACGCCATTGGAGAGCCCATCGACGGTAAGGGCGCTATTCAAGCTAAAGAATTCAAAGTTGTAGAAACAAAAGCTCCGGGAATTGTTAAGCGTCAGCCAGTTAAAGAACCTCTTCAAACGGGCATCAAAATTATTGACGCCCTAATTCCGATTGGTCGGGGTCAGCGTGAGTTGATCATTGGTGACCGACAAACTGGAAAAACTGCGATTGCTCTCGATACAATTATTAATCAAAAGGGCAAAAACGTATTTTGTATTTATGTAGCCATTGGCCAAAAACAATCTACCATTGCAAACGTAGTTGAAAAACTTCGTGCCGCAGGCGCGCTAGAATATACAACTATTGTTGTGGCCTCAGCTTCAGAAGCGGCGCCTCTTCAATATATTGCTCCTTATACTGGTGCTTCAATTGGTGAATGGTATCGCGACAACGGTAAGCACGCGCTTATTGTTTACGATGACTTAACAAAACAAGCTCAAGCTTATCGTCAGCTCTCATTATTGCTTCGCCGACCACCTGGACGCGAAGCTTATCCTGGTGACGTTTTCTACATTCACTCTAGATTGTTAGAGCGTGCCGCTAAATTGAGTAAAGAAGAAGGCGGCGGTTCTTTGACGGCACTTCCTATTATCGAAACTCAAGCGGGCGACGTGTCTGCTTATATTCCTACAAACGTAATTTCTATTACTGATGGACAAATTTTCTTGGAAGCTGATTTGTTTTATTCAGGAATTAGACCTGCTGTAAACGCGGGTCTTTCTGTAAGTCGCGTGGGCGGTTCGGCTCAAATTAAAGCCATGAAAAAAGTTGCGGGTCCATTGCGTCTTGAGCTTGCTCAGTTCCGTGAGCTTGCAGCATTTGCTGCTTTCGGTTCGGATTTGGATGCAGCTACTAAAAGACAACTTGATCGAGGCGTTCGTCTTCAAGAAATCTTGAAGCAGGGACAATATGCACCGATGGACGTTAGTAAACAAACCATCGTTATTTATGCAGTAACACAAGGTTATCTCGACAAAGTTCCAGCAAACAAAGTGAAGGAGTTCGAAGAACAACTTCTTTCCTATGTAGACAGCCGTGGACAAGATGTTTTGGCAGCTTTAGTTAAAACTCAAGCCGTTGATAATGAGACTCAACCTCTAATTAACAAAATGCTTGAAACTTTCACTAAACAATTTTCAGCCCAGGCTTAGTTAAAGAGGAGCGCTTAGAAACGTGGCATCTTTAAAGGACATCCGCCGTAGAATTGGTAGCGTAAAAAATACGCAACAAATTACTAAGGCCATGAAAATGGTGGCTGCGGCGAAACTTCGTCGTGCCCAAGACATGATTACAAGCGCCCGCCCTTTTGCTGAAAAAATCGAAGAGCTTTCCTTTCGAGTCATTGCCGAGCTTACAGAAAATGCTCGAGGCATGAAGGAAGAAAAGGCTCAACAGTATTTAACAGGGCTTCATCCTCTACTTAAAAATCCCGGCCAAGGCCCTAAAAAAATTGCCCTTTTAGTAGTGAGTTCTGATCGTGGACTTTGTGGGGCTTATAATACAAACCTTACAAAATTCGCGTTGAAACAATATCAAGCCTTAACAGATGAAAACGAAGGAGTGAGTCCGGAAGTTTTTTTTGTTGGTAAAAAGGCTAAGGATGTTTTTTCTAAAAAGGGAATTAACGGCGAAATCGAAAAAGATTTTTGGTCAGGAAGTTTTAATCGATTTAAATCGGCCGAGCTTACGGATCGTTTTGTAAAAGCTTTTATTGATGGCACTTATGATCGCGTTGAAATAGTTTATACGGAATTTGTTTCAGTATTAACTCAAACGCAAAAAGCCAAAACACTTCTTCCATTGTCGTTGCCTGAGAAGAGTCAAAACTCTGTCGCTTCTGAAGTGAGCGATTATAAATCTTTTATTTATAAGCCCGGGCAAAAAGAACTTTTAGAAAAGTTATTACCTGCTCAAGTACAAACTCAATTTTTTAAATGCTTTGCGGATAGTCTTGCAAGTGAGTTCGGATCGAGAATGACCTCGATGGATAATGCTACAAGAAACGCTAAAGAAATGATTCAAAAGTTAACATTGAAAGCAAACCGAGTACGACAAGCCTCGATTACTAGTGAACTTATTGAAATTGTCAGCGGCGCAGAAGCGCTGAAAGCTTAGAAGGAGTAAAGAAATGGGATCTTTAAATGCAGTAGATGTTGGTCGCATATCACAGGTACTAGGCCCTGTAGTTGACGTCGAATTTAGAGGCGGCAAACTTCCGGCAATCAACACAGCACTTAAGACTAAATACGAACACTTAAGCGATGATTCTGGTGTTGTATTAGAAGTCGCATCACACCTTGGTGATTATAAAGTTCGTTGTATCGCAATGGATGCAACAGATGGTTTGACTCGAGGACAAGAAGTAATCAACACAGAAAAACCAATCCAGGTTCCAGTTGGTGAAAAAGTTCTTGGAAGAATTGTTAACGTTATTGGTGAGCCTATCGATCAACAAGGACCCATAAACGCAGAAAAACATTATTCAATTCACAGAGACCCTCCTGCTTTCAAAGATCAGAGTGTAGCCGTTGAACCTCTTTGGACTGGAATTAAGGTCGTCGATTTATTGGCGCCTTATGCTAAGGGTGGAAAAGTTGGTCTCTTCGGTGGAGCCGGAGTAGGAAAAACAGTATTGATTCAAGAACTCATTCGAAACGTTGCTACAGAACACGGCGGATATTCTGTGTTTGCCGGTGTTGGTGAAAGAACTCGAGAAGGTAACGACTTGTGGTTAGAAATGAAAGAGTCCGGAGTTATTGAAAAAGCTGCATTGGTGTTCGGACAAATGAACGAACCACCAGGAGCAAGAGCGCGAGTTGCTTTAACTGGTTTGAGTATTGCTGAATATTTCCGTGATGAAAAAAACCAAGACGTTCTTTTGTTTATCGATAACATCTTCCGATTTACACAAGCTGGTTCTGAAGTATCAGCGTTGCTTGGACGTATTCCATCTGCTGTAGGTTACCAACCAACACTTGGAACTGAAATGGGTATGATGCAAGAACGAATTACATCAACCAATAAAGGATCCATCACTTCGGTTCAAGCCGTTTACGTTCCTGCGGATGACTATACAGATCCTGCTCCTGCAACTACATTTAACCATTTGGATGCTACTACAAACTTGTCACGTCAGATTTCGGAGCTTGGAATTTATCCAGCGGTTGATCCTTTGGCTTCAACCTCTCGAATTCTTTCGCCTGAAGTTGTTGGTGAAGATCATTATAATACTGCTCGAGCGGTTCAAAAAATTCTTCAGAGATATAAAGAGCTTCAAGATATTATTGCCATCTTAGGTATGGACGAGCTTTCTGATGAAGATAAATTGACAGTTTCTCGTGCAAGAAAAATTCAAAAATTTCTTTCTCAACCATTTTTCGTTGCCGAACAGTTCACTGGATCGCCAGGAAAATATGTTGAGATTCAAGATACTGTTAAAGGCTTCAGAGAAATTATTGAAGGCAAACACGATACATTGCCAGAGCAAGCGTTCTACATGGTTGGAACAATTGAAGAGGCTATTGAAAAGGCGAAGACATTGGCATGATGACTTTAAGTTTGCTAACTCCGCAAAAGAAGTTGCTTGAAAATCAGACGATTGAAGAGCTCTTTGCACCTGGTATAGAAGGAACGCTGAACATTCTTGATGGTCACGCCAACTTTCTGACAGATCTCGAAACAGGTGTTTTAAAGTGGAAGAGCAATGGAACTTGGTCTGCAGCTGCTGTTTCTTTTGGTTGGTTAGAAGTTTTTGGCGAAAAAATTACAGTATTGGCAGATGTTGCTGAAGTTTCTAGTGACATCGATATTAATCGAGTAAAGCTCGCTGAAAAAATTGCTAGGCAAAAAATTGAAGAAGGCGGTTTGGATCTTTCTAGCTTTAGAAAATATGAACTTAAATTAAAGCGCGCTATGGCAAGAAATAATGCCGTGGATGGACTTTAAAGTTTCATAGGTGTTTTGAGGGGGAAAAAATGAAATCAATAATTTTTAGTGCATTCAGTGTATTAGCCATCAATTCTTTTGCGGGAGTTGAATGTGTTGGGGAAACCGCAAAAGAGGGAAAAATTATTCGAGTTTCAATAAATACAGTTGGGACTATGGGATATGTTCAAAAGGGTAGCGTTCAGATACTAGACAAAACTTTGACGAGTCTTGCTAGTTACGAATTAGAAAAGGAAGAAATTCCACAATATTTCGAAGGCTGCATTGATGATGATTGCGAAAAAAACGGAGCTATAATCGGTCTCCAAGCCTATGAAGATGCTAATTATAACGTATCAATAAGATATTTTGCTAAGGACTATTCTTTTGAATCCAGAGATTTAGTTGATGTTCTTCGCGATAAAAAGCGAGTAAAAAAAGCAGGAAATTCGATGCGAGTTTGGAAGGGCGATCAAACACTTCCATATGAAAACTCTTTTTATATTTTTAAAGACATCGTCTGTAGTTTAGATCACGACGTTTAAGCAACTCTTCTAACTTTTCTGTGATCAACAGGAGAGCTAAACGCATGTCCAGATATTTGCGATTCGTTTCCTCGATATTTTTCTCTTAAACGAATGGCTAAGCTTAAACAAAAAACTAAACTTACGGCGAGTGGGTCAAACACAAGAACGAATACAAGGATTAAATATTTAACGACTGTATCAACGTCTTTACCAAGTGCCTCGGCCAAATAAATAATAGGACCAATTTTGCTTTGAGTGTTTAGCATCTTAAGTTTTAATTGAGCGGCTTCTTCAAGTAACGCATTAGATTTATTTCTAAGTTCATTGATTCTAGGAGAATATTTTCTTTCATATTCAAACTTTCTCGACATTCGGCTTCTTGGAATTTCGTCAATAAAGCGTCGAAGTTCAGCAATTTGAAGCAGAACTCGATCATTTTCTTCGTTTAAACTTTGAGCCTGAAGGGTCTGCGTCTTTAAAGAAAAAGAAGACTTTTGGTAGGCATTTGAAAGATATCCGAAAATTCCAATACTAGTAATTGAAACAAGAGTAATAACTGCAAAGCTTAAATAAGCTCGTAAAGGTGTATGAATATGACCCCAGTATCTATAAAGAAAACCAGTAACGACTAATTTTGCAAATTCTAAAGCAGCGGCCATAAAGGCTACTGATGCTGAGGCTCCAGAAAAAAGTTGAGCAAGTCCAAAAATTGAAAAGGCAGCACCTGTTCCAGCAATCACAAAAGAAGCTACAAAAAGTAACCTAATATAGAGCTTACTCATCCCCTAGCCTTTCGGATTTTTAGACTTAAAACTTGATTAAGCAATAGACGCGTGGCGTCGCGCTCCTCGTCTGTACCATGGGGGTCGCTAATCTGGTATAAAAAATGCTTAGGAAAATGAATGGCTAAGCAACAAACAATTTATATTTGCCAACAATGTGGTGCCACTAGTCCTCGTTGGCAGGGAAAGTGCTTTGATTGCAGTGCTTGGAATTCTTTTACAGAAGAAAAAGTTTCAACTTCAAAAGGAAAAACTACCGAACGAGCAGGCTTAACATCAACCGAAGGTGTTCGCGGCCTATTTGAATTTTCTAATGAAATGGCCGGAAATGAATTGGGTAGAAGAATGTCTTCTGGTTTTCCTGAGATTGATAGAGTTTTAGGTGGTGGATTTCTTGAAGGTTCATTAGTTTTATTTGGCGGTGATCCCGGTGTTGGAAAATCTACATTGCTTCTTCAAATTGTCGGTCAACTCGCGCAGAAACATTCTGTATTATATGTGAGCGGAGAAGAATCGGGTCACCAAGTAGCCGCAAGAGCTGTTCGCTTGAAGGTTCCTAAATCAGATAATTTAGAGTTTTTGGCAACCTCTAATCTAGAGGAAGCGCTAGAAGCCTGTTCAAAAACGAAACCTGTTTTTGCGGTTATAGATTCCGTGCAAACATTAAATAGTCGAGAATTAGAAAGTGCTGCAGGTACGGTTTCTCAAGTAAGAGAAGTGACTCAAAGATTTCTTGATTTTGCTAAAACTCAAAATGTTTGTGTGGCACTTGTTGGTCATGTCACTAAAGAAGGACAAATTGCTGGACCTAAACTTTTAGAGCACATGGTGGATGGAGTTTTCTTTTTTGAGCAAGCCAATCAAGGAGCCTATCGCTTGCTTAAATCATATAAAAACAGATTTGGTTCGGTTCATGAGTTGGCTGTTTTAGAAATGCAAAGTCGAGGTTTGGTTGAAGTGGCTAATCCTTCACAGCGATTTTTAGAGGAAAGAAACACAAGTGCGGCCGGTTCAGCCATCGTTGCTCAAGTAGATGGCTCGCGAGCCTTACTTACCGAAGTGCAGGCTCTGACTCAAAGGTGTTATCAAGGTTTTCCGAGGAGAACTTCTCAAGGAATTGATCAAAACAGAGTGAGTGTATTGCTTGCCGTTTTAGAAAAATATTTGGAAATGAATTTTTCCCAAGAAGATGTTTATTGCAAGGTGGCTTCAGGAGAGAAAATTGTTGAAGCTGCAGCAGATCTTCCCCTAGCCTTTTCTCTTGTTTCTGCAATTTTAGGAAGACCACTACCTTCTGATCTTTTGTTGGTTGGAGAGGTGGGTTTGGGAGGAGAACTTCGATCGGTTCCCGCAATTGCTCCTCGATTGAAAGAAGCTAAAAGCGTAGGAATTCGTAGAGCTATAATTCCACATTGGAACTCCAAAGAACTTGAAAAAGTTGATGGCATCGAACTCATTGTTTGCAAAAACATCTCTGAAGTTAATTCAAAACTCTTCAATTAAGGCAAATCGTCTCGATCAATTTTCATGCCCTTAAGACTTATGTTTTTTCTTAATTTTAATTCGTGAAGAATTTTTTTCTGCAAATCGTGACGAATTTTTTTAGAAAACGCGACAATTTTTTTGTTGTCGTTTAAATCTTCTTTCGAAAGTGAAGAAGTATCAATTGGCGGAAAAAACTTAATAGTCCATTGAACAGGAAAAGGAATTAAATTTAAGGGCAAGGGAATAGGTAGGCCAAAATATTTTTTTAAATAATTAATTTGTCCGAGGGTAATATTGCTCTCCTCCGCGCCTAATACAATTGCGGGTATAATGGGCGCACCCGTCATTACGGATAAGCGAATAAAACCTCTTCTAAAATCTCTAAGCTGGTATCTTTTTGATGAAACTTTAAAGTTTCCTTCTTCTCCTTCCGGAAACATTAAAAGCAGTTGGTCTTTTTCTAGTGATTGTTGAGCCGCTTCGAGGCGAGCCTCAACAAAGCCCACGTTGGGAGATATTTTCTTTAAAAAAGGAAGAGAAAACCACAAGCGATGAGTCATGATTCTAGGATGTCTTTGCGTGCTTTCTCTTATGTGTTGAGCCAGCATTAAAGCGTCAAAACCCGCAAAGCCTGAGTGATTAGAAATAACAATAGCCCGACCTTCTCGTGGTAGATGTTCGGAACCACTGACTTGAACTTTGAAATAACTATTTAAAAGCTTAAGAGACCAAATCGGTAATGATTTGTATAGAAACTCATCCTTCTCTTGTTGGCTTGCGCTTTTAAGAAGATCTGCAATATTTTCTACCGAACGATTTATCCAAGCTTTCATAGAAGAAGAAAATCCCTCACTTGTTTTATACACCTAAATGAGTTTTAAAAGAACACATGGGAACTTATGTTTTAGCCATTGATCAAGGAACAACATCTTCTAGAGCAATTCTTTATAATAATTCCTTTGAGGTGATTGGAGTTGGACAGCATCCTTTCCCTCAAATTTATCCCAAAGCAGGTTGGGTAGAACATAATTTAGAGGACATTTGGCTCAGTGTTAAAAAATCTATTGAAGATGCCATAAGACAATCGACAGACAAAAATTTCAGTCCTGATAAAATTCAAGCTATTGGAATTACAAATCAAAGAGAAACTTTTGGTCTTTGGTCTCGTGAAGATTCAAAACCCATTTCCAACGCCGTTGTGTGGCAATGTAATAGAAGTGAAGAGTTTTGTTCAAAATTAAAGAAGAAACCCATAGCAAAATATATAGAGAAAAAGACGGGGTTAAAAATATCTCCATACTTTTCAGGAACAAAACTGTCCTTTGAACTTAATAGAAGCGTTAAAGCTCAAGCATTAGCTAAAGAAGGAAAACTTTGTTTTGGAAATATAGACACGTTTCTTCTTTGGAAACTAAGCGGAGGAAAAAGTTTTGCAACAGACATAAGCAATGCCTCAAGAACATTGTTGATGGATCTTGAAACGGAGTCTTGGGATTTGAAAATTTTAAAAGAATTAAAAGTTCCTAAAAACATCCTTCCCGAAATAAAAGCTTCGGACGCAGTTTTTGGTAGCACCTTGGGCTTAGATTTTTTACCAGATAATATTCCAATTTGCGGTATTTTGGGCGATCAACAAGCAGCACTTTTTGGTCAGGCGTGTTTTGCTAAAGGAGAAGGCAAAATTACATATGGAACAGGTGCTTTCATGCTCATTAATACTGGAGAAAAAAAATATAGCACTAAAAGTGGAGTGACCACTGTCGCGTGGAAAATTAAGGGAAAAACTGTTTTCGCCGTTGAAGCTTCAGTTTTTATAGCGGGAGCAGCCGTTCAATTTTTAAGAGATAATTTAAAAATAATTGAAAGTAGCTCTGAGATTGAATCTTTAGCTTCTAGCGTTGAAAATTCTGATGGTGTATTTTTTATTCCAGCTTTAACGGGATTGGGCTCTCCTTATTGGCGACCAGAAGCCAAAGGCTTGCTCGGTGGACTAACAAGACGCACTTCAAGGGCACATATTGCGAGAGCCTGCTTAGAGGGAATCGTTTTATCTGTGGCCGATGTATTTTCAGAATTGCTAAAAGATTCTAAATCTAAAATTAAAAAAATTAGAGTTGATGGCGGCGCCTCAAAAAACGCACTCCTTATGCAAGAACAAGCTGATATGCTTCAAGTAAAAATTGAGAGACCCAAAGATGTAGAAAGCACTGTTCGGGGGGCTGCATATGTGGCGGCATTAGGATCTGGAATGCTAAAAAATCAAAAAGATCTTTTAGCTTTTTCTGAAACTGATAAAACGTGGACGTCAAAATCTTCGCGCAAAGAATCAAATGCTAAGTTTTTAGTTTGGAAAAGAAGAGTTAAAGCGCTTTTGTCTGGAGCTTTTTAGAAGTTATAAACGTTGTCGCAAGTGTTTTTTTGAGTATCTATTGCCGTTGAGTATGCGGGAACAACTCCAGCTAAAGCCTTAAGTCCATCATAACAATCTTGAGTATTAGTGCATCCGCCGGGAGATTGAATTCTTGGACCCATATAACAGACCCAAACATCGTAAACAGTTATTCTAACTGCCCAGAATAAAAAGCCAAAAATGGCTGCGCAAATCATAACGACTAAGACGTATTCTAAGGCAGCCTGCCCAGCGCGTTGACGCTTGGACCGCAGCATTATGCGGCTTTTTTGGCACGAAGTAGATGGATACCTCTTAGGAAAATCGTTACAATTTTTCATATGTCTTCAAATACTCATCGGAAGAAAAATACTTTGATTAACTTTCAGAAGATGGGTGTCGTATTATTTTCTCCGAAAAAGGTCGATCAGGAAGAGTTGGATAGAGTTTCTGTGTTGATTTGTCCAAGAGATATTCGCGATGTTAATGAATTTGTTGCGGTTTCTGAGTGGGCAGCTTTAACGCAAACCCCCATATATTGCATTAATACCCTCAAAGCACGCCTTAAAAATGAGGGTTTTGGCGATTATAGAGTTCATTCTATTAGCCCCTATCAGCAAATACATATGTATGGTGGAACTTTAGAGTTTATTCCTGTTAAAAAAACAGAGAAGTTTTTGTTTTTTAATAGAAAAATTGAGCCTGAATATTTCCATATTCTTCTAAAGCCCTTTGGTGAAGATCCTGTTTTATATCTGTCCACGCCACAAATCACTTCTGAGGATTTGGCGGTTTGTAAAAATTTGAATGTTCGTTTTTTTGCAGACAAAGAAGTGCAAAAAGAAGAGGCTTGGGCTTCTTTAGAGAAACTTTTAGGAAAGCCTATTGAGTATGCCTCGTTTGAAGTAGAAAAGAAGCAAAAGAAGAGCACATGGAAAGCCAAGAAATTGCAGCAACATATTTTGGAAAAGCAGGAAGAGGTTCAGGATCTAGTGGAAAAAACTCTTCCGGAAAAAACCATCGTAGTTTCCGAGTAATTTATAGTTTTGGACTTCTTGTTGTTTTAGTGGTTCTTGTTTATGCATTTTTCCCAATTTTTTTTAGTGATGGCACTAAAACGTCTTATTTTTTACACAAAGGAATTCCCACCGCAAAAATAACAAGTGCCTCTGGTGAAAGTTTGAGTTTTGAAGAATTAATATCGCAGCAAAAAGCGAGCATGATATTGGTTAATTTTTTTGCGACCTGGTGCGAGCCTTGTTTAAGGGAGCTTCCTCTCTTGAATAGAGCTAAGGACATTGCTCTTAAAAAGGATCGAGATATATTGTTGATAAATTACGATGGAGGAATGCCTGAAAAAACTCGAAATCAGGTAGCTGCTTGGTCCATTTCCGAAAATTTAAATTTTAATGTTTTTTTTGATTTTGAAGAGGCGTTATTAAAGCAATTAGGGGTCGAGGGCCTGCCTTTTAGTATGATAATTGGACGCCAAAAGCAGCAAGTGCTTTGGGTTAAGACTGGTGAACTTAGGGAAAAGGATATCCAATTTTTCCTAAATGAAGAAGGTTTTTAAAAGAAACAGACCCTTTGCTCTAATTTACAAAAATTAAGGGCAATAATAAGTGACCTGACTCGTGCTTCCATTCCAATCGTAAGCTTCGCAATGAACATAACGATTCTGGGAAACTTCCCAACGGCAACCTTTATCTCCAGTGGCTTGGCAAGATATGCTTTGTCCATTCCAGCAATCTGTTCTGGCCCAACATGTGTATCCGTTGTTATGAAGAATGTTGCTATCGGTGCTGTTTCCAAATTCTCCCTCGCTAAGTCCGTTAGGCGTATTTGTTTTTACTTTAAAAGGTAAGCCTGACTTAGCTTCGGGTAGTTTCGCATGTGCAAACGAAGATATAAAAAACCCCATTAGAATAACAGATAAATATTTCATTGTTGCTCCTCCAATAAAACACGCTAAAGAGAGGAGGCGGATATGTCTACGGCTTGTTAAGAGTTCTTTAAGTTGAGAATAGCTTGCTTATAATCGGGTTGGGAAAAAACAGCTGAACCCGCAACTAAAATATCAACGCCATATTGTTTTGCTGTTCTTGCAGTTGCTGGAGTTACTCCCCCATCTATTTGAACGGGGATTGATCCGAAGCCCTTTTTATTGAGCCAGGTTTTGAGTTCTTTGGTTTTTTCTAATGCTGCAGGAATAAGCTTTTGACCGCCGAAACCAGGGTTAACGGTCATGGAAAGTATTAAATCAACATCAGAAAGGACCCATTCTAGTGCTTCAAAAGGAGTGGCGGGATTGATAGAAACTCCGGCCTTGCATCCATTGGCTCGAATATGTTGAAGGGTTCTTTGTAAATGTGGGCATGTTTCTTGATGGACCGTAATAAAGTGCGCCCCAGCCTTAGCAAAATCTTCTACCAAAGTATCGGGATTGCTAACCATTAGATGGCAATCTAGAAGAGTTTTTACATCTTTTTTAATTGAGCTAACAATGGGCGGACCAAGGGTTAGATTTGGAACAAAATGACCGTCCATGACATCGACATGAATTCCATCGGCTCCAGCAGCTTCAACCGCAGTTATTTCTTCTCGAAGCCTGCCAAAATCACATGATAAAAGAGACGGATAAACCTTAATCATTTAATTGAAAATTTAGTGACCTTTAAGCTTTTCTGTCCAGTCTTAGAAAGTAAATTTTGGAAAATAATAAAAGCGGGTGAAACTTTAGAAGCAGGAATTTGAACTTTTTTTAATTGAATTGATCCATCAGAGCAGCCTAAAAAGACTTTTTTATCTTCAACAATGAGTTCGCCTGGGCGAATTCTTCTATTGCTAGTATCAATTTCAGCTTCGTTCATAATAATAAAATCAGGAAGATGGGGAGATTTTTCGTAATTTTCTAAAGATACGCACGCGCGAACTCCAGGCCAAACTTCGAAAGCAGCTATGCGTCCAAGACTTTGATTTTGAGTCCAGCTCGAATCCCAAAAACCTTCTTCTTTTGTAATTTTTTGAGCAAAACTGACGTTTTTAGGGTCCTGAGGAAGGCTTGGAGGTAATTGTCCACTGGTGGATAACTTGTGGATAAAGTCTTTAACAAGATTTGCACCAAGTTCGCTTAAGCAAACACTAAGAGTGGAAGCTTTTGCCGAGTTTTCTATAGGAATCCTAGTTTCGCTAAAGACTTCGCCAGCATCTAACTCCATAATCATCTTTTGAAGCGAAACACCTGTTTCTTTATCGCGAGCCTCTAGAGCTCGTTGAATGGGGGCCGCCCCTCTCCATTTAGGCAATAAACTTGCATGAACATTAATTGAGGCAAATTTAGGAATATCTAAAATTTTTTGAGGTAAAAGATTTCCATAAGCTACAACAACAAAAATATCGGGTTTCACTTTTTCAAAAAAATTTAAAAGCGACTTAAGTTCATCAGATTCTTTTTTTAAACTTGAAGGACTATATACAGTGTGACCTAATTCTAGTGCCAATTTTTTGACGTCACATGGAAGAACTTGTTGTTTTCGTCCGCGGGCTTTGTCGGGTTGAGTAATTACAGCAAGGAGCTCCGTGTTTTCGTGGACAACTCTTAAAGTAGGAAGTGAAAATTCAGGAGTACCAAAGAAGCAGGTCTTCAGCTTTTGGGTCATTTTTGATTCTTTTTATATTTAGCTAACAGGATGCTTCTAGAAAGTGCATTGAGATGGTCAAAGAAGAGCACTCCATTGAGATGATCAATTTCGTGTTGAAGTACAATGGCTCTTAGATCAGAAGCTTCAATTTCCTTTTTAGAACCAAACTCATCTTGGTATTTAACAGTTACTTTTGCTGAACGCTTTACCATTCCATAAACACCAGGAATTGATAAACATCCCTCTTCGTATTCAGTGTCGCCTTCGTGTTTGATGATTTCTGGGTTCAAATAAAACTCAGGCTTAGAGTGCTTTTTTCTGTCTCTACGATTTTCTCTTTCAACTTCTTGGTCGGAACTGGATTCTTGAGACTCATCAACATGGCCAATGTCTATGACAAGAGCTCTTTTCATAAAGGCAACTTGAACGCCTGCCAATCCAATACCACCCGCTTCATGCATAGTTTCAAGCATGTTTTGAAGAGTCTTTCTTAATGCATCATCAAAAACGTCGATACTTTCGCTTTTTCTACGAAGTAAAGGATCGGGATGTTTTATAATTTCAAGTAGAGCCACAGCTCAATTATCTAATACCCATGCCCGCTCGCTTCAAGCGAGGAATGTTGGTCCACATACTTACAAAGGCCTTTAAATGGCTAATAATTGCAGGTACTAGAGGTTGCTGCATTTCATAGGCCGCTAATGGAAGTGACATCCAAATCATGACAGCTTTACCTTTGATATATTTTCGCTCTACAAAGCCAAAATAACGGCTATCGGAACTATGGTCGCGATTATCGCCCATCATAAAATACATTCCTTCTGGCACGGTGAAGGGGCAAACTTCATTGAGAGCGAGAGGATCTAACAATGTATTGTAAGCTTGGCCAATTTCGATACAGTCGCGACCCGTTCTTGCAAAAAGTTGTTGTTTAAAGTCGGGTAAATACTCAAGCCTATCATTATCGCGCTGTACCCAGTGAGGTGTGTATTTGGAGCCAGGAATAAATTCCTTCAAAGAAAATTCGCTTTCAGAGGGTTCGTGTCCTGGGATTCTTAGAGTGTCAGCTCGAGGTGACATGGCTTGCTCAACAATTTGACCATTTATTAAAGGAACGCCACCGCGAACTTCTACTCGATCACCAGCAATAGCGAGTAAGCGCTTAATGTAGAATTTTCCTTTGTTTTCATCATCTCGTGGATATTCAAAAACAATGACATCTCCACGCTGAGGGTCGGACACTTTAATTAGAGGAACGTTCGAAAATGGAAGCCGAATATCGTAAGCGCTTTTAGAGACAAAGAGGTGATCTCCAATTAAAAGAGTGGGAATCATGCTTCCAGATGGAATTTTAAAGGGTTCAACTACGGCCCATCTAAGAAATAAAATTAAGGCAATAAGCCAAATAACCGAAAGTCTCTCAAGGTTTTTATTGACATGTTTTTTATTGCCCATTTTTGGCTACAATAGCAGATAGTGTTTAGATTTGGAATTTTAGCGCGCTATATTATAGAGGAAGTTTTAAAACTTCTGTTTCCTATATGGTTTGGTCTAAGTTTTGTAATTTTTTTAATTGAATGGTTGGCTTGGGTGTTCAGGCTTCCGGCCGATGCCATTACTGTTTTGCAATTATATGTTGCAAAAATTCCTTCATATATGCAGCTAGTCTTCCCGGCTGCAGTATTATTAAGCAGTTTAATTGTGCTTGGGGCTATGAATCGGAGTCTTGAAGTTGTTGCGGTTCAGGCTATGGGTTCACGCCGTAGATCTATTCTCTTTCCTCTTTTTGCAGCGATTATTATTGCGAGTGCTCCCTATTATCTCGTGGCTACATATATTGCTCCTATGGGATTAAGGGCTCATTACACAATTTACGACACTAAAGTGATGGGTCAGGCTTCAAGGTTTTCACAAGTTAGGCAAGAGAAGATTTGGTATCGAAACCAAGACATTTTATACAACGTGGGCTTTTTTGATCCTTTTAAACAAGAGCTCTACGATGTGACTCTTTATACTTTTGATGAAAATTTTTATATTTCGCAAACCATTAGTGCAAAAAGAGCCCGATGGGTGGGGACTTATTGGGAGCTCTTTGACGGAGTGGTGATGCTGACCGATAAAAACATTGAAGCTCCAATGAGCCAATCCTTTGATAAAAGAACAACGCGACTTATTGAAAATCCAAAAAACTTAAAACGCTTTGAGTTTAACGCCGACACTATGACTCAAGTACAATTAGGGCAAAACATTAAAAAATATAAAAGTCTCGGTATTAATACAGCAGAGTGGGAAGTTATATTTCATGGTCGATTAAGCTTTATGCTCATATCTTTTGTTTTTATTTTGTTGGCCTTTCCTAGAACATTAAAGTTTTCAAGAACGGGCTCTCCCGCCTTAGACGGCGTTTTTGTTGGAGTTATATGTTTGGTTTATTGGTTGATTTATAGTTTCTCCATGCAGATGGGGATGGAATCAAGAATACATCCGGTATTAGCAGCGTGGGCCCCATCCATATTATTTTTGCTTGGAATTATATTCTATAACCGCAGACAACTCGCATATTAATATTAGATTTAGGTGAGACAGTTTTTGTCTATTGTGCCTATTTAAAAGCGGCCTCATTCTGTTTGTAATGGAAACAAAGCAACGTAGGAAAATAAAACTAGCTGTAATTTCAGACGTTCACCTTGGGACATTTAGTTGTCATGCCGAGGAGTTATTAAATTATTTGAAAAGCATCCATCCCGAGTGCCTAGTGATCAACGGAGATTTTATAGATATTTGGCAGTTTAGAAAAAGATATTGGCCCATTGCCCACATGAAAGTTATTCAGGAAGTTCTAGCGTTAATGTCTATGGGGACTCGAGTTTATTATCTCACGGGAAACCACGATGAAATGCTAAGAAAATTTAGTGATTGGGAGAATGGAAATTTTATTTTACAAGACAAGCTTGTGTTAGAAATTGACGGAAGAAAAGCATGGTTTTTTCATGGAGATGTATTTGACTCTGCCGTCAATCAAGCGAAGTTTTTGGCAAACCTTGGAGGACACGGTTACGACTTCTTGGCTTGGCTCAATAGGGTCATAAATAAATCTTTAAAACTTATTGGTCGACCAAGGTTGACTCTATCTAAGAAAATTAAAATGGGTATTAAGGCTGCAGTTTCTCATATTAGCCGCTTTGAATCTGTGATTGCGGAAATAGCGGCTGGAAAAAAATATGATTATGTTATTTGCGGACACATACACCATCCCGAAATAAAATTTATTGTTAGCGAGAAGCACTCTAAGCGAGTCTTGTATTTGAATTCTGGAGATTGGATAGAAAACCTGAGTGCTTTAGAATACAACGAGGGTTTTTGGTCGATTTATTCTTATTATGCCGACATTCCCATTGCGCCTCTGAATTTAGATCATCATGTTGAAGGTGAAATTAACAATGTCGTTAATATATTTATGCCAGCATAATTTTTAATGCTTTAGAGTGGAGAGAGGTCGCCCGCGAGGCTGTCGCCGGGTTGAGCAAGAGATCGAATCCCATTGCTAGGAGTAATTGAAGGGGTCGTTGTTTGTGGTGTTGATTTTTTAGTTGAACCCGAATTGGCTAGGCCAGTGTCTAAGTTTTTCTTCCTTCGAGTTGTTCCATAAATACTTCCGTTGTATCCCGTGTTGCCTCTTCCTGTGCCCGCAATAGTGGTGGCGTCTCGAGTTTCATCACGACCAAAAAGCTGGGCGTTTGTCATGGTCCCAGGGTTAAAAGTTTTTCTGTTGAAATTGTTTTGGTAATTAATTTTTTTTACGCCACCAACTCCATAACCGGCGGCTGTTTGTTTGTATCTCCTGTTGACGTCAATAGTGGTTTTGGCGGCATCCATGGCCTTTTTCCATTGCTGCATGTAATCCTGGTAGCCGCGACTTCCTGTGGCTCCATCGGTTTCTTTGCTGAAGTCTTGGAATGTCATAGCCTGTCCCATGTTGGCGAGTGGACCTTCAAGAGCTTGAGAATAGCGAGTATACATAAATTCGCGAACGTCGTTAGAGAAGTCTGCCGACTGGTTTGGGGCGTCTTCAAATTTTTTTGCAATCACATTTCCTGTTTTGGGGTCTCTAACATCGTTTCCGCTACACCAAACATCACGCTGTAAGCATTTTTGAATTTTTCCAATGTCTTGCTCTATTTCCTTTTTCTTTTCAGGACTCAGATTTCCTCTGTTATTTCGAGCCTCGGCATATAGCTGGCTGGCCCCGTTGGCATCGACAAAACGTTTTGCATTTGAAAGGCTCATGGTGCCGCTGGAAGCTGTTGCTCTAGCAATTTCTTTTAATTCCGAATCGGAAATAATTCTTTGATTGTTTTTAGCTTTAGTTTGAAGTTGTGTGAAAAGGGCTTGTTCTTGAGCATTCAATGGCTCATCGTTTTTACTTGGAGTTAGCGCAGTTGTTGTTGAGGGCTGAACACAACTAGAAGTACCGTTTGTAAATTTTTCAATTGAAAAATTACCATTAGCATCTAAGCAAAAACTGTTTAATTTGGCTTCTTGGAACTCTTGAATTCTTTGAGCGATAGCTTGATCGTTTCCAGGGTCGTTAGAAACTAAGCTGATAAATTCTGTCATGTCGCTTTTGGTTGTGGGGTCAATTCCTTGATCTTTTGTTTCAATTCCAGCAAGGCGGGCGGCACGAATAGTTTTCCAAGCACGCTCGGTATAATCTTTTTTCTGTTGTTCGAGCCAACCATATTCCGATCTTAGAAGGTCAATTTCTGCACCCATCACGGCTGTTGAAGATTTTCCATCTTTAGTGCGTACGGTTCTAGTGACTTGGCCTTTAGAGTTTTCTGAGAAAGTGCTCGAAGCACCAATTTCAGCGAGTGCTTGTTCTGTTTCTGTTCCGTTTTCTTTAGAGGTGGCATCATAAATAACTTGTTGCCCGTAATCTTTACCAGCTTTAGTGGAGGCATCTTTAGCTTCAGCCGTCATGTCATATATACGGTGTTTTTCTAGTTCGGGGTTTTGGTCTGCGCCAGGGTGCGCGGGGCCCATGTCTACTAAAACAGGAGAGAGATTTTGGCAGGCTACTCCTTTGCTACCTTGAATGATTCCGTCTTTACAGCGACCAGCATTTTCTGTGTTTTTCTTAATGGCCTCTTGTCTTTGTTGTTCACTAGAATTTTGTCCTTTAGTGGCAACGTCATCCATGGGTTTTTCAAGTCCGCTAGTGGCGTCGGGGTGGTAGGTTAGGCCCGTATAGTCGTCGTGCATTTCAATGTTGCCGCTATATCGACCGCGACCACCAACACCCGAAGACTCTCGACCTTGTTTGAATTGCTGAATTTGTTTTTGAACGTCTTTGTTCAGTTTCGCTTCTTCATCTTTAGCGATACCACCAACATCTGAAATGTTTTCTTGTGTGCCTGTAGAAGTTTTATCGAATTTTGCAAAAGCTGAAATAGCTCCAAAGAGAAGTGCAAAACTTAGGAATAAATTGAGTTTCTTAAGACTATTCACTACACCCTCTTTATTCTTATTATAACCCGAAACAACGCCCCGCAGCATTAAGTTATTGTTAAAATTTCGTCAAAGTACTTGAATCTGTTATTCTTTTCTTAATGCAGGAGCTTGTTGCAAGTGTAGATCTTGGGGGCACAAATCTTCGCTTAGCTCTAGTGAATAAGTCAGGACAAGTAATTGAAAAAATTGATAAATTAACTGAATCCAAGCTTGGTCCAGAGTCTTTGTGCTCAAGAATAAGCCTCATGCTCGAACAGGCCCTAGTCCGCCGTTCAATTAAGGCCAAAGACCTGCTTTGCTTGGGCATTGGGAGCCCAGGGCCTTTAAATAGAAAAGAGAGAAAAATACTCCAAACCCCCCACTTTCCAGGTTTTGAAAACTTTCCTTTAGGCGAAAGGGTAGAGGAGCTTTGTGGTTTAAAAGTGTTTCTTGATAACGACGCTAACTGCGCAGCTCTTGGTGAAAAAATGTTTGGCGCAGCCAAGGGAAAAGAAAACTTTGTTTTGTTGACCTTTGGAACAGGCATCGGTGGTGGAGTTTTTATCAACGGAAAATTAATTTATGGAAAATCAGACGGTGCCGGTGAACTGGGACATATTCAGTTGTATCCCGAAGGTGATAAATGTCCTTGCGGTAGATATGGGTGCTTTGAGCAATATTGTTCTGCACAATCTATGACAAGACGAGGTTCGAAGGCTCTTGGTAGAGAATTAAAATTGCCTGAACTTTTTGTAGAATGTGAATCCGGAAATCAAAAAGCTGTTCAATGTTTAGAAGAAGTCTCTAAAGACATAGCAAGAGTATTAGGCGATCTAGTTAATATTTTTGAACCCGAAATGATTGTTCTTGGTGGAGGGGCTTTTTCTACAGGCGGAGGACCACTTCTTCCATTAATTGAAAAGCATCTTAAAGACGAAGCATTTAAAAGCTCATTAGAAAATTTAAAAGTTTGTTCCTCGGAATTAAAGGGTAACGCTGGAATCCTTGGCGCCGCCGCTATGGCTTTCGGACAAATTTAAAAATCTTTTTATATTCAAAATATTTTTACATCATTTGTTGAGGGTCGACGTCTAAGTGAAGGCGGGTTTCGTAAAGCTTCTCAAGTTTTTTTTCTGACCACATGGAGAGTATCCAGTCTAAACTTTTTCTTATGGGCAAAAGATCTGGACCCTTTAATAAGATATGCGATCTAAATCTGTTTCTAACTTTATAAATAGGAGCGGGTGTTGGTCCTAAAATTTGAAAACTGCCTTTAGCGGCTCGTGATAAGGCCGTGCAAATGGAACTAGAGGCTTGATTGAGTTTCGTTTCTTTTAAGCTATCAAGTCGCAAAAGAAACATTGGAGCCATAGGAGAATAATTAAAAGCTTTTCGAGTGAGAAGTTCTTGTTTTAAAAAATCTTCATAATCGTCCATCGATGTTGAGTGACTCATTCGTTGAAGGATGGGGTGTTTTTTATCAAAGCATTGAATGACGACTTTACCCTTTTCGTTGGCCCTTCCTGCGCGTCCAGACACTTGTAGAAGTAGTTGAAAGGCTCTTTCGCTAGCTCGAAAATCTGGAATGTTTAATCCGAGATCCGCCAGGAGAACTCCGACTAAGGTTACGTTTGGAAAATCATGACCCTTGGCTACCATTTGAGTTCCAATTAAAATGTCGGCTTCTCCGTTACCAAATTTTGAAATCACCGACTCGAGTTCGCCAGCTTTGGCGGTGATATCTCTGTCTAACCTTAAAACTTTTGCGGCTGGAAAATGAAGTTCGATGAGTTTTTCTAAGGCCTGTGTGCCGACACCCACTTTTAAAAAACCAGACTTTCCCGAACAAGAGGGACAAGGGTTTGGAATAGGAGTGGAGTAATTACAATAATGACACCTTAAGGAATCAAAGTGAGGAGTCAGTTTAACATCGCATGATGGACAGGAAACACTTTCGCCGCAATCGCGACAGAAAACCTGTGAGCCGAGGCCACGCTTGTTTAAAAAAAGAATAGCCTGTTTTTTTGAGTTTAAGGTTTCTTGAATGGCAGTGTCGAGCTCTGGACTTAAAAATAAATTTTCACGTGCCTCAGGAATTGAAAAAACAGACTCACTCTCGTGAGGTTGGGTTTCAAAAGATTTTTCAGCAATGCCCTTTTTAAGATCGACAATTTGTATTTCAGGTAGCTCGGCGTTTTCTATGGCTCTTTTTTTTAACTTATGAACTTTCGCTTTAGAGCTTTGGATTAAATTAAAAGTTTCAGCAGATGGAGTGGCCGAACCTAGGACCAGTTTGGCTTTGTAAATTTCGGCGAGTTTTAAGGCCGCATCACGAGCATGATAGCGAAGACGTTCTTCTTGTTTGTAGGAGGAGTCGTGTTCTTCATCAATAATAATAAAACCAATATTTTCTAACGGGGCAAAAAGTGCGGATCTCGCGCCTAGAGCAATTTTTTTTCTCCCATGAAAAATATCGAGCCAATTTTTTCTTAAATCAGACTCCTTTTGTGCGCTATGAAAAGTGGCTATTTGACCAGGAAAGCGCTTTTCAAATCTATTTCTCAAAAGAGGAGTCAACGAAATTTCAGGAACTAAAATTAAAGCGCTTTGATTGTTTTTTAAACAAGAATCTATGAGTCTTAAATAAATTTCAGTTTTACCAGAACCAGTGATTCCCCATAAAACATGGAGCAAGTCGCCGGACTCTAAAATATTTTTATAAGCCAATTCTTGTTCCTGAGTTAAGGTTTTCTCTTTCTCAGGATGAAGCTCTTTTTCTATTTTAATTTTTTCTTTGTTAAGTAATTTCGAACTTGCGTTACGAATGGCAGAAGGAAGGGCTGATTCAAAAACTCCACCAAGGGGATAATAGTAATATTCAGAAAGCCACTTTAAAAAACACATTCGCTTTTCGGAAAATACAGGGAGCGGAAATTTCAAGGATTTAATGGGCTTAATTTTTTCAGAATCCTTGAATTCAGTTTTTTCGCTTATAGAACAAACAATTCCCCAACTTTTTCTTTTTCCAAAAGTTAAATCAACCAGACATCCCGCACGAATGCTCTCTTGTTGAGAATCTTCAATAGAATAATCAAAAGTTAAATCCAGCGGATAAAAAGGAACAGGAATTGCGGTTTGGGCGTATAGCACTGAGTTCTTTTAATGAGAAAGTATTAAAAAGTCTAAGAGACGTTCGCCTGAAAGGCTTAATTCTCCCCGCAAAGAGTCAAGTGAAGCAAAACCATCTTTTAGTGATGTTTTATTGCTAGACGGTGTCGCTCCTTCGTTAAGGCGACGTTCGAGAATGCCAATGGGATCTTTCCCTTTAAAAACTTTTAGTCGTGTGCTCAAAATAGCTTTGAATCGAGAATTTTCTTTTTTTCCCCATTGTCCCAGTGAAGATTCATAGGAAAAGAGTGCGTCGTTGAATTTGAATTGAGCTTTAACCGGAAGCAAATGAGTTTGATCAAACTCAATGGCCTGCGCAGACTCTCCCTCAGAATATTTAAGATTTTTAATTTGTAATACAGCTTTAGGTTGGTTTCCAAAATGAGTGACTATGAGCTCGGGTCTTTTGTTACTTTCAGAATTTTCTGTTTTGGGATCTTTAGAATTTGTTTCGCTGTAGAGAGCTTCAGCATCGCTAATAAAAGATTCTTTTTTTAAAGTTGAAACTACTTCAGTTGTTTGAGAGCTAAGCTCTAGAAGTGCCCATAGGCTAGGCGCTGGACAGGGTGCTACTTTTCTTCCAGCTTGAATCAGGCATTGATCGTTTTTTCTCTGTAACTTCCAGTTACCCGATGAAGTGCTATCGGAGTTTACAAAAGAATTTGGAACATTTTCTATGCTCACAGTGTAGTCTTTGCCAGAGCTCCATTCGAGAGAATAAGGAAGTCGCGTGCCCTGAATTTCCAATGTTCCAGTGGACACAAAAGAGGGAGAGTTTCTTTTAAGCATGGGTTGGTATCTTACGATTTGTCCGATTTGAGGATAGTGAGCAAAAGATATAGTTGAAAAAAGTAGAGAAAGGATCCAGAGGGTTTTCATTCTGCGATCTTATTAGATACGCAAAAAAAAAGCTACGCTTGCCTTATAAGGGCAAGCGTAGCTTTGAAAGATGTCGAATCAGTGCGTTGCTCTTGGTATTAAGCCAGGAGCTCTTGGTGAACCGTAAAGGACAGGTTGTTGTTGAACAATCTGGGTGCAGCAGCTTTGGCAACGAGGAGCAGCAATTGGCATTACGCTTGTTCCTTGAAGATACATTCCTAAAGAAGCAATTAAGTTACCGCTACCGTAAACTCCGCCGGCAGAGATTCCGCCGTTGAAAATTCCGCCAGCATTGATGGCACCACCTCCGCAAGGAGACATTCCACAAGGACTCATAGCGCCACCAGTGTAGATTCCACCACCGCATGGTGACATTCCGCAGGGATTCATGATTGCGCCAGTGTAAACACCGCCACCACAAGGAGACATTCCGCATCCACCAGGGATACCGCCGTTGATTGGATAAGGCATGGGCATTTGAACGGGTCTATAGAGTTGAGAAAGCAAGGGTTGTTGGATGGGATATCTTCCGAAGTTGCTCGGATATTGTCCTATTCCGAAATTAGGCAGTTGTGTGCAAAGATTTCCGTAACCAAGCATGCTTTGATAAGCTTGGCCGTATGGCAAAATAGGCGCTCCCATATAGCCGCCACCCCAGCCACCGTAAGCTGGACCATTCCCGGTGGAGTAACCTAGTCCAATATTTCCACCTACGGCTGAGTTGCCGTTAAAGGAACCAAAACCGAGACTTCCACCTATAGTGAAGTTCTCCCAAGCTGAAGCCATAAAAGATCCAGTTGTTAGAATGAGCGCTAATAGAATTCTTTTCATATACAAACCCCTTGTTTCAAATGAATGGTTGCAAGGAGTGGGCCAGCTAAAAAAGCCTGAAATATTCAGAACTTTGTGAAGTGATGCCTTCAATTGTTAATGTGTTATTTTTATATAACTGTAAAAACTTTGGTCACTTTTGTTTTAAAGTCATCAAATGACAAAGGCATAGGCCAAGACTATAACTTAGTTCTATGATTCAACATCTAAGCTTAAAACGTAAAATATATTTATCATTATTCAGTCTTTTTTGTATTCAGTCATTTGCTACAAAGCCCACGCAGTCTGATACTTTAACTTTAATTGGACCTAAATCTTCGGCTAAGGGTTCGGCTTCAGTGGCCACCCCTTCTTCTTATGATAATTTAATTCTTAATCCAGCGGCTGCGGCAATTCCTAAGCAATATAATGTTGGGGTTGGATATTTAAGCACCGGTAAAACAATGTTGGCCTCTATAGTTGATACTAAGTCTAGTCAGCTTGGTGGCGGGATTTATTATTTAAGACGAGATTCTAAGAAAAGTGCAATTCAAGATGAAGCCGCTGGTGATTTTCAAAGAGTAGAAAGTCGAGTGGGGCTTTCTTTGTTTGCTAAAGTGTCAGATGAGGTTTCATTTGGCGGAGGTGCTAAATACGTAAACATAAACACCTATCAAAATCCAAGTCTTAAAAATGCAACTGTTTGGAATGGGGATTTAGGCTTTTATTATCAGGCTGCACCTAGCACTCGTTTAGGTGTAGGAGTTACTAATTTTCTCGACGATGAAAATGATTATCTTCCAACCTCAGTGCAATTGGGAGCGGATTATTTATTAAATGAAAGCATCATTTTTTCAGCTCTTCTAATGCGATATGAAAAGCTAGATTCGGCGTCTAAATTCAGACGCCCATCTGACAGTTTATTTGTTTACTCTATAGGTGCTGAATATTTATATAAGTCATTTTCATTAAAGGCTGGATATAGAGAGAATTCTCCGTGGTCTCAAAAACTCTTAAGCACAGGTTTAGGATATTCTGCTGATAAGTTTAGTGCAGACTATGCGGCTACTTTTGTAACTCATGGGAGCGGGGAGACGAAACACGACTTTTCTTTGGGGCTACTTTTTTAGAAATCTTAATAGAGTCTCTAAAATTTAATTTACCCTCTGTGCAAAGCGAGAAATCATATTTTACTGGATCTTCAGGGGACAGCTTTTTAAAAACTTCTGTAATTTCTCTGACACTTTTCCAGTTCATTGAATTAGATTTTATAACGTTATTGTTTTTTCCCCATCTAAAAATATGGGTATCAACAGGGTAAAAAAGTCTCTTGGGTGAAGGGTGAGGTAGTTTTGTATTTATGAGTGGTGACTTTTGCCATAATCCAAGATCTATCTCGTCGTCGCGAATCATCCAACGATACCACATCATGAGTCGCTTACAGGTGCTTCCATCCTTTGGATCAGGAGCAAACCAGGAGGCCCCTGTTCCCTTCCACTTTTTATTAAGACTTTGTTTTGCAGTTGAGTTTCTAAAAATTTGGCCAAATTTCGAAATATGGTTTTCAGGATTTTCTAAATAGGATTCTTGAAAGTGAGCGCATAAAGAGCCTTTTTCAATTAAAATTTTGTTGAGTACAGAAAACAGATCAAGAATGTCGTGTTCAGTGTTAAGTCGATGAACCCATCCCTTTAAGGCTTGCGATGCTTCTTGTTTATTAAAGTTATTTAAGAGATACCATGAAAGCCCTTCGCCGCTTTTTTTGCAGCCCAATCTTTCTAAGCCAATAAGAAGATTTTTAAAGGATTTAACAATTTGCTCAACTCTACCATAAGAAAGTCCTGCCATTATAAAAGATAGAACTTCAGTATCGTTAGGATTCAATCCTTCTATGAGCACGTGAAGTGGGTCGAGCTCTAAATAAGATTTTTTATGATACCGCTCATAGATGGCATCAACTTGATTTTTAATTTTTAAAGGCGATTTCATTATAATAAATCTTTATTTAAGAGTGTCCCAATCGGGAATTTTACTTCTAAAATATCGGACTCTTGTTAGAGCATTTTCAATGTCGTTTAAAGAGTGAACGCCCAGTATTGATTCTTTAGCCTTTGTGGAAGGTTGAAGCCACTTTTCGTTTTGAGCTAAACTTAAAAACGCCTTAAAGCTTTGAGTGTTAACAGCTTCAAATCGTTTTGTAGAAAACTCTAATATTTTTTCTTGACCATATTTCATAAGGCGCAAATTCCACGTTTTGTCGTCAAGCTTTAATGAGTGACTTTGCTTTAAATAACTGAGCCCCAGTTGAATGTTCTCAAGGGTGTCGTCTATCCAATGAGAGAAAAACCCATAATTTAGGTCTGCGGGTAGAGCTTCAATTTGTTGAAAGAATTTTTCTTTTTCTGGAAAGAAAAATTCAAACTCTAAAAGATTTCTAAGCTCTAAAAGCTCATCCTTGTTTTTTCCCGCAATGCCTCTTAGAGCCGCGAGTACAAAAGCATGAATGACAGAGTTTTTATAATATAAAACTTGGATTCTTTCTTTCCCTGGAACTCGCAAACCAACGCCACCATCTTGTAAGTGATATTTCTCGACAACTTTAGAGTCTATGAGTCTTGCAAGCGCTCTACGACAGGGTTTGAGAAAATTCTCTTTTAGTTCAGGCGTGAGAGGAGAATTGAGTTTGAGAATGTCAGCGTGAAGTTTTTCGAGCCAATTTTCGAGATCACCCTTAGAAAGTGCGTTCCCGGGTTTTGCTAAAAGAACTCCGCAAACTAATCCCATTGGAGTTAAGAGCGTGGCTTCGTTGATTCTGTGACAAACTTCAAACGAAAGTTTTTGAAGGCCAAAGCGAGTGCCTTTGTCGCTAATCCAGTTTTCAACCGGGAGAGCATCTGCGAAGCGTAAATGGACTCGACCATAGTTTTTGAAGAAAAAAGAAATTGATCCCAAAAGATTTAAAAAACTTTCTTGAATTTTTTTTCCGCCTTCAAGTTCGCGTCGGTGGGCCTTTTCTTCAGTGACAACGTCGTATGTGATTGAGACAGGTAGGATTCGAAGATTTTGGGTGATTTCTTTGTTTTGCGAAGCCTCATAAATCATTTTAAGAATTCCATATCGTGGAGGTGCGGCCTTTCCATTTCTTGAACGCATCCCTTCTATGAAAAACTCAAATACAATTTTATTGTTTAAAAGATGAACGATGTATCTGCGGAAAATTTCTGTATAAAGAGGATCTCCTTTAAATGAGCGTTGAATAAAAATCGCACCGCCTCTTTTGAGTAAACCCCCAATGGGCCAAAAATTTAAATTGATTCCTGCCGCAACATGAGGAGGCATGAAGTGCTCATTAAAAAGAACATAAGAAAGAAGTAGAAAATCAAAATAGCTTCTATGGTTAGGAATGAGAATTACAGTGCCTTCCTTTGAAGCTTCTCGAATCTTTTCTAATTCAGCCCTGTCGTATTCTACTCCGTGGTAAATCGTTCTAAAGACTCTTGTTAAAATCCAAGAAGCCACCTCAACGACGAAATATCTATATTGGGCCGCCATTTGATTAAAAAGGAATACACTTCTTTTATTTAATGATTTTTCCGGAGTGCCGGTTTCATGAGAAAGTTTGTTTAAAAAACTTTTAAAAGAAGGGCTTCCAAGGACTTCTTCTTGAACAGAGTTTGTAGATTTGTAAATTGGTCCCAGTAAAACTCTTTTTTCATGTTGAATGGCTAAGTATACTTTTCGCCGAATGACGTGGGGCTCATATTCTTGAATCGAAAATGATTCTGTGGCCCTTAAGACACTTTTGGAGTAGCCGCGCATAATGAGAAGGAGTTTTCGTAGTCCTTTAGGAGAATAGGGGTCGCCAAGCAAAAAATACCAAGGCAATGACAGTGGGGTGGCCAACAATTTTAAAAGCTTTTCGTTAAATCCTTTAGGCGCCTCATCGATGACTTTAGGCGCACGCTTCCAAACAAAGGCAACCGGAACAATGATGGAGTTGGGGTGATATTTTTTTATGGCCGACAAGTAACGTTCGCTTGGCGCTTGTTCAAAAACTTTTTTGTTGTCTAAAACCTTCATATTGAGAAAAAGAGGCTTGCCTTCTTCTAGCGACTTTAAACAAACGGCTAAATGAGATTTCTCTTTTCTAAGAAGGCCTATGGAAGATAAGGTTCTTTTTAAACGAAAAGAAAAGAAGTCTTGTAAAAAACGCGAAATTCCAAGCGCGTGCGATAATTCGAAAGTTTCACCAAATTTATTAAAAATAAAAAGGCGGACGGCAAAGTATTCAATTAAGCCAGCGTTGAACAAACATAAAATGAGAGGCTTTTTGGGATGTTCAACTCGAAGGCGTTCAAGTTGTTCAATGAAAAGTTCTTGAGTTTCAAAGCTTCTAAATAAAATGTTGGCAAAAAACTGAGGAATGCGAGTGCTGCTTTTACTCAAAGTTTCAATTGTCGCAGTATTTTTAATCATAATACAGTCTGGACCTCTCTGAGTTGCACAACGTCAAAACGGTACCTTCATGCTGAGGACCCTTTGTGTTTTGACGTTATTTGTTCTAACTTTTTAAGTCTATGAATAAGTTTAAAAACTATCTTTTTTCAGGTCTTTATGGGGCTCTTTTTCTATTGGCAATACAGAGTTTTGGCCAAGAGCTTAAAATAGGTGGTCAGGTCGGTGGATATGGAACAGATAAAGCGTCATCCATCGGATACGGAGCTGTTTTTGGAGTGAATCCTTACGGATGGATAGCTTTTCAGGCCGATTTTGCAACTGGCCAAATTAAAAGCGAAACACACTACTATTTTAGTCCTGCGATTGTAATTTACCCCGTGGATTTCCAAGAATTTCGCCTTGGTATTATTGGAGGTGCGGGCTTTTATAAAGAAGCAGGTATTTCAACAAAATTTGGAACAAACGGGGGGATTAGTGGAGACTTTAATCTAACAGACAGCTTTGCTGTCGGTATGCAAACCCGCTATCATGGGGTTCTAGACGCCCCTGATTTATGGACAGTTTTTATTACGGCCTCGTATAGATATGAACTCGGTGGAGCTTGGTGATGGCAGATATTGTTTCAAACATGACCGGAACTGTTTTTAAAGTGTTGGTTAACCTGGGAGATTCTGTCTCTGTAGACCAAGATGTGCTTGTTCTTGAAAGTATGAAAATGGAAATGATGGTCCCCTCTTTAATTTCAGGAAAAGTTAAAGAAATTAAAGTGAAGATTGATGATTTTGTTCAAGAGGGACAGGTTTTGATTGTTCTTGAGTAGGGGATAATGAAAAATTTTCGGGGGAAAATATTTGAAGTTGGACTTCGCGATGGTTTGCAAAGTGAATCCAGACATTTTTCCCTAGATGAAAAAGAAAAAATTCTAAAATCTCTGATTGAATCAGGTCTTGAAGATATAGAAGTTGGTTCGTTTGTTAGGGCCGATAAAATTCCTCAGTTAAAAGATTCTGCTGAAGTCCTTAAGCGAGCCAAAGAGATAAGAGAGCAAACTAAATCTAAAACCAAGTTTTGGGTTTTTGTACCCAACCTAAAAGGTTTTGAGCTGGCCAATGAAGCTGCTCCCGACGGTATGAGTTTTTTTTACTCTACAAGTGAAAGTTTTTGTAAAAAAAATGTTAATAGAGGTCAGATAGAGTTGCTATTGGAGTTAAAGGCTCTTTTAGCCATGGCAAAAAAGGCCAAAATTAAAAGTAGAGTTTATTTGTCGACTCTAGTTTATTGTCCCTACGAGGGGAAAATTTCAGAAAAAAAAGTTATTAAAGCTGTTAAAGATTTGTTTGAAATTGGTGCTCAAGAAGTGGCTTTGAGTGATACTACGGGTCACGCTACACCACTTCAAATTAGGCTTTTATTAAAGGCCCTTCTAAAAACACATTCTGCCTCAAAAATTGCGCTTCATTTGCATGATACTAGAGGTTTGGCCTTGGCTAACGTGTGGGAAGCTATGCAATTTGGAATTTCAAGATTTGATTCTTCTGTCGCGGGTTTGGGTGGTTGTCCTTATGCGCCTGGGGCGGCAGGAAATCTTTCTACCGAAGACCTTTGGAATCTTTTAACAGAAACTACAAAAGAAAAAGCGCCACATATTAAGAATATTGTAGAGGCGGCCCTTTTTACTGAGAAATGTTTAGGACGCAAGTCGACCTCTAAAGTATTAAGGAGTCTCGAATCAAAATATGTCTCTAATATTACGTAAGGAAAACAACGGAATTGTTGAATTGACATTGAACAGGGTTGATCAACATAATGCCCTTTCAACAGAGCTAATATCAGAGCTTCAGGAAAAATTAGACATTGAAAGTAAATTTTCTGATGAGTTTAAAACACGAGTTTTAATAATTAGTTCTGCGTCGTCCAAAGCGTTTTGTGCAGGAGCAGACTTGAAAGAGCGATTAAAGATGAGTCCCGAGGAAGTGATTCAAACTCTCGATAAACTCAATAAGTTAATGAATACAATAGATGAAATCTCGTGCCCAAGCATGGCCTTGATAGAGGGTGTTGCTTTTGGTGGAGGTTTAGAGCTAGCTTTGGCTTGTGATTTTCGTTTGTCTTATCCCAATGCGGAACTAGGATTAACCGAAACTCGTTTAGCAATAATTCCTGGCGCTGGAGGCACCCAAAGACTGACTCAATTAGTGGGTCCTTCAAAAGCTAAGCAGATGATTTTTCGCGCTAAGAGAATGAGCGCTCAAGAGGCCTTTTCCATAGGGCTTCTTGATTATGTGGGGGATAATCCCAAAAGCGAAATTCAAAAATGGGCTGAAGAAATTGTTCAAAATGGGCCTATCGCAGTAGTTCAAGCAAAAAAAGTTATTAAAAAGGGAAGAAATCTTAATCTTGATGAAGGGTTAAAAGTTGAAAGAGAAGGATATAAAGTTGTTTTAAAAAGCGATGATCGTGTAGAAGCGCTCAAGGCTTTTAATGAAAAACGAAAAGCTAAATTTTTAGGAAAATAAATCGTATGACTATTAAAAATCATGAAAATCTCGCTCAATGGAAAACTCTAGAGGAAAAACTTTTAAAGGGCGGTTCTGAAAAATATCACGAACAAAATGCCAAAGTTGGAAAACAATTTGCTAGAGAAAGAATAAAAAAACTTATCGACCCCAATTCCTTCATTGAAGAAGGACTTTATGCAAATTGCCAAGAAGAGGGTCTACCTTCAGATGGAGTGATTACTGGCTTTGCTAAAGTTAATGGAAGAAGTGTAGGAATTCTTGCAAACGACTCAACGGTTAAGGCGGGCTCTTGGGGCAAGCATACTGTTGAAAAAATGATTCGTTTACAGGAGCAAGCTGCTAAACTTGCGATACCCATTTATTATTTAATTGATTCTGCGGGAGCAAGAATTACAGACCAAGTTGAAATGTTTCCTGGAAGGCGGGGTGCCGGAAAAATCTTCAATCTACAGTGTCGACTTTCAGGCTATGTTCCTCAAATTTGTTTGTTGTTTGGTCCCTCTGCCGCAGGTGGTGCGTATATTCCTGCGTTTTGTGATGTTGTAATAATGGTGAAAAATAATGCCTCTATGTATTTGGGAAGCCCTCGAATGGCTGAGTCTGTCATTGGCGAAAAGGTGACTCTTGAGCAAATGGGCGGAGCTCAAATGCATTGTTCTGTAAGTGGAGTGGGAGACGTCTTAGCTGAAAACGAAGATGAAGCCATAAAACTAGGAAAAGATTATTTAAATTATTTTCCACAAAACTTTCAAGAAGCACAAAAACTTCAAGCTCCATTGAACCCTCTCAATCCTCTAGAACTTGAAAAAATACTTCCAGAAAATCCTGCGGCACCTTATGACATGAAGAAAGTTATAGAAGGGCTCGTTGATTCGGGAAGTTTTTTTGAAATGAAAAAGCTTTTTGCACAAGAGCTCATCACTGGGTTCGCGCGCATAAAGGGAAGGGTTATTGGTATTGTTGCAAATCAACCTAGAATTAAGGGCGGGGTTATTTTTGTGGATTCTGCAGATAAGGCCGCTCGTTTTGTTTTTCTTTGTGATGCCTTTAACATTCCGTTGTTGTTTTTATCCGACGTTCCCGGTTTTATGATTGGATCTCAGGTTGAGAAAATGGGCATCATAAGACATGGCGCTAAAATGGTTTTTTCTATTAGCGAGGCGACTGTTCCAAAAATTTGCGTAGTTGTAAGAAAAGCTTTTGGGGCGGGTTTGTATGCGATGTGTGGTCCGGGCTTTGATCCTGATTGCACCCTGGCTCTTCCCACTGGGCAGATAGCTGTGATGGGGCCTGATCCAGCTGTCAACGCAGTTTATTATAATAAGATTCAAGAATTTACTGATATTGAAATGAGAAAAAAATTTGTTGAAGAAAAAAAGGCTGAATACGAAAAAGATGTAGACTTGAAAAAATTAGCCTCTGAATTAGTCATTGATCAAGTCGTACAACCTGAGAAGTTGCGAGATGAATTGGCGGCTCGTTTTGATATTTATTCTGCAAAAGATTTAAAATATTTTCCTCGAAAACACGGGGTTGTTCCAGTTTGAAGAAGCTCACTGGGCTCCTTTTAGTTTCATGGCTAAGTCTCGGTCTAATAAAAAATACTTATTGTGAAGTAGAGGTTGAAGCACTTTCAGATTTAGAGGGTAATAAAAATCGCTTAGATGATTTTTTGTCACAAAGTGAAAACCTCACTCTCGACGAAAAGGGCAGGCTAAAAGTTAAAGAGGGCGCTCATTTTGTATATGTTGGCGATGTCATGGACCGGGGCCCTAATAGTAGAAAAATACTTGAAATGTTGGTGGATTTAAAAGAAAGACAACCTCATCAAGTGACTTTAATTGCGGGAAATAGAGACATTAATAAAATTCGCTTAACATTGGAGTTAAACGACGAGGCTCTTTTTAGAAAAAGATCTGAGCGCTCGAAATTTCCTTATTTTATAGGAAACTCAGGTGCTGCAACGTATAACTCTCAAGCAGATACAAAAATTAATAGGCTTAAATGGATGTTGTCAGAAACTCTAGGAGCTAAACATGCTTTTGAGCTCCGTCGAAAGGAACTTTCTTCTGCCAATGCTGCTTTAGTTAACGATGAAGAAGTTTATAAAAGCATGCTCTCAGATGTTGAAGCTGGCGGGCCAATGGAAAAATATCTTGAGCGCGCCGAACTTTCCAAAATTATTGATGGGAATATGTTTATACACGGAGCCTTTAATGATGAAGCCTACTACGCTTTAGAAAAAGAATTTGCGCAGGGAAGTCTTAGAAAAAATCTTGAAGAACTAAATAAAAAATATAAAGCGGCTGTAGATGATTATAAGAAGGGCAAATCTACAGCTCTCACAGATTGGCTTATTGCTTATCAAGAGCCCAACAAGATAACTCCTGGTAGAAATAATGTGAGCTTAGTTTATAGCTATTATTTTGTTGGTGATGAACAGCCAGAAATGCCCACGCTTGAGACACAAGATAAAATTAAATCTGAGGGAATTCATAGAATTTTAGGTGGGCACTCTCCCCAGGGGAGTGAAGGCACTTTAATGAAATCTAATATCTTAGAAATCGTTGTCATGGATAATTCTTATGCTTCGCATGACAGGGCGAATTTAGTAAGAGTTCAGGCTCAAAACATGAATATGAAGGGTTACGAAGAAGGTTTGGGTGAGATTACAACTCAAACAAAGGTTGGAGAAAGATCGTTTTTAGGAAAGCTAACTCAAGATGGATTTATAGTTGTTGGAAAAACAAGTGATGGTCATTATTTTGCTAAAAAGAGACTTCCTAAACATAAAATAGATACAACACTATTTACTAAAGAAGAATTAGATAAAATGACTCTTCAGATTCCTCAAAAGTCGAGATTGGCTCCTGAGTTTTTAGTTCAATGCGAGGCCATGCTCTGAGCTCTTCATCATACAAACTAAAGATTATTGAGCAACTCACCGCAGAATTAGGAATTTTATCTTTGGATTTTTTGAAAAGGCCCCCTATTCTAATCATGGGGAGATTTCATGAGATTCTTTGGAGTGCTTTTACTGGCTTTGCCCTTATCAATGGCTTGGAGTGGTGTTCCTATAGATATTAATCAGCAAGACTATGAAAAGTTTGTTGCACAAATAGATAAAACACTTCAAGAAAGTCCCCACCCTTGGGAAGATTATAAAATTGTTGGGAAAGAGTTGATACTTCCTAGTGGTGCAAAGTTTGGGATTGAAGACATAAAGATATTAAGTCATATGACTTACGACGAACTTCTTAATGAGTTTTCTAAAAGAGGATTAGCCGTAAAAGTTTATTGTGATGCAAGAAAGAACTTTAAAAAAGAAATTACAAGCACTCCCTGCAATAAGAAAGAAGAATTTAATTCGGAGTTTTTGAAAGAAAACATCAATGCACAATATGTTTCTCAGTTTTCAACTTTAAATAAAGCCAATAAGCCTGAACTGCTTATTAGAGCTGATGCTCCTAAGTACAGCGTCATTCACGAATATATTCATCATTTGCAGGAAACAGTTCCTCCAGCTTTTATAAAAGACTATAGGCTAAAAAGTCTTCGCGTAGCCCTGGGTGATTCTCTCTTTGAGAAAGGCGAAAAGAAGAGAAACAATCTTGATAAATTAGTTTTTCAAGAGTTGCGATTAGTTCAGTGGCTTCTTGATGAGGCTGAGAACTATGCGGCTATGCTAAAGTTCTACGAAATTTTTAATTTACATTTTAGTGATGCCCATGAGGTGTTCTGGAAATTTAACACTTATGTTTCCCAGTGTGGAAGTAAAAAATGTAAAGCAGAGCTCGCTCGTGCTCAGGAGTTTTTTGCTAAAGCTCAGGAAAATGAAGTTAAAAAAAGATCCCCAGAAAAGCTAGATCTAAGTATTCCTCCAGACATCATTGAAAAACATCTTCTTGCTCAAGCGAGTGCTTCAAAATATGAAGATTGGTTTAAGTCTTTAAAAAAAGATATTTATGAAAAGAATAATCTTTATGAAGTACAGCAAGAAAACTTAAAACTTTATGAGTTATTAAATAAACCTGAATATCCTTATAAAGATAAAAAAGAGGGATTTGAAAAACTTTTAGTTTGGATGGCTAAAAATGCAGTGATTCAATTTAGAATACTTGATGTGTCTTTGTCGGCTAAAAAAGGCGAATTAAAATTCAAAAATGAAATGGAAAAGGATAGGGATTATTTCAAAAGCTTTTTGAAATAGTTAGCGCAAGGAAAGAACGGAAACTTCTAAATCCTCTTTTCCATCGCCTGTTTTTTGCTGAACTTTGGTTTCTCCACCATATTCAACGCTAACGATGGGCTTAGCTATACTGACTTGTTTGCGACCTTCTCTTCGGCTGATGTTGATTTCAACCAAAAACGAGGAAGTGTCCCCAAGTTTTTGCTCACTTAATCGCTTGGGTGTTAATTCTACAAAAAACTCATTATTAGGGTCGTTGCTTAAGCTTTTAATGTGCTCATGCTGATTAAAATAGAGCTCATGCTGGCTTTTACTATTAAAGTGAAGTCCTTTGATTTCGAGTGCTAATTTTAATTTTTCACTATCATTTTCAGTGCTTGCACCCAGGCAAAGCGTAGCTGATATCAAAAAAACAGGAGCTATTAGCAGCCTTTTTTTAGCCATAACTACATCATAAAGCTTTGTGCGACGCCCAAAAGAGTCAATAATATGACTCAGCAATAGGGCCCCCCCCTGTCTTGCCATTATTCATACCTTAAGATTTGATTGCTTTATGGAATTTTCAAGGACCCAGTTAATTGAAGAAAGTATTAAAAAAGAAGATGTTTGTCTGAGCTCTACGGGAGCTTTGTTGACGAAGACGGGAAAATATACGGGAAGATCTCCTGAAAACCGTTTTATCTCTGAAGACCCTTCCATTAAAAACGAGGTTTCTTGGGGAAAAAATAATCAAGGAATGGATCGCGATTTGGCGGGCAAGTTCATTTCGTTGATGGCAGCCCATGTTGAAAAAAAACATCATTATACATTTAAAGGTTTTTTGGGGCCTTATACATTAAGACTTAAATCGACATCGGCTTGGCATACCTTGTTTGGGGCAACGATGTTTCGCTCCACTGAATTACAAAATTTACTTCAAAGGAATGAAGGAATTGAAATTTATCATGATCCCATGATCACGCCTAAAGAGTTGGGATTAAATTATGACAAAGAAGCTTTGGTGGCTTTAGATTTTGTGAATAAAAAAATAGCTATTGCAGGCACCCAATATGCTGGAGAAATTAAAAAGGCAGCCTTCACAATTGCAAATTTTTTATTGCCTCCTTTGGGAATTCTTCCAATGCACGCTTCAGCTAATTGTTTTCCAGATGGTAGTCATTCTTGTGTGTTGTTTGGCTTGTCTGGGACTGGAAAAACAACTTTGTCAGCAAGTCCAGATAGGGCCTTGATTGGAGACGATGAAATTATTTGGACAGATAAAGGCCTGTATAATTTAGAGGGCGGTTGTTACGCCAAGTTAATTTCTCTTAAAGCAGAAACAGAACCCGAAATTTATGCAGCCGTTAATCGCTTTGGTGCCATTCAAGAAAACGTTGTTTATGATCCCAACACTAGAGTTGTTGATTATGATAATGGCAGTATCACGGAAAATACTAGAGGCGCTTATCCTATAGATTTTCTAAAAAATATTTATTCACCCAACAAAGCGGCAGCTGAACCTAAGACAATAGTATTTTTAACGGCAGATGCTTTTGGTGCGTTACCGGCTGTGGCACGCCTCAATCCAGAGCAAGCTCAATTTCATTTTGTTTCTGGTTACACTGCTAAAGTGGCTGGAACCGAACTGGGAGTGAAAGAACCTAAGGCAGTTTTCAGCACCTGTTTTGGGGCACCATTTATGCCTAGGCCTCCTATGGTTTACGCGAAAATGTTGGCTGAGCGTGCCGCTAAATCAGGCGCCTCTTTTTGGCTGCTCAATACAGGGTGGACTCAAGGTGGATATGAAAAGGGACAAAGGTTTCCATTAAAAGTGAGTCGAACACTTTTATCTATGATTCAATCTGGGCAACTGGAAAAAGCCAGCACTAAAAAACACCCCATTTTTAATTTTGAAGTGCCTATGACTTGTCCAAGTATTGAGGACAAGTGGTTAGAGTCTCCCCAGGGTAAACAGGTGGAAGATTTGCAGAGTAAATTTGTAAATAATCCATTGATAAAAGAAGCTGGTTTAAGAATTTAAATAAAAAAATTATGAAAAATAAAATTTTAACATCTTTGTTTGTTTTATTATTAGCGAGCTGTTCGTCAAAAGGATCAAAAGACGGTGGTGGTGGGCTCGGGTCTGTGAGCGATGCTGAAATTAATAAAACAGCGGCACAGGCCTATGAGGAAATTAAAACAAAAGAAAAGAGATCTACAAATGCGCGATGGACTCAAATGGTCGAGAGAGTGGCTAATAGAATAGCGCTTGCTTCCGGTGAAAATTATCAATGGGAAGTTATGTTGATTGAAAAAAATGAACTTAATGCTTGGTGTATGCCAGGTGGAAAGATGGCCGTTTACACAGGAATTATGCCTGTTCTTAAAACTGAAGGTGCATTGGCCGCAGTCATGGGACACGAAGTGGCGCACGCTACTCGTAAACATGGCAAGCAAAGATATGCTCGCGCTGTAAAGGGGAATCTTATTGGCGCTGGAATTGCTATTGCTTCTGTAGTTGGTGGGCAGCTCTTTTGTAAATCTGATTGGTGTCGAATGGGAACATCTTTGGGTGGTGTTGTTGGTGGCTTTATGGTGAGTTTCTTTGATCGTAAATTTTCACGTGAAGATGAAACAGAGGCCGATCAAGTTGGACAAATTTATATGGCAAGAGCGGGTTATGATCCATCTGAAGCCACTCGTGTTTGGGAAAGAATGCAAGCCGCGAATGGTGGAAAAGCGCCTCCAGAATTTATGTCGACTCATCCAAGCGATCAAAGACGTAAAAATAATTTGAATTCCTGGTTGGCTGGTGCAGAGGCTGAGTATTCTCGCGCACCGCAAAAGTTTGGAGTGGGTGAGAATATTTAAAATTCTCGCCAACACCCTACCCTAAAGCTAAGAATAACAGTTGTTCTACGGAGGTTTGGCGTGGGGAATTTTTCTAGATTAATACTTATGGGCACATTAGTTTCTTTTTTGTCAGGGTGTTTATCGACAGGATTGGAAAAAAGAAGCCGGCCAATAAAAATACATGGGCATCGAGGAGCTCGTGCAAAATTTCCTGAAAACACTCTTCCTGCCATGGAATATGCCATGTCATTAGGTGTTGATTTTCTTGAAACGGATATGGGTGTTACTAAGGATGGCGTCGTTGTTTTAAATCATGACACCTCCATTAATCCTGATTTGTGTCAGTATAAAAATTCCAGTCCTCTAACAAGCCCAATACTCATTAGAGAACTAAGCTTAAAAGAAATTAAAGAATTTGATTGTGGTTCTAAAAGGAATAAGAAATTTAAAGATCAAAAGCTCATTGTTGGCACAGAAATTCCTACACTAGAAGAGTTATTTATAATGGTAAAAAACTCTAAACTCCCCAACTCTCAAAGCATAGAATTTAACTTAGAAACAAAAATAGAAAAGGATAAAGATGAAACTGTTGATCCAGAAGTTTTTGTAAGATTGGTTTTAGAAGTTATAAAAAAACATAAAATGCTTGATCGGGTTATTTTGCAGTCTTTTGATTTTAGGACATTAAAAATTGCTAGAAGGCTCGAGCCTAAAATTAGAATTTCTGCCTTAACAGAAAATCATGAAGATTATTTGGCAATAGCAAAAGAATTGTCTGCAAATGTTATTTCACCACAATGGAGTGAAATCAGCGCAGAAGAAATAAAAGCTCTTCATGAAATTGGTGTTGAAGTGGCTCCTTGGACTCTTAATGGTCCCTGGTCTTGGTCGAAAATGCTAGGAGCTGATGCCGACGCTATTATTACTGATGATCCCGCCGCACTTCAGGACTACATTAAAAAGCATTCTAAAAACTAAGAGAACTCATTGTTAGACTTGTATCAGGTGCGATACCTTTTGAAAGCGTGCATTGATAGCCGGATTTTTTAAAAAGTTTGCAGTAATAAGCGGGCTGTGAATCTCTGGGCGCCAATGAATTTTTAATTTTTTTAAATGCAGAAGCCTCTTTGGGGTCTTTTAAATTATAAGTTACTTTTTCTAAACTTATATCATGAGTAGAAATGTTTCTGTTATAAACGATGACTTCATTGTAATTTGAGTTTTTGTGCTCAACGTCTAGGAGGATAGCTGAGCTTTGGCTATTAATCCAAAATCTAAAATCGTGAAGACGAATGCTTTCAGCATCTAAAAAATCTTTAGAGGGACCTTGATATAAAATCTTATATTCACGTTGATTCACCTCTACTTGCGATTCACTTAAACTCACTAAATAGAATTGATTAATGTTTTGAGTTTTGGCGTTTGGAATCGCTGAAAAAATTTGAAGTGTGTAGGATTCTTCACTTAAAGTATCTTGAGCATCTTCTAGGTATTGTTTCGCAATTTTCTCAAAAGGCATGCTTTCTGGATTGTTAAAATTATCTATTCTGACAACTTTAGCGCGAGCTTTTTTAAAGGGATTTGTGGCGCATGAAAAAAGCAAGGTCATTGAAAAAACAAACGAAAATACTTTCATGCTTAAAGTATATACACTTTTAAATGACTTGAAACTTAGTCTGGAATTTCTTGGGGTGGATTAGGACTAGGAGGAGTGGGTTCGCCTCCGTTGGGAGCGGGAGCTGTTGGCGTTGGCGCTGGCGCTGCTCCATTTGGCAGTTGTGGTGGCGTCGGGCCTAGAGGGGGAGCGGGAGTATTCGCTCCTGGCTTTGGTTTTGGAGGAGGTATAGAGCAAAGTTTATTACCTCTAATGCCGTTATTAATTCTAATTTCTAAATTTTTGGTATCACAACCTACAGAGTTTGCAGCTTCATTTTTAATTATGGGGCAAATTAATTTAATTTCTAAGGGTTTGTGCAGTTGAATGACGGCCGTAGTTGCCTCAGGCATATTTATGATTTTTTTCGAACTTGAGTCCATTTGGATGGTATCGATTTTGTTGTCTCCAATTTTTTCATCAAGAAATATGTTATAAAAACTTTGAATTGCTGAACGCATTCCCTTCTTTTCTAAATCATCGGGCGGATTTAATAATCCATTATATTTTTCAGCAAGATGTTGTCCAAGGCCAACAGATGGATTTTTTACAGAATCGGTTAATAAACTTTCAAAAATTGCTTTGTTTGGAGTTTCACCAATTTTTGAGCAAAACAATTTTTGAAGTAATTCTCGATCTTCTTTTTTAAGTCTCTGATTGCCTTGCCCTTGCGTCGCGCCTTGCGAAGGCTGGCCATTCGATGGGTTCGGCCCACCTTGAGGTGTTTTGTTTGAAGGATTTGTGTTGTTTTCGTTATCTTTGTCTTTGTCTTTGTTCTTGTTGTCTTGAGAATTATCATTTTCACTTTTTTTGTCGCCAGCAGCTTCTCCGCCGCCTCCACCAGTAGGGCTTCCATGCGGGAGATCGGTCACAGTAATTTTATGAACTTGGCCACTGTTTGTTGAGGGTTTAGCAGCAAAAAAACTATTGTATATCCAGTAACCCGCAAAACCACCTACTAAGCCTAAAACGATTGCCATCATCGTGCTCAATTCGGCGTTAGCTGAGGGAATAATTTCAAAATGAACTTTTGATATTTCTAAGCCCTTTTGAATTTCGTTGGAAATAGTTTCTAGACTTCTTTTGGGAGTCATAGAAATTTTGTGACCATTTGGAAGACCTAGAATTATAGAGTCCTCATAAAATACGTCGATTTTAAATGAGTTATTTTGATATTTAATTTTGAAAGAATTTTCAGCAACTTCTAGGTCTGGAAGCTGAGGTAGTTTGCTGAGTTGTGCTTTTAAATAAATTCTATCTTGTCGGTTTAAAAAATCTGCGTATTTTAAAAATCCTTCAGGACCTGTTTTAAGATAACTATTCTTTGCTAAATTATAGTTTTGAACAGATTTTTCAATTGATTTTTGTAAGTCACCGGGAGCAGCAAAGCTTAAGTTTAAAGTTAAAAATAAAGTTAAGAGATATCTTAAAGACTTCATCTTTATAGAATAAACCTAAAGAGCATCTATTGATAAGGCCTTAGGCTATGTCAATAAATCGTCAATATTAGCTTAGATTTAGTTTTTCAAAGTTTAATAGTGGTTTGGGTAATACAGAGATTCCAAGTCGTAGAGTTCTTTCGTAGACGTTTGGATTGTCAATTAAGTTCGTGCTTAATATAGATCTGTCGTGAAGCTTCATTTGATCAATCAAATCAATGCCGTTCATGTTTGAATTAAAAAAGTGGTAGTCGATTATGCAATAGTCTGCCTCACTTCGTTGAGGGTCATTAATATAGGCTTCAGGACTGACATAGCTTCGAATTTTAGGAAATTTTGATTGCCAGAATTTTCTAATATGTTCTTCGTCATCAATAATACAAAGTGAGTTAGTGTTGATTTCTGAAAGCTGAGAAAGAGATAAAATTTTGGCCTCAAAAGCAGTTTTTAGATTGAGCTCAAAACAAGTTCCCTCATTAATAATTGAACTCACGTTTATAGTTGATGACCAGCTATCTAAAGTTGTTTTGACGTAATAAAGACCTAGTCCCGTTCCGCCTCTTCCTTCTTTTTTATCAAAGGAAACTCCTTTATCAAAAATTTTGTTGAGTCTATCGTTTTGAATTCCTTTACCATTATCTTTAAAACTAACAGTGATATTGTCGTCACTGGTTTGTGATTTCTGAATTCTAATACTTAATTCAACAAATCTTTGACCCGGCTTCTTTGCTTCGGCAGCGTTGTATATGAGATTTGTAAAAATTCTTTTCAATTGCTCAGATTCAGCCTTTAAATAAAGACCTAAATATTCTTCAGCTCCTTCAAGAGAAATTTTTAATGAATCGAGAATGTCTTGATCGGCTCGGATTTCTTCCATAACTTGTACCAAGGCTGAGATAAGATGAGTTGCCTGTGAGTTGGCTCTCTCAAGCTCAAGTTGTTTTTGCTTGGCTTTGTTCGCAAGATCCTTGGTTATTCCTCTCATTCGAGTGGTGATTGATTTGAGAAGTTCTTTCTGCGCGCTCGGCAATTCTGTTGTAGAAATAGAAAGAGCGTCTAGAGCAGCAATTGGAGATCTTAAATCGTGGGCGAGCTGAAAACATAGATCTGCTTCGCTTTGTAAGTCTGCTAAGTTTTGCTGCGATTTTTCTAGCCTGAGTTTTGTGGCTAGCATGGCTTGAATGGATTCCTTTAAATAATATTCTTCTTCAGGGTCGTTGGAAGATGTTTGAATTTTAATTTTTTCAGGCGCTAACGTGGTGTTGGCTGCAAAATCATGAAGGTTTTGAGATAAAAGACGAATTCCTCTAAGTTTTTTTCTTGCTGTATAAAAAACTACAAAAAATATTAAAAAACTGAAAACTAGAGATCCTAAAAATAAGGCAAAGCGAAATCTGTTTAAAGTTTTTTGTATCGAGAGATAGCTTATAGCCACTCTCAAATAGCCGCAAATACTTACTGAGTTCTGACAGCTTATGGGAGTTGTAATTAGAGAAATTCTATCTCCTTCTGCGGCCTTTTCTGGATAGAGAGCCGCTAGTTGAGCTGTAATTTTCGTGTCAAAGAGTTGAGTTTTATCACTAAGGGGAAGCTCTGGTTCCCAGCTCATTCTGCTTTTTCCTTGAAAAGCACTTTTGTCCTGAGCCAAGCCTTCTATTCCTATTTCAATGTCGCCTGAGTTGTTGAGAATGTAATTGTAGAGCGTGTTAGGAGCTGCGTTTAAATAATCAATGTGCTCTTGAAGGTGTATCCAGTTTTTTTGGTTATAAAAATAACCGAGTAGAAATGAATTTACTTTTGTAATGGTTTGTTGAGTGTTGCTTAATAAATCGTTTTCATAGCGCGATTTAAAATAAGAGTAAGCGCAGTAAGACATGAATAGACTTAACAAAGTTGAAACCAGTGCACTTATGATTGCGCACTGGACAACAATGCTTCGTCTATCTTGAGCCATTAATTATTAAAACTAACAGATTTAATATAAAAGAAACATCGGGTTGGGTTATCAATTTGACAAAGTTGAGTGGGGCCACCAAGCCAAGGGTTAATGACTTTTCCATTCCACAAATAGCAAAAAGCATAATCTTTGGGATTTGAAATTTTTTGGGTATTTCCGTTAAGTGTAAAGATATCTAGCGATTTGGTTTTATCTGAAAAGCCAGGAACTTTATTCATAGATAGGCAATTAATTTTAACTTTATCTTTGCTAGGCAAGGCATTTGAAATTCCTACCGGGTAAGGAGGAAGTGCGGAAGCTTTAATGTCGGGTTTAAAACTTCTGAGATCGAGAGCTTTTCCCGAAATTTCTATAACGGGAGGGATTTTTCCAATTACAAGAGCTTTGTTAAACCATGCCCACCATTCCCCTGATCTTAAGGGATTTTTTTCATCTGCTAATGGGTGAATAATCTGCTCTTCTCCAAGTTTGTGACCAATACTTTGGCCATTTCGAAGAGTGGCCACAAAGGTTTTCTCTTTACGAATAGTTTCGTAATTAAATCCAATAGTATAATTGTCATTGGCAATAATACTGACATAATCCTTAGAGCCAATCTTAGTTTTATTTGCAAATTTAATGAGTGAAACTAGTGAGATTCCTTCCCAGAGGTGCGTTTCATTGTTGGGGTTTGTTGTGGAGTGAGGAACGGAAACTTTAAAAGAAGAGTCTCTATGAAACTCTTTTAAGTCAATTTTAATTGAAATTAACTTTTTATCATCGGGCGAATGATAAATGAAAAAGTCTTGCCCTAGAACTTCGTATACAGAAAAGAGGAAAAAAGCTAAACTTAGTTTTGTGAACATATGGGACATCGTAATAATGTGCTGCGGCAGAGGGTGTCAACGCGGATAATATATGGCAAAGCTAATAAAACAAAAAAATGAAAAATTAACTGTAGTTGTTGTGGGTGCTAGCCGAGGTATCGGTTTGGCAACGGCACAATATTTTGAGGCACAGGGTTGGAACTGTATTAGAGCGGCCCGTTCCTTAAGTTCCAAAAAAGCTAATGAAATTAAACTCGACGTCACTCAACAAGACTCAATTAATGAGATGTTTGATGGGCTTTCAAAAACGAAAACAAAGGTAAATTTATTTATTTTTTCAGCTGGAATTGGTCATTTCGGCCCGATTGAAAAACTTTCTAATAAGGCCTGGGATGAGTGTATTTCAGTTAACTTAACTGGGGCTTTTATGTTTTTAAAAAGCGCCTATAGGTATTTTATATCTCAAAAATCCAAAGGAAGAATTTACGTTATAGGTTCCGTTGCTGATCATCTGGCGCTTGAGGGCAATGCGGCCTATGCCGCTTCTAAATTTGGCTTAAGGGGTTTGGTGTCAGTCATGCATGAAGAAGGTCGTGTTCATGGGATCTCTTCTACTTTATTAAGTTTGGGAGCGACATATACCGACATTTGGAAAAGTCGATCTGAGTTTTCTTCTAAAGACATGTTAACTCCAAAGGAAGTTGCTCAAACAATTTTTAACTTAGCCACTTTGCCTGAACAGGTTACTATTCCTAATTTAGTAGTCACCCCACCCAAAGGAATATTATGAAGACACCTAATAATTGTATTTTGCTAACCGGAGCTGCCGGCGGAATTGGTTATGTCATTGTTAAAAGCTTGGCTGAGCAAGGATTTAAAATTCTTGCGACGGATTACGCTGATAAATTAAAAAAAATTAAAACATGGCCTAAAAATGTTGAACTTTTTGCTGCTGATTTAACAGATTCAAAAGAGGTCGATAAACTTTCTAAAGAGGCTCTTAAGCTTAAGATTAATGGCATCGTTCATTGCGCCGGGTATGGAGGGCCTTTTGTTGATATCGTTGAATCTTCATTAGAGGAATGGAATAAAGTTTTTGCGATTAATGTGAATAGTTTGTTTATCATTTTAAACAAAACGCTTAGTTCTTTTGTAAAGGCAAAGTACGGAAGAATCATCGCCATATCGTCAATTCAATCCTTAATGGGTTCACCGGGGTCTGGGGCCTATGTGTCTTCGAAGCATGCGCTCAATGGATTGATTAAAACTGTCGCCGCAGAATTTGCACCAAAGGGTATAAGGGCCAATTTAATTTGTCCTGGTTATATTAAAAGTCCCATGGGTGCGAATGATAAAAAAATAGATAATTACACTCAAAAGGTTTTAGAAAGAACTCCTAATAGAAAGTTGGGAGAAGCCTCCGAAATCGCTCGATTGTGTTCTTTTCTCTTGGAAGCCTCAAATGATTATATTAATGGAAGCGTGATCACAATTGATGGAGGTATAAGTGCCGATGTGGGTGTTCTCTAAAAGAAATCTTTTAATATTTCCGATCTTTGCTGTTTTTTCTTGTTTTGGAAATTCTAATTGTGATCGTCCTTTGTATCCCCACCCGATTGTAGCTCAAGAACAGGGGCATTCTTGTGGTGCTGCATGCTTGAGAAGTATTTTTTATGCTCGAGGTTTGTCCGATACATCAGAAGAAGTTTTGTTAAATGAACTTCAGAGCAGCCCTGAGTATGGGACTTCTCCAGATTATTTAGTTGCAGCGATTTTACGACGAGGTTTTGGTGCTTATTCCCAGTTTTATTTAACAATTGAACAATTGGATTTTTTTGCGCGTCAGGGTGAAAGCATTATCGTAAGTCTTATGAGTCACGGAGTTCCACACTATGCAGTTTATAATGGATTCGACGGTTTTAATGTATATCTAATGGACCCATGGTCAGCTCGAACTAATGGAAACTTACAGCGAGTTGTTCCATGGCAAGAATTTCTAGCAGAGTGGTATTATAGAGATACGACTCGGGCATTTTTTGGGCATGTGATTCGTGTATGGTCTCAGCCTAGTCCTGCGCAGCCCTAAAATTTATTCAACAGTTGGGAAGAAATCTAGTTTTTCGCCTATGAGATGTCCTGCATTAATTGGGATTCCAATCTCATCAACAGTAAAAACTGAAGCATCCAATTTGAGGGATTTTCTGAGTTTGTCCATGGTTTCTGGGACAAAAGGATAAAGCATAATCATAATGTTTTTTAAAACATAAAAACAAGTATATAGAGCGTCGCTTCGTTCCTTTATGGGGTGGCGGTCATCGTGTGGCTTGAATTGAGTGAAGAGACTGTTGATTTGTCTTGCGTAGTTTTCGATTAAATTGAGTAAGGTGATGTAATCTGCTTTTTCCATTGAGCGCAAATATTTTTGAAAAAGTTTTGTGGTTTCTGCTTTAACTTTTTCATTGAGCTCTCCCTCAGGAATTTTGCCATTAAATTTTGAATGACAAGCAGAGATAGGTTTTTCAAAAGCTGCATTGAGCGGACCAGCTAAGAACTTGTTTCGTTCGTTTAAAGTGTTGAAGTCAAAGTTCGAACCCTTTTCAGGGAGACTTAAGGTGGCTAAAAAATATCTAATTTGATCGGCGGATAATTTCTTTTCTTCTATTAGCTGATCTCCGGTGTAAAAATTACCTTTAGATTTGCTCATTTTTTCACCATCTACCATCAGGTGGAAGGCACTGAGCACATCGGTCAATTGAAACTCGCCTGGCTTGGGGAGTCTGTTAATATCTTCTTGGGAGCCGATCCACATGGCCCCTTGCATGAGCACATAAAAATAAACATTGTCTTGTCCCAAAAATTGATAAATACGAGCGTCGGGGTCGGTCCAAAACTCTTTGTATTTTTCGTTAGATTGATTTTTTATCTTTAAGGCTAATTGAGAAAATGAAATTGGAGCGACTAAGGAATCTGGCCAAACATAAAAAGTTTTCCCAGCCATATCTGGGTCTAAGTCTGTCGGCATAGGAATTCCCCATGCGACATCTCTCGAGATTGAACGATGAGCCCAGCCGTCCATTAAGGATGAGGCGATCCCCGCTTTTTCTAAAAGACTTTTTGAAGTCATTAAATCGCTTTTGTTTTCAAATTGAAGAAGAACTTTTTTTCCCTGAGCGTATTTGCTTTTGTGTTTGGGAAGAGTTTCTTTAAGGCCTTTGTATTGTTCTTCAAATGAATTTGCAAAACTCAACGCAGGTAAAACTGTGTTAAGGGCTTCTGTGTATACAGCAGTTCTCCAGGTTTTTTCTTTGCCTTGTATCCAAACTCGCAAAACTTCAGAAACTTTCCAAAGATCTAGCCACCAGTGAACAGTTTCTTTGAGTTCGGGAGTGGCATTGCTCATGGCGCTTTTAGGGTTGATGAGTTCTGCAGCTTCATATTGGGCACCACAATCATCGCATTGATCGCTAAAAGCCGATTCGTTGCTACATTTGGGGTTAGGACATTTTCCTTTTACAAAGCGATCTTGAAGAAATCTTTTTAGTTCAGGATCAAACCATTGAAGACTAGTCTTCTTTTCGAGCATTCCGTTTTTATGCAAACGTCGTATGAAGTTTTGAGAAAGTTCTTTGTGAATTGGAAAGCAATCAGGTTGTGATGTTCCGGAGAAAAGGTCAAAACTAATGTTAAATCTTTTTAGAGTTTCTAATTGAGTCTCATGAATTTCATCAATGAATTGTCTGACGGCTTTGCCCGCTTTAACTGCAGCCAGTTCGCTAGTCGAACCATGATCATCGTTTCCTGAAATAAATAAAACGTTTTCGGCACCAACAAGCATTCGCATATATCGAGCATGAATATCGGGAGGAACAATAGCACCCGCGAGGTGGCCTAAGTGAATCGGGCCGTTGGCGTAAGGCATTCCTGCGGTGACTACAACTTTTTTGGGTCTAAAAACTTGCTTCTTTAGATCTTCGATTGAGGGGGCCTTAAATTGAGGCGAATTCATAGCTTAGTTATAAGGTCGGAGTGTCTTGAAAACAAGAAACTTTGTTATAAGAGCTATACATTTTGTCCACTTGCCAAATTAAAAGACTCCTCCATAATCAAGTTTGAGGATTTTGTTTTTTGAGATCAAAGCACCTTTTGTTTTTTGCCTGTTTAGTTTTTCTTGGGGCTTGTGCCTCGTTGTCACGAGATGACAGACATCAATATGTTTTGCTTCAGAGTGAACCATCGGGAGCACAAGTCATTGAAAATGATAAAGTGATTGCTCAGACTCCTGTATTTTTAGACCAAAGGCGTTCGTTTTCTCCAGAATTAAAGTTGACCTATAAAGATATGTCTCAAAACGTTAAATTATCGACTCGCTACGATTGGGGACATAGTTTTTGGCCGAATTTAATGTTTTTTTATTTCGCGCCCATAGGGTGGTTAACAGATATTATTACGGGCGCTGCCTGGAATCTAAAGGATCCTCCTGTCGTAAGGTTTCAATCTAAAACAAATATAAACTATGAATCGCAAAACGTTGTGGCTATAGCGCCACCTAAAGCTTCATCAAAAGTTATGTCTGACAAGGCTGCTTTATTTTGGGAAACGAAGACTTCTCAAATGTTTAAGGGAGCTAAATTTCTACCGTATCACGACACAAAAGATTACTTTTTTAAGCATCTCTATAATCATGAACAAAGACCAGGACGAGAAGACGAATATTCTATATTCGGAAAAATTAAAAACGAATGGGTTTTTGAATCTGAGGTTTTAGAGAAAAAAGAAAAAAATATATTAAAAGGTACTTTTAGAAATGTTTTTACTGGAGAAAAGAAATATCCCCAAGAACTTGAAGTTTATGATCATGATTTAAGTAAATCTAAAAAAATTCCGTGGTATGCACGTGATGATGGTGTTTTTCAGTTCGTTCCAAACACATTGAGTTTCGATTTAGGCTCTAATGGCGTTGAGCTTGAGTCTGGCTCTGAGGTGTATAAAGCAAAGCCCTCTAACACTCTTAATGAATGGCAAAAGATGCTTTCAATTGTAAAATCATTTGGAATAACAAGACTTCAAACTCTTTATCATGAAAGTGGATACCATTGGCAGTTTCACTTTGTTCCAGCTTTAATGTTTTCTTATTCTCAGATTTATTTTCCAGAACTTAAGCCGATTAATGATCAATCCTTTAAATATTTTCAATTAGGCGCTGGATATGGTGCTCAATTAGGATTGCAAAATGGCGCCCATTTTTTTTATATCTCGATAATTCCTATTTTAAGTTACTATAAATTAAAGTGGTCCACCTGGGGGACTTCTCATAAAATAACTCAAACTGTAGTTAATAGTAGATCCGAGCTTGGTTATTTATATTTTTGGACTCATCATTTTGGAACTAGGCTATATACAAAAGCTTCTAGTATGCCTTCTTCGATGTGGAATAAAGCTTTTGCAACTGTTGCGCCTAATGTGCCAAAAATTTCTAATGGCTTTGATTTATCCGCAGGTCTTTCTTTAAGTTATACTTTTGATTAAAGGCGGTATTTGTCGCGCCTATGATTGCGCTCTTCGCTCAAAAAATGGGGTGATCGACGGGAGTTGAACCCGCGACATCCAGAATCACAATCTGGCGCTCTAACCAACTGAGCTACGACCACCACGTAAGGGGAACAAGCTAGCGGATTTCATTTGTGAATCAAGTGGAGATTTTTACGCTCCAGGCAGTGCCATCCAGACCATCCATAATAAGGAGTCCTTCAGCCTCTAGGTCCTGGCGAATTTTATCAGCTTCATCAAATTTCTTTTGAGCTCGAAGTTCTTCTCTAAGTTTAAGGGCATCATCTACGCGTTTACAAAAGCCCTTTTCTTTGCCCATTCTGTTGATTCTACGATCTTCAATTTCTGATAGGGCCTTATCCGAAGCTTCTAAACAAAGAGCAAATATTTCTTGAAAAAGGGCGAGTCCTGAAGCCCAAGCTTCCCAGTCTGCTTTGTCATTAGTTTTAAAGGCTTGTCTTAATGCTTTTAATAAAAAGCCCAGGGCTTTAGCGGTATTAAAATCATCGAAAAGAGCTTCTTCCATTTCTTTAGTGAGTGTGTTTTGTGAATAACTAATGGATATCTTTTGTTGCTCGAGAATTTTGCGGCCATGATAAAGTCGAATGACGAGCCCTTCAGATCGTAAAATAGATTCATCAGAAAAGTCTATTGGGCTGCGGTAGTGGTGTTGTAACAAAAGTAAACGGAGGGTTTCTGCTCCAAAGCGTTCAATAAAGTCTTTGGTGAGGAATATATTACCAAGCGACTTCGACATTTTTTCGCGTCCAATGGTGAGAAGTCCATTGTGAATCCAATAGGGCGCAAATGTTTTTTCGTTGGCCGCTTCGCTTTGTGCAATTTCATTTTCATGATGGGGAAATATTAAGTCCAGTCCCCCCATATGAATATCGAGACCATTTGGAAAATGCTTTTGAACCATGGCCGAACATTCAATGTGCCAACCGGGTCGACCGGCACCCCAAGGACTTTTCCATTCAGGCTCGCCTGGTTTTGCGGCTTTCCATAAAGCAAAATCAAGAGGGTTTTCCTTCATTTCGCCTGGCTCAATCCGAGCCCCTACAAGCATGTCGTCTAGTTTTCTTTTAGAAAGCTTACCGTAGCCTTTAAAATCATGAACTCTGAAATAAACATCATTTCCAAATGGAGTTGTGGCCGGATAAGCCATTCCTTTTTTAATGAGAGTCTCAATCATCGAAAGCATGTCTGGAATATGTTCGGTGGCTCGAGGCCTTACGGCTGGGTCTTGAACCTTGAGTGCCTTCATTTCGTTTACGTATTGAGTCTCGTAGGTTTTGGCAACTTGATCTGTTGAAGAGCCTTCCTTTTGTGCAGCTGCTATAATTTTGTCGTCGACATCGGTGATATTGCTTGCCCACTTCACAGAATAGCCCGCTTTTTTAAATATGCGTGCTACTAAATCTGAAACGATGGAAGCGCGAGCATTACCTACGTGAGTATATGAATAAACAGTAGGTCCACAAGAATAGATGTCTACATGACCAGGAACGCGAGATTTAAATTCTTCACGTTTTCCGCTCAGCGTATTATGCAAAAAAATCTTGGCTTGAGACATATTAAAAGCTTTATGGGCCAAAGGCCCATCTTCAGTCAATTAGTCGCTCTAATTAACAGCTTCTAAAGTGTTTTCAAAAATCTCTTTGATTTCGTCTTCAATGGTTTCTTCTTTGATCTTTTGGGCCAAAGAAAGTTCCTTAACAAGAAGACTTTTCGCAGTGTCGAGCATCTTGCGCTCGCCGAAACTTAAATCTTTATCGGTTTTAAGGCGATAAAGGTCTCTAAGAACTTCAGCAATTTCATAGATGCTGCCAGTTTTAATTTTTTCCATGTATTCGCGATATCGACGATTCCAAGTTTGAGAATCGGTTGCAGTTTCTTCGGCACGCAAAATCTTATAGATTTTTGGCACGTCTTTTTTGGTGATGATAGAGCGAAGGCCAACATCTTTGACCTTGTCTGTAGGAATTAAAATAGTGCTACCGTTTTCAAGTAGCTGCAGAATGTAAAAGTATTTTTTACGACCTGCTACGTCCTTTTCTTGAACGCCCCTAACGACCCCAACACCGTGAGATGGGTACACAGCATTGTCTCCGACTTTAAATATTGCCAAGGATTTAACCTCCAATCCTTTGAAAGTTCTACCCTTCGAGGCTTGACTCTCCCTCAGTCGGATCTTAAATCATTCTAAGATCCTAAGGAGGTCCTGCTCTTCGAAGTCTCTCTTTAAGAGTACGCAATATACACTAAGTGCCTCAAAATTACAAGGTTTTTCTTGCCTCTCAGTCTCCTCGTCGCCGAGAACTTTTGGGAAGTTTATTCAATAATATCAATATGTTAGACGTTTCCTTTGACGAGCCCAAATGCTTGTTAAAAGAAAAGTCAACGGATTTTATGTGGAGATGCTTAGAGGTTAAGTGGCAAAGCGCATCTTCGGTTTTGCCGCGCAGCGCAAGCGGATTGCTAGTGGTGGCAGATACTATGGTTGTTCTAGGTGGGGAATTATTAGGAAAGCCGGAATCATTTAAAGAAGCTCAAAAAATGCTTTCAATGCTTTCTGGAAAAAGACACGAAGTCCTTACGGCGTTTCAGTGGGGCCTCTGGAAGAATAGAAATTTAATAAAATCTCATAAAAAAATCGTGAGCTCCAAAGTTGAATTTAGAAATTTGAAAGCAAAGGAAATTGTTCAATACATTAAAACGGGTGAACCTATGGATAAGGCAGGCTCATATGCTTTTCAGGGAATTGGTTTAAAGTTTATAAAAGAAACTAAAGGCTCTTACAGTAATATTATTGGTTTCCCTCTTTTAGAGTTTAAGAAAAGTTTAAGAGCGTCCGGACTTCTATAGACTCAGTCATTATAAATTTATTCTTGCCATAGATTTTCACGAGCTTCTTTGTAAGATTGATCCAGACATGTCGCTTGATTCGGTTTTGAAAATTATTGAAAGTGCTTGTGAGCGTTCAGGGCGAAAAATTAGTGAAGTGCAATTGCTTCCAGTGTCTAAAGGGCAGTCCGTAGAAAATATTTTGAAAAAATTAAGTGATCCCAGGTTTCCGCGTTCTCTTGGGGAAAACTACTTCCAAGAATTGTCAACTAAAAAAAAGTTGCTTTTGGAGTCCTACAAAATTGAATGGCACTACCTGGGAAATCTTCAGAGTCGAAAAATTGCGGAGATAGCGAGCGCGGTGCACACAATTCACTCGGTTTCACGCGTAAAAGAGCTTGAGATGATAGCTAAGTTGGAATTAATTAATATTCCTTATATCTACTTACAGTTTAATGTTTCTAAGGAACTAACTAAAAGTGGTTTTGATTTGGGAGAAGCTGAGCGAGTGAAAGAGTTGTCATTAAGTTTAGGCCTAGAAAAAAATCTAGTAGGTCTGATGACTATGGCTTCGCCATTAAAAAATAATAATGAATCACAAGTTAGAAAAGAATTTGCTTCTCTTCGAAAAATTAGAGATCAATTTTTTCCTGGACTTCGATTAAGTATGGGCATGAGTGCCGATGCTCATTTAGCCATTGAAGAAGGTTCAAGCTGTGTTCGTATAGGAACTCAACTTTTTGGTGCTCGATAAGTCATGACTAATTTAGCCAATGAGTTTCGCACTATTGTTTTAAATTTGGAAAATCGATTAAAAAGAAAGAACCCTGCTGAGAGTTTCGATAAAGTTCAATTTGCTCTTAATAAGTTAAAATTAAAAATTGACGCTAATAAAGTTGTGTTGGTTTCTGGAAATAATGGCAAGGGAAGTGTTTGCGCCACTCTAGAGGCTCTATTGAGGCACGCTGGAAAACGAGTCGGTATTTCTCTTTCACCGCACTTAATTTCAGTTACAGAAAGAATACGGCTTAATGGGAAAGAAGTTTCTCGATCTACATTTTGTCAGGCTCATAATGAACTTGAGAAGATATTTGTTGATGAGTCTTTTGATTTTTACGAATGGATTACATTGTTGGCTGTTTGGATTTTCTTTTCAGGAAAATACGGCGAGCCGGTTGATTATGCCGTTTTTGAAGCCAGACAAGGGGGACTTTGGGATGTTGCCAATCCTATTCCTCATAAGAATTGTGTGATTACTAGACTCTTTCAATCTAATGAAAAAATTGACATAAAAACATTAAGAGAAATCGCCAAACATCAGTATGGAACTATTACTCGTAATGCAAAAGTGGTTCATCTAAAGGCACCCGATCGCTGGAATCCACTATTGAGCGCTATTAAGGAAAAGACGAAGAGTAAATGGGCCGAAGTTTCGGATATTGATTTTGAAGTCTTTTACCGCAAACGAGATGTTACGTTTAGTTTGATTAGCAAATGGGGGCAGGTAGAGCTTGTTTTGGCTGGACCACGTGGAGTTGAAAATACATTATTAGCATTACAAATGTTTGAAGAGTTGGGTTTTGATCCGCGTGAACACTTAGAGGCTTTAAAAAAGGTCCACTTTCCTTGCAGAATGCAGAGAATAGATGAGTACAATGAGGCTCAGTGCCCAATCTTTTTATCTGGGGATTATACGATTCAAGGGATTATGAGCTTGGTTGAATTGTTGGATTATTATCCTCGTAAAAATCTACATATTTTAATCGGTGTCAATATGGATCAAGAAGTGGATCAGATTCTCTCTCCGTTATTTAAAATAAAAGATGCTCATATTTATTTAACACGCTCTCCGAGAAGATCGCTTCCCTTGAGGTCGTACGGTAAATGGCATCGTAAGGCTGTCGGGGCATGGGCTAGTCCAAAAATTGCCCTCGATAAGATTGCAAAAGTGGCACATCGTGAAGACATGATACTTGTTACCGGTTCTTTGGAGTTGGTGGGCAGAGTGAAAGAATTTATTACTGAAAAACCCCAAGCCCGAAAAAGAGATGCGCCCAGAGAACTCAGTCTTTAAGGCGTCTAAGTTTTATTCATATCTCCCAAAATTCGTTATTTTTTAGAGAATTCAAGACCTAAGATCTGATTTTTATGGCGCTTTTCTTAGGCACACCTTTAGCAATACTTCCTTCACTATGAAACTGAGAATGCTTTTAAGTGCTCTTTTAAGTTTTCAGGGGATTCAAGCCTTGGCTTGGGACGAGCAGAGATATCAAAGCATTCGAGAATCTATTGTTAGTTATTTTGATAATCATAAAAGCAATGAGTTTGGATTAGTCGCAAAAGAAGCTACTAATAATTCTCTTGCTGAAGGAATTGCTAGAGAGTTTGAATCTAAAGATGACGATAAAGTTAATCAACTCTTTGATCGAATTCAAATTTTAATAAAGTGGAGATATTTAGAGCCAAAGGGAAATTTTGCCGATTTTATATCGAGTGATGCTGTAGATTATCAGCTTATTTACTTTGCCTTTTTAAGTTTAGTTGTTCAAGGCGGAGATCGATTGTTTGAAAAAACTATAGCTTCATCCAATGGGGCAGAAATTTATTCAGATTCGGGCTTAGATCAGAAAATTTATGCATTTTTAATAAGTCAGAGAGCCGAAGATTTAAAAAATAAAGACATTAAAACTAAAGCCGTTTCCGTATTGAATGAAAATTCAGATTCAAATTTAGCGAAAAAATAAAAGAGAGCTGTTATTAATCCAGCCTCGAAACGATCCGACACGCTCGACTTCACTGTAATCATCGTTTTTTCTAAGAATTCTAACCCTTGAACCTGATGTTGCTTGTGCGGTTTCTTCCGCTGCATCAAGGGGGGCAGCTCTCAATGTGGAATCCTTTTGAACGATGGCAAAACTTTTTCCTAAAGAAGTGAAGAGTGCAGAAATGATGAGAAAAATAATTAGACAAATACCAAGGATAGACTGTCTTTTGCTAAGAACTTTAATAAATTTAGCAGATAAAAGTATAAAGCCTAAAAGACCCGCAATGAAAAATTGTTCTTCGGCCCTTACATAGCTTTGAAGTGTAAATGCCCATTCAGATGGATGCTCCATGGGCATTCCTCTTCCGCCAGGTATTAAGTTTTGAGCAATTTCTATGTCTTTTCTAATGTCGCTATTAAAGCGATCGCTTTTTTGAGCTTCGTATAGGTGCCAAATCCCCGAGCCAAAATTTTTATTGGAAATCATGGCACGGCCTAAATAATAATCTAAGCCAGGTGAACGCCATCCATTACTGTATAAGTTTTCTAAGTCTTTTTGAGCTTCGGGATATTTTCCCTTAGCGAGGCTATCTAAGGCTTGTTTATAGAGACTTTGTAAATTCTCTTGAGCCATGACTTTGTTGGAGAGTGTGTATCTCCGCCTCTAGGGCTTTAATAAAAGTTTCTAGCTCTGCAATTTGATTTTTTAACTGACGATTCTCTTCAGACAAACGAAGATAGTCGTTAGCAGCGTGGGCTCCTAAAGAATCTTCCTTTCGCAGACTAGCATTTACGTTCATTCTGCTAAATAAAGGCGCTCGACCCAAAGTTTCAGCGGAATCTTCCAAATAATATTTTCCCTTTTCTAAATGAAAAGGAATTGTGCGAGCCCTGATTCTTCGACGAAGAGTAGATTGGGATACTCCAAATTTTGCTGCGTATGATGCTAGATCAATCCATGTTGCCATATCTAATCTTGAATTTAACCCGATTTTCAAAATATTCAAGGACTTATCAAAAGATTTCTTTATGCGTTAGTGGGAATGGAGGGAAAGATCAAAATACTTTTCTGGTTTAAAATGGAACTATGGATCTTGGATCAAAAAAGAAAATTGCATTTGTTTGTAGCGGGGGTGCGGTTAAAGCAGCAGCCTTTCATATGGGTGTAGCTCTATCATTGCAGAGGGTAGGTTTTCATTTTGTTGGTGGAAGTCGAAAATCTCAGCCCGATCAAGCTCCTATGGATCCCTCAAAAGCCATTCGTGTTTATGTGGGAGCATCAGCAGGAAGCTTAATATCAACCTTTTTAGCTCAGGGCGGCAATCTCTTAGATCTCGTTGCGGCTTATAGAAATGATAAAAGTATAGAGGGAATAGCCGGATTGAAATACCGGCAAATGTTTTCTTCTAGATTGTCGGCCTCTGAAGCGGTTCTTAATTTAGATTCATTCTTTTTTAATTTTCTAAAGAGCAAAAGTTTTAGCAGTCCATTTAACACTAATGGAATTAAGGAATATTTAAATTCTCAAATAATTTCTCATGATAATTTTGCCGATTTAGAGTCGGATTTATTTATTGTTGCTACAAAGCTCAACGATCCACAGAAACTGGTTTTTGGTCGTTATAAATCGTCACCCTCTGTAAATTATCTTCAATATCGTAATGACGTTAGTATCAGCGATGCTTGTGCGGCCAGTATGTCTTTGCCCCCGGTTTATCATCCTTATACAATGCAATTGGGAGGAGAGGCTCACGATCTATTTGATGGTGAGGTGAGAGAGCCCCTAAATGCGCACATAGCGCGAGACGCCGACTGTGACTTAATTATTTGTAGTTATACGTATCAGCCACTTCGTTTAACTAAGCCTGAGGATTCCTTAAGTAAGAAGGGGATGTTGGCGATTACATTGCAGGCAGTTTATCAAAGTTTAGAGGAAAAGATTCAAGTCGCTAGAGGGGCACGAATGAAAGAGCGGGCTCTCTTAGATTTTGTTCATAAATTTTGTAAGAAAAATAACATAGAAACTAAATTAGAAGATGAGCTGTGTGAGGAAATTGAAGCCAGGATGTCTTATAAAAGTCATATTGATTATATTTATATTCATCCAAAATCTTCAGATTTAGACATGTTTATGATGCCGCATTTTTCTCTGAATCGAAAACATACAGAAGCCATTGTGAAAAAGGGTTACTTGGCCGGGCTGTCTGGCGTTAGAGGACTAGGAATTAAAAATTAAAGGGCTGCCTGGCTGATAACCCCAGCCTTTGTTCGAACCACTTCAACAGAGAGTATTTTATTAGATTTAGAGTCTTTTAAAATGAGGTGCCACTCACCGCTTGATACAGAAGTGATTGCAAACTTAACGGCTTCATTCTGATCAACATAGTTTTCATCAAAAAAGTTAAAGTCTGCACGAGCCTTGTTTCCAAAAGAATCAATCAATTCAAGTTTAAGATCTTTTCTTCCTGCTAAAGACCTATCAATTTTACCTAAAATGATACCTTTGTTTTTTAGATCTAGATTTTTGTTTGAGAGTAAAGCTTGAAGTTGTTTAGGAGTGAAGAGTGCAACATCTTTTAAAAGCGACGAATTGCTATGAGAAACGTTGAGCCATGTTGTTAAGTATTGCTTATTTGAAGCTCCCAATTCACTTTGTTGTTTGGCGGGATCAATTTCAAGTTCAATAACGTCGGGAAAGGGTCGTTTGAAGAGGTTGGGTATTTTTACGTAACCTTCTTCATCGGGCCAATAAATGCCCTTCTGTCCACCTACTGTGGTCATTATGGGAGTTCCGCTTGGAGGCGTTCCATAAACGGCATCGCTTATCGAAAATACATATTCGTAAGGGCGAGAATCGAGAATGCTCACAGAAAATTCTTTAGGCGCACCAAGCGTATTTAAGATGGCAGAGGGCCATTCGCTTTTTGAGTTTTCAGTGGGCATTAAATATTGAAGTTTTGAACTTAGGTGAGCGGCAAGAAAGTCACCCGTTGGCCCGCTTTGTTGAGCGAAAGGAAGAAACACGCCGAAAAGGCCAACGGAATAAAATGTATGGGCTGGCTCAACGTCTTGTAAGTCTAAAAAGACGTTTGAAATAGGTTTGAGTTTTGTATCTAAAAACTTTCCGAAAATAACATGCTTTTTGTCGTCTTTAATTGAAAGCGATTTGAAAATAGGTTCTTTGCGAGTTTCTGGATAAAGCACAACGGGGGTGACTTGACCGAGGTGAGCGTAGCCCACTGCGGGTAGATATCCATTTTTATAAACTACAAAACGGGTGGAATGTGTTCGGGCAAATGGAGCTTGAGCAAGTCCGTGTAAATCGGTAGTCGTGCTAAGCGCATAATTTGGATGAATCCAGTGAATTTCAGCATTTTCAATAGCTTTGGGGTTTTGGTTTAAGAGAGTGACTTCATCCAAAACCAATACCGTGGCTTGCTGACCATTGGCTTTGGGCAGTTGTTTAATTGAAATTGCTTTTGGAGAAGATGAAACTTCAACAGGCTTAGTTTCAGCTTTAGTTATTTTTGGAAGAGCAATGCTCGTAGATGAGAAGATTGGTGTTTCAATCTTTTTTGAAGCTAGAATACTAACGGGTTGGGTCGAAGTTGAAACTTGCTTCTGAAGTGGTTCTTGAAGATTTTCGTAAACTTCGGCTCTAATAAAAAATGGACTTATTAAAGCTTCTTTTTTTGAAACTTTTTCATCGTTAGAGAGAATTGGAAAGGGTTGATAGCTTTTACGATCAAATCGTTGATCAAAAACTAATGATTTTTCTGAAGGAGAAAGTGCTTTGTTTTGGAAAGTCCAATAAGGTTTATGCCAAGATTCGGCACATAGAAATTTACCGCTAAGCAAAGATGTCAAACTTAAGTAAACTCCTAACTTTCTCATATCAACTTCTGATGCTACATTTGATAGTAGAGCAAGGCAATGAATCAAGAGTATAGAAAGATGACGCCTCAGAAAGAGCCGCTCTGCGCCGTGTTCCCAAGTTTATTCGTTAAAAATCAGAGCTTAGAGGTCAAAAAGTTGGCGGGAGATGCTTCAAAGCGCGAGTATTTTCGAATTGAGCAAAATAAAAAATTTTTTATTCTCCAGACTGACGATCCTTTCCCTGGGGTGTCACCGAAGCAACATCCGTTTTTAGCGGCTCAAGCTATTTTCAAAAAGATTAATTTGCCGGTTCCAAATATACATTCAACATGGCCTGAGTCTGGCTGGGTATTAATGGAAGATCTTGGCGATTTGTTTCTTCAGAAGCAGCCCGAAGAAAAGCATTACAAAAGGGCGCTGGATCATCTTGTCTTGTTGGCCGAAAAGGCTCATCAAAATTTTTTTAAAGAAACTCATGACGAACTTTCTTTGGCGCCTCATTGGAATTGGGCGTTTGATGAGAAAAAACTTTGCGATGAAATGCTTTATACGCAAGCCTATTTGGTTGAAGAATATTGTCACAAAGATGGAAAAGATTTTCTCAAATTAGTGGAAAAGATTTGCCAGGAGCTTGCGGCGAGACCGAGAGTGTTTTGCCATCGTGATTATCACAGTAGAAATTTAATGATAACAAGCCAGGAGCTTTACATCATTGATTTTCAAGATGCGCGAATGGGTCCTTTGTCTTATGATGTGGCTTCATTGTTGTGGGATCCTTACGTGAAGATGGACGATGCCTTTAGAGCGAGGCTTTTGAATTATTGGAAAGCCGCTTTACCTTCTAGTCTAAAGTCTTCTGATTTAGACAGAGAAATACATCTCATGAAAATACAAAGGCTATTAAAGGCAGCTGGTTCTTATGCAAGTTTTGTTTCTAAAAAGAATACAAAAGAATATTTACCGTATTTGTTGCCCGCTTTAGTGGAAGCTAAAAAAAGTTGCGAAGAATTAAAATTAAATAAACTCAGCGAATTTATTTCTGAGATTATGGAGATTCATCTAGAAAAGGAACGCGTAATTTAATGGCAGAATTAAAAGGCACTGTTGGAGTGGTTTTGGCCGCTGGCTTGGGAAATAGATTGCGTCCCAGCACTTTGTATTGTCCGAAGCCCCTGATTCCGGTGGCGGGAGTGGAGCCCTTATTTTTTGCTCTTCATCAATTTCAAGAAATTGGGATTAAAAGAGTTATTGTAAACGTTCATTATTTGCCTATGCAAATAACTGAGGCCCTATCTCTGTGGAAAGGGCATTTTCCCGAAATGGAATTTAGGGTGTCCTATGAAATGGCCGAAATATTAGGAACAGGCGGAGCTCTAATTAAGATTGCAGAAGAAAATGGCGACTGGATTCAAGACGCTGGAATTTTATTACAAAATGGAGACACTCTGGCTTCTTTTGATCTTTTAAAACTCGTTGAAAATGCAGATCAAAGCACTTTGGCGACTTCATTTAGAAATGATTTTTTAGAAAAGTATAACCCTCTTTGGTTGAATGCTCAGGGTGCTTGGGCTGGTATTGGGAAAGATCCAAAATCAGAGGATTGGCTACCGGCTCATTTTTTTGGAGTTCATTATCTGAGTCCTAAAGCCGTTAGATCCATAAAAACTTTTTGTGGTGAGCTGAGATCTATAGATTTGTTTAATGGAATATATAGACCTTTGTCTGATCATGGTTTTACCTTTAAATCTGTCGAGTTTTTGAAAAATTCAAACACGTCTGATTTTTGGTTCGATATGAACAACAAAGAGTTTTTGTTAAACGCTCAAGAACATCTTCTTTCTAAGAATAATCGAAGCGCTTGGTCTAAAATATTAGAACATCGTCATCCCGGAATTAAAGAAATTGAAAGTGGGGTTTGGGTGAAAGGTGCAGGCAACTATTCAGGGGTTAGTTTTTCATCCCCAGTTGTTTTTGTTGAAGAAAACTCAAGCTTTTTAAATCGTTCTAATGAAATTTTAAAAATTGGACCTTCGGTTTCGTGGGTACAAGAGAAAAGTTTAGAACATAATCAACATCCACAAAACATTAAAAACTCTGTTGTGATGTTGAAGAAAGCTTGGCAACACGATATCCCACAAGACATTCTTAATGATATCGTTTTGGCTTAGAAAATTTTTTAAAACTCTTTTGTATTTTTTTGTAGTTTCTCAGGCGCTTTATTGGGTTTGGAGTTTTTTGCCAGGAGATTTTGTAGATGTTGCATTAAAAGATTCGGCATCGTTTGAGGAAAAAAGTTTGTGGAAAAATGAGTTTGGATTAGTTGGCGACACCCTGACTCGTTGGAAAAATTTTGAATATAACTTCTATTTCGAAGGGGGTGGGCGCTCTTGGTCTTTTAATAGGCCAGTGTTTTCTGTGATTTTGGAAAGAATTCCGGGAAGTTTATTTCTGGCTTTGTGGAGCAGTTTAATTTCGTTAACATCAGTAATTTTATTGTCGCTTTTTGCCTCAGATAAAGACAGGCTTTCAAAGCGTCTAAAACAAGCGTCAGCCTTTTTGTTAGGATTTCCAATCATTGTAATTGGCCCTTTTTTTATTTTAATTTTTTCTGTTTATTTTATTAAGCTAGAAATACTTTCAAGTTCTATAGTGTTTCCTCCCTTTCTTGCGGTTTTGTTGCTATCGTGGACACAGTTTTTGGTGGCCTTCCCCCTTTTTTTAGAAACTGTTAGATCTCTTTGGAAACAACCCTTTATAATAGGCTTAAGGTCCAGGGGTATTTCACTTTTTGATATAAAATATAAACATTTGTTTAAAAATTTAATTCCATTATTAGCCACGCAAATGGCGCTTTGGTTTTCTAGTGTTATTAGCGGTGTGCTCATTTTAGAAGTGCTTTTTGAAATTCCGGGGATGGGAAAATTGTTTCAAGAGGCGCTTTTGTCGAGAGATTTACCTTTAGTTCATGCCCTAGTTTTAACGTTTTCGGGAATTTATATCTTTTGCTTTAATATTGCCGAAGTTGTTTCTAATAAATTTTATCCTGGGAGAAGCGCTTGAAGTTTCCTGAGAAGTTTTTTTGGTGTTTATTAGGGCTTAGTTTTTTGAGCGCCTATGTTGTGGCTACTAAAAAACCTTTACATTTAAATTCTATTCCAGAATGGCAGCCTCCCTCGTCTGAATTTTTTTTAGGAGTTGGTGAAAATAGTCTTAATCTTTTTAGGGCCGTTATTGAGGCGAGCATTCAAAGCATTATTCTTGCCGTAAGTGTTTCTTTTTTGAGCATTTTTATCGGAACGATTTTGAGTGGAATTATGTTTTTGGTGGGTGGAAAATCAGAAAAAGTTTTTGGCGATATTTTAAATTTTTTAAACTCGTTTCCAGTCCTTATTATTTACTTAACATTGGGTTTGATTGTCTCAAATAGTTTATTGGGTTTAGTCTTAGTTTTGAGTTGTTTTTCTTGGGTTCATTATTCTCGATTTGTTAGAAGTTTTTTGATTGAACTAAGGCATAGAGATTTTGTAACAGCAGCTAAGGCCATGGGCTTAAAACCGAGTCGTATTTTTTTTAAGCATCTTTTACCTCAATTTATTGAAAGGTTCCCCGTCATGTTTCTCGTGGGCTGCCGATCGGTTGTGTTAACAGAAAGTATGTTGAGTTTTTTGGGATTTGGGATAGCTACGGGAGATAGAATTTCTTTGGGATCATTAATTTTTACGGGACAACGCGCGATATTTAAGGCACCGCATGCTGTTTTGGTTCCGGCTCTCTCATTAGCCCTGCTTTTGCTTATTTTGCAAAGCTTGGTCGCCAGATTTCAGACCTTGTTAAGTGCTCCGGAGACAAGTTAAACTGCATAGAGTGATTAAGTGGGAGGCGGCACGTAAATGAGTGATAAAGAATTAGAAAAAAAAGTAGGCCAATTACTTTGTGTGGGTATTCCCGAAAAGCAAGTTTCAACCAACGACCTTAAAGTTTTGAATCGAGTTGGAGTTGGTGGAGTTATTCTTTTTAAAAAGAATTATGAGTCTGTGGCTCAATTGGTTGAGCTTACAAATTCATTACAAAAAGGAGTAGCGGCTGAAGCTTATCGTGCTTTACCTTTGTTCATTGGAGTCGATCAAGAGGGCGGTCGCGTTCAAAGATTCGGTGATCCTTTTACAATTTTTCCTGCCATGGCCAAAGTTGGAGCCTTAAATTCGGCAAAAACAGCTTTTGAAGTGGGCTATGTTTTAGGTAAAGAGTTGTCGGCGGCAGGAATTAATTTGAACTTTGCACCCGTTGTTGACGTTCCACTCAACATGGAAGCTCCTGGCTTAGGAGATAGGGTTTTTTCTATAGACCCAGAAGTTGTTGCTGCTATGGGATCAGCTGTTGTTCGTGGAATTCAAAAGGGTGGTTGCGTTGGAGTTTTAAAACATTTTCCTGGTCATGGATCGGCTAACGTTGATTCGCATGAAGATTTGCCCATTTGCAAAAAGACTGTAGAAGAGTTTGAAGCTTTAGACTGGATTCCATTTCGAAAGTGTTTGAGGGCCAGAGCGGAAGCTGTGATGAGTGCCCATATCATGGTGCCTTCGATTGATGCCTCAAAACCAGCGACCTTTTCAAGAAAGATTCTTCAAGATTATTTAAGAAAAGAACTTAGACATCAAAAAATAATTTTTAGTGACGATTTAGAAATGGGCGCCATTTCTAAGAGGTATGCCTTAAAAGATGCAGCCTTTTTGGCCATTGATGCCGGCTGTGACATGATTTTGATTTGTCATGACTATGCACAAATTGAAGATGTATGGATGCATCTGGTTAATGCATTCAAGACAGGTGCCTTGTCGGAGAAGAAATTAGACGAAAGCCTTCAGCGTATTGAAGACGTGAAAAAGAAATATTTACTCCCCTTGAAGTATGCTTCTAAAGATTTGGCTACGGCAATGATTGGTGCTCCGGTCTTTAAAGCCGTGGCTTCTGCAATTGTTGAAGGAAAGACCGTTGAAAACGGGCCCTCTACGCAAGCCGCTCAGTAAATTTTAAATAATAAGGGCTGGAGTCTCTATCTAGGATTAGCTGCGGGCGGCCTTTTCTTATTCATTTCTGGGCTTTAAGCTAGATAGAGAATTATGAGTGAGTTTGCGTCTGGTGAAAATATAAGTGCCAAAAGTGTCGAAAGCTTAAAAATACTTTGTATTATGCCTGAAGCTCAAGTGAAATCGCTTCAGTGGATTTTTAATTCACACAATATTTCCGATAAAAAAATTGAATTGTTTTTATCGCGTTTGAGTGAGGCAGAAGAGAGAATCAAGGAATGCGATTTATTTTTATTGGCAATGGATCTCGGACAGCCTGTTCCACATTCTCACTTAAAGGGACTTTGGGGACGGCCTGGATTGGTTTCACTCATACAACCTACCCCTCTACAGCTTTTAGAATTAGGAAAGTATCCGCTCATGCTTCCTTTTGCTTGGGATGGATCCAATTTTAATGATTTAGCATCAAAACTTATTCAAACTGTTGAGCAGTTAGAGTCTTGGCTTAAGAGATCACAGTTTCAAGAGTCTTCGCTTTTTTGGTTAGAAACTAAAATTGATAAACCTAGATTTGTGAGATGGTTGAATATTCCTGAGAGATGGCCAGCCCCTGAGTTATATTATTTGGATAGTAGTAGAGCGCTGTTCAGCGTGGGTTGCGCCAATAGTGGTGCTGATTTGTGTATTCCTGAAGCAGGTTCTCAAGAACTTATTTATTTTCAGAGACAGCACGAACAATGGTATCCGAAGATTTTAAGTCAAACTTTAGCCATAGGTTTTTCTCAGGCTCCAGAGTCCCCTATCACTCCAGGCGTAACTTTTAAAATTAAAGATTATGAATTTGAAATATTATCGGATCCTGAACTTTTGCCACTTTTTCAACAAGCTAAAAGTTTGGGTCTAACAAAGAAAGAGTGGACTAAGACTATAGATTATAACGATCAGCCTCCTGAATTCTTAGATGTCATAAAGAAGTTTTTGCTCAGTGGTGAGACTGGGGAACTTGTTGCTCGTGACGGAGTTCATAAAGGAGTACTGATTTTAGAGAATGGAATTTTGCAACAAGCCATATGTGGAAGCATTTTTGGAGAGAAAGCACTGCAAAGAATTTTTTTGTGGGAAAGAGTACAGTGGTCTTGGAATCCTTCTAAAATTGAAAATGATTTAGGTTCTGAACTTCATTATGATTATTTTAAGCTTCGAAAATTGGTCAATGAATGGCGCTTGCGCTGGTCTCGTGTTCATACAGTTATTCCACCCATGCAATTAAAAATTAAAGTGGTTGCTCAGGTTTTACCTAAAAAAACTCAGTGGAATTATGATGAAGTTCAATTGCTGGCCTCCATCGCAGAGTTTTCTAATGTTCATGAAATTATGAATAGGTGCCCATTGAGAGATCTTGAAGTTATAGAGGGTATGATTAAGCTTCGTAAAGAAGGGCTTTTAGAAATAGAAAGGTAAATTCATGTCGTTGCTTGCTAGATATAAAAAGAACGAAAAAACATTTATGGAGTTGGTAAAACTTGTCGAAGGTTCGACCGATGAAAAAAAGCAAACTCTATTGGGTAACGTAAGACAAGAAGATCCTGCCTTTGCGGCTAAGGTTGAATGTCGAGTTTTGAACCCTGAAGACATTAAAAAGTTTTCTGAAGATATCTTGGCAGAAATTGTAGCGGTTTCTTCTCCAAAAGTATTGGCCACAATCATCGTGGGTGAAAAGGATGAAGAGTTTAAAACGATTGTAGAAAGATGTTTAGGAAAAAAATATGCTGAAGTTAAAAATGAAAAGGAGTCCTTAGACCCTTCAAAAATTACTGAGGGAACTTTAAAAAGTGTTTATAGAAAAATGATAGCTGAAGCTAGAAAGCTTGAAGATAGTGGTCGACTCAAAATTCCCGCTAAGGACCCTTCCGAGGTAGCGGCCGCTGCTTTTGCTTCGGGCGACCAAGCTTCGGGTATGATGGCTAGGGCTTCAACGGGTCCTTTGCCCGGATCCGCTAAAAGCGATGGGGATTGTCCTTCGATTGAAACTTTCGCCATGGAACCTCCGCCCTTTGGTCTAAGCGGAGAGCGATTCGAAGTTTTTGTTAAAAATCTTTTGAAATAAAATTGTGAATTTTTAAATTTAATAAGCAAAACCTAAAAGTAAATCATAGCTGTAGGCGCGAAACTGAGTTTTGCCTACTGGAAATTTCGCCCTATTGCTAAGACTTTGATTCCAGCGTGCCTCAAGAACAACTGTGCCTAGAGATTCTGTTGGAAAAAAGCCAGCCATGGCCGCGACAGCTCCAACTTGGTATTCCTCGAGACCTAACTCGTCGTAAGTATAATCTCTTGCGGCTAAAGAACTTCCTCCGTCGATGTTTAGTACCCCAACTTTATTGGAGTAGTAAAATCCAGCACCCACTTGAAAATAAGCAATTCGAAGTCGCATAATCACGGGAATTTCGATGGCATTTAATTTATAAACGTATCCATCGTCACCAAAAGTTATAGGAACAGAGCTTCTTTGAGTATAGAAAACATCAGTTTCGATTCCTAATCCCTGTCCACCCAAATCAAGCCCTAAACCAATTGAATATCCTAGCCCTTTTGAAAAGCCCCCGGCGGGATCCCCGTTGGGAAATTTAATTCTGTGTTGAGTTACAGTGCTCCCACCTTTAAGGGAAAGTTGGAAGGCGTGGGCTCCTAGGCTAATTCCAAAAAATGCGACAAAAATTTGGCATCTACGCAAAAGCATCTTTAACTAGTTTATAGCTTCGGCGGAGCCTTTGCCGTCAAAAAAACACCACTCATTTGAGGAAGCTCTTAGGAAACTCCAATATTGAATAGGGTATTGGCAACTGTTAAAGAAGCTACTTAGTGGAATCAAATTCAAAGTATTATTTCCCAGCCGAATGGGAAGCTCACAATTCTGTTTGTTTGGCCTGGCCACATTTAAAAAATGAATGGGGTCCTTATTATGAAGGGGCCGAAAGAGAATTTGTTGATCTTGTTAACAACATTGCACTTCAGGACAAGAAACTTAATGAAACTGTTCATGTGCTAGTTAATAATGATGAAACATTTCAAAAGGCTCAAAAGGCGTTTAAGAATGAAGCCATTTTGATTCATAAAATTCTCTATGGTGATATTTGGTTGCGCGATACAGGCTCTATTTGGACTTGGGATATCGAGAACAAAACTCCTCAAGCTCAGGCCTTTATTTTTAATGGGTGGGGAAACAAATATCTTTACGAATCAGATCCTGAATTATCTCAGTCGCTCCCAAAGCATCTGAAATATTCCTTTAAAAAATGGAATTGGGTTTTAGAGGGAGGCTCTCTTGATGTTAACGGTAAAGGCGTTTGTTTAACAACAGAGCAGTGTTTGCTTAATCCGAATAGAAACCCTGGCTTAAATCGCCAACAGATTGAGTCCTTACTTGAGGAGTCGCTCGGATTAAATAAAATTATTTGGCTTAAAGATGGTTTAGAAAATGATCATACAGATGGTCACATCGATACCTTGGCAAGATTTTCTTTTGAGAACGAAGTGCTGTGTATGGTGCCTAAAGAAAATGATGATCCCAATACCGTGTCTTTGCTTAAAATTCGAGATGATTTAAAGAATGCAGGCCTTAAGGTGAGAGAAGTGCCTTCGCCAGGAAAAGTCTATAACGACGAAGGTCAGTTGCTCCCCGCAAGTTATATGAATTTTTATATTTCAAATAAAGCCGTCATTGTTCCTGTTTATGGTTCTGTTTGGGATGATGAAGCGGTTCGTGAAATTGCAAAAGCTTTTCCAGAACGAAAAACCATAGGGCTCATGGCTAAAAATATTTTGAGTGGAGGCGGTGCTTTTCATTGCATCACTCAGCAGATTCCAGATTTTTCGAGGATTCTATGAAATTTAAAGTCGCAGCCATTCAATGTTCTTTAAAGGACAATGAAGCAGAAAATATTAAAAAAGTTTTGAAATTTGCAGAGAAGGCCGTAGAGCAGGGTGCTCAAATTATTTTGCCGTCTGAATTGTTTCAGGGTTTTTATTTTTGTACCGACAAAGACCCAAAGCAATTAGATCGTGCTTGCACCCCAGAAGAATCAGAATCCATTAAAGCATTTTTAGCTTTTAGCAAAAAACATGGAGTCGCCGTTCCTGTGTCTTTTTATGAAAAATCTTCTGAGGGTTTATTTAATAGTATGGCTTGGGTAGCCGATGGAAAGCTTGAAGGAATTTATCGTAAAAGTCATATACCTGAAGGACCGGGTTACGAAGAAAAGTTCTATTTTAAAAATGGAAATTCAGGCTTTAAAGTTTGGAATTATAAAGGAGTTAAAGTTGGAGTGGGAATTTGCTGGGATCAGTGGTTTCCCGAGGTGGCACGCTCATTGGCTTTAATGGGCGCCGATGTGCTTTTATATCCAACTGCAATTGGCTCTGAACCTGAAGATTCCAGTTTAGACACTTCTGCTCCTTGGAAGCGAGTTATGCAAGGGCACGCAGTGGCTAATGCTACGCCAGTTATTGCGGCCAACCGAATAGGATTCGAAGCTAAGCAAAGTTATTATGGGCATAGTTTTTCTTGCGATCAAAGTGGCGAAATCTTGCAAGAGTTAGGTCCCAATGAAGAGGGTGTGATTGTTCAAGAATTCGATACCGATAAAATTAAAGCCTATAGAGAATCTTGGAGATTCTTTTATCACCGTAGACCCGAGCTATATGGGGAAATAGTTAAAAAATAGAGTAATTAATCTGGTAGTCGCTCACGGGCTCGAACCGTGGACCCCCTCCTTGTAAGGGAGGTGCTCTAACCAACTGAGCTAAGCGACTATCTAGGTCGAATGGGAATTATCTAGCAGCCCTGATTTATTATGGCAATAATTAGAGTCTACTAATTAAAAAAACAAAAAGAGGTATTTCCCAAAGGAAAATACCTCTTTTTTAAATGTATAGATTAAAAAGCTATTTCTCTTAGTGAGAAGGAGCTTCTCCGCCTTCAGCAGGAGCAGCTTCTGGAGCGGCTTCAGCAGGTGCAGCTTCTGGAGCAGGAGCAGCAGCTTCAGCAGCAGGAGCTTCAGCAGGTGCTTCTTCCTTCTTGGTGCAGTTAGAAAGGCTTAAACAAATTGCAGTTAAAAATCCGATGGTAAAAAGTTTTTTGCTCATAAGATAATAAGTTATACCAAAGCCCAAAAGGGTCAACTAGATCAAAAACTTTTTTTCAATCTAATGAGCAGCTTGGACGCGTCTTGGCTTAGCTTTGAACTCTTTTTGAGGGTTTCCAAAACTAAGCATCAAGGGATCGTTATCTTTAAACATCAAAGCAGTTCTTAAAACCTGATCAATATGTTCAGCGGGGATAACTTTTAATTCCTTCAAGATTTCTTCGGGAACCTCATGAAGATCTTTTACGTTATCGGCTGGAATAATAACGGTTCTAATGCCGGCTCTGTGAGCTGCAAGTAGCTTTTCTTTTAGTCCACCAATCTCTAACACGTTTCCTCGAAGGGTTATTTCGCCCGTCATGGCGATATCCTTTCGAACTGGCTTTTCAGTTAATGCGGAAGTGATGGCGGTAGCCATGGTGATTCCAGCGCTTGGACCATCCTTTGGAATGGCACCTTCAGGAACGTGAATATGAATGTCGACTCTTTGATAAAACTCTCGAGGCAAACCTAGTCTTTCCGCTTGAGAGCGAACGTAACTGTAAGCGGCTTGTGCAGATTCCTGCATCACTTCACCTAATTTACCGGTGATTGTGAGTCGGCCTCTTCCGGGAAGTATTGCAACTTCAATGGCCAGCGTATCGCCGCCCACTTCAGTCCATGCCAAACCTGTAGCCATACCTGTTTGGTTTTCCTTTTCCATGAGGCCATATTTGTATTGTCGTGGTCCTAAGTAATCGACAATATCGCTTTGTTTTATATTGAAAGATTTTCGGTTCTTTTTGTCTTCAAGGTATTTTTTGGTAACCTTTCGAGCAATTTTTGCCAGTTCTCTTTCAAGGTTTCTCACTCCAGCTTCGCGGCTGTAATGATGGAGAATTTCTAATATGGCAGCATCTTCAATGGTTACGTTTAATTTTTCGATACCGTGATTTTTCCATTGTTTAGGAATGAGGTGCCGTTTCGCAATCTCCATTTTTTCAATTTCAGTGTAACTAGAGACATCTATGGTTTCCATTCTGTCTAACAAAGGTGCTGGGATGCCGCTGTAAGAGTTTGCTGTAGCAATAAAGATCACTTTTGATAAATCAAAATCCACTTCAAGATAATGGTCGTTGAAAGTGTGGTTCTGAGCAGGATCTAAAACTTCAAGCATGGCAGAAGCGGGATCGCCTCTAAAATCTGAACCCATTTTATCAAGCTCATCTAAGAGAACTATTGGGTTTTGAGAACCAGCCTTTTTAAGTGATTGGACAATTTTTCCAGGCATAGCTCCAATATAAGTTCTGCGATGACCTCGAATTTCGGCTTCATCTCGCATTCCACCAAGGGCAATGCGCACAAATCTGCGTTCAATGGCGCGAGCAATAGAGGCCGCTAAAGAAGTTTTACCAACTCCTGGAGGGCCGACAAAGCAAAGGATAGGCGCTTTGGAGTCGGGGTTGAGACTTTGAACGGATATAAACTCTAAAATGCGTTCTTTAATTTTGCTCAAACCAAAATGATCTTCATCAAGGACTTCTTTAGCGTGAACAAGATCAAGATTATCGACGGTTTCTTCTTTCCAGGGAAGAGAAACTAACCAATCTAAATACAAACGCACTACAGTTGCTTCAGACGACATAGGTGACATCATCTTAAGCTTCTTAATTTCTGAATAAGCTTTTTCTTTGGCTTCAGCAGAGAGTCCACAAACTTTAATTTTTTCTTCTAAAGCTTGAATCTCAGCCTTAAATTCGTCGCGCTCACCCAATTCCTTTTGAATGGCAGCCATTTGTTCGTTGAGATAATATTCCTTTTGGCCCTTTTCCATTTGCTTGCGCACACGGCTTCGGATTCTTTTCTCAACTCTAAGGATTTCAATTTCTGATTCAATCAGTGAAAGGAGCTTCTCCATTCGTGAGAGCGGGTCTTCGAGTTCAAGGAGATTTTGTTTGTCTTCAATTTTTAAATTTAAATGTGAAGCAATCGAATCGACTAGTTTAGATGGAGAGTCGATGTTTTGAATCGAGAGAAGTAGCTCTGGCGGAATTCGTTTATTGAGTTTAACGAAAGCTTCAAAACTTTGTTTTGTTGAGCGAATGAGCGCTTCAGCTTTAACGGTGTCGTATTTACCATCTTCAATCAGCTTAACTTCTGCAATGACGTATCCATCGGCTTCAGTGAAACCTTGTATTTTTGCTCTACGCTTACCTTCTACGAGAACCTTTAAGGTGCCATCGGGAAGTTTTACGAGTTGGATGATAGTGGCAACAGTAGCGGTTGAATGAATGTCTTCTAATAAGGGGTCGTTGACCTCGCTATTTTTTTGAGTGCAGAGAAGTATCGGACTCTTCTCTCGCATGCACGCCTCGAGTGCATTGACTGATTTTTCTCTCCCCACAAAAAACGGAACCACCATATGAGGAAAGACAACAATGTCTCTCAAAGGTAAAAGAGGAAGAAGTTCAGTTTCGGAACTTTTTTTCTTTTTGGTCTTTTTTGCTTTTGTATTTTTGTTGCTCACAATATCTATTGTAACGCTTCTAATGAGCTTGCGTCGCTATATTTTTCTTAAATTTTGTCAGACTTTTGTGAGAGTGAGCTCAAAAGGTCGATTATATTGCTTTAAGCGTTATTAAGTAGAGCTTTGCAATTTGGGCCAATAAAATTGTTAGCTTCTTTAAAAGAAGTCTTTAAGCAATTTCTTTTTCTTGATCGTTAAACTCTAAAGTGGGTTTAGCACCCTTTAGAATGGCTTCTTCAGTAACAACGCATGTTTTAACGTTTTTCATAGATGGAATGTCGTACATCACATCCAGCATCGCATTTTCAAGAATAGAGCGTAGTCCGCGTGCGCCTGTTTTTCTTTTTACTGCCATTTGAGCAATAGCTTTAAGGGCGGCGGGTTCGAACTCAAGTTTAACGCCTTCGATTTCAAGCAATTTTGTGAATTGCTTGGTGATAGCATTTCGAGGTTTTGTGAGAATGTTGATGAGGCCTGCTTCGTCGAGTTCTCCCAAAGTTGCAAGAACTGGAAGTCGTCCTAAAAATTCAGGGATCATTCCAAACTTAACTAAGTCTTCGGTCATCACATTGGCCAATATTTCATCCGAAGTGAGAGGAGAATTTTTACCTTTACGAGCAGCTCCAATTCCCAAAGTTTTTTGGTGCATTCTAGATTCAACGGCTTTTTCTAAGCCCACAAAAGCTCCGCCTACAATGAAAAGAATGTTTGAAGTGTCTACTTGAATAAATTCTTGTTGAGGATGTTTACGGCCACCTTTGGGTGGAACGTTCGCTTTGGTGCCTTCAATGATTTTTAAAAGAGCTTGCTGAACGCCCTCACCACTCACATCGCGAGTGATGGAAGGATTTTCAGATTTACGTGCAATTTTATCGATTTCGTCTATGTAAACAATTCCACGTTGAGCTTTTTCAATATCCCAATCCGCAGCTTGTAGGAGATTGAGAATAATGTTCTCAACGTCTTCACCCACGTATCCAGCTTCAGTGAGAGAAGTGGCGTCGGCAATTGTAAAAGGAACTTTTAAAATTTTCGCTAGAGTTTGCGCTAAAAGTGTTTTTCCTGATCCTGTTGGTCCAATTAAAATAATATTGGATTTACTAAGTTCAACGTCCGACATTTTTGAAGACGTTGGCATGTTGATTCTTTTGTAATGGTTATGAACAGCAACAGAGAGAATTTTTTTTGCGCGTTCTTGGCCAATAATATATTCGTCTAAGAATACTTTTATTTCTTGAGGCTTGGGAACTTTAGAGAGACCAGCGTAAGAGTCGCGAGCATTTTCTTCGTGGATAATTTCGTTACAAAGAGAGACGCATTCATCGCAAATATAAACAGAGGGACCTGCGATGAGTTTTTTTACTTCTCGTTGGCTTTTTCCACAAAAAGAACAAACTAGCTCTTTCACTGTATGTCCCCTTTCACTATTCGTGACTTCGTTTAACTACTTGATCAATTATACCGTATTCCAGAGCTTCTTCAGGAGACATAAAGTTGTCTCGATCTGTATCTTTTTCAATTTGCTCTACGCTTTTACCCGTATGAATTTTATAGATTTCATTGAGTCTGCGTTTTGTTCTAATAATTTCATGAGCATGGCGCTCAATGTCGGAAGCTTGGCCTTGCACTCCGCCGAGAGGTTGGTGAATCATGATTCTCGAGTTAGGTAGGGCAAATCGTTTACCTTTTTCTCCGCCGCATAGCAGCAAAGAGCCCATGCTAGCCGCTAAACCAGTGCAATAGGTGGAAACAGGGCAAGTAACGTATTGCATGATGTCATAAATTCCGAGGCCAGCAGTCACACTTCCTCCGGGGCTATTTATGTACATAAAAATGTCTTTTTCAGCGTCTTCAGACTCTAAAAACAACAATTGAGCAATGATAGCGTTGGCAACTTGGTCGTTAACAACGGTGCCTAAGAAAATAATGCGATCCTTCAACAGGCGCGAGTAGATATCATAGACTCGCTCTCCACGCGGAGTGTTTTCAATCACATAAGGAATGTTGGCTGTAATGTCACCCCAAGCTAACTGGGGATTATAAAAATTCGGGTCGTACTTACTGCTCATCTTTCTTCAGGGCCTTTCCTGCAAAAACATCGAGCGTTTTAAGCTCGGTAAGTTGCTTTGCAAGGCCAGGAAGCATGCCTTTGGAACGAAGTTCCTCAAGCAACTCTTGAGGCTTCCGCTGCTCTTGCATCGCATATCTTACTATTTCATCTCGGATGTCTTCTTGCGAGGCTTGAATGTTTTCTTTGCTAGCTATTTCGCTGAGCAGCAATGAGGCTTTTACTTGTCTAAGTGCTCGAGTTTCCATCTCACTTTGCCATTCCTTGAGGCGTTGCTCAATTTGATCTTGTGGCAAGGCCATTTGGGAAAGGTTACGCGCGGCTTCAGTGGCTAAATATTCAACTTGTTGATTCACTAAAGTTTGGGGAGCATCCACTGGGTTTTCGCTAATTAACCAATCTATGAATTCTTCTTTAATGTCATTTTTGAGACGAGTTTCTTTTTCTTTTCTCAGATCATCGCTTACGCGAGTTTTTAGAGACTCTAAAGTTTCAAAAGGACCAATCTTTTTTAAATTTTCTTCAGTCCACTCAGGAGTTTTACGAGATACCACGGCAAGAATTTCTACATCAAAATCGTAAGTTTTATTTGGAAAAGCTTGGTGAGATTCTTCATATTTAACTGTGAAACTTTTTTTGTCGCCCTTTTTTAATCCAGCGATGTTTTTGCAGAATTCTTTTCCAAAATAATTTTCAGCGGCATTTATAAACAAACTGTCGCCACCAACTTCAGGCACATCTTTTCCAGCTTCAGAAGCTTTAATTTTAATTCGAGCAAATGAAGTGGCGCCAATGATTTCAGTTTCAGGCGCATCTTCAAAAGTTGAAAGTCGCTCTTGAATATGACTTAGAGTTGTTGAAATTTCTTCTTCACTCACTTCAACAGAAGTGGGTTTTTTACTCGCAAAACCTTGGTAATTTTTCATGTTCACAGGCGGCATGTTTTCGAATTGAGCTGTGAATTTAAAACTATCACTATCTTTTACAGGTAAAAAATCAACTCTGGGTGAGTGTGCAGGTTGAAGAGAATTTTCTTTCAAGGCTTCGGGTAGAAATTTTTCTACAAGATTACGTGCAACATGGTCTTGTGCCATACCGCTATAAGTTTTTACGATTACGGATAAGGGGGCTTTACCTTTTCGAAAGCCTTTGAGTTCCGCTTCCTTTTGAATATCGCGGTATGTTTTTTCGAATTCTGCTTTTACAGAATCTACAGGAATTTCGACTGAGATTTTTTTAAAATGGCCATCAAGATTTTCAACTTCGTGTTTCATGGGCACCTTTATGGATCCTTGCGCCAAGAAAATCAAGTAAAAGCAGGACTAAGATTATAGCAATTGATATCCATTGGGAGGGTGAAAGAGCTCCCCATTGTCCTCTCGAGGGGTCTCCTCGGGTAAATTCATTGAAAAATCGCAAAAAAGCATAGCTAAATAGATAGATTTTCCACGATTTCAGCCCCTTTTTTAGGGGTTTTCTATTGTTGATAAATAGGGCTATAGAAATAATAATAAGCCCTATAATTTCATACACTTGACTAGGGTGTAACGGAATATTTGTCGGGGCCTTTGAGAAGGGGTCTTGATAGTAAATGGCCCAAGGAAGATTACATTTTTTCCCGTAACAACAGCCCTTTAGAAGACAACCGAGCCTTCCAAGGGCGTGGGCTAAGGATAGCCCGGGGCTGGCGGCACTAAAAAGCGCTTCCCAAGGAATTTTGTTTTTATAGGCTAAAAAAAGGAGACAAAGGGCTCCAGAAATTAAGCCTCCATAAAAACCTATGCCTCCATGATAAAGGAAACTATTTAAGGTGAAGTCGAAATTCGAAATGAGATAAAAAAACCTAGCGCCCAAGAGTGCAGAAAATATAGTGGGGATACTCAGCATGAGGATAAGTTGGGGAGAAATATTAAAGCGCCGCGCTTCTAGCGCACTCACAAAGACCCCAAGAAGTAGAGATAATAGCAATATAAATGGATAGCTTTGTACTTGTAGAAAGCTAAAATTAACGAGAAGTGGGCGCATTCTTATTCAAGACATAAGATTCAAACATAATAAGAATTACAGCAATTGTTACGGCGGCATCCGCGACATTAAAGACGGGCCAATGGCAGGTGTTGCCATCAACGGTATAAAATAATGGAATGCAGGAACCACTTTTAGTGGTGTAAAACCAATCGATAAAATCGACCACATAACTTAAATGAATGCGGTCGATAAAATTACCAAGGGCACCGCCTACAACAAGCCCCATTGTTAGGGGGCGATAAATTTCATTTTTTTCAAATTTTCTGATGTGAAAATACCAAAGCCCTCCCAGAATTAAAAATGGAAGGATGCTTAAGAGAACTTTTTGAAGCTCGGGGGGGAGCGGACTGTTGGGGCCATTAAAAACCCCAAAAGCAAGTCCCCTATTATGGACAAAGGTCCATTGCCACCAACTTAAAAAGGGTTTTGATTCCCCTTCAAATTGGAATAGATCGAGAACGGTTTTTTTAGTCCATTGGTCTAAAACGAGTATCATGAGGGCTAAAGAGGAAATGATGCTATAGACGCGGCTCATGTATCAACAATAGAACGATCTCGGCTAAAGAAAAAGACTCGAAAAATAAAATGGGCTCCGAAAAAAGGTCTCCTGTGCTATGCTTAGGAAATTGTGGAAAAGCGCTTTCCAGAGTTCGGTAGTGACTACTCATTTTCTAAACTTGAAGAAAAGATTTTGGCCTTTTGGCGTTCTGAAAAAATTTTTCAAAGAAGTTTAGACAACACTCAAGGCAAAAAAGAATTCTATTTTTATGATGGCCCTCCGTTTGCCACTGGCTTACCTCATTATGGCCACCTTTTAGCTGGAACCATTAAAGACATTGTTCCTCGATATTGGACTCAGCGAGGCTATCATGTGGCTAGAAAATTTGGATGGGATTGCCATGGGCTTCCCGTCGAATTTGAAATGGAAAAAACTTTGGGTTTGTCGGGTTCTTTGGCCATCAGAGACTACGGAGTCGCAAAATTCAATGAAGCCTGTCGCGGTACCGTGCTCAGATATGCAGCCGATTGGAAGCGAGTGGTTGAGCGTTTGGGTCGTTGGATCGACATGGACAACGATTACAAAACCATGGACGCCAAATTCATGGAAAGTGTTTGGTGGGTTTTCAAAGAACTCCACAATAAGGGTTTAATTTATCAAGGTAAAAAAGTTGTTCCTTATTCTTGGCGTTTAACGGCACCTTTATCTAATTTTGAAGCTTCATTAAATTATAAAAGCATTCAAGATCCTTCTATTTCAGTTTTGATGCCTCTTAAAGACAGTGATTTGGGAGATGATGTTGCCATTGCTATTTGGACAACAACTCCATGGACACTTCCTTCAAATTTAGCTGTGGCCATTCAATTGGATCCTAAAAAAGTTCAATATTCATTATATGAACTCAAAGAAGCGCATGGAAATATTCGTAAAATTGTCATCGCAGATTTTGCTTACGAAGTTTATCAAAATATTTTAGGAAACAAACTTCAAGAAATTTCGGCAACCCAATTGCTTGGGCAATTCTATCTGCCTTTGTTTGATGTTTTTAATGATGAAGAAAGAAAAGCACAAAAAGCTTTTCGAGTGATAGATGGAAGTAGCTTTGTCACTTCAGGGACTGGAACAGGACTTGTTCATTGTGCTCCAGCTTTCGGTGAGGATGACTTTTTTGCGTGTCAGGCGAATGGAATCGAAGCGGTTGACCCTACCGACATGCAGGCTACTTTTACTGACAAAATAAAAGCCGATTCTACTTTGGCTTCAGTACAAGGCGTATTTGTTAAAGATGCTGATAAAACTATTATTGGATTAATTAAAGATAAGAAGAGATTACTTAAGCAGGATACTCTTCAGCACTCTTATCCATTTTGTGAGCGCTCCGACACTCCTCTCATTTATAAAGCGATTTCAAGTTGGTTTGTAAAAGTTGAATCCATGCGCGAGGCCATGCTGGCTAATAATCAAAAAATTCGCTGGGTGCCTGACAATATTAAAGAAGGGCGCTTTGGTACTTGGCTCGCAAATGCTCGAGACTGGTGTATTTCGAGAAATCGTTTTTGGGGAACCCCTATTCCTGTTTGGATTTGTGAAAAGTGTGAAAAATGGACTGTTGTTGGAAGCCAAGAAGAACTTGAAAAGCTTTCTTCCAAAAAAGTTCCCGATCTTCACATGCATTTTGTTGATGAAATCAAAATAGATTGTTCTCATTGTGGCGAAAAGCAATCCATGAAGAGAACTCCTGAAGTTTTAGATTGTTGGTTTGAGTCGGGCTCAATGCCTTATGCTCAGGAGCATTATCCTTTTGAAAATAAGGAAAAACTAGATCAGTCTTTTCCGGCAGATTTTATTGCCGAGGGACTCGATCAAACTCGGGGATGGTTTTACACGCTCACAGTTCTCTCGACAGCACTATTTGGAAAACCTGCATTTGAGAGCTGTATCGTGAATGGAATTGTGTTGGCGGAAGACGGCCGAAAAATGAGTAAGCGTCTTAAAAACTATCCCGATCCAAATCTCATTTTCGAAAAATATGGAGCCGATGCACTTCGTTTATATTTAGTCCAATCTCCAGCCATGCACGCTGAGGATTTGCGCTTTACCGAAAAACAACTTGTTGAACTCATGCGCGCTGTAATGCTTCCTTTGTGGAACGCGTATTCCTTTTTCTCTTCCTACGCCAATATTGATTTGTGGTATCCAGAGGGGCTTGAGGTTTCGGGAGAAGCCACAGATCTAGATAGATGGATTTTGGGTCGAGTTAAAGAAACTGAAGCCCAGATTCATGAAAAAATGGAAGCCTTTCATCTTTATGAAGTTCCTCCATTGTTGACTTCCTTTATTGATGACTTAACTAATTGGTATATTCGCCTTAATCGCGAAAGATTTTGGTCTGAGAGAAATTCAAAAACAGAAGCCAACAAAGAGGCGGCCTATTCTACTCTTTATTGTGTGCTGATGAGATTGACTAAAATCCTTTCACCAGTGCTTCCATTTATGAGTGAAGTTCTCTTTGCTTCTTTAAATAGAATGACTCTTGATGAATTGAAGGGATCCGAAGTTAAAAGTGTTCACGAAAGTTTCTTTGATGATCTTTCTACTTTAAGTTTAAGCGAGTCTGATAAAACATTGTTGAGGCAAGTCAGTGTCGCGAAAAAAATTATTCTATTAGGAAGAAGTTTGCGTGGAGAAGCTAAAATTGGACTTCGCCAGCCACTTTTGAGTTTACGAGTTGCGGGTTTAAGTCAGTCTGAATCAGACGAACTTTCGGCCTTAAAGGGATTAGTTTGTCAGGAGCTCAATATTAGAAGCATTACGTTGGTCGATCGAGCTTCTGATTTGGTTGAGGAAAGCGCTCGGCCTAATTTTAAAATATTGGGAAAACGAATTGGTCCCGATATGAAAGAATTGCAATCCATACTTCAGTCATGGACTTCCAAAGACATTTTAGATTTTGAAGCCAAAGGCGTTTGGCTGTTTAAGGGCCATGAGCTCAAATTAGGTGAAATTGAAATTGTTAGAAAAGCTAAAGAAGGTCGATTTGCTTTGGCTCAATTCAGTTTAGTTGCAGAATTAGACACAACATTAAACGATGAATTGCTTGATGAAGGGGTTCAGCGAGAGCTTGTGAATCGAATCCAGCAACGCAGAAAAGAAATGAAACTTAAACTTACAGACAGAATTGCAGTCAAATGGTGGGCCACTCCAGGATCACGAATTGAGAGAGTTTTGACGACAGAAGATTTCTTGCGTCAAACGGCAAATGAGACACTTTCAAATTCTTTTGAGCAGCTTAAAGAAGCTCCTTCGCTAGAAAAAGAGAATTTAGAAGGTCATGGCGAGCTCAGTTTCGAAGTTAAAATTTAATATTGAAAGTTAGACAATTTAAGGCGACACACTGCGCGTCTATCCTATTGTCCCTCGTCATGTATAAGAAGCTACCTAAACTTTGTCTTTCGTTTATTCTTATTTTTTGTCATCATAAGAGCCTGATGGCTGAAATAACATTTGATCATGAAAATATTAATGGCTGGGATGTCTATTTAGTCGATACCGGTATTGGTAATGAAATGGCTATGGCCATTCGAGTGGAAACAGGTGCTTTGCACGATGACCCTAAAGTGCATGCTGGCCGTGCTCATTTGTGGGAGCATGTTATATTTCAAGGTTCTAAAAGCTTTCCTGATCCTAATTATTTTTTTAATGAAGCTAATAAATTAGGCGCTACTGACGCTAATGCTTACACTGCCGACGATCACACTCTTTTTCTTTTAAAGTTTCATGAGTCTCAATTTTCTGGAGCCTCTAAAATTTTAACATCTCTTTTTAGAGAGCCACTTCTTGATCCAAAATATTTTAATACTGAGAGAGACAACGTGGTGAATGAGGCCAAGGACTATAAGGCGCGTGATGACATTGCACTTAATGACGGTCTTTTAATTTATTTGCTAGAAGAAAGTCATCCATTTCGTATGTATCACGTGGGTGAAGAGTCGCAACTTAATGCGATGACTATTAAGGACTTGGCGACACTTTATTATTCCAACTATCGACCAGGTTCTAGTGCAGTTTTTGTGAGCGGAAATTTTAGAAGAGCTGCTAAAGATCTCAGCATGACAAGCAAGGAGCAAGTTTTAGCAAATTTAAAAGTAAGATTGACTCCTTTTGAGGCTCCAAAAGATTTAGAGCTTCCACCTCCTAATAAGGATAAAGTTTTTCCTTCTTTAAAAAGCGGTGGGTACAATTACGTTGAGTTTAAGTCTACAGATGAAAACGTAAGATCGTTTCAAGTGAATATTCCTTTTGAGGCCGATATCAATCCTATCGTTCTTGAAACTTTAACAGATTATTTAAATATTCAATTAAAAGGAGCTTTAGCTAAAGAACTTAAAGATGCTAACGTCACAACACAGTTTAGGATTCAGGGAAATGACGTTAACAATATAAGATTTCTTGAAGTCTATGCTTCTTTGGATCATGGGCAATCAGATGTTTTGAGAGATGCCGTTGTTAAAAATTTGTTTAAAAAGATTAAGGCGCTTTTATCTTCGGGATTGAATTCAGAGACCATTCAGTTTCTCCGTCAAAGAAATATTAGCTCATATGAAAAAATGAAAGATCCTTTGAGTGCTGCTGAGCATTTAGGAGAATTCATTTCAAAATGGAAAACAGAGGTCAACGCTTTTAATTTTAGAGGACTTTATTCACAAGTTACTCTTGAACAGATGCAGGATGCAGCTCGAATTATTTTTACAAAGCCGCAATTGTTGATGAGCTATGTGGGGCCAGATGTAGTGTCTTCTGAGATTGATCCTGTTTTTGGTAGGGCCTTCAATCGAGTAAAAAATCAAAAGCTCTTGGATGATGTCGATGCCATTATGAAAGACAATCCTTCAGTGAGCGCTGAATTGGAAATTCCGAAATTTAATTTGGCTTTTAGAGAAAAACCACTGGCATTAGCCGATGAGCTTATTAAAATCCAAGGCGATGCTCGTTTTTCAAGAGATCCTTTTTTAGTTTCAAAACATAGTAGTAATGAGGGAGCTCTTCAGGTGGAAGTAGAGTTTTCACCAAATACTAAAACTGAAGAATTTGCAGCCATGCAAATCTTTCTACGAGCCTTTATTGAAGAAAATAGAACTTTGTTTACATACTTTGATGCACTTTCTATTAAGGTCAACGCTTCTCAGGCTGGAAATCTTATGTTTTCAAGTGCTGGAAACTCGTTGGCTGCACTTAAAGTTCAAGAATGGTTTTGGCCGGCTTTCAAAGCATTTAAGCCTAGCGCCGATATTTTGAAAAAAGCCAAAACACTTATTGTTCAAGCCAATGCAAAAAATCAAATGAATAGTTTTCCTCCCCAAATCACCATTCGTCAGTTAAAGCCTTATTTTTACGTACAGAATGCGCAAGAATTGGAAGCTTCTAAATTGGAAAAAGCCATTGAAGAAATGGATTTAACAAAAGTGATTTCTAGTGTTGAAAATACTTTAGAGCGAACGGACCTTAATTTAGGACTTTACGGTGATTATGAGCGCTCTGATGTTGAGGGTTTTGCTGCGTTGATTAAAAAAGTTTTTCCAAAAGCTCTGACAGCAGATGAGCGGGTTGCGTCTGATCGAAGACCTATAGGTCTTAAAAAAGACCTCATCATAGAGCTCGATCTACCCTCCACAAAAAAAGTCGGAGATGTGTCTCTTATGAGAGCTATTCCGGGAGCAAGTTTTGAAAACATAGCTCAAGATGACAGAAAACTAAGAGCCTTTTATTCCATCGCTGAAGAATTTTTAAACATGAGAGTCTTTGATATTAACCGCAACGAAAAAGCTTTGGGTTATGTTCAAAGAGCAACTTCAATTAAAACTAAAAAAGCTTATTGGATGCTCTTTTTAGGAATGACAGGAGATTTAGAAAAGGAAGGGGAAGCCAAAATAGAGGGTGACTCCAGAGCTGCACTAGTAGTTGATGGTTGGAAGCGATCGCTAGAGCTTTTACGAAATATTTCAAGCGCGGAATTCGAAGAAATTCGAGCGGGCATTCAGCTTAGAAGAAAAATTGAGAAAGTTGAAATTGATGAATTGTTGGATGAGGCCTTTTCTCTTTATCATCAAAGTGAAGGTGTGGAGCACACTATGGAATCTTTTGATTCTGAATTGGCCACTCTAAGTTACGAACAGTTTTTAGCGCTCAGCAAAGAATTTCTATTAGATCAAAACATAGCCTTAGATGTGGTTTCATCTAGAGATTCGGCCAAAACACGAAATGAAATGGCTAAAAGTGACTCACACTATACATGTCAGTCTTCATTATTATTGGCGGGCACAAAAGAATTGCCTAGTTTGATGAAGTAGGAAAATTATCACTTAGGAATTATAATCCTACTGTGGATAAGTTTTGGACTTTTGCATTAGTTGTTTATGCGATTGGTGTTGGTTGTAGCCAATCTCTAATGTCTGCTGGAGGAACTTTGATTTCTTTAGCTTCATTATGGGGTTTGCTTTTCAAGCTTCCAAAAGAATCCTACTCAAAAAAACTTTGTTTATTAGTTGCTGCTTGGGTTTTCTATTCATTTGTAAATCACTTAGTTCGTGGCTGGGGGCCCTACACTTCAGAAGCCTTAAAGAATATGCCGCTTTTTTTAGTTTTAATTTATCCTTTAGTGGGACTTAAGCCTAAAGAACATTCTTTAGCTTTGATTTTTTCATTTTACTCAGGGGCAGTTTTGACCAGTGTTTTATATTCCTCGTATCAGTTTTTTTATTTGAAATATTATGGGATGGGCTTTTTTCACAATCAAATATATTTTGCTTATAATTTACTTCCAGGATTTTTCTTTTTTTCAGAACTTAGTGTTAAGGAATGTCGAATAGACTTCTGGAAACCTCTTTATTCACGCATTTTGGTGGCCATTATATTTTTGGGAATTTTTACAACAAACAACAGAATGAGCTCATTAATAGTTTTTCTTTATATATTATTTAGAGCTCTTCCATGGGTGTATAGAAGGTGGGGAGCTAAAACGCTCGCTTTAGTTTCACTACTTTTATTTGGGTTTTTTATAGCCATTTATTTTTTAAATCCTTTTGTTTACGATAAAATTTCTCAAACTATGATGGGATTAAAAGATGTCAGTGTTAAATCTCGACTCTTTGCATGGACAGAGAATTGGAAGCTGTTTTTAGAGCATCCCTTCTTTGGTGTAGGTTTTTCTAATAATGCTTTAGACTCTTCCAATTTTACAGATTTTCAAGGTCATTTAATTCCAGGTAGAGCCATTTATGCGCATAGCATTTATTTTCAACACTTGGCAGATTCAGGATTCATCGGCGCTCTACTTTTGTTTGGATCATTAGTTATGCTCATGTTTTATAATTCTATAAGTCTTATAGTGGTGGGTGGAATTTTATTTGCTGGAATTACTGAAAATATATTTAATAATTCTAAACCCTTTCATGCATTTCTATTTTTTACACTTCTATCCCTATGTATGGAGTCTACTCGGTTAAGGCGCACTCGTTCCGCAGGTGGGCGCTAGCCGATCTTTTAGAAATAATTCGTAATATATTTTTCGGTCTTTAAATGTAGTTTCAAAGGGCAAGCCATTGTTGGAAATAATATTAGGAAATTCATTTTTAAATTCATCTTCAGCTAGGCCGCCCATATGGCAAAAGCCACTTCGATCATAGGGGTACCAATCGACGCCTTCGGGTTTTGGCCAATTCCAAGCGGCGCCATTGTTTTTAGTGGATTCTTTAATCACGAGCGGAGATACAATTTTTAGTGCACCAGTAGCACCGGTGAAATTTGTCACTTTGGCATCGTCTCGTCCGATCCAACCTAAAACAACAAGGTCTGGAGAAAGAGCTACGTACCATGAATCTTTTTTGTCGCCACTAGTTCCTGTTTTCCCGGCCCAAGTCTGTTGGATTGGAAGTTGTGAACCTAAAGATTGCGAGGTGCCTCTTCTTAGGGCCCCTTCAAGTGCGCTCAATAAAATTCTTGCAGATTTTTGTCCGTATGGATTCTCTACACTTGTGGTAGCTTCAGTTTTTTCAAAATGTAGAGAACATTCAAGGTCGGGGGCATTTTGTGAGAGTCCGAGGGCTTGTCTAACTAATTTAGAATATGCCAGCAAAACATCCCAAGGTCTTTGTTCCACTGTTCCCAGAAGTGCGGAGGGTAAAGCTTGTTCAGGAGAAATTTTTAATCCCATGGCTCTGGGTATTTCAAAAAAATCATTAAGGCGTCCTGAGGGTTGACGTTCAAAGAATATTCTAAGTATGGGGATGTTAAGAGATTGCTCTAAGGCTTCTCGGAGAGTCACGTCTCCTCTATATTTTTTATCATAATTTTCTGGCGACCATTGGCCGCGACCATCATCGAAGGACCATTCGAGAGGACGGTCTTCAAGTTTAGAGCCTAGGTTAAGTGACTCACCGTCTTTTTCTAGAAGGTTTAGTATTTCTAATGGCTTCATGAGCGATCCAATTGAGCGTGTGCTTTGACGAATTCTGTCTAATTGCGTGACACGGTAATCGGTTCCTCCCGCATAAACTTTTATCGCACACGATTTTGGATCGGCAGCCACAAGTAGGCCCTGTTCCGCAGTATTAGAGTTAGAGAAGTTTTTTAAATTTTCTTCAGCGCTTTGTTGTAGGTCTAGATTTAGAGCGAGCTTGATATCGAAACCACCTTTTAAAATTTCCTTTTCATCTCGATCTTCTAATAATTTTTCTCGAAGGGCATCGACGAGGTAATAGGCGCGTGTGGGCCCTAAAAACTTATTGGGAGGAGGCAGCGGTTTTCTATTCGCTTCTTCATATTCATCATCGAGAATGATTTTGTGTTCTAATAAATGTTTTAAAACTCTTGATCTTCTTTTTATAGCTCGATCAGGATGCTTCCAAGGCGAGTAATATCCGGGACTGGCAATGACGGCAGCTAGGAGCGCGATTTCGTGGAGTTCCAATTCAGCTAGAGGCTTGTTGAAATAATATTCGGCGGCTCGACCAACGCCGTGGACCTCAAGGGGGCCTAATTGGCCTAAGTAAATTTCATTAATATAAGCTTCAAGAATTTCATCTTTGCTGAATCTCTTTTCTACTAGGCCCGCTAAAACAATTTCTGTAAATTTTCTTTTAAATGTACGTTCCGGAGAAAGAAAAATATTTTTTACAAGTTGCTGAGTAATGGTGCTTCCGCCGCCTTGAGAAAATCTTAAAGTTCTTAATACCGCGAAGCCAGCTCTGAGAATTCCCCAAATATCAAAACCATCGTGAGAAAGAAAACGAGGATCTTCTAAAACGACAATGGATTGAATGAGCATAGGAGGGACGTCTGGAAGTGAAACGGGTTTGCGCTCTTCAAGGCGTCCAGAGGTTAATGAAGCAATCCATTGTTTTTCTCCGGCAGAGTTTTCTGCGAGAATTCGAATAGAGCCAATTTCTTGACGTTCTTTTATTCGTGGTTCAATAAGAGGAGCCCATTCTCTATCGATTTGAAAAATCCAGAAGCTAGAAAAAATTAAAATGCTTAAGAGTGTTCCTAAAACAAATGCTGAAAAAAATAGGACTGTTTTCACAGCGTCAATAATAACTCAGATTAACGCGTTGTGGGTATGGCCATACACATAGGGCAACATATATTATTGACATAGGTGATCCCCACCCGTAAGTTTGAGTTCAATGTTAAAAAAAGGCCTCGAGTTTCGGAGACAAATATCATTCTCCCCCGATATCCTTCGAAGCTCGAGACTTCTTTGCTGTTTTCTCTTTGCGCTATTTATTAAATCAGCAGATTCAGCTTCGTTAAATTTAAGCGGCAACTATAGATTTGGTACTAGCATGTACTCCAATCTTGATCTCGATCCCGGAAAACCCGTTGATACTGGAAACACGAGCTCATATTTAGAACACCGATTTTTTCTTCGTCCAGACGTTGTCGTTGATGAACATTTTACAATTAAGTCTAATTTGAGCTTTCTACAGCTCAGTGATTACCCGTCTTCTTCTACAACAACACCGCCTCGATTTGGAACTCCTTTGGATTCTTCGGCATCTCAAAGGTCGGGTTCTCAGTTATTAGAAGTTAGAAACCTCTATTTAAATTGGAATCATGATTTTGGAGTTTTTAAGTTTGGAAGAATGCCCAAACATTGGGGTTTGGGGTTAATTTATGACTCTGGTTCTGATCCCTCTGCGGATTATGGCTCAACCGTCGATGCTATTAATTTTCAGTCATTAGTGGGTAGCCTCATATTAAGTGCAGCTTATGAGAAGAATGAGGAATCACATCTCAATACTGACCATGATGATGTTGAAACTTATTCCGGCTCTGTTGAATATTTAAACCAAGACGACAGATTTGATACAGGTATTCTTTATGAGAGGACCATTCGTGCTGCAGCAAGCGTGGCTCATCAAGTTAATAAACATAATAGTTCTCATAATCTTTCTTTTTATCTAAAAAAAGAATGGGAACACTTTAGTTTCGGCAGTGAATTAGCAACAATTTCCTATAACAAAGAACCTGATGTTGTGGGTGTTTTACAAAAGGCGAAATACAAACCCTCTTCTTTCTTTATTAGCGAAGAATTTGCATATTCTACAAAGAATGGCGCTAATTCATTTTTATTCAACAATAATTATCAACCACTGCTTCTCATGTATCGACAAAATTTGGGAGCCTTACTTAACCCACGTCAAGCACGTAAGGGCGGTCCCGTTGGTGCCGCAATTGCTAAAGGCGATGGTGCTGGTTCTTATTTAGGTGCATTGGGATTTGGTTACGGTTTCAGCCAAGACAAACACATTCTTGATACAAAAATTGCATATGCCATGTTGGAAGAGAAGGCCACTAATCCAACAAAGAGTTTAGGGGTGGAGTGGGATGTGAATTTTCTTCAAAGTTGGTATGACAATTTTAAAACATCATATCAATTTGGAATTCTTTTCCCAGGAAATGCCTTTGGAACAGACACTCGTCCTGGCTGGGGTGTCCAGCTAAGAGGATATTTGGTTTTCTAAGTTTTCACGTCGTCAATGTTTTGGCATCGGCTTGAGCATCAAAGTTTGCACAACGGATTTTTTTCGATGGCGTGAATTATGGGGAGGGCGGTGTCAAAAACCCGCCCTTCTGTTTTTTTGCAAGTCTTCAAAGCTCGCCTTATCCTAACACATGAAACCCGTCTGGGTTTCTATCGTACCTAGGGAGGGAGCCCAAAATGAAATTAAACAACATAGTATTATTAAGTGCACTCGTGCTAGTTGGCGCGACTCAAGCTACGCAATTTGAAATAAGCGCAGCAAAGCAAAATGTTTTTACACAACGTTTGCTTCGAGGAATGGATAAGGCGCTAAGACTTAGCGTTCAAGAAGCCTTGTCTAATAGAATTCGATGGCAAGTGGGTGAGTACCATAACATCAATATTGAAATGGCGTTTGGAAATGGAACTGGAGTTAAATCAGTAACTCAAGACGTTCCAGAGCAAAATGCACTTTGGTATGTAAATAACATTGAGCTTATGGGACAAAAGCAAAAAACCGAAGCACTCATGAGTCGTGAAGATGGCCATGTGATTAAGCTCATTGTAAATGGTGAAGAGCAAGATCCTAATCAAGATGAAGGCGAACTTGAAATTATTGAGCAGTATCAAACTAAGGTCACAGTTCCTGCCGGTTCGTTTGATTGCTTCTATATTAAGGCTAAACAAACATCGAAAGGACAAGAGCCTCAAGAGTTTGAGGTTTGGATTAATCCAACTGACGTTAATTTAGACGGAATGCTAAAAGTTGTTGTTCAGTCTCAATTTGGGCCTGTTACAATGACTCTAACTAAGTTTGGAAAAAAGTAATATCTAGAATAAAGTAGTGCCGGCATGAAAGATTTCTTGCTGGCACTACTTTTTTTATTTGCACCCAGTGCATTTTCTTTAGCAGAACAATTATCAACCCCAGAAGCTATTCACTCATCTTTTAAATTTCTTGAATCAGAAGAAGATACTGTCAATCTTGAGAAACTTTCAGCGCTAGTTTTAGATAAGTACTATACAGAAACAAAACTTTTAGACAGGGTCTTTGCTTTTTACGTTTCTCAAAAAGATCGTAAGAAAGTATTTGATATCGTTTATATGGTTTCGGTAAAAAACTCCTGCTCTCGAAGTTCTCAGACAAAGAACACTTCGGCTGCTTGTCAGCATTTAAGGTCTTTATGGTTGGATGGATTATGGCAACTTCCATTCTACGATACAACATCTGTCATAATCGACGAAGCTAAAGAGAATATTCGTGGAGCTTTATGTGACAAAGCTATTAGCACTTTAGAAGAGCTTGAAAAGCGAGAGGGTCCTTTGTTGCAATTATTAGAAACTTTAGAAGAGGCTTATCGATGCTTAAAGAGTCCCGATAAGGTACACTACACGCAGAATCGTATTGAAAGTTTGAGGGTTTTTGATCTGTGAACGTTGATTTACTTATTATTTTTTTAATGAATGCATTCATTATTGTTATGGCAATCATTTTTGGTGTTTTTGTATATCCAAAACAAGAACTATCTGAGGAAACAAAGAGACGGTCTAGAAGCTTTGTTAGCAATGCCTTTTTTAGAGAATTTTGGTATTTTCTAATGGGGCCACTTAAAAGACAATTTATAAAATATGATGTTTCGCCAGATACATTAACGTGGTTTGGTTTTATTTTTTCTGCCTTTTCAGGAATATCCTTTGGATTGGGACATTTTGGTTTAGGTGGCTGGTTTGTTATCTTGGCCGCAACTTGTGATATTTATGATGGTCAATTAGCTAGAGCCAAGGGAATTAATAATAAATCAGGAGCTTTCTTAGATTCAGTATTAGATAGATTGGGCGAATCGTTTATGTTTTGTGGTTTGGCTTGGTATTTTAGAGAAGATGTTCTTTGGTTTTTAGTTTTATTTATAACTTTTACGGGGTCACAACTCATTAGCTACACTCGCGCTCGAGCTGAAGGATTAGGTTTTGGTGGTGCCAGAGGATTTTTTCAAAGAGCGGAGAGAATGATTGTTCTTTCCATAGGAACATGTTTATCTCCTGTGTTTGAATATTATTATGCTTCAGGCATGCAAACTATTTATGTAACTCTAGCTTGCATGTGTTTGGGTTCCGTACAGACCTCAATTACGAGGTCTGTAAGTATTTATCTAGAAATAAAATCCACTGAAAAGAATTTATAATCCAAGTTTGTCAGCAAGGAAGGCAAATTGAAGCGACCAAAAGTATGCTCTTTGCTTAATGTCAGCAGCTCCACCATGACCACCTTCAGTGTTTTCATAATAGGAAACTGGATTGCCTAGTTCTTCCAACTTTGCAGCGAGTTTTCTGGCATGAGCCGGATGAACTCGGTCATCAGCAGTTGAAGTTAGGAAAAAGAAATGGGGATATCTCACGCCATCTTTTGCATTTTGATAGGGAGAGTATCTTTCTAACCATGCACGATGCTCTGGGTTCTCGGGATCGCCATACTCAGCCACCCAACTATCTCCTGCAGGAAGCAGATGATATCTCAGCATATCTGTGAGCGGAACTTGAGAAATAACTACTGAAAAAAGTTCAGGTCTTTGAACGCCAACTGTAGATACTAAAAGTCCACCATTGCTTCCACCCATAATAGCCAATTTATTTGGGGTCGTTATTTTATTTGAAATTAAATCTTCTGCTATAGCGGCAAAGTCATCATATGCGTTTTGACGTTTTCCTAGAAGTGCAGCCTTGTGCCACTCGGGGCCATATTCGCCTCCGCCTCGAATATTTCCGTGAACCAAAACTCCACCTCTTTCGAGCCAAGCTTTTCCAAAATCGGCGGAATAGTGAGGAGTTTCAGAAATCATAAAGCCACCGTAACCATATAGAATTGTGGCACGCGGACTTTTAATTCCTCTTTTGTAAGTTAAATAATAAGGAACTTTTGTGCCGTCTTTGCTTGTTGCAAAATGTTGCTCTACGACCATATCCTTAGAATTAAATCGTTCTTGTGATTTTCTGAAGAAGACTCCTTTTTCTTGACCATCTCTAATGAGTTCTTCGGTATAGACCGTGATTTGGTTGCTATAAGAAATGATTGCAAGATTGCTTTCTGAGTCAGAATTTACGCCAACTTCACTTAAATCAGGAACTGGAATATTGCGAGTGAGCCAAGCACCTTCTTTTCTTTCGATGGCCTTTAAACGGCCGTTCACATTGTCGAGATATGAAATATAAATAGTGTTTTGAGTTAAGCTTATTTCAGAAAAAGCTTGCATAGCTTCTGCTTCAAAAACGACTTCATATTTTGGATCCTGAATGTCGGTCAATAAATAGGCCAGTATTGAGCCAGATTTAATTTTTCTTCCGTTAAGGTCAAATTCGTTTCGAGTTTTTATGAGCACGTGTTCACCAAAAACGGCAGAAAATTCTGATCCCTCAGGCATTGGGAGTTTGCTCAATTCAAATTTTTCTGAAAGTGAGAAATACTCAAAAGTATAAAAGTCTTTTGCTTTAATTAAAAAATGACGATAACCGGACGGAGTTTTTTGTCTGAATGGTTGGATTGCTAAAAAATCCTCTGGCACTTCGCTAATTAAAGAGGCTTCTTGTAGCGCTTGCCCTCTTTTTAATAGCTTAACTTGGCGAGGATATCCGGACTTTGTAAGTGAGCCTTCTCCAAAATCAGTAGCTACTAATAAAGTGTCAATATCGAGCCAACTGATGTCGCTTTTGGCGGGCGGAAGATAAAATCCATTAGATACGAATTCCATTGTTTCCATGTCGAATTCACGAACTTCTGCAGTGTCGGAACCTTTATCGGATAAAGTGATTAAACAATTTTTTCGAATTTCAGGGTCAAAACAAGAAATTCCTTTATAGACCCAACTTTTATTTTCTTTTTTATTAAGAGCATCAATGTCGAGAACGACCTTCCACTCTGCTTGTCCTGCTAAAACAGATTCTTGAGAGGCGACTCTGAGTAAACCTCGGAGATGATCGGCATCAGTCCAGAAGTTTACAAAAAGTTTCCCCATGGCGCTCAATTGAGGAAGTTTGTCTTTGGCTAAACCAATGGCTTCTAAATCACGATGTATATCGCCAAAAAGAGGAAGTGCTTCTATAGCTGACGTTGTTTTATGGGAATGTTCTTTAACCCAATCTAGTGATTGAGCAGAATTTCTTTCTTCTAGCCAAAGGAAGGGGTCCTCACAGGTTGTGGAATAAGAAAATGTAGAAAAAATCAAAGAAAGGAAAAGGGGCAAATTTTTCATGCGGAGAAGCTATCAATTTGAGGTCTTGAGGGGCAATGCGTCGTCAGAATAATTATTCTTTACATCGAATGTTTATTCAATGAATTCGTCGTTTTCTTCGCCTTCAAACTTTCCTTTGTCTTGATCAGTAGAAATATCAACTCCTTTCAGAGTTCGGCGAATTGTTTGATCTTTTTCTACCCATCTATAGGTGATTCCGAATCTTGTTTCCCAATACTTTGGAGCCTCGATTCCCTTATAAGGTAATGCAAAGGAAACTTCTCCAGACCAGAGAGGATTGAACCAAAATTCTGAGGCAACTTGAAAAACGTGAATTACTGGATTTTCTGCCAAAGCAAATTTAGATCCACCATGAGCATTTTGAACTTGTTTGGTGGCTTTGGAGCTAGAGTCATTGGGGTTGAGTTTATCATTTTCTAAACTCAGATTTCCTTTCAAGCGAAATTCGAGGTCCAGCTTGTAACTGACATAAGCGATAGCAAACAAATAGGGAAGTTCGGCGCTGTAATTATCACTTCTATAGGAGTATCCGAAATCAACTCTTGTTCTGAGCGACTTATGGAGCCAGTGCTCTCCAGTGGCCATGACCGTATAATCACTTTGAGCATCTCCTAGTAAAACAGTGGATTGTTTGCCACTTGCATTCAAGGAGGCTGATGTGGTGTTGGTGTAGAGTGGAAATTTAGCAAGAAAGGCTAATCCAAGAGATGAGCCTACGGCATCGAAGAAGCGATACTCACTGAAAAAAACTTGATCACCAAAGGAATTTTTTGCTTCAGAATTACCTTTTGAATCGTTTATTTGAGAGCTATCAAAGTGAAGTTTAGCTCCAATGTTCAGAAAGCGGCTGGGCTGGTATTCGGGGATAATTTCGTGCTGGTATCTATTTATGGAACTCCCTGAGCTTAGATTTGTTGAGGACCCACTGTTATCAAAGTTCGAAGTGCTCTTGAAATATCCGAGTGAGTAACCCATGTGAAAACTTTTGTCTGATGGGAAGCGATGAGTGGGTAAATTGGGACCTAATTGAGATCCCAAACTAGATAAGCTCGTTAAGACGAGAAGATGCTTTGACGATTGAAAGATTAAGTCTAAAAACTTTTGATTTCGAAGTTTCACCTTTAACTATTTCAACATCAGAGCGGCTGACTTGAAAGGTCTCAGCTAAAAAATTCTTTAATTCTGTATTGGCTTTTCCTTTTTCAGGGATTGCAGAAATTGCGATTTTAAGTTCCTGAGTTCCATGAAGCCCTAGAATTTTATTTTTAGAGGCTTTAGGCGATATTTTAACTCGAACTAAGCAATGAGTGTTAGGGCTTTTAGGGTCGGAACTCAGGCAATTCATTCTTCTTCAAGTTATACAATTGGACCGCAAAGATCCATGCCAACAATACTTTCAATTTCGACTTCTACAAAATCTCCAACATTGGCTTGGCCCCCATTGATTAAAGTACAGGTATCAATTTCTGGAGCTTGACCAAAGTGACGACCCTTCAAAAGAAGCGGTGTTTCTTCGTGCGGTCCTTCGACTAGAACAGTTAGTTTTTTTCCAATGAAGTTTTTGAGTCTCTTTTTTTGTATTTTTAGTTGAGTGTCGTGAATGATTTTTTTTCGCTTCTCTTTCACTGAGGCAGGAACATCATCTTTTAGCATAAATGCGCCAGTGCCTTCTTCATGAGAATAAGTAAAGACACCCACTTGGTCTAATAAACCCAATTCAACAAATTCTTTTAAAGCTTCAAAATGCTCATCGCTTTCACCAGGAAAGCCCACCATGAGAGAAGTTCTGATAATGATTTCCGGAATTTCTTTTTTGAGCCTTTGAATCATTGATGAGATTTGAGAGCCAGAAGTGTGCCGGTTCATTCTTTTAAGAATGACATCGTGAATGTGCTGCACGGGAACATCTAGATATTTACAAATTTTACTTTCATTTTTAATTAATGAGATAACCTCATCGTCGAGTTGATCGGGATAAGTATAAAACAAGCGAATCCATTTAAGCTTTTCTATTTTAACAAGTTCTTTTAGAAGAGCAGCCAGTGAAGCGCCATCATTTCGATCGCGACCATAGTCTGTTAAGTCTTGAGCAATTAAGTTGATTTCTTTAACACCACCCTCGACGAGTTGGTTGGCTTCCTTAATGAGTGAGTCTACACTTCGTGATCGTAAATTACCTCGGAGTTTTGGAATAATACAAAAGCTACATCTTTTTGCGCAGCCCTCGGCTAGTTTTAAATAAGCTGTATAAAAGGCTTGGCTGTTAATTCTTGGAAGTTCGTAGTCTTTGAGGCGAGTATCGTCGACTGATATTGTGGGAAGAGTTTTTGATTTTAAACCATCGACTTTTTCAACGATATGAGAAAAACCTGCGCTTCCCGTAATGAGATCTATTTCGGGAATGCTGTCGTGGAGTTCTTGAGGATATCTTTCAGACAAACAACCAGTAACAACTAGATGTTCACATTTTCCTTTGTCGGGGTTTTTGTATTGAGCAGCTTCAAGAATGTGATCGATGGATTCTTGTTTGGCTTGATCAATAAATCCACATGTATTGACGACAATCAGCTCGGCCTCTTCAGGAGCGCCAGAAATTTTATATCCCTCTTTAGCGAGTAAGCCAGCCATAACCTCAGAATCCACTAAGTTTCTTGCACAGCCTAAGGATACAAAATGAACATTTTTCATTGTTATAACTCTTCCACCTTGGATCCCGAAGGAATTTTAGCCTCAAAAACGGAATCGTCTGAATTTTTAATTCCTTCAAAGGAAGTTATCTTTATGGTTGTGGTGCTCCCTAGTTGATCTGTGATGGTTGCGCTTTTGGGAGCTTCAATATGATTTTCAAATACAAGTTCAATTTTAGCTATATCAGATTCAGTTCTTGGTTCTAAATTTAATATAATTAAACTCCCCTGTAACGAACCAGATATTTTAAAGTTTTTTTCGATGGCTTTTATGTCGGAGCTTCTTCTGGAGACTCCTCTAAAAAAAATTAAGTATCGATTCAAATCAATATTTTTTAAATTTCGAAAATGCTTCACTTCGGCGGCTTTATTTCGTCCTTGTCGGAAGAAAATTTGCCAAGCTTCTTTTCCATTACTGATGAAGTCACTGTATTCGGGTCCCTCTAATGAATATCGAAATTTTTCAAGAGCACCATTACGGACGTAGTGAAACATACCTTCGTTAAAACTTCCTTTTCCTAGTCCTGGTGAAAAGTTTTCTTGAGTGAATTTGGCGCGCCAATTCCCAAGTTTTCGGTATCTTTCTAAGACGGATTTGAAAATAATTTTAGAATCAGGATTTTCTGGTGCCTTTTTTTCCGTTTGCGCCTGCGCAAAGCCGAAAGATAATAAGAAAATAAAAGCGAGGAACGCACGGTAATGACGCATGGCGAGAAATCCTAGATTAAGTCTCATTTTGGGTCAACTCCAGGTGTCGATTGGCTAATTTCTACAAAATAAAGCTTCAAAGAATCTATGATTTTTTGGAGCTCAATGGCTTCCTGTGTTCCAATCTTAAGAATTTGGGAATAAATCTTAATTTTTTTTGAAATTGGAAAGATTCGATTGAAGCTTTGCGCCCTACGGGAATATTTTTTATTAAAAGTTATTCTGAATCTTTTTAAATCATCAAAATCTTTATCTTTAACACTTTGTAATTTTCCAATAGAAATTTTTATTCTTCTTTGAATTTCTAAATAGAAAACCCTTTCCTCTGAAAGAGGGGGCGTGAGAATTGTGTCGATAAAGGTCTTTATTTTTTCGAATTCAATTTTGGCATTATTAAGATCGTTTCTTTCGACAGTAGATTCGAACTCATTAAAGAGTGAATCAATTTGATAAATAGAAGTTGTTAAAAGTTCTAGGTCACAATTTCCAGCACGGGCTTTTATCGAAAAAGTTGATAAAACAACAAAGAGCAAAAGAGTGCGCATTTGTGAGCTAGGCTTTATCATTAAAGTCGCGTCGCGTCAAAATAATAAGTTCATTATAATCAATTACTTAGTTATTGGGGTTCATTTAGTAAGCGTTTGAGCTCTTGAGTGACTAAATCGGGGTTTGCTTTCCCTTTAGAAAGTTTCATAACTTGACCCACTAAAAAGGCAAAAACCTTCTCTTTTCCGGCTCTATATTCTTCCACAACTGAGGGATTTTCTAAAATGACCTTTTCAGACCAGGCTGAAATTTCTTGAGTGTTGAGCACTTGGACTAAGCCCTTTTCTTTAACAATAGTATCGGGACTTTTACCGCTACTAAGCATTTCTTGAAAAACACTTTTAGCAATTTTTCCAGAAATGGTTTTATTTTCAATTAAAAGAATAAGTTCAGATAATGCTTTTGCTTTAATCGGGGAATTTCTAAGACTGGTGTTCTCGATGTTTTTTAAAGCTCCCAGAAGTTCCCCGAGTATCCAATTGGCGGCTTGTTTGGGTGGGGCTTTTTCTGAAATCATTTTTTCAAAAAACTCTGACCATTCGATATCAGAAGTTAATTGTTCGGCATCGTATTCAGAGAGCCCAAAGCTTTCTATGTAGCGATTTTTCATCGTGTCTGGAAGTTCAGGGGAATCCTTTTTAATGCCTTCAATTAGAGATGAAGACAGAACCAGAGGAGGTAGATCTGGGTCAGGAAAATAACGATAATCGTGAGCGTCTTCTTTACTGCGCAAGCTGTAACTTTTTCCAGCGGCTGAATCCCAACCTCGAGTTTCTTGAATAATTTTTCCACCTGTTTGAAGCACGGCAATTTGTCTTGCCACTTCATATTCGAGAGCTTTTTCGACAAAACGAAAAGAATTTATATTTTTAATTTCAGTCCTAGTGCCAAATTTATCTTGTCCTATAGGGCGAACACTGACGTTAACATCGCATCGAAAATTTCCTTCTTCCATGTTTCCATCAGTGACATGAGAAAAAACTAGAATCTGGTGAATTTTTTTAAGATAAGCCACGGCTTCGCTCGCGCTTCTCATGTCAGGTTTGCTGACAATTTCTATGAGAGGAACTCCGGAACGATTGAGGTTCACGAGACTTAAATTGGCCAAGTGAGTGGATTTCCCAGCATCTTCTTCCATGTGAATTCGTTCAATATGAATTCGCTTTTTTTGACTGTTTTCAAGTTTGATGTCGACATATCCGTTTTCACAAATGGGAAGATCGAATTGTGATATTTGATATCCCTTGGGAAGGTCAGGGTAGAAATAATTTTTTCTAGAAAACTGACTTCTTTCTTTAATGGAGCAATTGAGTGCTAAGCCGGCTCTTATGGCAAGTTCAACTGCTTTTTTATTTAATACCGGTAAGGCGCCTGGTAATCCTGCGGAGACGGGACCCACTTTAGTGTTTTCTGAGGCACCAAATTCTGCAGGAGCAAAGCAAAATATCTTAGAATGAGTTAAAAGCTGAGAGTGAATTTCGAGACCAATTACGGTTTCAAATCCTGAGCTCATGAGTCACTCCTGAGATGGTAGATTTATTTTCATTTTGATAAAAGGCGGCCATTTTCAATGAGGTGTCTTCTTCCCACCAACGAGAAATTAATTGCAATCCTATAGGAAGATTGTTTGAGTCATAACCAACGTTAAATGAAAGTCCAGGAAGTCCGGCAAGATTTGTCGATAATGTATAGATATCTGCCATATACATTTCGAGGGGATTTTTAGTTTTAGAAGCTAACTTGAAGGCCGTGAAGGGTGAGGTGGGTCCAGCTATAACATCCACTTCTTTAAAAGCATCAATGAAATCATTTTGAATTAATCGACGTAGCTTTGCTGCTTTTTGAAAATAGGCATCATAATACCCTGAAGAAAGCGCATAGGTACCTAATAAAATTCTTAGTTTAACTTCGGCCCCAAAAGCTTCTTCGCGGCTGTTGGCATAAAGATCAAAAAGATTGTCGATTCCCTTCGGACTTCGATACCCAAAGTGAATTCCATCATAACGAGCCAGATTGCTTGAGCATTCAGAAGTGCAAATTAAATAATAAGTCGATAAGGCGTGTTGAGTGTGTGGAAGAGAAATATCTTTAATTTCTGCTCCGTTTTTTTTGAAAAACTCAATCGAAGCCTGAATCGATTTTTCAACTTCAGGATTTAATCCAGAGCTGAAAAATTCTTTAGGGAGTCCAATTCGTATTTTTTTAAAATTTGGATTGATTAGAAATTCAGAAACACTGTTTAATGCTTGAGTGGGCGTTGTGTTTTTAGATGTGGAGTCATGGTCACAGTGCCCAGAAATGCTATCCATAATGGCGGCACAGCCAAGGGCATCGGAACACATGGGTCCTACTTGATCTAAAGAGCTAGCAAATGCCACCACTCCATATCGACTCACTCTTCCGTAAGTGGGTTTGAGGCCACTGATTCCACATAAAGAACTAGGTTGGCGAATGGAGCCACCCGTATCGGTTCCAAGAGATAAAATAGAGCATCGCGAGGCAACGGCTGCAGCAGAACCACCAGAAGATCCTCCCGGTACTAAATCTAAATTCCAAGGATTTCTAACAGCTCCAAAAAAAGAACTTTCGTTTGAAGAGCCCATCGCAAATTCATCGAGATTGGTTTTGCCTAAAATGGGTGTGCCTGCTTTTTTTAATCTAGCGATAACAGTGGCATCGTAGGGAGCCATAAAATTTGAAAGCATTTTTGAGGCTGCAGTGCATTTTTGATCTTTTACGAGAATTAAATCTTTAATAGCAATCGGGATTCCTAAAAGTGCGCCCTTCTCACCATTTTTAATGCGACTATCAGCAGCCTGAGCTTCAATAAGCGCAGTTTTTTTATCTACACTAATAAAGGCATTGGTTGCTGAATTAGTTTCATCTATTCGCTTGAAAGAAGCTTCTGTTAGTTCGACTGAGCTCACAACACCTTGGTCAAGAGCCTGTCTACTTTTTAGAAATGAGCCCTCATTAAGAAGGTCGACAGCAATACTGCTCACTCATTATCTCCAAATACTTTGGGTATTTTGAATGAATTTTCAAACGAATCAGGTGCATTTTTCATAAGATCTGAAACTTCAAGTGCCTTTTCTGCGACATCTTCACGTAGAAATAATTTTTCTTCGAAATGAAAAAGGGGCTCTACAGAATCGGTGTTAACTTTAGAAATATCTTCAAAATGCGAAAGAATTTTTTTAAAGTTTTCTTGCAAGTTCGCCATGTCGCTTTCTTTGATGGCGATGCGAGCCAGTTTTGCGATTCTTAAGACTTCGTCGCGATCCATAATTCAAACCTATCCGAATAATTCGTCTAATTAAAGGGCCTCAAGCGGAGCAAAACGAGCGATGAATTTTTTTAATCCGAATCGATCAAATCTGACAGAAACCTTGAGGTCCTGAGCTCCTCCGCTTCTGCTGACCACTGTGCCTGTTCCATAGTCAGGATGTTTAACTCTTTTGCCAACGGGAAACCCATCTTTTTGCGTGTCTTCACTTGTGTCGACTCCAAGAAAAGCATCAGCCTTGGGATTACTTTGTGAATAACTAAAGGAAAAGTCGTCGTTATCGAAAGAGTCATAATTTGAAGCTCGGAAACTTTTGTTTTGTTGGCTTCTGTGATCGTAGACCATTTTATGTTCACTTGGAATTTCTTCAAGAAATCGAGAGGGTCTTTGAATATGGGTGCGTCCAAATATTTTTCGATTTTGTGCAGAACTCAAGTGAAGCTTTTTCATGGCTCGAGTCATTCCTACGTAGCAAAGTCTTCGCTCTTCTTCGATGTCGTCGGGATCGTCTTGATTTTGTTCGCGTATAGAGGGAAATATTCCATCTTCTAATCCAACAAGGTATACGAGCGGATACTCTAATCCTTTCGCTGAATGAAGAGTCATTAGAGTGATGAAGGGACTGTCTTGGTTTTTTTCTTTGTCGAGATCCGTGAGCAAGGCCACTTCCTCAAGAAATTGTCTAAGTGAGCTATCGGCGGCTCGTGAGTCAAATTCGTCTAATGCAGAAGCTAATTCTTCTAAGTTATCAATTCTAGCTTGGGCCTCGACGCTGTTTTCGCGTTTGAGCTCATTTAAATATCCCGTTTTATCTAAGAGGTGCAAATAAAAATCTTTAGCCGACATGTCCATGCAAGCTTTTTGAAGTTGGGCAAAAAGTTCTAAAAACGCTGAGAGTTTTCGACGTGTTCCATTGTTAATATCGCCAACGCTTGGGTCGGATGAAAGAATTCCAATCGCTTCAAGGCAACTACACTTTTCCTTGACCGCAAAATCTTGAAGAGCAGTCAGGCTTGTTTTCCCTATACCTCTTGTTGGGACGTTGATAATTCTCATAAGGGATAAATCATCTTTGGGATTAATTAAAACTCGAAAATACGCGATGATATCTTTAACTTCGGCACGGTCGTAGAATTTTAAACCACCAAAAATTTTATAATTGTGACGAGCGTAACGAAGACGATCTTCTAACAATCGAGATTGAGCGTGTGTTCTATAAAATATGGCCACTTCATTGGCGCTGTAGCCACCGTCTCTAAGTTTTTGCGTGATAGAGCTTACAACCCATTGGGCTTCGTCCCAATCACTGTCGACCATATGAACTTCGATAAGTTCACCATCGGGATTGTGAGTGAATAAGGTTTTTTCTTTTCGTTGAAAGTTATTAGAAATAACTTTGCTAGCAGCTTCAATAATGTGCTTAGTGGAGCGATAGTTCTCTTCTAGTTTTACAACTTTGGCCTCGGGAAAATCTTTTTCAAAATCTAGAATGTTTCGAATGTCTGCACCTCTCCATCGGTAGATGCTTTGATCTTCGTCTCCTACGACACATAAGTTTCTATATTTTTGAGTGATCAGTCGGAGAAGCTTATATTGTACAGGATTGGTGTCTTGGTATTCATCAACTAAGACAAATCGGTAGCGATCTTGAAAATCATCTGTGAATGTTTCATGGTTCTTGAAAAGCTCGTAGGTGAGTAAAAGTAAGTCACCAAAATCAACGGCATTATTTTCTTTTAAAATTTCTTGGTATTTTCGTATGACGGGTGTGGCTTTGTTTTCAAAAAAACTTCCACTCACTGGAGAGTAATCGGAGGGGTTAATACCATCGTTTTTGAGGCCTTCAATTTTATATAAAATACTTTTTGGAGAAAGAATTTTATCGGAGACCTCACAAGCCTCCATGGCTTTTTTAACGGCGGCTAATTGGTCACTACTATCAAAGATAGAGAAGTTTGATTCTCGACCTACAAGATGGGCGTTGTCGCGAAGGAGGCGAGCACCCATGCTGTGAAAAGTTGCTAACCATATATCATGAACTGGAATATCAGGTGTTCCTAAGAGTTTATGAACACGTTCTCGCATTTCGGCAGCCGCTTTATTAGTGAAGGTGAGCGATAAAATTTCACCAGGCATCGCGTAACCTTGATGAATAAGATGAGCAATTCTATGAGTGAGAACACGTGTCTTTCCCGAGCCAGCCCCCGCTAAAATCAGCGTAGGCCCTACAACACTTTCCGTTGCTTCTTTTTGCTTTAAATTTAGACCTTTAGTGCTCACAGATGACGAGAGCTTAGATGACTAATTAGAATAATTCCATGAATAAAATTTGTAGGGAATTTATTCTTGACGTTTATAAAGAGCGCGGATAGAACTCATCTTCCCTAGTTTTCATTCAGGTTTTTGTTGCTCCTCCCTCCCCCCCTATAACAAAAACCTGGGTGACGGTAGGCCGGGGCTTCTTCGTTCTCCCCTTTTGAAGCCCCGGCTTGCTTTTTTTGGGTTGGAAATATCTTTCTAACAAAGCCTCTTAAAACTCCCAAATATCGATAGAGAAAAGCATTAACAGCCTTTTTAACAATTTTGATTTATGAAAAATTCAAAGTTTAATCGGTAAAGCCGAATCTCTTAAGACAAGCGGGTGCTTCATTGGCCTTGATTAGCTTTGATTTAATGTTTGAGCGACTATTCTAAGGCTTCTTCACAAGCATTGCGCGCATTGGCTCTCTCGGCGGCTTCAGGAAACATTTGAGATAGTTGTTCTTTAACTTCGAGAGCAATGGGCGACAACTGAGGAAGGTGAGCGCTTCTGCTTCTCATGTTTAATTCACGAATTAGGTATTCGCTCCAAGAAGCTGCTTCTAGCATTCCAGAGGCAGAATCTGTTTGCTTGGCGTTTTCATGTCGCAAAGTGATCTCTGCTGCTAGAATTTGAACAAAAGAGTCGCCCCAAAGTTCATTAGAACCTTTCATTTGTAGCGTATAAAATAGGGTTGTAAATAAAGCGCTGATACTTGAATGAACTTGATAACCTAGCTCGGGAGTGCGTGGTTGTAGGTTTGTGTGAAAGCTTTTTTTCCAAGCATTTATCAAATGGTCAGCTATATAAAGTTGAGTGGCTAAATCTCTACTGGCGTCTGTGAGTAAATTCCTTGAAATTCTAAATGCAGTGCTCAAATAGAGATCGGTTTGAAAAGATGGAGAAGTATTTTTATTATCACTAACGAAAAGTTCTTCTATAAAAACTTGGAAAAGTTTTTGAATATTGATGGGAGTATAATCTGGAGACACTTCTTGGGGGTTTGCAGCGAAACGATTAAAGAATTCAATTTGTTGCTCTATTGAAGGATGAGTTCCTAATTGTTGATGAATCGCTTCAATAGCCGTAGCGTCTTCGTGCGTTCCTCTAATTCGTATGTTTCTTTCTATGAAAGCATTAAAAGCATCTTGGATGTTGTGTAATATTTTAGCGCGATTAGGAAGCCGAGGATTTCCTAAAAGACTGAGCAACACTCTAGGTCGGTATTGAGGATCTATACTGAAAACGGTGGCTCTACCGGCTTGTAAAGATAAAGCAGATACACTTTTCAAGGTGAATGGGAAGTTGCTTAATTTCAAAGATTCAAGATGTGCATTCCATTTTTCTGGATGCTTATCTCGAGATTTTGGCTCTACAAAAAGATATTCAAGATTTTGAGCCGTTAGTTTTCTAAGCTGCCTATCGAATAAAGCGAAAAGTTCCTCTGCCCTTGTTGAAAGCGTATTCATTAGTAGAGGATAATCTTCTGATTTTTCTAATAGGTTGAGTAGAAGAGCTTCGCTTTTGTCGCATTTTAATTTTAATAAGATATTAATACTGACGTTAATATTTTCCGAGACAATGTTTCTTAGGGTTGAAGCTTCTGCAGGAGTTTTTGTGTGATCTGTGTTTACGAGAAGTTTCTCGAGAGGCAAGAGCTCATTTGTAAGGAGTGAAAATAGAGAGTCAGCGATTTGGTTTCTAACGTCATTTGAAAGTTCTGCAAAATGTTCTTCTCTATTGGAAAGTCTTTCTAAGGCGGCCAAACGAGCGAAGACTTCTTCAAGAGGTAGTTTCTCTAAGTTGGAAACAAAATTAATTAGGCCGCTGTCGCTATTGGGTGCCGGAGTTCTTTTGTCACTGTTTTGAATGATGTGACGAATGTCTTGAGCTTCAAAACTAGTCCCGAAAATCTGATTAACATCTTCCTTAAAAAAAGGAAGATAGCCATCGCTCACGTCGACAAGATAAACAGGTGTAGGACCATTCGAAATTTTTCCGAGATTAATTAGATCGGAAGTGCCGGCTTTTGTTCTGAAAAGATTTTCAAGAGCTCCAAGGCTTTGAGTCTCTTTGACTTTGAGAAGCAAGGGATTTCTTTTATCTTCGGCAAATCCTAGAATTGTAGAAAGAGAAAGTATTGTTATTAAAAACCATCGATTCACTTTGCTAAGACCTCCGGTCAACACCATAATTTTGAGGGGCTCAAGCTAACAGCATGGAGCGCTAAAAACAAGTCATCTTCTCAACTAACGCGGCCGTATTTTCGAGCACTTAGATCAATAAATTTGAATGATTTGATTAATTTATAAGCCCATCAATAAAACTAAATCAGTATTGGTAGATAAGGCTGCTCGAATTATAGTGATTATTCTCTATGGCGAATAAATGGGCTGAAATTGAAAAAAAGTGGCAAGAACGTTGGGAAAAAGACTCGGCATTTAAGGCCTATAATCCAAATGAGCTTAAAAATGCTCAACCAAAATTTTATTGTTTAGATATGTTTCCTTACCCCTCGGGGGATGGTTTGCATGTGGGCCACCCACTTGGTTACATCGCCACGGATATTCTTTGTCGTTATAAAAGAATGAGGGGATATAACGTTTTACATCCTATGGGTTGGGATGCTTTTGGTCTTCCAGCTGAACAATATGCGATTCAGCGCGGAGTTCATCCTGAAATCACTACAAAGAAAAATATTGAAACATTTAAAAGGCAATTGAAATCATTAGGCTTATCTTATGATTGGTCGAGAGAAATTAATACGACTGATCCTAAATATTACAAATGGACACAATGGATTTTCAAACAAATGCTCCGTCGAAAATTAGCCTATCAAGCCGAAGTGGCTGTGAACTGGTGTCCTGCGCTTGGAACTGTTTTGGCTAATGATGAAGTCATTGATGGAAAATCAGAAAGAGGCGGACATCCAGTTGAAAGACGGCCGATGCGCCAATGGATGATGAAAATTACGAGTTATGCCGATCGTCTGTTAGAAGATCTAGACAAATTAGATTGGCCCGAATCGACTAAAGAATTACAGCGAAATTGGATAGGTCGATCTGAAGGGGCTCGAATTAAGTTTCCTTTTATTAAAGGATACGAAGAATGTTTAGAAGTTTTCACGACTCGACCAGACACTTTGATGGGCGTCACATTTATGGTGATAGCCCCTGAGCATTCGGCTGTTGAAAGACTCACTACAGATTCACAAAAAGAAGAAGTCGAAAAATATATTCAAGAGGCTAAGCGTAAAAGTGATTTGCAAAGAACAGACTTAAATAAAGTTAAAACTGGAGTTTATACGGGTGGAACAGTCATGCATCCCCTTACAGGGGAAAGGGTTCCTGTTTGGGTTGCAGATTATGTTCTAGCTTCCTATGGAACTGGCGCCATTATGGCGGTTCCAGCCCACGATGAAAGAGATAAAGAATTTGCTGAAACGTTTGGAATAGCCATTAAAGAAGTTATTGATAGCGATGGAAATATAATAAATTCAAACGTTGGTGATTTAATTGTTGATGCTTTGAAGGCCAAAGAAGGCGCTAAGAAAATTGTCGAAAAGTTAGAGTCTTTAGAATTAGGTCGTTCTGAAGTTCAATACAAACTTCGTGATTGGATTTTTTCACGACAAAGATATTGGGGAGAGCCCATACCCGTCGTTCATCTTGAGGGTGAAGCCGGTGGTATTAGAATGATTAATGATGAAGATCTGCCTCTGACCTTGCCTTCGGTAGAATCTTATAAACCCACAGGATCGGGTGAATCTCCACTTTCAGTTTTAAAAGATTGGGTTGAATGTCAGGATGCTACAGGTAAAAAAGGCTTTCGAGAAACCAATACCATGCCAGGTTCCGCGGGCTCTTCTTGGTATTTTTTAAGATATATGGATCCTTTGAATGATCAAGCCGCTTGGTCAAAGGAGGCTGAGGCTTATTGGGGGCCCGTTGATTTTTACATGGGTGGAGCTGAGCACGCCGTTGGACATCTTTTGTATTCTCGATTTTGGCATAAAGTATTTTTTGATATGGGATTGGTGACACATAATGAGCCTTTCCAGAAATTATTTCATCAAGGATTAATGCTTGGAGAAGATGGCGAGAAGATGAGTAAATCTCGTGGGAACGTTGTCAATCCAGATCAAGTTATAGATCAATATGGAGCCGATACTTTCCGTTTATTTGAAATGTTTTTAGGACCCATTGAAAAAGCAAAACCATGGCAAACCGCCAACATCGAAGGTGTTTCAAGATTTTTGTGGCGATATTGGAGATTCTGTTTTGGTGAAAATGAAAATGCTTTGCGCGATAAGTTTGTAGAAATACCTGAGTCCGAATGGGATAAGGATTTCTTACTTCTTTTTCATCAGAGCATTAAAAACATAACGGAAGATTATGAAAATCTTCGCTTAAATACAGCTATTTCTTCACTCATGATTTTACTAAACGCAGCTTATGACCAATTCGGTGAAGACAAAAATGTTCCTAGATCTTTTCTCGAAACTTACACTTTATTACTCGCTCCTTTAGCTCCTCACTTGACCGATGAGGTTTGGGAAAAATTAGGTCATTCAACTCTAACTCGCTTTGCACAATGGCCGACTTTTGATCCTACTAAGGCTGTGAGTGACAGAATGAACCTGGCGATTCAAGTTAATGGAAAATTAAGAGACAATATTGAAGTGGCCAAGGGAATTAGTGAATCCGAAATTCGTGAAAAAGTATTAGCTCTTGAAAAGGTCCAGAAATGGATTGAGGGCAAAGAGATACGAAAATTTATCTACGTAAAAGAAAAACTTGTGAGCATAGTTGTATGACAATTTTTAAAAAAATTATCGAAAAACAAATTCCCGCAAAAATAGTTTATGAAGACGAAATGTGTTTGGCTTTTCATGATGTCGATCCCAAAGCTCCCACGCATATTTTATTGATACCCAAAAAAGAGATAGCTTCACTTGATAATTTGGTCGATGAAGATGCAAAAATATTAGGTCATATGATGCTGCAAATTCCTAAAATAGCGAAACAACTTTCCTTAGGATTGGGCTATCGAGTCGTTTGCAATACAGGCTTGAGTGCCGGTCAAAGTGTTTTTCATCTTCATTTTCATATTTTGGGTGGTCGTTCAATGACCTGGCCGCCAGGTTAAGACATTTGCCTGGGTAAAGCTTAAAGCGTCTAATTGCGCGCGTTTGTTTATAAAAATCGAGCTAATGGCGCTATAAACGAAGTGAACTTATAGAGATTGATTTTAACTTTGTCGTAGATTTTATTTTCCCAAGCTTCTAATTTATCTACAATGCGGGCTCCGGGTTCTATGACGGCGGGATTTTTAACAGCCAATAAATAACTTAAGCCCACGCCTAACATTACAGCGTGGCCAATGTTGAAATTCATTAAGAGCGTATCCGCTTTGCCGATATCTCCTTTTGTAAAGTAAATGCCTTTTCCTGCTCCTTGGGCAATTTTGAAAAGTCCATCATGCATGACGATGGATAAAATAAAGAATTGAGTCATAAAGTAAGAAATAAATTTCTCCATGGAAGCCGCAGTTTGGCGAGTTTTTTCATTGCCACCAACGGTGTTGTTGTTTGCGTTTCTCCATTCTTCCCATCTTGAAACAACATAGTGGAGCGGTGAGCGCCAAACTGAGTTAAAAATTACGGAGGCCCATTTAGAAGCAAACATGTTCATCCATCCTGCAAAGGATAGTGCAGAGGCAATACCTTTGCCTGCCCCAGCCCAATAGAGATCCACCGTAAAAATAGCACCTAAGCAAAGTTGCTTAAGCCATTGAGAAGGAAAAAAGTTTGTAGAACGACGCCACCAATTTCCAAGAAAAGTTCTATAAACAGCAGTTAAAGCACTATTAGCAGCGTTTACAATTGTGACGGGCACAACTACAGAAAGTTTTTGTCCAACACCTAGTGAAACGGCAAAAGTTAAAATTCCGGGAATGACTAGCTTTCTGTAGGTCGTTTCAATCTCTTCTTTCGAAGGAGTTTGATAGTCTTCTTTCATCGGGAAAAAATATTGTAGTTTATGTGCGAGGTGTTTTAGGGCGCTTCCGGGTTCTGAAAGTGCTTTTTTAACGGTGGCTTTTACATTCGACTCAAACTTAATCGGATTGTCGGCAATTTCTTGAAGCCTCTTGCGAAGAATTTCTTTTTTCTTAATGCTAAATAGAGGAAGCCCAACAACGACTATACTTTTATTTGGATTTTTTTTGATGATGTCTAAAGTTTCTTCAGACATTTGTGGGTCGTTGGGGTCGAGTCCAGAGATTTTTTCGTTAACTCCAGTCTCTTGATTAACTAAATAAATTCCACGTTGATCAGCTAAAAAATCACTAATTCGTCTTATGTAATCTAGAGGCACCTTAATTTGATTTTCATCGAGTAGGCTTTGAACTTCTTTAAGGAATTGATTTCTAAGTTTTCTATCCATGGGAACGCCCACAGCAAAAAGTTTATAAGATTCTTCAATGGGTGGGTGCGTTGCTAACCATTCTTTTAGTTCATTGATGTCGAGTCTCTTAGTTAGAGCTTTTCCAAAAGTTGTGTTTTCTTTAGGGACTAAATAAAATCCACAAGCAGTTGATAGATTTCGAATAGCCTCACCTTTAAATTCAATTTTTGTATTGTCTGCGCTAAAAACGATAGTTGAAAGAAAAAGAAAGATAACTACGACAAAATTATTAAGAAGGAACTTTATAGAAGTCTTCACCCGTAAAAGGGTTTAATTTTTAGTGGCTTAAAAATCAAAGGGGGATAAATAAGATTTCCGTATGCGTCATATTAGTTCAGCTTAAGGCAATTTAAGTTGTGAGTATTCTAGGCAGCCGATAGCCACATGTGTGGATGATTGGGAGCAGGTTAAGAGTCGCAGCGGCATTTGCCATTGCCTTGTCTTTTTATTCGTATGGAGCCTCTGAAAGGCGGCCCGAAGATAAGGTTATAGAGGTTAATGCTAAGTGGTCAGATCGTATTCACTTGCTTCCCAATAGAGGAAAACAAGCGGTTTCTCCTCTCGCTCAAGCCTTGAAGGTTTTGAGTCCGGATTTTGTAAAAACTTTATCTGGATATAAAAATCTAAGTAATACTAAGTTTGTTTTATCAACTTTTGATTTGAGATCTCGAGAAATTGTTGACGCTATCGAATTGCTTTTGAAGCATGGCGCAAGTTTTGATTTTTATGTTGATTCAATAAATGTATCGCCTATTAGGCGGCCAACTGCAAACCAAGTTCGTGCTTGGAGTGAGTCGCAAAAAAAATATTATATTCAAACTTACGATAGAGAAAATGATCCTGATGGTGTGGTTACAGACGAGGACATTGCTGCGTGGAATTTTGATAAATACTTAGGAATTGAGCTTTGGAAGAGAATGAAAACTTTAGAAAAAAAGTTTTCGCGACAACTTAAGCTTTATCCAACTCCATTAGAAATAGTTCCTAAAGATGAAAATGCGGCCTATCCAAGAATTCATCACGTTAAAGGTATCGGCATTCGATTTCGTAGTCCTCGTGGAAAATGGCAAGATCCCGCTTATTTTTTAGCTGGTTCTGCAAATTTTACTGACACATGTATGGATTCGGCGGGAAGAATTCTTCCCACTCTAGAAAATTATAAAGCCTATCTTGCGGGAGCAGTTCCTAAGCGTGTTCCTGGAACTCAGGGTCATATTCAATTTCAAGCGGACTTCACTTCTAAAAAAGGTGAAGAGTTTATTCGTCCGCTTTTGGCTCCTCTTGAAAATATGGCCACCCTTTATCCAAATGATAAACATTTTGATGAAGGCCCGGTCCCAGAAAAGCTTTATCCAAAAATACTTTTTAAAGATGGAAGTGTTCTTCAAGCGTTTTATTCTGAAGGAACCTCGATTGAGGGTCGCCCTACTGCTGATCCTATTCGATTAATATTCAAAAAATATTTATCAAGTGTCGATCTTGAGTTGAATAAATACTACGAAACTCAATTCGTTTACACTCACCACTTCAAGGCCGCTCACATGCGTCAGCTTCTGAAAAAAGCCATTGAGCACGATACGCTAGAGGACGCTTTTATTGCGGTTGATGGTGGATTTGCTGAAATTCCTGAATCAGCCCTCGATGATTTGTTGTTTGCCGATAAAGTTTCTATTGGTGATGCTCTTAGAGGTAGGGCTATTCAAAGAAGAGATTCATTGCCTAGAAGTTTTGACTGGCAAAAGAAAGTTTTTAGTTTTGTTGGCGACCCCAATAAAGTCGGTAATCAACGACATTCAGATAAACTTCACTCAAAAATGATGTACATTGAATACACAGATGAATTTCATATTCGACATCATTTATTGGTGTGGGGATCTGGAAATAGCTCTGCAAACTCAGGAAAATTATCCTTTGATGTCTTTTTTGTACTCGACACACCTGATGCAAATCTCGGCAAACAAATTCAAAATTACATGGCCGGAGTGCAAAAAGAAACTCGACTTCGACCCTACTATCAAACTTGGCTTTTGAGGCGATTTTTAGAATCTTTTGGTACAAGTGTAGTTAAACTTCTTAATGAAGATAAAGGGTTTGTAGAAAAAATTGCTAAATATTTAGGGGCAAAAGTTAAAAGAAAAGACACATTAGAATCAATTTATAAGCAGTTGGCTCAACTGAGAACTCAAGATATTTTTGGAAAAAATATTGTAACAATTTTGTCCTGGATGACAAATCATCCTCGACTTCCCAATAAAATGACTTGGGCCGATTGGCATTTGCTACTTCGATTGGCTCACCCTTTTCAAAAAAACTTTCAGAACTTTCGTTCTGACTTGGAATGGTTTTGGATTCAATCACCTCATTTAGGTTCAATGAGCCAAGCCGAAAAAGATTCGCAAATTAAATCCTTCAGAAGAATGTTGAAAAAATTAGAAATAGATAGCTTTGAGGATCAAAGGGCAGTTGGGCCTCAAAGTAGCCGAGTGGATAAAATTATTGCAGAAAATCTTAAGGAGAATTGTGAGCACTTCTTAGGGTTGGACATTGATTATTATCCCCATCAGATTGTTGACGAGTGGGGGGAGCCTGGTCATGGTCCTTAGGAATATTTATAAAAAGTCATTTTGTTTATTATTTTTAATTATTTCTAATTGGGGTTTAGCCAGTAAACCTGACTACGAAGCTTCAGCCGAGGATTGCCAAAGCTATTTAGAAGAGCAGGCCGATAGAGCTATAAGTACTGTGGGTGGGGCCCGTGAATTCATGCCCCTAAAGAATTTCTATTTAGGACAGAAAGACCCTTTTCTTTGGGTGACTTGGTGGGTTGCTGATAAAGTTGCTGGTGTAGATTTTTCTCCTGGAATGTTTCGCTTAGTCGACACTGCCGCAATGGCCGCCGAAGAAATTTTTAAAGAGATTCCCAAGGCAAAAGATGCAGCTCGTCCTCCTTACAATGCTGGTGACATTGAATCTGGTTATAAAGAGACGATGAAATTAATATTGGAAGGTAAGAGTGAATATATTCGAAATGCTGTTTTGATTAAGAAAAATATTGTGACAGTTGTTCCTTTATTAAAAAGAATTTCTAAAAAAGATTCTCTAACTGGGCTTCCTTATTATGTTCCTATTGTCATTAAAGGTCACCAAGCTTTAGAGGATTGGGATGTTTTTTCGGCCTCTTTTGCTGCTTGGGCTTTAGAGGCCATTCAAAAAAAATTGCCAGAAGAGGCTTATGTGTATGTAAAGCCTATGGCAAAAATTAGGCAGCGAGCACAAAGTCGCTTGGAACCATTTTATAGAATTTCTCCTAAAACTTATTTGGCAAGAATGAGAGCAGCACAGGGACATTTTGATGGACTCATTCAATCGTTCGAAGACATTCAAGAGTTAGAACCAAGACGAAATACAGCTTCTTCTGAATCCAGATACATCTCCTACATGAGAGAGATAATGAAGAGGAATAAAAGTTTCTGGATGATCCCCTTTCCTCCTTCTATTGAAGAACAAAGTGCATTAAAAGCAGCAGGGTATAAAGATACGGATGCCTTGGCTGATTTGAAAATCAATTCAACAGATTTTTTTAGCTTATCTGCAAAAACGGGCATTGTGCCAACAAGGTTGAGACGATATGTGGCCCGTGCGCTTTCAAAAAAAGAAGATCGCGTAATTTTATTAGATTCATTTGAAAATCCATTTATTGTAAAAAATAAAAGACGAACTTTGTTTCATAATGACTTTGAAGACATTACAGAATTGGGAATTCGGGGCGGAGTTTTCCTTGTCGGAATTCAGGTAGAAGATTCTAATGGAAAAGTTGTTACTAAAGCTCATCACTTTGCAGATAAAAAAGATCAATACAGCTTTGATGAAGTTATTGCTAATTTGTTGAGAACTTTAAAAAGTAATCGGCACTTAAGAAAAGATTTCGCTATTACGGTTTATTCTCATCATGAGGCTACAAAGATTGAGCAGGTTTTTGACATTGTAGAGGATGCACCTGAAAAATTTAAAGCAGAAGAAAGAAAAAGTGTATATTACAGCGAATATCAATCTAATGGAAAAACCTATGGAAGATTGATTCGACAAACTGACTTTTTCAAACATTTTCCAGATTTAGAGCCAAGCGATGTATTCACTTATTTAGATCGTATTTTAGATTTATTGCCCTATTTCAGAAATTATATTGTGACCCCTTCTCATACGAATAGTTTAAAGTATCTCTCTCCAATTTTTAGTAATAAAAAAATATCCTTGGTTTATCCCAAAGGACATAATGGTTTAGAGGTTCAAGCTTGGGTTAGTCGCTATTGGAGCACTGGAAATCCCGAAGGTAAAAACAATGCTATTTACTATGTTCAAGAAGACGTTGATGGCAATCGATTGATGACTCAAACTATTGAGTCTTTTGCTAATAAGAGACCCGATAAAAGACTTCAGTGGACTAAAAAATCTTTAGAGCTTCTACCTGTTTTGGAGGCCGCAGTTAAGTCGAGTCGAAGAATTGTTGAATTGCATGAAGTATACACATTGCTAAATCGAGTCTTAGGCAAAGACATTTTAAAACTTAAGGCTAAGCAAATAGAAAGTCTCAAATTCCTTTTAGACATTCAAAATTATTTAGCTCAAAGAAAAGAAATTCGAGATGATGCCTATTACAATGATAGTGAAAAGAAAAGTTTACTCCAACAATTGAAAGTTTTGTTTGATGATTCGAGAGCAGAAAATCTTATTAACTTTTTCGAAAGTATAAATCCTGCTTTATTGAGTGAAAAAAATAACGACGCACAAGAGGCCTTAGGCGAATTTTTAAGTTTGCCCAGTAATTATATTTGGCCATCTCATATCGATATGATGCTTTTTGCTGAGAAGGTTAAAAAAATAACTCCTAAGGTTGTTTCTAAAAAGGATGCTCTCGAAAATTTAGACATACCCGGGGCTTGGATAGAGTTTTATAAGGATTTAAAAAGCGCGAGCGATGAAACATCTATAATAAAGTATAAGGGGGTGGAATTGCCCTATGTTGATTCGCCTCGTTTAGAGGAACTCATAAAAGGCTTATATTTTTCAAAGCTTTTTGGTGTTGAATTAAGTTCTGATTGATTTGTTAAAAAGTAATACTTTAATAAGCTTAGAATATAAACTCCCAAGTATTGATCCTAAAAGCCATCCTGTGAATACGTCGAGGGGGTAATGCTGTCCAAAAAGCACTCGACTAAAGCCTACGATGAGTATGCAGAAAAATACAAAAATATAAAAGGCACTTTGAATAGGTGTAGTGTTTGTCTTTTTAAGGCCAATCATGAGCGCCAATAAAAATGAGGAATTAAAAGCATGATTAGAGGGAAGGCTTAGTGCGGGGAGATAGTCAGGATGATAAAAGTCGACATGAGGCTTTAATCTACCAAAAAGAATTTTTAATCTCATGGCTATTAAATCGGAAAGTCCTAGTCCCATAAAAAATAGGATAACTAATAAGCTAGAGTTTCTTTTTTTTCGTTTTTGCCAAAACTCCCTGCTTTCATTTTTGTGTGAAACTAAAAAAAATATAAGTAAAAAAGACCCTAAAATAGAAATACCCAAGGAAGCTTCTGTGAGCCATTGAAACTCCTTCCAGGGCGACACATTTCTGTTAATTGAAGATTCAAAATAACTCTGCAAGCTCTTGTCGAGAAGCTGCCAATTTTCAGGAAATTTTTCCCAGAGATGTCCTGGAAGGCTTCGCGTTTTGAGGGGGTCTATTGTTGATTCCATTTAACGTGCAAGCTCCTTAAAGTTGATTTTCTTAACTTCTTCTAATGACTCAGGCAATTCAGAGCTGGGAGCTTGTCCCTTGGATATTTTTAGAACAGCTACAATTTTTGATTCTTCCTTTTCAACAAAAAATCTATCAAATTTATTATTAATGTCCTTTTGAAGAGGAATACTAAAAAGAGTTTTTTGCTTATTTTTATCAAGGCTTAAATTAAGATCTTTGGATTGAGAGAAAGTAGATCCTATTTCATTATAAAGCCAAGACCAACCTTTGTTTCCTTTGGCTAAATTATCTTCGTAAGCACCTTGGTGATTTAATGGGAAAAGTCTTTTGTTGTTATCGCGAGTCGCTAAATTAAACTCTTCGTCGAGAATAAAGTTTAAATCATCAGGCGATATCTGTTTTTCATGGACCATTCTTTTTGAAAAAGCTGATCTTTTGCTTTCTAGAAAGTCTTTATATTTAGGATGAGCATATAAATCAAAACGAATAGGATTGGGTACGATTAAAGACAATAGCATGGCTTCACTGATTTCTAAATCGTTGCAGGGTTTATCAAAAAAATGTCGACTAGCAGCTTCGGCGCCATAAATTCCTGGCCCCCATTCTATGATGTTGAGATAAAGTTCTAAAATTTGCTTTTTAGATAAGTCAGCTTCAACTTTTTTAGTCCAAGGAATTTCAATCAACTTACGGGCAATGCTTTTCTCTTTGTTGAGAAATAAATTCTTTACAAGTTGTTGTGTGATAGTGCTGGCGCCTCTTTTGAATTTGCCCTTTTCAATATTCTCTTTGAGCGAGTTTTGAATTTCCGCAAAATCTAATCCGTTATGTTGATAAAATTTTGCGTCTTCTAATAGAACTAAGAATTTAACGAGTTTCGGGTCGATTTCACTCAAGGGGCGATAAAAACTAATTTTCTTATTGATAGGAAAGGAAAACAGAATTTCGTGATTTCGATCGTAAACCGAAGGGGAACTTTTTGGAATTAAACTTTCAAAGTGAATTTTTTCTGGAGGTAGGGAATATCCAGAGTTTTCGGCGAGCCAATTTAGGGGTCCGGCATTAGCGCAAAGACTTAGATGACTATTCACCACTATAAAAAGAATAAGATTGCTTAGTTGTGTCATAAAATATCGCATTTTAACGCTCAGCATAATGACCTCAGGCTTCCCAATCTTCAAAAGGTGGTTCAATATTAAATATATGACCAAGTCCGATCTAATTGAAAAACTAACTCAAAAAACTAATATGACAAAGAAAAAAGTCGAGTCACTTGTCAATTGTATTTTTGATTCGATGTTTGAATCTTTGGTAAACGGTGATCGAATTGAAATTAGAGGCTTTGGTTCCTGGTATGTAAAGAATTATAAAAGTTATACAGGAAGGAATCCTAAAACGGGTTCTTCTGTAAGTGTTAGAGAAAAGCGACTTCCATTTTTTAAAGTTGGTAAAGAACTTAAAAAAAGAATTGATGATGGGAAGTCTCATCCTATTGTTGAATAATTTTAATTAGATTTAGTTATTAATGTTTGATTCGATCAAATTTTTCAACTTGAGTTAATGTCTGCGCGTCTAAATACCACATCTCTTGAGCTTTTCGATCGCTTTCAATTTGATAATCAATTCTAAATTCATACTTTGCTTCTAAAAAGCCAGAAGAATTCCAAATCCATACAGGTCTAGGAGTTCCCATTTTGAAAGATTGCTGTGGCGCCTTTAAAATTCTTGAAACGGCGACGCTTAATGCGCTTTGATTTTTTAAAGGGAATTTTTTAGGCTTTGGGGTTTCTCTTGGAAGTAAAGTGGGGGCTGGAATTTTACTTCCATCTTTTGCAATCATAATTTCAAAGGGCAAGATTTCAATCCCATCAAAAAGATAGGAAAGTTTTAAGCTCTCGTCAGTTTCATCTGCTTTTTTTAAGCTGAGATGTTTTTTAAATTCAGCTTCGTAATTTGATAAAAATTTATCTTCTAAGTCTTTTAAGCTTATTTGTTGGCTTTGCGGACGTCTTAAAGCAGAATTAGTGAGATTTTTTTTTGTAGGCTCTTCATTGTTTTCAATGACGGCAGGAAATCTATGTATTTCAGGTTTTATAGATTTTTCATCATCAAAGAAAATTTGCCAAATGAAATGACCCAAGGCCAATATTAATAATGCAATTAGATAAGATCTTTTCATTTTTGAAGCTCCAAACTCATAAATGTGCGACCTTCACTTTCTTGATTGGATAGAAGAGTCGAAAACCTATGAAATTGAGGGCTCTGAATTAGATTTGTATTTGGTGTTTGAAATTCTCCAGGCCAATTGAGGTGTAAAAAAATATCTTCAGATTTTAAGGCACCAAGGCTTTGGCTTTTGGATGAAGACGTATTTAATATTTCCTCTAAATTACCTTCGGAATTTTCAACAATCATTTTTAACCATTGAGGAACTTTCCCATAAAGCTTTCCATTGGATATAGCGAGTGTCCAAAGTTGACTCATTCCTTTCCATTTAAGAGGAAGTACAGCTAGGGCCATTTGTTCAGCAGTATGAATTTTAGTTTCAATGGAGTTTTTGTTGGCAGTGGGCATAGGTCTAATTACAGTTATGTCTGGATCGACTTCAAACTTTCTCAAGGCCGCATCAAAGGCGTTGAAACAAGGTTGTGCAACTTCTTCGAAGGGGGTTTTCCAAAATTTGCATAAGAGAATTTGTAATCCCTTTATATTGTCTACATGAAAACTTCTATTGGCTAAGATCATCGCTTGAGCACCTTTAATCTTGACTCAGCCTTTTCGTAATATCGCTTGGCATTATAATCGTCGATATTTTCAAGCAAGCTGAGTGTTTTTTCAAAACTATCGACAGCGTTGGCGACATCGCTGACGGATTCATAGATGAGTCCTTCTTGAAAAACATTTCGAGCTTCTGAAAGTACTAATGAATAGAGTTTTCTTCTGGCTTCTTTGGCTTCCTGATATTCTGGGTCCTTTCTTATTATGTTGTCATAAATTTCTCTGGCTTGGATAAACTGTTTATTGCTGATAGCGATTTCTGCGTCGCTCATGAGGCCTTGGTATTCCATCCTAAATTCAGATCCAATGCGATCTTGAGCTTCTTTTATCGAACTCATGAGCGCTTTTGTTCTTGGTATGAGCTCATCTCGGGTCGATGCTGGTGTTCTGCTGGAGTCATTATAGCTTTCTAGTTTTCCATTCACATTAGTTTCGAGTTGTTCCAAGATGGGAATAGCTTTACGAAATTGTCCTTCATGTATATTGAGTTTTGCACTTTGATAAACTTTCTCTAATTCTGTGATGGCGTCTCGTTCTGCGGCAGAGACGTCATTTTTAAATTCTTTTGCGGAAGGGATGTCGTCAGTTTTTATGACGAGGTTGGGATCTCTGGCATGGGCTGCAGCGAAACCTTGTTTCGCGGCTTCATTGTCAGGATCTAAAGTTAGAGCTTTAGTAAATGCCTCTTGAGCATCTTCCCATCGACCGTCTTGAATGGCTCGTTCTCCCGCTTGAAGTAAATTTTGAATTTTATTTTCAGAATTTTCAGAGTTGCCTTGAGCGCCAGCCATTCCTTTGCTGAGAGCTCCAATTTGATTTTCATTCAAATAGGTTTGAGCTTCGTCTAAAATATCTGCTGCATTTTTATATTTTTTTACTTCTTTTAATATTTCAGAAGAAGCATCAAAGGCAGTTTTCCAATCTTTTCTTGCCTTCGCTTGTTGAGCTTTGGCATAAAGTTCTTCTATTCTTCTTTTTTCATCTTCTGATTTGAGGCTGTATTCTGGTGAGACGTCTGAAGAATCTTCTACGGGCGAGGCGGATTTGGGAGTCTCGGCAGTGGCATTTAAATCGCTTTCTTTTGGCGCTTCCTCTTGAGTCACTTCAGGTTGAGGAGTGCTGTTTTCTGCACTTTTCTTAGGTAATATGGCCAGCAAGATTACGAGTAGAATCACTGTGATGATCATGAGTCGTCGCCCTTTGGGTTGCTCTTGCCACCAAATAGTTATTCTTTCTTTCGGGGATAAATTTTTAAAGGAACTTTCTCTGATGTCTCCAATTTGTGAATTTTGATTAGAGTTATTTTGAAACTGTGGAAAACTAAATTCTTGTCGAGAATTAGTCTCCGGATTGGCCATGTAAGGTTGAGGTGGTTGAAAGGTAGTTTTTTCGGCAAAATCTCTTATTTGAGTTGCGCCACCAGCTCCGGCACCGGCTGTAGAATTGTTTGCAGCTGAACGTTGAGTTGGATCAACAATTAAAAATTGTAATTCCACTGGACCCGCTTTAATAGAGTCAAAAACTTGAAGAGGAGCATCGGTAATACCCACTCCATTCAGACGTGTTCCATTGGATGATCCTAAGTCTTGAATTCTATATCCCTGAGCTATTTTTACGATTTTAAAATGGGCTCTTGAAAGCTTGGGATTATCAACTTGAACCTCAACATCATTACCGCGTCCTATGGTCCACTGTAATCCTTGGTCGAGTTTAATTTCTCGTCCAATTTGTTCACCTTTTGTGATTTTGAGAACACCTACTTTTTCTGAACCTTGCTGAATTCTGGTTGGGCTTTCTGAAATTTGAGTAGAAAGCGCTTTAGAAAAATCATTTTCTGAATCGGAATTACCGATTGGAAGATCCGATCCTTGATCTATAGAAGGAACCGTAGCTGCAATGGGATTAATATCTAAATTAGCCGGTGGTGCTTCTTCGGGTGTGTTGGCTTTGGGTTCCGAATCAAAGGCGCCTGGCGCCGAAGCAAATTCAAAATTTTCTGAAGGAAGATCTGATTGAGGTGCGGCGCTTTCGCTTAAAATTTGAGCGGCTTCATTGCTGGCCTCAGACTTTTCAAAGGAGCTTTGACTGGGCGAAGATTCATGGGATGACATCTCTCCATCAATGAACTTGAATTCAAAGTTTTCGAGTTTAATGACGTCTCCCGGAAGGATCTGAACGTATTCTACTGGGGCATCGTTTTTGAAAATTTGAGCAGAAGACGAAAGGTTTTCCACATAGAAATTTCCGAAACTACTCACAATGGCTACGTGCTGTCGTGAAATATTTTCATCTTCAAGGACTATGTCGCAAGCCTTGTCCCGACCAATGATAAGTCTATCTTTATCAATGGGGTATTTTTTATTAGACCCACCCGTTAAAAGAATAAGAAACTTTTTCATTTAAGCACGTTCTCCTCGCCGAGATGCTTGCGGCAGCGACTCATGATATCGAGAGCTTTGATGCAATGTTTTTCGTATTGCATTCCTTCACATTTTGTTCGGAGCATAATGTCTTCATGACTTAGATTGTTGTTTTGAGTGGCCAATTGCTCATTGTCTTGAGCTAGTTTTCGGACGTAGCCTGGAGTTTGCTCGCTTAGTATTGTTAAAACTTCAAGCGATAATGATTTACTTTTTTTATAGTGAAGTCCTTGATAAAGACTTGCAGATTCTATGAGAAGTTCATCGAGTTGGTTTTTGAGTAGGATTTCAGCTCTACTCAAATAGCTTTTACTTTCTTCGTTGGTTGGATCAAGGGCTAATGAATCTTGGAGGCCAACAATGGCCCGTGAGTAATTTCCCTGATAATAGTCTCTTAAAGCTTCTCGAAATCGACTGCTAGCCAAAACTTCAGTGGGACCTTTGAGGGCTGGAGTGTCTCTTTTAAAGCCATCTGTTGGTAGCGACTTAATAGGATCGTCGTTATTGGCTTCATTAGTATTTTTGTTTTGATCGGTTTTTTTATTGCCAAGAAAAAGAACTGCAAAAAGAATTCCTAGAACACCATAAATAACAAATCTTTTATTGAGTTTGTTTGGGGTTGACGATAAATCAACGCCGAAGTCAATTTTCTTAGCCGATGAAGCAAAGGCATGGTTAGCCGAGTTCTTTTTCGAAATTTTTCTTTCGGGATTATTTGTTTCCCATACATAATAGGAGTTTTGACCAAAACTAATTTCGTCTCCGTGTTTTAATTTTGAGTTTTTTCCCGGGAAAGTTCCATTGACGAGAAATCCGTTTTGGGAACCCGCATCTTCTACTAGCAGGTAATCATTTTGAATATAAAAATTTAGGTGATGACGAGAAATGGCGGGATCACGAATGACAATTTTATTCTTCTCAGAACGACCGAGCGTAACAAATTCAGAATCAATTCGAATTTGATTTTTCTGCTGGTCTTCGAGAATGTATGTCTTCATCCAGCCTCCTCTTTATTAACGGTCATGTAGAATTCGCCTTGTCCATAAATCATCATCATGGAATAGGGGTTGCCGCTCATTTCAATTTTTTTAGAGAGTGGGACAAATTCTTGTTGAAGGCATTCTTCGGCGAGAGATCTAACTGCGTTTTCGAAAGCTAGATCACGACTGGCTCCAGAAATGTCGTTACCCACGGCAATGTGAGAGCGAATTCCCAATAGACTTTCAATTTTATTGTTCCAACCTGTTACTACGAGTGAGGAATCAAAGCTTGCAGCAGGAATTAAATTAAAATCGACCTGACCGCTACTCCAAGTTTTAGTGTTCGTGTCGCGAGGGTTTCGAACTCCTTGACCACTCACGCGGCCGATAAATGTATTAAGGTCTGTGATGAGCTTTTGAACTCCTGTCCATTTCATGTCTATGTTTTCAATTCCGGCTTCATTTTTTAAGGTGGCTTCTTGCAGTCGAAGACGAATTCCGCTAATTGGACCCTCAATCCATCTATAGAAAAGTAGAAGAATAACTGTGCTTAAAAGTGCGGCCACCAACAATGCGTTGATAAGTGCGTCGAGCATGGCAGGAATTTTGAAAACTCCAGAAAGTGTGTCGTATTCGACAAAGGCTACTGCCGCGACACTGGTGCCTGAGCTGGTTGCAATTTTAATAGGTGCGGATACATAAGCCATTCCATCCGAATCGATTTGTCCCCACTCACCATTTTTTTGAATGGACTCAACAGCAAATTGATTAGGCAGATTGTTTCCAGCCATATTAGCTGGAGCCAATATAATTCCTTTTACAGCGTCGAAAATGTAAGAATTAATAACTCCTGGAGTTTGTCCTGAGCGCGCATCAATCGTTGCAATGAGATCACTAAAGCGTTCATCGATAACGGCTTGTTGGTTGAGTCTTGCTAATTGTCGAGCGAAGAGGTGTGCCACTTGCGTGGATTCTTCCTGAATTTTCTTGTTGGCTTGTTGGTAAAATGGAAAGACACTTATAGTAATAATTGCGATGGTCCAAATTAAGAGAGTGCCTACAAAAAGAAATCGAATGTCGTAATCTTTGCTAAGCTTGTCGGCCCAAGGAAAAACGTTGGCTTCTAGCCAAACATTAATTTTTTCTGAAAAGTTTTTTGGAGTTTCTAGAGCTTTAATGTCTTCTGGTGAAGCCGCTCCGCCAAAATTAGGTGTTTCAATATCTAGGGCGCTAGTATTTGTGCCAGGCGTGTATTTTGGAGGGCGAATTCCAAGTTGAAATAAATAATCACCCACTCCAATGTAATCACCAGGTTTGGCAGAATGGCGTTTAACGAGAACTCCATTAACATAAGTGCCGTTAGAAGAGCCAAGGTCTACAACTTCTGCGCGACCTCCTGGAAGTACAGTCAGTTTGCAGTGTGTTTTAGAAATATCCTTCGAGGGTATTTGAATGTCGGCAGCTTTAGAACGACCGATGACTTTGCTTTCGCCAACTTCTAAATCAAATTCCTTTTGTTGAGCAAACGCTCCTTTAATAACTTTAAGTGCAATCATATTGTAAACTCCATTTGCTGACCGATTTTTAAATTGTAGATTTTTTCAATACCCGCTGCGGTTTCTAGGACGTAGCGAGCTTTTCTAACAATGGGACTCACTCTCCATGGTTTTAGATGAACAATTTTTATAATTTTCTTATTCTCATCTAAAAAAAACGCTTCTATAGGAAAGCTCATGAACAGAGAGTGTAGTTGTTGGCACGAGCCCGAGAATAAAAGGCCTTGATCCATTTCAATTTTTTTGTTGGGGATTAATCCGAAAAGTCTTTGTGAAAATGTTTTAGCGTAAAGACATCGAGAAATTATTTTTTGTCCTTGGCTAGTGACGCAAAAAGTTTGTCTCATAATTATTTCACTCCAATCATGCTCAGAATGATAGGACCAAAGACCATGAGCATTACTGAGGGAAGAATGAAGAGAATGAGAGGAAAGAGAATTTTTTGGCTGGCCTGTGCCCCAAGTTTTTCTGCGCGAGACAGCCGTTCACTTCTCATGGAGTCTGATTGTCCGCGAAGTGCGGTACCAATGCTGGCCCCCATTTGGTCGGCCGACACAATAACGGCCACAAAGCTCGACATTTCTTTCATGTCGATTCGCTTAGCCATCGACTTCAACCCATCTCCGCGAGTTTTACCAAGTTGAATGTCTTTAAGAAGAACAGAAAATTCTTCGACGAGTGGACTGGGTTTAGCGCGCTCTACAACTTTAGCAATAGCACCTAAAAAATCTAAACCTGCCTCCATGCTGAGGGTTAGCAAGTCGACTAGGTAGGGCATTGCAAAACGAATTTCCATTTGTCGAGATTGTCTTGCGGATCCAATGTGAATATCAGGAAGAAAAAAGGCCATGGCAATAAATCCTGCTAGAAACATGACGGGTGGCGGATCTGTTGCAAAAAGTTTAAGCAGTAGTGAAATGGTGGCCACCATCATGGTGAGCCAAAATTTGGCACCAGCAAATTCTTTTTCGTTCATGATTTTATAAAGACCTGCAGAAATGATTTTTGTTTTAAAAGAAGCCAGAGATTCTTCTTTGAAAAAACCTAAAGCCATATCTAAGTAGGCATCTTTGATGAGGGGTTTAGTGAGTCCGATGTAAAAAGGAGTTTTGGGAACAATTTCGTTTGTGCCCCATTCTTCTCTCAAGCGATCTTCGGCTTGCGAAGCTTCAGCACTCGTTTTTAAAATAAAACTAATATAGAAAAATGCCCCAAAAACTAAGGCCATTCCGACAATTCCCAACACAGAAGAGTCCCCCTTTTTTAAACTTATCGGCGCTCTTCCGTGAAAGCCTTAGTCCTAGGCCAGGCCTAGTCTTTCTTAATATTTTCGCGTTTTTTAGGCATAAAATCTCGTGAAGATTGAGTTAAACTTATGTTTCTAAAGCCTTTTCTAGTTTTAAAATTCATTTGGTCCGCTTTGGGCAGGCGTTAATGATTCGGAGCGCATTTTTAGAGGGGCAAGCTGCCTAAATGAGAGTGAGCCTCGGCTTGACCCAGGTGTGCTTTTATAGAATCTTCATAATCACTAGTTTTGAGGGTAAAGAGGATAACTATGAAATATTTAAGGTTAAATCAGCTATCATTGGCTTCGGTTTTTTTATTGGCATCTTGTGTAGGAAGTAAACAAGCTGCGAATGATCCCGCGACACCAATTACTGGAAATGAAATTGTTATTGGTGAAGTTGGTTCTATGACGGGGTCAGAGGCAACCTTTGGAGTTTCTACTCATCGCGGAATTGAATTAGCCATTAATGAAATTAATGCTGCTGGTGGAGTTAAAGGAAAAACTATTAAAGTGATTTCTTTAGATGATCAAGGAAAGCCCGACGAAGCGGCCACTGCGGTGACCAAACTCATAACTCAAAACAATGTATTCGCAATATTGGGAGAAGTTGCAAGTTCTAGAAGTTTAGCGATGGCTCCAATTGCACAACAATATCAAATTCCGATGATCACACCCTCATCGACAAATCCTAAGGTCACTCAAGTGGGCGATTATATTTTTCGAGTTTGTTTTATCGACCCATTTCAAGGAACTGTTATGGCCAAATTTGCGCTTGATACACTTAAATTTAAAAAAGTTGCAGTTCTTCGAGATGTTAAAAATGACTATAGCGTTGGCTTAGCAGACTTCTTTACTGAAACATTCAAAAAAGGCGGCGGTGAAGTTGTGGTTGATCAAAGTTACAGTGCCGGCGATGTTGATTTTAAATCGCAATTGACTGCAATTCGTGGAACAAAGCCCGAAGCGATTTTTGTCCCTGGTTATTACACCGAAGTGGGTTTGATTGCTCGTCAAGCTAAAGAACTTGGATTGAATGTTCCGCTTATGGGTGGTGATGGCTGGGATTCTCCTAAGCTTACGGAAATCGGTGGAAAAGCCATTGATAATTCCTACTTTTCAAATCACTACTCTGCTGAAGATCAATCTCCACATATTCAAACTTTCATAGCCGCTTATAAAAAAGCCTATGGAGAAATTCCAGATGGTTTAGCGGCTATGGGATATGATGCGATGAAAGTTTTAGCAGATGCTTTAAATCGAGCACCCGAAATTTCTCGTAAATCTGTTCGAGAACTTTTAGCGCAAACTAAAGATTACCAAGGTGTAACTGGAAAAATTACAATTGATGGCGAAAGAAATGCCATTAAATCTGCTGTAGTTTTGAAAGTGGCCGATGGTAAATATAAATACCAAACAACCATTAATCCCTAATGTCAGATCTGATACAGCATTTAATTAATGGAGTATCCCTAGGCAGTATCTACGCATTGATAGCCTTGGGATACACCATGGTTTTCGGAATCCTTCAGCTCATTAATTTTGCTCATGGCGATGTTTTTATGCTTGGAGCTTTTATCGGATTTTATACAATTCGATATTTTAATTTAGCGGAGCATCCTTCGTTAGGAAGTTTATTGTTTGTCATTGCTGTCTCAATGGTGGGCTGTGCTCTTGTGGGCTACGTGATTGAACGTTTTGCCTATAGACGTCTAAGAAGTGCTCCCAGGATCAATGTCTTAATAACAGCGGTTGGTGTATCTTTATTTTTAGAGTTTGGTGGCCAAATTATATTTGGTGCAGATCCTAAATTTTTCCCACAAATTTATAGTGGTTTTGGAGAATTGGCCTTCGGAGAAATCAGGTTAAATTCATTGCAAATTATAGTTTTTGTAATTGCCTTAGTTTTAATGTCTATTTTGCAATTTATTATATTTCACACTCGGATTGGACGTGCCATGAGGGCCGCAAGTTTTAGTCACGATCTTGCCAGTCTGATGGGAATTCCTACGAATTCAATAATTTCTTGGACCTTTATGATGGGCTCAGCTTTGGCTGGAGCCGCAGGAGTCTTGGTAGGATTAGTTTATCCAAAAATCGAACCCCTCATGGGAGTTGTCCCAGGATTAAAATGTTTTGTCGCGGCAGTGCTTGGAGGAATTGGTAATGTCATGGGTGCCGTTGTAGGAGCTATCACGTTGGGAATGGCCGAAACTTTTTTGGTAGCCTATTGGAAACCGACTTTTAAAGACGCATTGGCGTTTACTGTTTTAATTTTGATTTTACTTTTAAAACCCACGGGACTTTTTGGAAGTAGCCGAGTGGAGAAAGTGTGATCTTATGAAAGGGCTTTTAAATAATAAGAGCTGGGTTTGGTTGGGTGCCTTTCTTGTATTGATTTTTTTGGGTCCAGTCATTTCGTCTAATCTCGATGCTTATTATTTTTCGATCGTAATGTATGCCGGTGTTAACATTGTTCTTGCGGTGAGTTTAAATCTCGTTAATGGATTCACCGGTCAATTCTCAATTGGTCATGCTGGATTTATGTCAGTCGGAGGATATGTCAGTGCATTTCTTTCGATGCTTTTAATGCAAAATCATTTAGCATTAATGACAGGCCCATGGGCTCATTTGATTTTTTTCGGCTTGCTCATTCTTGGTGGTGTTGCAGCTGCGGCTATTGGATACATAGTGGGTCTTCCTTCTTTAAAATTAAAGGGAGATTATTTGGCGATTGTCACTCTAGGTTTTGGAGAAATAATTCGTGTCTGCATTTTGAATATTGATTCGGTTGGCGGGGCAAGAGGGATGTTCGGTATTCCCGCTTTAACAAGTTTTTCTTGGGTCTACGCTTGGGTTGTTTTTGTTTTGTTTTTTGCTTGGAGAATGCTTAAGTCATCACACGGTAGATCGTTGTTGAGTGTTCGTGAAGATGAAGTGGCTGCTACGGCTATGGGAGTGAATACCACTAAGGCTAAAGTTAAAGCCTTTATTTTTGCATCTTTTTTTGCGGGTGTAGCGGGCGGTCTCTATGCTCATTTCCTCCGATATCTCAATCCACAGACTTTTGATTTTAATAAAAGTTTTGAAATTGTTATTATGGTTGTGTTGGGTGGAATGGGTTCATTGTCTGGATCTGTAGTGGCCGCAATATTACTTACAGTTTTAAAAGAAGCACTTCGTCCGTTGCAAGAAATCACTCAAGTAGATTTAAGAATGGTTATTTATTCTCTTATGCTTATAGTTTTAATGTTAACGAAACCCAATGGTCTCTTTGGCCATAGGGAAATTTTTGATTTTTTTTCAAAAAAAAAAGACAAAAGTCCGAGAAGGATCGTTGAAGCATGAGCGCTGCTTTAGAAATTAAAAATTTGAGTATTCAATTTGGCGGCTTAAAGGCCGTAAACGATTTTTCCTACAGTATTCCTGAAAGAGGAATCTATGGGCTTATTGGTCCCAATGGTGCAGGAAAAACTACGGTATTTAATTTATTAACAAGCGTTTATTCGCCAAGCTCAGGAAATGTTCTAAGTTTTGGGAAATCCTTAGTGGGTAAAAAAACTTTTGAAATCACGAAGCATGGATTGGCCCGAACATTCCAAAACATTCGCTTGTTTAAAGATCTAACTGTTTTAGAAAATGTATTAATTGCGCTCGATCACAATCCTACTTTAAAACACCATTCGCTTTTTTCTGCAGTATTTAGATTCCCTAAGTTTGTTCAGTCTGAATCTGCAAAAGTTGAAAAAGCCAAAGAATATTTAGGTATCTTTAAATTACAAACTAAGGCCGAAGAACGTGCTGCCAATTTGTCTTATGGTGATCAACGTCGGCTTGAGATTGTGCGTGCAATGGCCACTGGAGCTAAGGTTTTGCTTTTAGACGAGCCGGCGGCTGGTATGAATCCTAAGGAAACTGCCAAGTTGCTCGATAATATCCGTGAAATTCGAGATTCCTATAATATGACTATTTTATTAATTGAACATGATATGAAATTTGTAATGGGAATTTGCGAGCGAATAGCTGTTCTTGATTATGGAGTTAAAATTGCTGAAGGAACTCCTAGTGAAATACAAAAAAATCCAAAAGTGATTGAGGCCTATTTAGGTCGTCCAGCGGAGGCTAGCCAATGAGCACGCCAATGTTGGAAGTTAAAGATCTTTCTGTAAACTATGGAGCCATTCAGGCTCTTGATAAGTTGTCTTTTCAAGTTCAAAAAGGTGAAATACTAAGCTTGATAGGTTCTAATGGAGCGGGGAAAACAACTTGTTTAAGAAGCATTTCAGGGTTGGTGAAAATTTCTGGCGGAAGCATTAATTATTTGGGTGAGAAGATTTCTGGTCTTCCTGCTCACAAAATTGTACAGCGTCGCCTTTATCAAAGTCCTGAGGGTCGAGGAATTTTTTTAAATTTGTCGGTCAGTGAAAATCTTGATTTAGGGGCTTGGTGTATTAAAGATAAAAATCTTTATAAGCAAAATCTCGAAAAAGCCTTTGAACTTTTTCCTCGATTAAAAGAGAGGCAAAATCAAAATGCTGGAACTCTGAGTGGAGGGGAGCAGCAAATGTTGGCTATTGCTAGAGCCCTTATGGGGAGTCCCGAGTTATTGTTGCTTGATGAACCCAGTCTAGGCTTAGCTCCGCAAATTATCGAAAAAATATTTGAAATTATCAAAGACATTAATAAGCAAGGCGTAACTATACTTTTAGTTGAGCAAAATGCTCTTCAAGCTTTGCAAATTTCTCATAGAGGTTTAGTTCTAGAGACGGGCCATTTAGCTATGCAGGGTGACTCAAAAGACTTACTCAATTCCGACGAAGTTAGGCGAGCTTATCTAGGCGAAGCCTAGTAAAATAGGAAATGGCGAAGCCTAGTAAAAAAGTAGAAGGCGAAGCCTAGCAATAATTTTAAAAGTCTTTATTTTTGAATTAATTTATTTACACATTCGTCCATAATACTTTTTGACTGAGTGATTTCGCTCATCAAATTTTGAGGAAAGAGTAAAAAACCAAAAACGTAGGTGGCTGGTAACCCTAATTTCATTTTTTCAGCAGCATTAGCATAACAAGTGCATTGTTTTTTAAGGGCTATTTCTGGAGCTTCGTTTACCACTTGACGATATTTCTCCAATTTTTCTTGAGAAATATTAGTGATGTCTGAACAGCCCTCAATAATTTTTTGTTTTAAATCAAAAGGGTAATTTTTTGTGTAAACTTTTATTCCCCTTGAAATTGTAAATCCGAATATAGCAATAAGAATTAAGGTTTTGATGCCCATCCTGCTATAGAATACTCTAATTTTAATATTTTAAATGAAAATAGAAATTATTTTCTATTTAGAAGGGCGTCTTTTAGTTCCTGTATATATTCTTTCGAAGGTTCAAATAATTTTTCTGGTATTTCTCCAAGATTATACCAAGAAAGATTTTTAACTTTTGTGGGCTCTTGAGATTCTAGCTCACCATCAAAAAAAGCATGTAAAACAAAAACTCTAAAAAACTTATTCTTGGGGGCACCCTCATCGAGGGTTAAGGTGGTTAATATCCACTTAAATGAAGTGAGCGTGATTCCGAGCTCTTCAAAAACTTCTCTGTGTGCAGCAACTTCGGGGCTTTCTCCTGGATCTATTTTTCCTCCAATAAGACCCCAGGAGTCAGTGCCTGAGCTTTCTTCACCTCTTTGTCCAAAAAGCCATTGCCCATTTCTTTCTACAACTATAACAACGGCATCTGTGGTGTCTTCGGCAAAGGGTTGATGCACGCTTTGAATGTCTGATGGGAAAGGATCGCCTTCAGATATTAAAACCGATTCACACGCTAAAATTTGAAATTGTGAAAGGACTGTTAACAGGAATAATAGAAAGAATTTTCTATTCAAAGTGTACTCCCAACCCCAATGACACTGAAGTTTTATGATTATTAATATGAAGATTGATTTTGGTCAGCCGTTTTATAAAATTTTTAAATTTGAATTTGGTTAGATCGACTATTGATTTTAAAGTCTTTCAAAGTTTAAATTGTTTCCTTTGAAGAGGAGCTATTTATGAATTTAAAACCCTTATTAGGTGCCGTTCTTTTGTTTGCTTGTGTTTTGACTTTGTCTGCCAAAGAGGGCGATCGTTATAATATTCGAGTGGCTCCTATATCTGTATTGGCTCAGGTTTGGAATCTCGAATCAGACTTTAAAGTTTCAGAACAATTCACTTTGGGGCCTAACGTGGCTTACTACATTCATAAAGCTTCCGGCGTACAAACTTCTGCCTATGTTTTGGGAGCAAGAGCCAATTGGTTTCCAGTGAATGGAGTTTTTAATAGTGGCTTTTATATAGGCCCTAGCCTGTCTTATGTTGGTGTTAAGGCTCAGCAAGATAAAGTGGAAGCTTCTCTAAGCGTGTGGCAGTTAACAGCTGTGGGCGGATATCATTGGTTTTGGGATAGTGGATTCAATTTGAATTTAGGTGCTGGTGGAACTTATCAAAATTGGCCAGATTACGTGACCGTCAATGGGAAAAAGATTTCACTAGAGACTTATGAAAATATGACTCTCGCCATAGAGTTTACTTTGGGCTGGTCTTTTTAAAAGTCTAGTAAAACTTTTTTTATTGAAACTTAAATTATAACTTCTCTTGGTTTCCCAGCCGCTGCTGATTCTCCTACTATTCCTGCGTTCTCAAGTTGTTCCATGATTCTAGCTGCTCGCGTGTAGCCAATTTGAAAGCGTCTTTGAATGAGTGAAGTTGAAATGTTTCCTTTTTCTTTGGCGAAGTGAACTACGTCTTTAAAAAGTGGATCGCGTTGTCCTTCGTCTGCTGCCAATAATTCATCGGAGTCTTGTTCCTGTAGAATTTCTTCTTTGTATTCGGGTTCACCTTGAGAGCGCCAGAAGTCACAGACTTTTTCTACTTCGGCATCAGACACAAAGGAACCTTGCATTCTTCTAAGGCCCATGGGGCCCGTATTTGTAAAAAACATATCGCCTTTTCCAAGGAGCAGTTCTGCGCCGGAGCTATCTAGAATAATGCGACTATCACTGGCTGAGGCTACTCGGAGAGCGGCTCGGCTTGGGCAGTTACTTTTAATTAAACCTGTTACAACATCGGCGGAAGGTCTTTGAGTGGCCATGATCAAATGTATGCCAGCCGCTCTCGCAAGTTGGCTTAATCTAACAATGGATTGCTCAACATCTTTTTTTCCAGTGAGCATGAGCTCTGCAAGCTCATCGATAATGATAACAATATAAGGGTAAGGCTGTAGATTTTCGTTTTCAGCTTTTCCTGATTTTTGTAATTCAATAATTCTTTGATTGTATGTTTCTAAATTTTTAGCAGAGAGTTTTTGCATTTCCAAATAGCGTCGTTTTGTTTCATTAACGGCCCATTTTAAGGCTTGTGAAGCGTCTCCTGAATCGTTCACAATAGGTAAAAGCAAATGAGGAATGTCTTCGTAAATTTTAAATTCTACAAGTTTAGGGTCAACAATAATGAGTCTTAAATAGTCTGGAGTGTAGCGGCAAAGTAGACCCGTTAAAATCGAATTTACCAATACTGATTTACCCATGTTAGTAGCGCCGCCGATTAAAAGGTGGGGCATTCGAGAAAGATCTTCAACAATAGGGTGTCCTTCAATATCTTTTCCCAGCACTAGAGGAAGTTTTTGTCGGGCAGATTTATCGAGTGTCGTTTCAAATACATCACGTAAGACAATGTCGTCTTTGTCGTCGTTAGGAACTTCAATTCCTGCTACGGATTTGCCGGGAATGGGCGCCACTATACGAATGGCCGGTGCGCCAAGGGTCATGGCAAGATCGGTAGAAACTGACATGAGTTTTTGTACACGAACACCTGGAGCGGGTTGAAATTCATAAAGTGTAATTGTGGGGCCTGGTGAAATCTCTGTGATTTCACCTTGAATATCGAAACTTTTTAAAGCTGAAGAAATCTTTTTTGCGGTTTCGATAAGTTCTTGTTTGTCCACTGAGCGTGCAACTCTAGTGGGTTTCTCAAGAAGTGAAATGGGTGGAAGGTCCCAGTGTCTATTGCTTGATGTGACCGTCGTAGGTAGCGCACTTTGATTTTGTTTTTGAGCAATTTGTTGTTTTTGTCGAATAAGAGGAGTGCCCTCGATGAATGTGCTTTCTGTATTCGTGCTAATAACTTCTTCAGATTTTTTTTCTTGGTTATGAGCGTTGGTGTTTATTTCGGAACTTGTAATTTTTGGACTGCCATCTCCGCCCTTGTGAAGAGGTGTGAGTTCAATAATCTTTTTTATAAAATCAGGGGCTGAGTCGATTCCTTTTAGCAAAGAGTCAGCAACTAATTGAGGAAGTTGTTCCCACCATACAAAGCAAAATGCCCATAACAATAAAACTACAAAAAAATAGGAACCTACAACACCAACTACAGAGCGACTGAGTTCGGCGAGTGTAACGCCCACCAGTCCCTCGGCCGGAAAACTTCTATTTTCATTTGGAAAATGCAAAAGACTTACAAAAAGAGTTAGTGCACCTAAAAGGAATGAAAGTGAAGTCCAAAATCTTCCACCCATAACATAGAGGCGTTCGCTGGGATTTTTTATAATTCTAAAAACAGCAGTGGCTAAAAGCAGGGGCCAAACCCAGGCAAGATGTCCGAAGAGTTGAAAAAAAGCGTCTGCAGTCCAAGAACCAACAATGCCTAATAAGTTTTTAGGGTCCTGCCATTGGTTGGAAAGTGTATTGAGGCTTGGGTCTTGGGGGTTATAAGAAAAAAGACTCAAGCCCAGAAAAAGAGCGCCGATAAAGAATAAAACTGGTCTTGCCCAAGCGGGCGAATTCCTTGTTCCTTTTGATGACGAAGCCATGAAGATCCCCCTAGAGGTACTATGACATCTTTCTACATCCTCGAATATAATGAACTATTGACAGCCTCTTTTGCCCCGCATAAGAACGAGTCATCCCAAAAATTGAAATCTATTCCAAAAAAAATCAATAAATATATCCCGGAGGAACTACTCACATGACAGACGAAGGCTCAAAATCAGCAGAAGTACGTAAAAATCGTCTCAAAAAAACTACTGAAGTAAAGTCTGAGCACAGACGACCAGCACGTGGCCATCATTATAAATCCAATGGTCATCGCGATAACAGAAATGAAGCCGCTCCAGAAGAAAGTCGAACTAGTGAAGTGAGTGAAGCTTCTGAGAAGCAGGCTACTAGTGTTGAAGCTCAAGAGACTCAGGAACTTCGAACACCTGATCAAACTAATCAAAATCAAAACAGCAAAGTTGAAGCAACACGCGTGCAACAAGCGCAAGTAGAAGAAGTTCAAGCTGAGCCTGTAGCACCCCCAGCTCCTATTAAACCACCTAAAGATAAACTCGATCTTCGGGAATTGAAAAAGATTGATATTAAGGAGCTCATTTCTTTGGGCGGTCTTTATAATATTGAAAATGCCCAAGGAATGCGTCGCCAAGACCTTTCCTTCTCCATTCTCCAAGCGCACGCACGTGCGAACGGAGAGATTTGGACTGAAGGTGTTATTGAAATTTTGCAAGATGGTTTCGGGTTTTTGCGCTCTCCCGATTATAACTATTTGGCCGGCCCCGACGATATTTACGTAAGTCCAAGTCAAATTCGTAAATGGCATTTGAGAACTGGCGACACCATTACTGGACAGGTTCGGCCTCCAAATCACGGCGAGCGTTATTTCGCCGTATTAAAAATTGATACTGTAAACGGCCAAGAGCCCGAAAAAGCTAGAGATAAAGTACTTTTTGAAAATCTCACCCCTCTTTATCCAAAAGAACGTTTAAAGATGGAATACGACCCTACAAACATGACAACTCGGGTAATCGATCTTTTTTGCCCAATTGGAAAGGGTCAGCGAGCTTTAATTGTAGCGCCTCCAAGAGCCGGTAAAACTGTTATGCTTCAAGATATCGCACATGCGATCACTACAAATAATCCTGATACAAAGCTTATTGTTTTGCTTATTGATGAGCGACCTGAAGAAGTGACCGATATGAAACGTTCGGTTAAGGGCGAAGTTGTTAGCTCAACTTTCGATGAACCAGCTTCACGGCACGTTCAAGTTGCTGAAATGGTTATTGAAAAGGCAAAACGCTTAGTTGAACACGGTAAAGATGTAGTTATTCTTCTAGATTCAATCACTCGATTGGGGCGAGCTTATAACTCAGTTGTTCCACCGTCTGGAAAGATTCTCTCGGGTGGTGTGGATTCTAATGCCCTTCAGAGACCCAAGAGATTCTTTGGTGCTGCGCGTAACACCGAGCAGGGTGGAAGCTTAACAATTGTGGCTACCGCTCTAATAGATACTGGAAGCCGTATGGACGAAGTTATCTTTGAAGAGTTCAAAGGAACGGGCAATATGGAAATCTGTTTGGACCGTAAACTCATGGAAAAACGCATATTTCCGTGTATGGACATATCAAAATCAGCGACTCGAAAAGAAGAGCTTTTAACTGATATGGACACTTTAAAGCGTCTATGGATTCTGCGTAAGGTTTTACAACCTATGAATACTATTGACAGTATGGAGTTCTTGCTCGACAAACTGAACAGAACAAAAACGAATGCAGAATTCGTTAGCAACATGAATGGCTAAGAAATCTGTGTTAAAGGGATAAAGATTATGAAATCAGATATTCACCCAAAAATTAAAGAATGCAAAGTGATGTGTGCATGTGGAAATAATTTCACAACTCGCGCTATTTTCCCCGAGCTTAAAATTGATATTTGCAACGTTTGTCATCCTTTCTTTACTGGAAAGATGAAGCTTCTAGATACTGAAGGTCGCGTTGATAAATTCATGCGAAAATACGGCAAGAAGTAGATTCGCACGGTATATATTTTTAAAGGCATTCTTCCTTAACGGGAAGAATGCCTTTTTTATTTTTTGTTATAAGGATTTGCTAAGACAATGGCTTTTACACCTTCAGACGTCATGATCAAAAGGCTCGATGAAATCGAGCGTCGATATCTGTTGTTAAATGAGCAACTCTCTCAACCTGAAGTTGTTCAAAACAGAGAAGAGTTTTCAAAACTTTCAAGAGAACATTCCTCTTTTGAAGAAACCATAAGACTTTTTAGAAAATTTAAAAGTGATATTCAAAATTACCAAGATGCTAGAGCCTTAGTTTCTGATTCTTCCGACAAAGACATGAGAGATTTGGCTCAGGCCGAAATTGCTGAACTCGAGCCAGAGCTTTTAGAAACAGAAAAAAAACTACAAATTTTACTCATGCCTCAAGATCCCAATGATGCCAAGAACTCTGTTTTAGAAATCAGGGCCGGTGTGGGTGGAGAAGAAGCAGGATTGTTTGTATTTGAATTGTTTCGAGCTTACCAAAGATATTGCGATAAGCAGGGTTGGAAATGGGAACTTCTTTCAATTTCTGAAAATGCTACAGGCGGCTACAAAGAAGTTATTGGTTTGATTGAGGGAGATAAAGTTTACTCAAAATTAAAATATGAATCTGGAGTTCATAGGGTACAACGTGTTCCTAAAACAGAAGCTTCAGGAAGAATTCATACAAGCACGGTGACTGTAGCCGTACTACCGGAAGCTGATGAAGTTGATATCGAAATTAATCCTAATGATTTGAGAATTGATGTGTATCGTGCGGGTGGCCACGGTGGACAAAGTGTAAACACGACGGATTCTGCAGTTCGAATCACTTATTTGCCGACCAACGAAGTTGTTGTTTGCCAAGATGAAAAATCCCAGTTGAAAAATAAAAATAAAGCTATGAAAGTTCTTCGATCAAGGTTGTTGGAAAAAGCCATTGAAGAACAACAAAGCAAATTATCTGCCGAGAGACGAAGTCAGGTGGGTGCTGGTTTTAGAAACGAAAGAATTAGAACTTATAATTTTCCTCAAGGTCGAGTCACAGATCATAGAATTGGTTTAACAAGTCACAATATCGCTGGTGTGATGAATGGAGATTTTTTAGAATTCACTCAAGCACTGACAGATCACTACCAAATGTTACAAATGAAGAATGAAACCTGAAGAACGTCGCGCATTATATGCCATCTTAGAAGCACCTTTAATAAGTGAAGGAGCTGTTCACGAAATTTCTTGGATTTTGGATCATATAAAATCTTTGTCCTTAAGTGATTATGCGCAGATGCTTGAAAAAGTACATGACATTATTGAAAGAAAAAAAAGAAAAGAACCTTTGCAATATATTTTGGGAGAGTGGTCGTTTCGAGGTTATGATTTTAAAGTAGGGCCTGGAGTTTTAATTCCCCGCCCAGAGACTGAAGAACTCGTTGAATCTGTTATTATGAGTTTGGAAAATTCAAATAAATCTTCGGCTCTAATTTTAAACAAAGGTTTTCGAATGGCTGACTTGGGTGCTGGTTCAGGATGCATCGGTTTAAGTTTTGTTGCAGATTTGCTTAAAGATGTTGAAACTGAAACTTCTTCTGCTGAAGAAATTTCGAAACATATATCGTTAACCTTAGTTGAAAAATCACCAGAGGCCTTAAAATATCTAAAAGAAAATCTAATTAGAATGCGACCACATTTGTTAAAGGCTCAAGTTGAAGTTGTGGAAAATGATTGGATAAAATGGAATCCAAAAAATAAATTCAATCTTTTTATTTCAAATCCACCTTATTTAAATTCAGATGAATACATGAATATAGATTCAAGTGTTAGAGATTTTGAGCCAAAATCCGCATTAATACCTGAGAGATTTAATGAAAATGATGTTTTTGCTACACAAGCTTATAGGGAAATTATTGAAGTTGCAGAAAAATATTTATTGCCCGAGGCTTGGATTTTTATGGAATTAAGCCCTTTGCAGGCTGAATGGATCCAGTCTTATGCTTCCGATAGAGAAAGTTTTAATGATCTTCGAACTTTAAAAGACATGTCAAAGAAGCCCAGAATTTTTTGCGCTAAAAGAAAAGGTGAATAAGTCATGGATAAGTTTTTAATTAAGGGACCCACGCGTTTAAAGGGTAAAATATTGGGGAGTGGTTCAAAAAATGCAGCTCTTCCTATTATATTTTCGACGCTACTTTCTGGCAAAAAACATATTTTAAAAAATGTTCCTAACTTACAAGACATGTATTCGGCTCTTCTAATGATGAAGCATTTTGGTGTTGTCCTTGATTGCGAAGAAAATCCACAGGGGGGGCAAGTTTGGAAGTTAGATTGTGCTCCTGTGAATCAATCCGAAGCTCCTTACGAACTGGTCAGAAAAATGCGAGCTAGTTTTTTTTGTTTAGGTCCACTACTAGCTCGTATGGGTCGCGCTAGAGTTTCCTTGCCTGGTGGCTGCGCTATAGGAGCACGTCCGGTTGATTTGCACTTGATGGCGCTAGAAAAATTGGGTGCAGAAATTAAACAAGAGTCTGGTTATGTGGAATTGGTGGCTCCTGCAAAAGGGCTACAGGGTGGAAAAATTGTTTTTCCATTTGTCTCGGTGGGGGCCACTGAAAACGTGATGATGGCTGCAACTACGGCAAAAGGTACAACGATAATTGAAAACGCAGCTTGCGAGCCTGAGGTGCAATATTTAGCAAATGCACTCATATCAATGGGAGCAAAGATTACGGGCGTGGGTACTCCTACAATAAAAATTGAGGGTGTCTCCGAATTAGGAGCTTTGAATTATGAAATTCCTGCAGATCGAATTGAGGTGGGAACTTATTTAATTGCAGCGCAATTAACGGGTGGTGATATTGAAGTTTTGAATTCACCCGTGGGTGATTTAGGGGCTCTGATTGAAGCGCTCGAAAAGTCCGGAGCAAAAATTACAATAAATGGAAATTCTATTCGTTGTGAAGCTAGTGAAACCATTAAACCGGTGAGTATCAAAACAGCCCCCTATCCTGGCTTTGCGACAGATCTTCAAGCCCAATGGATGACACTCATGACTCAGGCCGAAGGTGTTTCTACGATTGAAGAAAAAATATTTGAAAATCGTTTTATGCATGTGCCTGAATTGACTCGTATGGGAGCTAAAATAGAAATTCAATCTCGAGTGGCCACCGTTCATGGAAAAAGAGGGACTCTCAATGCGGCTCCTGTTATGGCCACAGATTTACGAGCGAGTGCTTCGCTGGTTTTGGCGGGCTTAGTCACTCCAGGTGAGACTACAATAAATCGCGTATATCATTTGGATCGTGGTTACGAGGCTATGGAGCTAAAGCTTCAATCCTTAGGAGCTAACGTTAGAAGAGTGAAGTCTTAACTAAAAATCCAAATTTTTGACTTCTACTAATCTAAAGTAAAGCTAAGCCTAGTTCGATGCATATATTATGCTTTACCTGCGTAAGCGTTGGCTAATTTTGGCGATTTTGTTGCATGCGCTATTTAGAATTTCCCATGCCGAAGTTTCTAAACCTGTATTGGCTCTTCCTGCGCCCAAAGATGATTGCAAAAGCTTTTTCAAAATTCTTGCTGAAAAAGCTGATCGTTATTTGGCGTCGCCCGCCGAATGGAAAATATCTCCTGAAACTGAAAAAGCTATAGAAGAGGTCTGGAGTGATTCGTCTCTTATTCGAAGAGAAAAACTTAGAAAAACTTCAGATTTATTGTTGAAAGATCGAGAGCGTGGAATGAATCCACTTTCAGCCTTTTTCTTTAGGGGGGCACTCAGAAGTGCGGCCAAACAAGATAGCATTTACAATTATACCCTAGGAAAACTTTTGAGTTTTATGGGGCCTCACTACAATCCTGTTTTCAATAGAGTTAACATACCAAAACAAGTTGGTGATGATGGAATTCGTGAAATTTTAGTTAGAATGCATGAATTAGAACACGCTCAACATCGAAATGCTTGGCCCATTCATTGGTATTTTGGAATTAAAGCAAGAATTTTTGAATTATTAAATTTTGCCATATTAAGGCCACCTTTTACTCCGGTGTTTACGACCTGGTCCGAAGGACGCGCTATTGGATCACAATGGGAATTGGTGCAGAAAATTC
>CAZSSP010000005.1:0-135823 GCA_964609695.1 uncultured Bacteriovoracaceae bacterium
GAATAGCTTTTAATTAAAAAAACCAGAAGAATGACCAACATGTCGATCATAGGAGTGAGATTCAAATTTACAGCCGTAGCCATATGTCGACGACGTCTGCCAGCAAAACCAAAAGATTGGCTCATGACTGATACACTCCTCTTAAAACAACTTTAGGAAATAAATATTTTAATTTTATCATTCGTCCTGACTCATCTTTTTTACTCAAGACTTCGTCTGTATCTCTAAGATTTCGAGCTTCATCGATTAAAGCCATAATCAATTCAAGTTTGACATTGTCGGAGGTCGGTTCGAAGAAAATTTCTAATTCATCTAAATTGTCTTTTTTTACACCAACTATGAATTGATGAAATTCCTTGGACCAAGCACCGTCTTTATCAACTTTTACACTTTTTACATTTTTTCCATTCAGTAGAACTTTGGCTTCTTCGGAGCTCACCTTAACTTGCAATTGAAACTTATTAGGGCTTTTCTTAAGCACAGTTACAGGCTTAGAGACTCCCACATCCACAACGTTAATTTTCACAAGTACAACACTTAGAATCAGAAAGGGAATTAACGCTACGAAGAGGTCCAGCAAAGGAGTGATCATCAGGTCTCCATGACCATCGCCCCCTCCAAAGTCCCCACCGTGTTTTCTATTTCCGAATCCCATAACGTACCTCTTTTCGCTTTACTAACTGTTAAGCAGAAAGTTTTTCCACTTGGGAGTTCTTGCTCGGACGTTTATTGAGTTGACCATAATTATAAAGTCCAACCCAATCTAAAAATTGAGAAGCACCACGTTCTAACTCTTCAAGAAGATGCGACGATCTTGCAGAATAAATTCCGTGGAAAATCAAACAGGGTAAAGCCACCATCAATCCTAAGGCTGTATTGTTCATGGCTTCGGAAATACCTTTTGCCATAAGAATTTGTTTGTCGGCAACAGTGTCAGAAGCTAGGGCTGTAAATTGTCGAATCAAACCTAAAACAGTTCCCAACAAACCAAAGAGCAAACCCGCATTGGCAATGAGCCCTAAATAAGCAATTCTCTCTGTAAATTTTGGAGAAGCTTCTAAATAAGAACTCTCCATACTTTGTCTCACAATTTTTTCATCGCATCCTGTACGCTCAAGACCCGACTTGATCACATTAGGCAATGCGTTCTTAGACTCTAAATTGCAATATTGAATGGCATCTTCAAGACGATCTTGAAGCATAAGTTCTTTCACACGTGACATAAAAGTACTCGAGTTGAATTTTTGATCTATGAAGAGCTTTTTGCCACGTTCGATTGCAATGCTCCAACCAATCACGCCTGCTGTGGCCGTGATATACATTGTCCAACCACCTTCGTGAAAAAATTCAGCAATACCCTCAAACATAAACGTTCCTCCACAGTGCCTCGCGACACTTTTATTTGGCTGAAGGTTTGTGCTTACATGCGGATGTTAGCCCCAGCGATTTACTTATATTGGACGGCAACATACATCCGGCAGATATTTGAAGGATAAGGGGGAACTTCCAAAAAAACAAATTAAGATTTCATATCTTAATTATTAAAATGATATGAAACTCAAAACTCCACAAGCTTAGAGATCAGCTTGTGGAGTTTCCTTATTGGTCCTAGAAGAATCACGTTAATTTGTCGGAGCGGCAGGAACGTAAGTCACACTAATACTAGAGCCTGATGGAGGTATGTAGTTTCCATAGAATTCCACGTCTTGAGAGGCGGAAAGGTAATCCCAACCATTGGTGTGAGTAGAATCCTTAGGATACTCCACACCATTCACATAAATCCTTATATCGCCATCAGGAGGCTGCAATAAATGAAAGCGAGTGGCTCTTGAAAGAATGTTTCCACCAATTTGATTTAATGTAGTTGAAAAATCATTACAAATATTTCCTATTTCACCACCAAATCGAGTAGCAGCCTCCATCACCGCAGTTCCAGTTTGATAAGCCGATGGGCACTGAGCAGGCGATGGAGAAGTTATGGCATAGAGACTATAATTTGAAGCAGACCCCTTAAGCGTATTCAATTTATTCTCTAGATTTGTAAGGCGAGTTGCCAAAGTTGAAGGATAATTACTCACGCTTATATCATGAGTGGTGCTATCGGCTTCGTCTTCATCCGTCACCACAACAACCGCTAAAAAAGCATCTTCTCTGAAGAAACCTTCGTTCCACTGCCCTGTAGCTGCTTTATCAATACTAGTCACAAGAACTGATAAAGGCATTTCATAACCGCTACCATTGATTCCAAGTCGAACGTTATTCTTAAATTTATTAACAAGGTCTGGAGTTTCAGGACTAATCCAACGATAAGACGAGTATTTGCTCAATAAAGATCCAATCTGATTATTATAAATTCCATAGTAAGCACCACTCGCATTACTTGAAGACCAACGGCTCGAACCTGAAATGTTATCAGTTGAAATAATACCTATATGGAAATTCAACTCTCTATCTGCAAATTCAGTGATGAATGATTCGAAACTTTCAGCAAGACTATCTTGTTCATCTTGCATAGAACCTGAATTATCAATCACAAATAGCATATCCACTTCATTATTAGTGACTGAAGCTTGTTGGAATGTGTCGGATTTTTCTAAGACGCGAAAGCCAGGAAGTTTACCACCACACGCAGTAAGGATTAAAAACATTGATATATATAAAGAGACTAAGAAGAGACGCACAAAACCCATATCGCCTCCCCGCGGGTATTGTGATCTACCTGGCTGAATTGACGTACATACAAGAGCCCTTGGTAGCTGGCTTCTGGAGATTACATACTGTATTCCGCTCCAGGATAGGCTCCTTTTTTAGGAACTCAAGAGAAGATTTGATGAAGGAATTGTAGAAATATTAATCAATAATTATATATACTTAAGCAAAAGTTTCCTTATCGAAAACTTCATTTAAGAATTCACCCCACACTCCGATAACGCTATGAGTCATATGGAACATTCGAAGAAACTCTTTCGCAGTTCATGGGTTTTAAATATTAGCTTATTGATTGCGCTTCTTAGCGTCTTTGGCCTTGAAGGTATTCATGCTGTTGCACTCAAAGAAGAATTCGTTGAAGAATCTTTAAGCAACCTTAATAAAAATCGCCCTGTTTTAATCTTTCTTTCAGGACAAAAGATCGATCTTCAAGATGCCGACTATTACCAAAATTTAGAAAAGCTAAGTCGAGAAATTCAAAGCCAAACTCCTAATATTTACATTTCCAAGCAACATCAAAGCCAATGGCTTAAACTTTGCCAGGAGCTTTCTCATATCAAAAATCCAGTGGCTTTAGTTTCTGAAAAGCTCGATTTCAAAGTCGAAGAACAAATTGAAAATTGTTTATCACAAAATTCTCAACTGACTTCTAGACTTCGACGCTTAAAACTTGAGACTTCAAAATCATTAGATTCCGATATATGGAAAAGAGAATTAGCGTCTATCCTCGAAACTAATGCGGAGCGCTAGTAATCTGCCCTATTCCTAAAATCTCCTAAACCCACGATCTTCAAGAATCTCTCCATCTTTGACATCTTTCACAAGCTTTTATCAGTGAGTTGACTTGAAAAGAGCGTACTTTATCAATAGATTCCCCTCAGGATGAGGTGGCAATTACTAGATCGCATTGTTGAATGTGAAGCGGGCATGCGCGCGGTTGGAATTAAATGTTTCACAAGAAGTGAATCATTTTTTCAAGATCACTTTCCAGGAATGCCGATAGTCCCCGGTGTTTTACAAATTGAAATGATTGCTCAACTTGCCGGAAAATGCATTGTTCAAAGTCGCCATGAAATTCTGCCTGTTTTAGGCTCAGTTAAATCCGCGAAATTTTATCAAGCCATTAAACCCGGCGATCAATGCTTTATTCATATTGAAATTAAAAAAATTGCGAGCTCATACGGATTGGCTGAAGGCTATATTTTAGTCGACAATCAAAAAGTTTGTTCTGCAGAAATATTTTTCGGAATGGTTCCTAGAGAAAAGCTCAACTCCGAAAGTTTTGATGAAGTCACCAAAGAATTCAAGCTTCGCAAACAAGGAGAAAGTTTTCATCGAGATATTGAATCAGAGGGAGCCAACCCATGAGTCATATTGTATGGGGACATTCATTAACCCCTAAAGACAATCAAGTTCCTGAAAAATACTCTTCTGAATATTACACTAAACATGATCCCATTGAGAATTGTCTTCCCATAATAGCGACCGATAAAGACATTGAAATTCCAGACCCCAAAGCCTTTCGCTCCATGAGTCGTGCGGCACTTTTTTTAGCCAATGTTTGCTATAAGGCTCGAGATGTCCTTAACGATTTTATTGAAAAAAACCCTTTTTCAGTCGGAATCTATTGTGCTGTGGAAAACGGTCCCATCCATCTTCCGACAACCTCTCAACTCGCGCAGATTCCTATGAACGAATTCGCCACCCAGTATAAAAAACTTAGAAATCCTAAGCTCTATTTAAAACAACTCCCCAATTTAGCTCCTGCTCAAATGGGAATTTTTATGAATGTTTTAGGACCTATGAATGTTTATACACATTCCACGATGGCCAGCACTCACGCCATCGATCAAGCCGAAAGAGATTTAGAAAATCATTTTGTTGATTGTGCGCTCGTCTGCACAGCTTTTAGCTTCGAAGATCCACTCATCACTTTCCGAGCGAAAAACGATAATCCCGATAAAATGCTTTGCGAGGGAGCCGCGGCCCTCGTCCTCACTAAGGGTGGCCCTAGACTGACACGCCATAAAAGCACCACCCCTTATTATTTTGGAATATCGGATGAGATCATCCATTTAACGAAAGGACTTAGGAGCCATGTCTAATAAACAAGAAGAAATATTTAACCATATCCAAAGTGCAATTCGAGAAGTTCTCAACAATGACAGTCTCGACGTCAAACCTGAAAGTCGTTTGATCCAAGATCTCGGCCTTGAAAGCATTGACTTCCTCGATGTCAGCTGTGAACTCGAAAACTACCTTGGACGCGAAGTTGATTTCAAAGAAGTGGGTTCCTATGTCGCAAAATTAAAAAATAGTCCTCAAGCGGCTAAGGAACTCTCTGTTCAAAACGTCATTGATTATCTCGCTGGCCAAACTGCCTAAGAGGAATCATGTCAGAAGTTGTCATCACAGGGATTGGTGTCGTTTGCCCTCTCGGGGAAGGCGTAGAAGCTTTACGCAAAGGAATGTTTGCGGGAAGCTCTGGTATTGTTCCCATTCGAGGACGATGGGTGCCTGAAGATTTTCCCGTTCCCTATGCCGGCATCATTGATCGCAATAAACTTTCCACTCCAAAAATTTGTCAATCCCACGACTGGACTCAAGTGCCCAAGTCCTGGCTCTTCACGGCACTTTCCAGCGAAGAAGCCCTTAAAGATTTTCCCAGTCATTTAGAACTCGACGGCATTGTCTACGGAACGGCTGATGGCTTATCTTTTGACATAGTTTGGGAGTCTTTAAAAAATTATAATCCGGACAATTTCGATGAACGACTTGTAAGATCAGAATCTCCTTTAAATATTATTCAAGATGTGCTGGCCGCTCGCGGCCACCAAAAAGTTTCAGAGGAAAATTTCATCAGCATCAACAGCGCTTGTGCCACAGGCAACCAAACACTTGGAGTGGCTTTTCAAAGGATTCAATCTGGAGAGTGGAAGAGATGCCTAGCTGGTGGAGTCGATGCACGATGTGAAGCTAGCAATCTGATGAATTTCTACACTCTTGGGGCGCTCACTACAGACGATGTAGCTCCCGAAAAGGCGAGCCGACCTTTTGCACTCGATCGATCGGGATTTGTTAGAGGAGAAGCTTCTGCCACATTACTTTTAGAATCTCGAGAGTCTGCTGAAGCTCGCGGTGCTAAAATATATGGAAAAATCACCGGATATGGAATGACTAGTGATGCCTACAGACTGACCGATGGTCGAGACGATGGTCTCAGCGTAATTCATGCCATGAAAACAGCCGTACAAAGTTCAGGATCCAGTCTAGATGAAGTGGATTATATAAATGCCCATGGAACATCCACACCGCTCAATGATCGACTTGAAAGTAAATCTATAAAAACACTTTTCGGTGACAATGCAAAAAATATCCCGATTAGTTCGCTCAAATCTCAAATTGGACACTCCACAATTGCTTCTGGAGCCGTAGAGGCCATTGCTTGTTTACTAATGATTGAAGAACAAAAAATTTCACCTACCATCAACTACAATCACGCCGATCCTGAATGCGATTTAGATTATGTACCCAACGTCGCTCGCGAAGCGAAACTCAAAAAAGTTCTTAGCAACAGCTTAGGATTTGGCGGACAAAACGCTTGTTTGCTCTTTGAGCGTTGGGAGAAAACGTGAGCCTGGATCGTCCATTAGCTCTCATCACCGGCGGCACCTCTGGAATTGGATTTGGAATTGCTTGCTCTCTGGCACCTAAATATCATTTAGCTCTCAGTTTCGCTCAAAACGAAATTAAGGCCCAAAAAGCGCTTCATTTATTACGCGACCAATTTCCACAAACTCGAGTGGAAATTTACCAAAAAACTCTATTTAATCGAAAAGATTGTGAAGAATTAGTCAAAACCGTTAAAGAATCATTTTCAGACGCGCCTTCTGTGCTTGTTCATAGTGCAGGAAGAATTCGAGATAACCTTTTTCTTAATTCTAATTTTCAAGATCACGTTGATATCATCAACGAACATGTCGTTACAGGAATGGCCTTGGCCCATATTTGTCTCAAGGACATGTATCGACAAAGATTTGGGCGCATTGTTTACATGAGTTCAATCAGCTCCAAATTTGCTAAACGTGGTCAAAGTAGCTACGCAGCCGCCAAGGGAGCCTTAGAAGCCTTTACAAAAACATTAGCCCTTGAAGTGGCCCATAGAGGCATTACGGTAAATGCCATAGCCCCTGGCCTTATTGAAACTCCCATGACAGAAAAACTCGTTGAAAAAATCAGAGAAAAAAATTCGGGTGATTTTTCATCGAGGATTCCAGCAGGAAAACCAGGAAGCCCGGAAGATGTCGGTGCACTGGCTGCATTTTTATGCTCACCTGAAGCTCAATATATTACAGGAACCACCGTCACTATCGATGGGGGTCGATCTCTTGGAGATAGCGATTCATGAAAAAAACATTTGAATCTAAAACAGCCGTAGTCACAGGTGGCACGCGAGGCATTGGCCGCGCCATTAGCCTCAATTTAGCTCGCGAAGGAGCTCGAGTATTTTGTCTTTATGCCAGGAACAGAAAAAGTGCCGATGAAATTCTTGAAATTGCTGCTGCAGAAAAACTTTCCATTGAATGCATCAAAGGGGATTTAAGCAAAGAAGAATCACTTCAAAGTGTGCTCAATGAAATCAATACTAAAAGTGATTTAATCGATATCGTTATTCATTCAGCAGCGAGTGGCGTGCATCGACCCATAACCGAACTCAGCGATCGCCATATGCATTGGACTTTTGATATCAACGTTTTTGCAATTCACAATCTCATTCGAGAATTGAGTCCTAAAATGCCCTCAGGATCTAGAATTGTGGGAGTGACTTCTTCTGGAGGAACACGAGTGATACCTTTTTATGCTGCAGTAGGAAGCAGCAAAGGAGCCCTCGAATCCCTCTTTAGGCATTATGCTTCTGAGCTTGCTCCCAAGGGCATCTCAGTCAATCTTGTTTGCCCAGGACTGGTCATGACGGATGCTGTTGAAGCTTTTCCAGACAAGGAAACTCGCTTACAAAAAGTACTCGATGCCACACCTACAGCTCAAATCACCACACCTGAAGATGTCGCTCATGTGGTCAACTTTCTATGCCACCCTTTATCCAAACAAATTGTTGGGCAAACTATTGTCATTGACGGTGGAAAAACACTTTCCAGCTAAAAGGAATTTCAGATGAGCATTGCCGTTCAAGAGTTGGGACCGATTGAAGCGCCACTACTACTTTGCATTCCGGGAATGATTGGAGGACCCGATGATTTTCGAAGTATCATTGAGGGGCTTGAATCTAAATTCAGAATTCTTTTAGTCGATATCAATGCTGAACGACGCCAAGAAGGTCTTAAAAATCTCAGCGAAGCTTCTGTCAACGCTGTTGATTATCAAGGTACGGCTAAACTCATCCAAAGCTACCTTAGCGAAAAACATCCTGGCAAAAGAGCCAACTTTATTGGACTAAGTATTGGTGGAAAAGTTGTGTATCATTTTGCTGCAGATTTTCCTAAATTGTTTCAAGGTGCCGTCATCACCGATATCACTCCTGGAAAAATGGAACACACTGAACTCTATGGAACAGTCATAAACACCGTCATGGGCCTCGACCTAAACAAGGAATGGAAAGAGCTCAAAGAAGAACTCAACAATAAAATTGAAGATAGAAATTTTAGAATCCTTATTAAGAGTCAACTCTATTTCCCCAATCAAAGCCCCCCGGCTCAATGGCGCAATGGTATGTTTGGCCTCGAAGAACTTCTTAAGCGAAATACGAGCGACGAACTTTGGAATGAACTCGAAAATGTTAGTGAAATTTTAGAATCTCAAAAATCTCAAATGATTGTGATTAAGGCCTCTAGAATGTCAGGCTTAGCTGAAGGTGACGTTTCTCGACTTAAAAAATTTCCATTTGTAAAAATAGTGCCCGTAGATAACGCCAGTCACTTCGTGCACATCACTCGAGTAGATGCCCTTCAATCAGCACTAATGAATCTACTCAGCTTAAAATCTTAAACACTTATCAACAATGTTAGATGGCTTGGATTGACAGTTTTCTGCATTTTCTGACGACTATCGTTAATTAAAATTTCTTAAAAAAACCATATGATATCGATTAGTCAGTTAGGGCTGACTAAAAGAATAGTGGGGGGAGGGGAAACCCTCTCAAAGCAAAAGATTCTTAGGGAGGGGTCTGTGTCACCAATAGTTCAACGTAGTTACTCTATAAATGCCGGTTTAGCTGCTCGAGTAACAAGAACTCTTGATCAATTTAAAAACAAAACCCTGCTAGCCGATGAAAACGGTTCTCTCACTGGCCATGAAATAAGACAAGAACTCCACCAAATCGCTCGATTAATTTCTCCCTACTCCGCTGCTTCCACACGAGTTGGAATTGTAATGGATAATTCTGTTGCTAAAATGCTGTGCATTTTGGGATGCATTCGCAGTGGTCGAGTGCCCGTTATTTTCTCTGCACAAGAAAACCTTGAAGTTTTAAGCAGAGCCAATGAAATTGCCTGTCTTCTCACGGACACTTACATAGAAAATGCCTTCAAACTTCCCTACCCCGTTTTACAACTCAATTCTAATGCAAGAAAAATTGTTGAATACAATTCTCATCCCAAACCCGTAAGTTTAGCACCAAAAGGATCCAGCTTAGTGCTTTACACCTCTGGCTCTTCTGGCGAACCTAAAGGTGTTTTAATTCCTGAAGAAGGAATTCTATACACTGTAGATTATCTCATCGACTATTTTGCACTGAACTCAAAAACACGTGCCACAATATTTTTACCCACTTCACACAGTATGGGACTCAACACACAATTTTTCCCAACATTTTTCGCGGGTGGAGAATGCTATCTCGTTAATACGGCTAAAAATCTATCCCGAATTTATCGCACCATGCTTGAAACTGAAGGAAACTTTCAGGCACTTATTGGGGACATGCTGAGAATTGCTTTTGAAGAAAAACTTAGAAAAAATTTACCCGCCGCCGAAAATGTTCGACACCTTCAATTGGCTGGTGGAATTATTCACCGCGAGCATCTAAGAATGGCCGCAGATCTTTTTCCAAACGCAATTATACACAAGGGCTATGGAATGACAGAAGCGCTTCGTGTTTCCATGATTAGCAGCTTGGATTCAAATTTTGAAAAAGACACCGCTGGTTATGTATTACCAGGGCAAAAAGTCGAAATTCGCAACAGTGAAGGCGAAGCTCTTCCCTCTGGAAGTATCGGACAAATTCATTTACAAGGACCCAACATAACTTTAGGTTACGAAAAACAAGATATCCATGAAATCCTCACTGAAGATGGCTTTCTACCTTCAGGCGACATGGGGATCCTCGACAAAGAAGGGCGTCTCACTATTCTTGGACGATCCGATAGTCTTTTTAAAATTAATGGAGAACGAATTTCCGCAAAAGAAATTGAACAAGTCGCACTTGAGTCTGAATTCTGCATTCGAGATGTAAAATGCCTTCCTTTTGAATGCCCCAAAATAGGTCGCGCTAAGGCTGTGCTCTTTCTCGAAATTCCTAGCGAAAAAGAAGCTCATTTCTTTAAAAGCGGAAAAGAAGTCTTTGAGGAAAACTTCCGCAAAAGAATGCTTAATAAACGCTATACGCCTAGAGAAATAATGATTCTCAATAGCTTCCCAAGAACTCAAAATGGAAAACTAAAAAATCAAGTTCTAAGACAAATCTACGACCTTGCAGATAAAACTGAAAAAATCGCCACACAAAAAGGTCTACTCTTTAGAAGATTCTCTAGCCTTGAATTGTCTGAAGCTTCAGCATTCCATTAGCCACGTGTGCACGAATTCACGGCAAGTTTTTCAAAAGCGACTTCCCTAGGCTCTTTGATCTTTGAGAAGCTTTTTAATGTGCTTAGTGGGATTTTTAGGATCTTCTTGAGTCACAGCTTCATAAGCCTTTCTCCATCCAAAATTCCACATCCCCTCAGTCTTTCTTGCAAAAGTACTGGGATTTTTTGGAACTCCACTTTTTACAGTAAAGAGCATAAATGCACTGGGCTCAAAGGATTCATCGCGACCCGTTAAATCAATCCAATGGACTCCAGTCATTTCTGAAACTTTCTTTTGACGATCGAGAGCATTATATCCAAAAGAATTCACAACTATGTCAGATTGATATTGTTTAAACTTTAGAGGATAAGTCACATAAACTTCATCGGCTAATTCTTTGGCCATTTCTACAGGATAAAGATTTATTCCACCTGTTAAATAATAGGATCCATCAACAATACCAGGATTAATCAGGATAGGGTCAGAAATAGATGCTCGAGCAGCGAGCATTGGATCGACACCTGTTTTCACCCCAATAGTGGGCATCACACGTGAGTTTGGATACATTTTTGCGATTGCAGAATTTTTGCCTCTTAAATATTTTGCAGTGTTAGAGTCTGTAAAATAAGTTTCTTGAAATAAATATTTTGAATTTGGAACTCCTCGTCCAGGTTGAAATAATATTCTACCTGCCCCAATAATTAAGCGAGTACCACGAGTAGGAAATTCATCGATAGCTTCAGGCAATCTAATATCAGTAGGAGCCTCAAGAATATATTGATCAAACATAGTTTCTAAAATTTTTGGAGTTACAGGATCGATCATTTTCTTGATTTCAAAGACATCCGTCATCACCACTCTGGCTGAAAGTAATAGATTTTGAAAAGTGGAGGATTCTAAAAATCTCAACTGCCCTTCCCTATTATTTTCAAAAGAACTGTAAATCACAGAGGCTATAGATGAACCGCAAGTGGCAATAATAGCGTCAGGTTTTTTGCCATACATTTTCATATGCTCAGCAATACTGGTATAGGTTGCAGTTGAAAGCGAACCTCCAGCAAGCACCAAAACTCTACGAAACGGTTTAGCGCTTAACTGAAAAGATAAAACTAATAATAAAAATGTAACGCTTATTCTGCCCCTAAAATTCATACTCGAGATTTAGAGGACTCCGCTCAGTCTTGGCAACTGTGCGGAGTGTCTAGTTGACGCGTAGAACTAGAGATTCTCCTATGGAGAAGCACTAACAGGCTGATTTCCGTAAATCTTTTCTAATGCTTTCACACCGCTCAACTCAGGTGTTGAGGAATTCACGGCAGCAGCCCTCGAAGCTTTAGGATTAGTTTCAGTATAAGCCTTAATCAAAGAATATAAACCTTGAGTTGGCTCTTCATCTGAAGGACCTAGGTGAATATAACCACTGTAATTAAACTCTTCAGAAATTTGGCGAAACTCATCTGCGGAGCGCTCGGGCTCAAAACATCCCGAATCTCCCATAGTTAAACTATAACGATCCCAAACGGCTTGCGGATACTTCTCTTGGGCAATCTCTCGAGCTTTTGCAATACCAGCAGCGTAAACAGTACCTCCGCCTAATCGCGCTTTAAAGAACTGCTCTTCGTCTTCATAAACATGGGCTTCTGTATCGAAGGTGATATAAACAAACTGCACTTGATCATAGCGCTGAAGTAGTGCGTACTTTAAATTGAAAGCAATATTTTTGGCCGTATTGATTTCTTGATCCGACATACTTCCCGACAAATCTAATTCAATGAAGACTACAGCATTCATTTCAGGTCGCTCAACAGGCTCTCGTGCCTTAACTCGAATAGCACTTTTAGGCATGAGTTCTAAACCTTTGGCATAAAACTGCTGAGCTGTGTATTTTGATGGATCAAAAACTAAACCTTGGTCTTCAACTTCCTTTTTGTAGAAGAGCTGACCCACTGTCATCAAATCACCCACCATTTTACGATGAACTCTCTGACCATAAGGCTGACGAACTGCGCCTTCTAATGTTGTATCATCAGACTGACTCTCACCCTCTTTGGGTTCTAAATTTGGTAGCTCTACACCTTTGAGCAAATATTTTGCGTAAATTTCATGGGGAATTTCAACTTCCGAAGGATCCATAGCTTCATCGCTGGCTCCCTTACCACCAGGCCCACCTCCGCCTGGTTTAGGGCGCCAGAATGTATCCCCTGGATCTCCAGGTCTCACATCAACATCAACATCATCGTCTTGAAAAGATGGTAAATCAGTTTCCATCTTTGTATGGAAACTAAAACTTTTACTGGAAGGATCAAACCAAGGCGTTTTGTCGACTGGAACCTTACTCTTAGCTTTGCGAATACGCTCAATGATTTTCGACATCTCTTGGTCGTATTCAAATTCAGGAACAGTAGGAAGAACCTTGAGTCTAACTCCATTTTTTGTAACAGTTCGTTTAATTTTTCCTTGTACCGAAAGTAAAATAGAGCGCTCTAAACGTTTTCTCACCATTCGAAGATATTCATCAATTGCAGAATGATAAGTTCTGGCATGCAGATCAATCATAGGTCTTGATTGAATTAATTGATTCATAATCAAGTCGAGATCATGTTCTTCGATTTTATTTAAAAATTTTGCAAAACCCTTATCTGAGGCATGAGTGATTTGCTCATCGAGAGCAAAAAAATCAAGCGCATCCTGAAACTCTTGCAATCGTGGATCCTTTGGATCTAGAGCAGAAACATCTTCACCACTTTCATTAAGCAAGAAGACCTTAAGTTTTCCATTAGGATCAACTTCAAAACGCATGGGCGTTTTATGGATCACGAAGCTATCGTAATCTATAATCCCTCTTTGTAACCACATATCAATGAGCTCTTTATGGGTGTCGTAATCATATTCAGTCACTTGGTCCCAATACCAATTTCGCAATTGAACTTTTAATTTTGTATAATCTGTTTTAATGCTAACGGGCTTTTTTAATAATTTAGCCATGACCCAAAGAGCTTGAGCCATAGAATCTCTCTGAAGCGGACGGTCCATATGCGGCTCTTGCTTCATATTGAAAACGTTATAGCCAAGCGCTTTGCTATCGTAGAGTTTCACAATAGGAAGCCAATTCGCGCGATTTGCTAAAACTTCCGCTAAACGACGCTTAATTCTTTTTGTATTTGTACTCAAAACTACAGCAAGTTCTTTATCCCCCGCCGACGGAGCGCCCTCGTCTGCTCTAACCTTTCGAACCAATTTAATGTCGTTTGAATGTATCCAATTATCGTCCAAAGCTAACTGAATAAAATCATAATCGTTATATTCTGCGATGATTCCATGCGCGTAATCAATAAACTTACGATCTCTTTGAAGTGGATCGAGCTTTACAATATCTTCGCGCTTGTTAAATTTTTCACGAAGCAAGCGCCAACAAAGTCTACCAAAGTAATAGGGATTGCTAATGCTTTCTTTTCCAGGCATACCCACTACGCCCGACATCAATTCAGCTACGTGAAGATTGAAATCGTCATCAGCTGCATCACTAGAATGCCCGAATACAATTTCTTGCATCATCGAAGCCCAACCTTCGTTCATAATTTTAGTAGCCGTATATGCCCCAAGAATTCGCTCCATACGCTCAACGTTCCGAGCTAAATCTTGTTGATATTCTTGCGCTTCAAGCGGCAAGTTATTCACTATAAATTGAAGAATATTTGACGTAGGTGCCGTCGGATGAGGCAGGTCTTCAAGAGCTTTTTCATCTGAGATTTTACCTTCAGCTTTAAGTTCTTTATTGAGCCGATTTCTTTTCCTCAAACGCTCACGATACTTTTCTTCCGTAAATTCATTTGGGTGTTCGAAAGTATTTCTTTGCAAATCCTGCAAATGAACTAAAGTTTGCAAATATTGATAGTATTGAGACACTTCATCGTGATCAATCTCTCGATAATAACGATCAATGGAATCTGACAATCTAAGCGATTCCGCGATAGGGTCTATGTTTCGGATTTTTTCGTAAACACTCCACACCGCAAAATCATTATGTCCAGAGACGTGATCCATAATCGACACTTGCTTTTTGGGTTCTGTTAAATCTGTATACATAGAGCGGCATGTCGGACATCCCGGAGTCACAAACTCTAAAACTCCAGCCGAACCCATTGGATTTATAATTTGAGCTCCATCTACAAAATGAGGAACAGCGTGACGACCCAATGCCGCCAACATCATCAATTGGCCACCGGGAACCATTTGTAGTTCGTGTGGAGGATTAGCTAGACCCAATCTTTCAAGAACACCGTTGGGACCAAATCGTTCCAGAGCTTTCTTGCGGTAATAAGGTATTAAGGCCGAATCTCTTCCACTTGGAATTAATTTTATGTCTCTTTGTCGAAGTAAATCATTCTCGCAAGCAGCTGTATGCACATGATCTGTATCGGTGTGTTTATGATCTCCCGCAAAAGTGAACGAAGCACTCAGACTCAAAATTAAAATTGAAAGATAAGTGAATGTTGCGCTCTTTCTCATCATATTATCCTCATGGCTTCAAAAATCTTTCGCATTTTTGACTAAAGCCCGAACGCCATTGCGATTCCTCATTCTGTCTTACTCTATGAAAACCTTCGCTGGCCTCTAAAGTTTGAAAAACTCTATATTGCGAAGGGCTCGTGAATGGAGAAAATTGACTTTCAAATAAAAAGTGCTGAACAGCGGGCAATTCACCGATGCCAACATCTTGAGTCATTCGATCTAACAATTTCAACATGGCGGGTTCGATTTGACTCCAAGGCAATCTCGCAATCGCTCGATCAAGAGCGTAGAAAAACAATCGCGAACTTTCATAAATATTGGGAGTCGAGAATCCTGGTTGGCGCAATTCATAGAGATCTTGATGATTTATGTTTTCCATAAATGTCGCCATGATTCCAAATAATCTTTCGCCCAATGGATAAGCCATAATATCAGCATCATTAACGGCTAGATGCTTACCCCAACCCAATGGATCGTTAAGATCTTGAATAGAACGCACTCTCAAAAATTTATTCATAAACTCTGTCAAAGGTGACAAGAGTTGATTCGCACTTTGACCTAAAACCTGACCTCGTGTGGGTAGAGCACTTGAAATACTTCTTAGACCCATTAAACTAAAGGCATCATTAGGATTAACCACCTTGAAATCAACAACAGGGAAATATTTTCCTCTTAGAATTTCTTTTTCATGCTGTAGTAAGGCATCAATTCCTTCGCGATCAACAACACGACCATAACCCATTTCACTAAAGTCTAAATCTAACTGACTGTTAAATATTCTAGGATTTGTAAGTATGTGAGCATTAAGAGCACCTAGTAATTGTGCATTAATGTTAACAAACTGATTATCGCTAATCTGCAATCCTTCTCGTTTAAGAAGTTGCTTTGCAAGGGCTTCATAAACCAAAGTTCTAAAAGTATTAGAAATCAAAGAGAGCAATAGCAATCGTCCCTGCGGCTCATTAGGCGTAACACCTACTGCAACGAGATTCTTCTGAGCATATGCAGAAATCTTATCGGCATCAGTTCCAGTGGCTAACCATCCCGAAGTAGATTCCTCTCCTTCGCCACCCCGATCATTATAGTCTTTTGAAGACTGCAATAAAAAGTCTCTTGGAACAATAACTTTAATAGGATGCTGATGAGCCAAATCTCTCTCAGAAATATCAATGAATACTCGAGCAGATTCATTCAAGAAGCGACGAATATCTAAACCTTTAAATTGAGACACTAATGAATGAGCACTTTGAGGCTCAATAAAACTTAAGTAACCCTGAGAATTAAATCGTTCTTTGTTTTGTTGCCTTAAGTTTTCAATAAGCGCTGGAGCTTTTCCTTCTTCAGGAAATTTCTCGATTTTAATTTTCTTACCCCAACGTCCCAAGAAAGATCGATCCAAGGGATGATCATCAGGGGCAATAGTGGCTAGAATCTTATCTTCATCTGAACCGGTTTTATGATAAGTCTCTTGCTTTTTCTTATTATCCGTCGGGTTGATGGTCATTCCCAACATTATATTTCTAGTAGGAATTTCGAAATGTCGTGTTTTGTCTTTTGAATGAACTACAATTTTTCCATGCTGAGCATCAAACAATGAAGTCATGAAAGCCAATAATCGCTTACGAACATTATTGCTTCCCTTGTGGAAGTCATCGAAGACAATCATCGCTTTATAACCATTGGGTTGAGATAAAAGATCCCATAAACCTTCAATCACTTGATCAACAGTGAGATTTTCAGACATGGGATTAGGGGCTTTAGTGACTGTCATTCCCCTTTGATTTTTATTTTGTTGTGTCTCTTTTTCCTCTTTTGCCGCATTAGGATCGTCATCGAGAATACTACCCACTTTTATAATGACGGCTTGTGCATCTTGATTTTCGTTGCTTTGGTAATTGTAAGTTTTTAGATTGAGCACTTCTATTAACTTTTCAAAGAAGTGTGTTTTACCAGAGCCCTGTTCGCCATAGGCAATCACTGAACTTGGTATATTCAAAGGAGATTGAGCTCCTGATAAATGTTCAGAAAGTGCTTTTAAGAATAATATTTTAAGATCAATAGGACCCACATAAGGTTTAGAACGATCGAATTGAGGGTCTTCCATCATCAAAGCAACTTCTCGATGCTTGGCCAATTGAACCATTGGGTCGTTAGTTGGCAAATCGCTCAAATTTAGCGGCAAGTTAAATATTTTTGTAAAAACTCTCTGCAAGAATGAACGATTGAGAACTCCCGACTTTCTAAGAAGAGGATCCTCTCTTAATCCACGAGAAAATTCATTTAAAAGTTTAAGGAGAGCTAAAGTAGGATCCATTCTAAAAGAACGAGCATAAGATGAAGATCTATTAATTAAAAAGGCCGCAAGCTGGTCTTTAGCAATATCACCCGTTTTATTTTCAAATTCAAATTTAAAGTCCAAAGCTTTGATTTCAGGTTTAGCTAAAATTTTAAATATAAATTGCTTTTGCTCTACAATAGAAGGGGCCTGTAGTCTGACAATTTCGAAACTATCCTCTAAGCCGACTCTTTTTTCTAAATTTAAATCTTCCTGAATTCTACTCCATTCACTTTCAGTACCAATTAGCAGTGTTGGAATTTTTAATTCTGCTTGTGATTGTTTGAATTTAGTTAAATTAACTTTATGACCTTCGCTAGCAATTAAATAAAGAGCATGGGGTTCTGTAGCTGCATTATTAGAGAAATCTTGTTCCACAAATAAACTATCAGCAGCTGAAGTTTCTACACCCTCCATTGGATTATCACTAATTCTAAACTTATCTTCGCCATTAGAGCTGGGTCGTCCACAAGCGCGAACTTCTCCCAAGTCACCGACTACGACTGGAACGCGTTGATAATTTAAACCTTTTCGTAAAATCTCATAGTTAGAAAAGAAATCTCTTTGATCTCCAGAAGGCGCGATTTTATAAATATCGAGTAAAGGATTTGCCGCATTCCATGCTGAACCCTTTTCTTTCATATTGCGAGTATCGAGCCAATAATTAAGTAATACAGAATTCACAGTCGCCTTAAGTTCGTCGGGAACTATAAGAATTTTATGTTTGGCATTACCTTCTAAAGGACGAGCCATAGTCTCTAAAATTTCTAGAAGAGATGGAAACACTTCTTTTTCTTGTTCTGCCAAAACGTTTTTAGTAGCTGCTAAAACTTTTACAGCATCACTTTCTTTACCTGACTCAGGACCCCAAAGTTTCCAAGTTCCATTTAGATATCGGTAGTCTAATTCTAATCGATTCAGAAATCCGGCTTCCTTTTCAACCGTCGCCAGTGTGCGCTCAACATTTCTCCACTCATCAGGGGTTGCTAGTATCAAACTAGAAAAGGGTTGCTGATTTTTAGGTGATTGAGAAAATTTATCAAAAGCCTCTAATTCTCCACCCGTAGCCATCATATAGAAGAAATGAGGATTGATGGTGCTCATATTATCCGTTGTCCCCATGGGATTATCCAACGCCAAAGTCTCACCTGAATTATTTATAGGTCTTAAAGAATTACTAGTTCCTACAAAAAGATCTTCAGCATCCGCCACAAGCAAATTCTTAGTTGCTTTTGTTGTATCTTTTTGACTCAAGAAAGTTAAATTTCCAAGCATTTCAGTCTGAGACATTTGCTCGCGACCGGCATAGGACACCGATAACAAGGGATTAAATTTCCAAAATTTATTTTGAGTATTGAGAAGCTCTCTCATCATATACATTTTAATGAGTGCTTTTTCTGTTTTATTGACAATCAGTACTCTAGACTGATCTCGAGTGCTTGGATCGGCCAAAGACTCCAAAAGTTCTCTGATTTGATAAAAGCCTCTTTCAGTTTGTTTGTGAGCTTTTATACCCTCTTTTATATGATCTGTTTTATAATGATCTCCAAGGCGAACTTCTAAACTGGCTTGAGAGGATAAAACCCATGATGTCGAAGAACGCCCTCTCCAAGCCGCATTTTCAGAAAGCAAACCTTTAGTTTCAGCATCATCGATAAAAATGAATTTTTTATCTTTGTGCATGGATGAATTCACTTTGATCTCGGATCTAAAGGCATTGGATCCAAGGGTAGTTAGGCTAAACATAAGATCTTTACGTCCCAACTGAGGAGTGTTTACCCAATAAAGTTCGCCAGAGGCATCAAACGCTAAACGAGATTTTAATTCATTGGGGTCTCCATCACGAACTTCAATATTATGATTGCTCAGCATTTCAACAGCAGTGGCCCCTGTAGAACGAGTGTATCTAATGATATATTTTTTATATTGAACGGTTGGTTTTCCATTAACTAAAACACCTAAGAAAACATGAAACTCATTGGAACGATTATAAAGACCTGGATAAATTTGTAGGTACAAAAACTCATTGGATGGAATTTGATTTTGTAAAAGCTTATGAAAAACAGTTTTGAATTGTGCAGGACTGTCTGATTTAGGTGCAACAAGCAAAACCACGTTTAATGCTTCGTCTTTGGGTTCTGTAGCAAATTTAGTATCAATAACGAAAGCCTTCACTTGTGCTTGATAGGCTTTCTCTGCATCCATCAACACAGTTTGTTCAGTGGGCTTGTTATTAATGAGTTTTCCAGGAACTGTATAAAGCAATTCTCCATCATCATCACGATGTGTTTTATGACGAATATAGAGTCCGCTCTTTGCGAGGTTCACCTTATCACTACCGTAAACTTCGTAGGTTAAACCTGAGCCAAAATCATCTAATTCCACCGGCGCCAAATAATCTAAATCAAGACCAGTCGCCGAACTTGTATACATGTTAATGTGTGAATGTGTTTTGACATGAGTTTCTTCGTAAATTGTAGATAAATTTTTTGCACCTTCAGCAGTGGGTAAAGCTGGAGTGAGATGATCAAATACCCAATGATCCCCATTTTCGATAAATCTATGCATAATATCAACATTAGAAAAACTTTGAGGTGAAAGAGCGATACCACGCTTAGGCTCTTCCAAGACATCTCGATGGTACTTAATAGGTATACTCACCGTTTTCGAAGAGCCCCCTCTATCACTCGGAAGCGAGTAGACTAAGTAAAAGTAACGAGTTTCTTCTAAATTATCTGTAGCATTTTCTTCGAGTAGATCTAAACTCACACCCTCTAAATCATCAGGGATTAAATTGCCCTTTATCTGAACCCAATTGTGCTCTCCATTTTCATCATGAAGCACGAGATTCCAAACACCTTCAATTTTGAGCAATCGAGCGGAATTAATACTGGAAAGATTAATGGCCGACTTTGTATTTCTAATTCTATCATTAAGGCCACTATGACGAGTCACACTCATTTCATGAACAATAAATTCGCCTTTTTGCTCCCCTTCACTATAAGTATCGACTTTCTTATCCATGAGCTTTTGAAAATTCTCATCTTCGTCGTCATCACCCTCTTTTCGAGCAATGTAATAGTGTTTAGCAATGGGGTCATAAACTTGATAAAGCTCATCTACTATTTGGCCTTTTGGGCTAGAAGAAAGAGCCACTTTATTCTCAACATAATCATAGGTGGGAATAGTGGAATGAACATCTACATCCACAAGATCTTCAGATCTGTCTTTTTCATACATAGCGAGCCATTCTCGCAAATCACTTCGCCATTGCTTTACGAAATTTAAATCATCTCGTCTTGGCAAAGCAAATTGTTGTGCCTGATGACGAGAAAAAACTCGAGACTCATCATCTATAAAGAGACCCGCCAAAAGCGAACTTGAATAGAAATTGATATCAATCAAATAAGGAGGATGAAGAAGTTTAATTGAACGATCCTTAGCTTTAGTCGGAACTTCTACAGTTAAAATGAACGTAAGTCCTGTACCACCATATTGATTGTTTTGTTTTACAGATATCAATATCGACATCGTATCGCCAACGATTGGACCCGCCGCGATTTGTATATGTTGAGTGTTTTTTATGGGTTTTAATTCAATCGGATATCCAGTCACAGGGTCAATTAAAGGATGTTCCTCGGATCCGACTTCCACAAAGGTGCTCGGATCTTTTTCATCCGAAGTCGTATGAAACATTAAGAGTTTACCATCAAGAACGGCCAAAGCTTCATTGCGTGCCGTTCGTGTGGTCAGCTCGAGTTGATCTAAAATTCCTTCATTACCATTACCCGCAAGGACGTTTCCTCTAAAGATAACTTTCTTTTGTCCATCCTCATTAACAGAAGAATAAATTCCAACAGTTTTTCGCTTGGAACTTCCCATAGGGTCAGTGCGAACAATCAAATAGGGAACCCTTGAATCAAATCGAGACTGAACAGAAAATTCAGATGTGTTGCTAGCATCGCTTGCAGCACTCAACGACCTAAGACTCGCCAAGACAAGTAACACGAGCCCCCTTTTTGAGGGGACTCGTATCCAACTTTTAACAATCGTAGGTAGTGAGTTCATAACGATTACTTCTCTAATTTTTAATTTTCAGTCGTTTTTAAATTAAATTTATCTTCGAAATTCTTCCAAACCTCGAAAGAATCACGCACACCTTTTTTATCGTATCCACGGTAGCGAATGAGATAGGTGCTGATGTCTCCGATAATTCCCAAAGCTTGAGAGTCGCGAGTGACCCCTTGAGAAGCTTCAAAAATCTTGTCGGGCGGAATACTCTTAAAGACATTTCTTGCTGAGTAAATTCGAATGACTTTCATCAATCGATCAGAGTTTCTTCTTTGAGTCACTCCATAAGCTGCAGCAAGATTAACCAATTCAGCCTCATTCAATGGACGGCCAAATTCTTTTTGGTAAATTTCTTTAATTTCATCTAAGCGAGTGCGCTCAATTTTCTTTCTTGAGTTTCCACCTAAGTAATAATACTCAGCCTTAGCATCGTCCCTTAGAGCCAAAAGTTCTTGCATAATCTCTTCGTAAGTTGTTTCGATAGATTTTTCGTTGAAACTCAAAGCTTCCATGATGTCATTCATCATTCTAGGAATAATGATGTCTTGCATGACTGCTGAAGCTAAATTTCTCCAACGAATCCTTTGCTCTTCTGTGAAATTGATTTCACGATCGAGGAGCAGATCTTCGAAAACTTCCATAGCCGTTAAAGGCGACAGAGAGAATTCACTGCGTGCATTATTAGTTCTCGAGAAACACTTTTCAATCCAAGTGTAACCCAAGTCACGTTGAGAGTGTCCATTGCGACCTTCCTCAATAATTCGCGTGAGCTTTTTAAGTACATACTGCTGAGTAGGTGTCACATCGGTGTATTCACCCAAAATATACTTCAATCGAACAGTTGGTTTGTGGAAAACTCTATCATAGAGAACTCCAACCTCACCGCGTTCATCATCCCGCAGAGTGGCCATAGCTTTTCTCACGTCTGTTTCCATACGTGAAGCCGCCACCACGCTACTCATGAAAAGTAAGGTGTAAGGATTCATATGAATAGGATTGCCTTTTCCAAGACCCTTCAGTCTTACAGAATAACGACCGTCCAACTCTTTGACTTCTCCCGAACGCTCATCAATAGGCATTAATTCATGAACGGTAACGTCGGAATAACTTTGTTCTTTATAGAGTGAAGGATCTTTTTTAAGAGCTTCAATTTCACTCGATGTTGGAAGTTTACGAGCTTCAAGACGTTTCACATTGGCCATCAACAAAGCTGTTTTCCCGATTTCTCGAGGATCTACAGAATAATTGAAAACATGCTTAGCACTTCTATCCAATATGGCTTTCATGGCACCTTTTTTGGCCATTTTTTCAACAGATTCATTGTTTGAAGCCGCAATTATCACAGCATCAAATGGAATTGTTGGAGAAGCACCACGCTGAACATTGTGGTTTTCAATCACGCCCAAGAAATGGTCGATAAGCGGTTCTTCATTTCTGAATAATTCATCTAAGAAAAGCATGTTTCCATTGGCCTTAAGCACCTGACCATTGAAAAAGTGAGCGAAAGGATCTGTCGGACCTTGAATCTTAGAAATCAACGGATTCTCATCCACAAACAACTCATGATAAGGAACGTCTCGCCCTTGAGCATCGATCTTAGGGAAGTTTTCTTGAGTTAAAATGCGACGTTTGATTTTGACGTGCTTAGATAAAATCTCAACAACTTCTTTATTGCTCAATTGTTTCTTATTCATTTGGCGAGAGTATTGAGCCAAAATAGCTTCTCTTACGAATTGAGACTGAGGATTGGGTTTTTTAATAATGGGTTTAGGGTCAAAACCAATAAGGCTCTGAACCTTAGACGTGGCTAATGCAAGAACCTTTTCTTGCATGGAATCAGGCAAAAGCACAAAGGGTGATTCTTGAAGAGGAGTCGTTAAGGTTTTCCTACCAATATATTTAAGAGCATCAATTTGATCGAGGCCCGTCCACTCAAAGGTGTATTCAAAAAACTCAGGACTTTGTGTAGTCGCCCAAGCACCCACTCGAGATAAAACGTTAATAAATTCAGATTTACCTGTTCCAGCAGGACCTACATAAAGCAACATTTTTGAAGTCGATCCACTACCACTGGCACCAGCTCTTAGAAAATCTACGAAACTTTGAATCTCTTCATAGTTTCCTACAATCATTCTTCCGTGATTGGCCGCTAGAGGGTGTGAAAGTGCAGGGAAAATTTCCATGGCTTGATTGCCTGGATAATCGGGAAGATCGTAAAAGGGCTGAGAATAAATCCACGAAAGTAGCTTTTGGTGGGCATTCATCACAGTAGTGGGATGCTCCACAAAGAATTGCGGATTATTTACGATATCCAGCAAACTATGCTCTTCAGTGAGTGCACTCACATCATGAGACACCCCCTCTTCTTCACCCACAAGAAGACTTCCACAAGTGGGTCCCTCTGCAGCTTTTAAAGCACCCGCACTAAACACAGCGCTTCCTAAAATTAATAAATAATGATTAAAAAATTTCCGACGCAACGCTGCGCCAAAGCAATAGCCCCTGGTATTCACTTCTCTGCTCCCTTTCTCACACAATGAGTTTAAAAACTCGGTTTCCCAATAAATGCATCGTGCTAATATCTGTCAACGCATTGAAATGACTAAAGCGGCTTAATAATTCTTAATAAGTGTGTAAGGCAAAAATTCCTAAAGCTATGTAGGCGGGGCGTCAGAATTTAAATCGACTATTTCAAACTAAAGTCTCTTTAGAATCTCTTTTATTTGCTGACGATGAATCCATTGATGACTTCCCAAGAGCCAATTCCACTTTCGCGCATTTATTTTTGAAAACCAGGGATGAGTTGCGGTGTATGGAGAGTCTCTATCAAGATCTGGAGCCATAACTCTTTTTGTAATTTTAGGTAAAAACTCTCGAAAAGTTTTTTTAGCTTCGTCGGCGGCGAGCAAAGCCCTGGGCTTCACATCGGCCAGCGTAAGATTACTTTTAACTTCTTTATGTCGGCCAAGATCTTCCACTATGAGCGCAAACAAATCCCCAATAATCATTAAATGCTCCAGAGTCATGGCTATCGACCAATACCTCGAACTGTCTTCGAGCCCTTTAACGTGAGGAATTAAAATTTTTCTATCCATATTTTCTACGGAAATGGGCTCTATGAGTTTAAGAATTTTCTCTCCCTCACTTAAAAACATTTGATGAGCTTGTTCCCAGCTCATGGAGACACTTTTTCTGGGCAAAATCCAAAATCTAGTTATGAGTAATTCAAAAAAAGGCAAACCGGCTCCAGGTTTGGCGAGTTTGGGTTCAATATTTTTCGACATTTCAACAGTTTATGAGGCTCTATTATATTTACAAGAGATTCTCATAATTCATTTTATACGCTTTTACTTGACGGCAACTAATAGGGGTTTAGAGTCGCGAGAAGTCTGAATTCAGAGGAGAACTTATCGATGAAACTTCTAAAAGCATTATTAATATTCGGTGTTAGCCTTTTGGGTGTTGTAGAATCCCAAGCGCTCACCGTGACTTATAAAGCCAAATGTTTTTTTTACAGAGAAGATTGTATTCGATTTCGAAGTTTTTACGATACTAGAGACAGTTATAGAATTGGGACTATCGCTTCTGCTTGTCACAAGTCCACTATTGACCCTAGCCTGAGCGTTCCCGAAGTAGGTTGCCCTAAAGGCGAATGGGGATTTGTTCCTTATGTTCAATTTCCAAATGTTAAAACTCAATTGAGAATTAACAAATTTAGAGGCTTTTGCAGCCTTTGGCCCGACCAAGCTAAACGATATTCCGATTTTTTAAACACAATCTCTTCGCTTACAGGAAAAAGTCGTTTCAGTAGCTCTTATAGAAAAATCACCAGTGAAGAACATGAAAGTTTCCGAAACTCTGAATGCCGTGATGCCCGATATATGGTTGAAGGCGCCGTCATTTTAGATCAATAGTATTTGCTTTTTTAATCGGTCTTAAAACTTCAAAAGCTTTAAGACCGTCAATTTCTGATTTTGCAAATTTAGAGAAAAGCCTTAATCTTAGCCTATGATTAAAGCTTCATTTAGAATAAGTTTCAGCCTCTTCTTTTTTGTTCTTATAAATTTCATTTGGGCTCAAAGCCCCAAGGAACTCAAAATTCTTTCATGGAATCAAAAGCATTTGGGGCGAGATAGCTTTGACCCGAAACTTGCAGCGCCACTCCTTGAACAGGCCGATCTCATGGCATTTCAGGAAGTTAACACTAGTGAATCCGGCAAAAAAGCCCTCTGGAAACTCAAAGAAAGCATCCAAGAAAAAAGCAAAGAAAAACTCTGTGCCGCATTCTCAGAAATTCCCGAAGGTGAAAGTGAACGATTTGCATTTCTTTGGAAAAATTCAAGAATTTCATTCGTCACTAATAATGGCGAAATCATCAAAGACTGTGAAAATAATGTTTTTACCGTTCGACTTGGAGTTAAACACGCCAAAGAAATCGCACGAGAACCTGCCATAGGCACTTTTCAAGATAAAGTTACTGAAAAGACATTCACTCTAGCCGTTGTACATCTTCGCCCCTCCGGGAAACGACCACAAGACGAAGTACCGCCCTTATTAGAAACATTAGAAGTCGTAAAAGGCCCCTTGATTATGTTGGGCGATTTTAATTTGGATTCTCGTCATCCCGTTTTTGAAGAAGCCAAAAAGAAACTGGGTCTCCAAGATTTATTCAAAAATGGAGAAAAAACCTCACTCAAAATGAAAAAACGAGAACTGGCCCACGCCTATGACAATATGTGGTTTAGAGGATTTACTCCTTTGAATCAGCGAGTGATTAATCTTTTTGATGCCTTTCCTGAAATAGACCCTTCAACAATTTACAAACAACTTTCAGATCACTGCCCGATCGAAGGAAGCTTTGCCACAGAGCAAAACTAATAAGACTCTCTAAATCAAGGCGCACTATTGCTAGCACAAGTCCTAAGAGCCTATGAAAGGCTCTGGAGGAATGGCTATGTTAAAAAAAATTGCGTTCATATGTTTAGGTGCGATGGCACTCTCTACATTTGCCGAAGACAAACCCGACATTGTTTGTGGAACAGGTGATGCCTTGGGTGGCGTCGATGTTTATTACAATAAAACAACAAAGATTATGAAAGTAGTGTTGCTCTCTATGGCCGATCCACCTGAAGGACAAGATAAAACTTACACTACTGAAATTGATGAAGAATCTTATAAGAAGATTCTTAAAGGAAATTCTACAACTTTAATTGGAAGAAGCCCTGATTCTTTTGATTTTGGTGGAGCCACCAGCAAAGCGATACTCTTTAACATCAAAGCTCACACTCAAGCTTTTTCATACGACAGAAACGCTTTGCTTGCTGAAGAGGGAAGCGTCTTTAGTCTATTCTGCAATAAAGCCAATTTATTGCCAAAGTAACGTATTTTCTAAGAATTCTTTTGGAAGAGTATGACTAAAATCATACTCTTCCTTCCTCTACTCAACTAGATTCATGGGTGAGAGGTAAATACTATGAAAAATATCCCAGAAGTCATGAAATATATGACGACTACACCCCACTCTATTGGCATCGATCAAACTGTACACACAGCAGAAGCGCTTATGACTAAACATCACATTCGTCACTTGCCTGTGTTGGATGGTGGAAAAGTTGTTGGAGTGCTTAGCGATAGAGATATGAAAATCGTACACGCTATCGCTGGAGCTACTGCAGAAAAAACTCTCATTAAAGATATAGTACAAAACGATCCTTATACCGTCAGCCCACACACTAAGCTCGATGAAGTTGCGATGAGCATGGCTGAAAACAAATACGGCTGCGCCATAGTTATGGACAACAATAAGCTTGTAGGAGTTTTCACCATGGTGGACGCCCTTAAAGCATTGGCCCTAGTGCTAGAGACTAGAAGCCACTCTTAACGAGTGCCCCATTTACCATCGTTGATGGTGAGTATGGCGTATATTCGAACCGGAACCAAAAGGCTCAAGTGGATGATTGCATAAAGTGGGAAAATTAAAAATCTACTAGAAAGAGTTCTTACAAAACCCGGTCCAGTTTTAATAAATGCCACCAACACAAACCACCAAAGATGTATCCATGCATAGGTATGGTCTACCAAAAGGCCATGGTACACGGAACTCACTAAAGAGATTAAAAGCAAAATGGGCAGTATGAGTTGGCAGCTCAACTCAAAGCATAAATAAAGTGATTTTCTTTTAAGAAAAGGAGTGAAAAAAATTTCTCGGTAAAAGCTCTTGTTCCATCTAATTTGTTGCTTAATAAATTGAGAGACCGATTCTGGAACTTCGGTGAGGGCTTTTGCTGAGGGAGCATAGACCACCCTGAGCCCCTCTCCCAATACCAAATTTGTAAGATGCCGATCATCTCCATAGGTGCATTCAATTCCGAAAAATTTTTGCGTAACGTAGCGCTCTTTAACCTTATCAATAATTCTTGCTCGATATATTGAAAAAGGACCCGAGCAACAGAACATACTCCCAAACTGTGCTTGTGAAGCTCTTTCCAAATTAAAGGCCGACCAATATCGACAATCGATTAATTTAGTTAAAAAATTTACATCGGGATTATAGGCCAAGACCTCACCCGAGCCCGCAGCGTTTCTAGGATGCTCCAATAATTTTACCGAAATCTCGGTTAAAGCATCTTTGAACAACACCGTATCCGAATCTATAGTGACATAATAATCTACTTTTCCCTCATAATGATCAAAGGCTAGCTTTTGCGCTTTTCGCTTTCCCTCGTTTATATTCTTTCGAAAAACATGAACCCCTAAAGACTCTGCCCATTTAAAAACTTCCTCGAGTTCTTCGATGTTACGAGTGCTCTTATCATCTATAACTGAAATAAATTTTCGGCCCTCAAAGTCTGCAGCCATACAAGACTCAAGCGATTTTTTTAATAGAATCGGATTTTCATTAAAACAGGGAACAACAATCACTATAGTTTTATTTTTCAAAATGGATTGAACTCGATTTTTATTTTTCTCAAGAGCCAAAAGCTCACGAGTTAAATAGGTATTCGAAGCAAAATATTGAATTAAAAATTGAAGCATACTGAGGATGCCGTAAAAGGCACTTAAACTCAGCATAAATCCAACTTCTTTAAAATTGGCCGCAGTTCCTAAAATCACACTGGCCCCTAAAGATGCGGGATCACGAGAAATTGGAGTGTCAGAAATCAAAATTTCGGGATGAAAATTTAAAAACAAATACACAAAAGCACCGTTCCACATCAATCCTAATAAAAGAGGAAAAAAAGCAGAGCTTTTAATCCTCCTAATGTAAGGAATGAAGTCCATGTCAATTTTTCGACACTTCAATGACTTTCTTTAATTAATTCGAATTCTTTACCCAGGGCTTCCTAACTTAAACTTTAGAGTTACACTAAAATGAGTATGGCAATAATTTTAATCATCTTTTCACTTTTTCTTAATATGAAATTAATCGCCGGACCCACCGTTAACGGTATAAGCGGTAACGCCCAAGTCTCCATTTTCAAAGCTGAAACACAAGACATCCAATACAACGAAAGCGCATTAGATTTTAGCTATTTTAGAGACTGGCATTCAGACTCACTTCGAAGATCTTGGATTTTCTTTTTGGGAGGCGGCTATGGGCAAGTGACAGCAAAAAAATATGCCGATTCGTTTGGAATTCTACGAGCTCAAAGTGCATTTACATTTAGGCCAACTAGCAAGAGTCCATTGAGATTTGGCCCTAGCGTCGCCTATGTATACCGTCCCGGCTGGAAAGAAAAAGACCTCAACAATGCTAGCATTGGTATTGTCCCCGTTGGACTCCTCACTCTTTTTGATTTTTCTGAAGGCAATAAAATTAGAAGCCTTTCATTCACCATTGAAAATATGATTGCTGGAAATACACGTGAAAATTGGGGCGCGAGAGTTGGACTTCTTATTGGCTGGGGAAATGAAGAAACAAAAAAAATACCTAGTTTTATAGACAGTTCTAATAAAATTAAAAATCCCATCTTCAGCTCAAGCCCGCCCAAAGCGAGTGCAACATCTTCTAAGCGTTTAAAAATAAGAGATCCGATGTTTCGCTTTCCACCCAAAAGACTCACTCTTTTTCCCTATCATGAAAATGCCCTTAAAAGTATTTCGAATTTTTTCGCAGACCATTCTAACGAATGGACTAACATAAAAATTAATCACCTCACTCGTGACGAAGAGGAACTAGCTAAAGGCTATCGACGTTCTGCCAATGTAGCCCAAAAACTCATACAAAATGGATTAGCTTATAAAAAAATTACAGTGGGTGGTAATTACATAGTTTCAAGCAACTTTCTCCCCAATAACGATTCTGGTGTTGAATTAGAAATCACTTTACTTAACGAAGATTCCGAGGCCTTTTTAAAAGCTTATCAAAAGCATGTGAGTCGTGAAGTTTTCACCGATGAAACTAAATTTCCTGGCGAGGGCGCACAATGAAAAATATATTAAAAATATTCATCCTTACATTAATCATAAGTCAAAATACTTGGAGCGATGGATACCTCACACTCGGCCCAGCTCATAGTTACCGTTTAAAAGGAATTTATCCACAAGCCAGTCTTTTTATTCGTGAAAACTTATACGGTAGTCTTTCCTATCAATCTTGGACTGGATACAGCGTAGGAAATCAACAAGACACACGCGGCAATGGCGGTCAAAGCATGAACACCTCTCAAGATTTAACTTATGATTTTACAAAATCGATATCATTGTCTTTGGGAGTCACTTATTACAAAGCTATTAAACCCAAAGGAGATGAAGTCTCCGACGTCCTCACTCGAAGCGCTCTAAAAGTTCAATTGTGGTAGTGGCCCTAAAAAATAAAAAGTGATATTGATTCGCTAAATGAATTCCAAAACTCCATTTTGGCACGAAGGCTTACGTTTTGAATGCCAAGGCAGCGGACAATGCTGCGTCTCCAGAGGAGACTATGGTTACGTATATTTAACACTTAAAGATCGTCAACTTTTAGCTCAACATTTCAAAGTCTCTACTTCTAAATTTACAAAAAAGTATTGTGAAAAAACTGAAGGTTATTGGCATTTAATGAACCCCAAAGCTGCGTGCCAATTTCTAAAAGACAAACGTTGTACAGTTTACAAGAGTCGCCCCACGCAGTGTCGCACCTGGCCTTTCTGGCCTGAAAATATGAAAGCAAAAGTTTGGCACAGTGATATCGCCGTCAATTGCCCGGGCGTTGGAAAAGGCCGCCTTTATTCTAAGAATGAAATCCAAGAACTTCTTAAGAAAGATCCTGTAGGCTAGGGTCTTATCTCAACTGATTTTAATTCTGGCGAGCACCAAGTGGCAAAACCTTCATAGTTGCAAATTGAATTCAAATCATCACTCTCCAAAATACTGCGATACTGAAAATATCGATTCGAAGTATGAGTGAATGAAAAATAGGAAAACAAAATGTCAGGAATGCTAGCCAAAACTCTTCCCGCTGCTTCACCACTCGAATTAATACTCGAATTATTATGAAGCTCCGAAAAATAACCTATAGGACTTGTACTGCCACTAGGACCAAACCACGCTGGATTATCTGAACAATCCGAATTCACACAACTCCGTGTTTGAAATTTTACTCGATTCACACCTCTCCGGTATAGGTCAATCATTTCATTATTACTCAGCACCCTTGACCACACGGCAACTTCATCTACGTAACCAAAAAAACCTTGGCGACCCGCCCAAAACCAATCATTGTTTCCTCCAACTCGAATAGTACCGGAAGAACTTATGGCCCCATTTGAAGTTAAAGTGAAGGGTTGACTAACAAAACTCCAAGCACTTCCATTCCAAAAATAGGCATCTGGAAATGTACCATCAATCGCAATTTTTATACTTTTGCTTCCATTCCAGGAAATCGCAACATGATGCCAGTCATGCCATATGGAATTATATGGAATACAAATATGATTGATAAAACGCACACACAATCCATAGGTGTTGTCATCCCAAGTGGCACCTCCATCATCAACTTCTTTCATCATGTTAGGTTGAAAAATATAACTAATAAATTGTTGAGGAAAACCCGTAGAACCAGCCCCAAGAAACATGTGCTGCCCTTTTATTTGTGAATTTATCCATAGTGAAAACGTTCCGCCTGAACTTATGATGGACGAACTTGTGGAGAAATAGGAATAAGATCCAGGGTCCCCATTGTTCCTATATGCTTTACGAAATACTCCTAAGTCACCAACAGATTTTGGAGTTCCAGTAAAATCAGCATGTCTAGAATTTCCGGAAAAATCTTCCACATCAGTCCCGCCTGGTGCGCTGTTGAGAGACGTTTCATTAAGATGCCATAAGGCCTCAAGGTTGTTCATAAGCGTATTGCTAGATATAGAAGAATACTCACTCGAAGTTTCACTATCAGAGCTACTGATATTACCACTATTATCAGAATCCCCAGTGAGTTCTTTTCCAAAAGGAAGTGTCGTGATCCACTTAAACCCATCCCACACATTAGAACTCAAGGCATCAAAAGTTCTAGATTGATAAAATCCAGAATACTTTGCAGATTGACGTGAATATATTGTTTGAATTTCATCATCACTAAGAGCTGTATTCCAAAAGGCAAAATCATCCATCGAACCTGTCATCCCTGCAGTAGAAAGTCCCAAGACTAAGGCAGAAGAGTTGTCTACAATCGCTGTGGAATAATCTCCCGTTAAAATTTTATTTCCATTCAAATAAAATCTAAGTTCATCCGTCCCTCCGCGATCTTTGTCGTAAGTGAATGCTAATTGTTGCCACTCACCTAAAACTGGCGACGCAATTCCGGAAGTTGTTATATAGATTGAATTATTTATTGAAACGGCATAACGACCACAATCAGCGGCACAACCCAAATAAATCGAACCGCTTTTTTCAACAATCCGACTCCAAACTGCATTAAAGGCGCTGGGCTTAACCCAAATCACTACCGTAACCTTATCCGTAGGACTTAAGGCCGAAGTGTCAGGAATGGAAACATAATCATTCACTCCATCAAAAGTTCCTGCGTAATTTCCAATTTTAGATGAACTTGTAAATGTAGCTCCATTCTGAGCTGTCCCATTATTGGAATGAACTGAATCGTTCCAATTGTTATTCATTTTTAAATAAGCTTGGAGGTAATTCCACTGAGGTGTCCAGCTGGAATCCAACTCCGAGTTATTTGTTGGATTTCCACTCTGATCGATTCTTAAATATGAATTTGAATTGTCGTAAGTTGTTCCGGTATGTGTACCCGATGAAAAACCAACCGCAGAGCTATTACTACTATCAACCCAATTCTCATTAACTTCTAATGTTAGATTGGCCGTGGTCGACTGCATTTCAGAGTTATATAAAGTTACTGTGTAATTGGTGGGAGACAATAAAACTTGAGGAACTCCACTAATAACACAAGTAGAATTATCAAAACTTAAACCAAGCGGGAGATCTCCTCCACTTGAGATAAAACAGCTTCCGAGTTTGGGTAATCCACCAGATTTTAATTCACTAGGAGATACATTCATCGCAACTCTACGCGTGCCCGTCTTGCCGGTGCTTGTTTCATAACTTAGAACCGGCGGACCCGACACAAGTTCTGTTCCAGAACTTTTACGCTCTAAACAAGAGTTTAGACTTACACATAAAACCATAAACAAAGCTTGATGAACTAAATTTATTAAAGCTTTGAATATAGCTATTCTCATAACCCTATTCTTTACTTATCGGATAAGCTCTTAATTCCCTTGGATAAATATTCGATGAAGATTTAAACCTGAAAACCCAAAACAGAGTCAATTAAATGGCTTAATAATTTCAACACCTTAGTCCGATGTAGATACAGCATGAATTTAAGTTTTGCTCGCAATTTAACCTGCATGATTGCTATGGGTATTTGCGCGCCACTATTTTCTGCTGATGGCGACACCAGCCTCTTTGGTCTTTCTTATGGATATGCTTCAAGTGTCTACTACGATAGTCCAGCCAATTACTATTACTATGAAAATCCCGAATATAGCTTTGTAAAGCTAAGTCCTTTATCAGCCGAAATATTTTTTAAAACTCAATTTAATTACAGTAAACAAATTGTAAATTTACTCAATCACAGCACTCCTCAATTTGTTACTGAATACGGGAGCTCATTTGGTTTTGAATATTTAATGAGTGGTGTTGCGATTTTAGGTGTCGGTACAAATCTAGGACTTTTAAAAACTTCGAATGGTCAATTTAAAGGTCTCACTAAAAAAAATATATATGAATATGGGTACAACGCTGGATTTGGTCTTAATTGGGTCTTTGGTGAGAGCACATCTCTTCGTATATATAATAACTATAGCTGGCAGAGACTCCATTCATCCGCATTTAAGAAACGTGAAAACTCAATTTCAATATTTCTGATTTTTGCGTATTAAATTTGACCCCAATTGTATTTACTCAAGAATTTAGAGTCTTTACAAAAACTGCAAATGTAACTTTTAAGACTATCTCGCCCATGAGCTTATAGTTTAGAATATAGCTATGAGACTTTACGCAATATTGTTTTGGATATTCGTAAAGACTGGCTCAGCTTCTTTTATTTCTTACAAAGAATGCCCTGATCTTTTTAAAAATTTAAACAAGCCTGAATCAATGAGTTTTTTATTCGACATCGAAGCTCTTTCAGCTGGAGGTTGGGATAATTCGGGAATTTATAGAGTTAAGGAACTGGCTCACGACGAGAACACTCCACCCTACATCGCTAAAACGACTAACTATCCCAATGACATCGATATTTTGGCACAAAAAGCACAAGTTTTATCTGTCTTAAAATTTAAAGATGGAAAAACTCTTGGCCCCAAAGTGATTGGAATTAGTCAAATAGGTGAACATCAAAAACCGACTTTAGTCATGGAAGAAGTCCCGGGATTTTCCAGTAAAGATAAAGTCAGCGCAAAATATATTTCTACTGAAACTTTAAAAGAAGCCGAGGAAGCCATCGATTTACTTTTAGACCATAAAATTCTTCCATTTGATTTTCAGTTTATGGTTAATGAAAAAGGAGAAATAAAAATAATTGATGCTGATTTATACGAAAGCTTAGGGACACTAAGAACGGATCATCCTTACACGACTGAAACAGCAAGAAAACGTAGTTATCGATTTTTAAAAAAAATGGCCACCCCTGAAAACTCGGATATGATAGTAGGCAAAGACGTCTACTCTGAGTTGCCTTTTGAATTAAAAAAGAAAGTGAATCAGTTATTAGAAAAAATCTCGTCGCGTACTCAAAAAATATTGGCCGATATCGAAGAGGAACCCTTTCAACAAGCTGCTAGCTTTTTCAAAAAACCTCCAGCAAAAGCTCATTTTGCAGATTTACCTCCTGTAATATACTCGCCCATGTCTGAAAGAGTAAAAAGTCTTATTCAAAATCACCCTATTTTTACAAAATATAAAAATGAATGGGCTCATTACAAAAAACAATCGACACGTTTAAAATTAGAAATGAACTTACAGAGCACTGACCAAATCAATGGGGCCCCAATTCCCACGGGAGCCTTTGGAGAAAACATTCAACTAAAATTTTTACAATCTATCTTAGATCACTTAACCCAAGACTCAAAAACATCAAAAAATTTAGAAAAAAGAATCCCAGTGTCTATTGCTGATTCAGGTGAAAAATCACTTACAGATGATTATACCTATCCCCACTTACACCCTGATTTTGACATGCCGGACTTAAAAGCTGCAAACATTCAAGATTTAAATGGATTAGAAAAATTTGATTTAAGAAATATTTTAGGAATTCCAAAAAAATCTAAAGTCTTAAGTTTTTATGGGTATCGACACATAGGCAATGCCGGAGGTGATGGAGCTCGAAGAGTTAGAGAAAGCTTTAATCAACTCAGTCATAATTTAAAAAGCGATGAAAACATAATCTTATTTGTTTCAGACGGAGGTGCCTTATTAAAAAAATTACCCGATTCTATGATTTCAAAATGGGGCGAATTATTTCCAAATAAACCAGAAATAAAAGCCTTAAGTCAGGTGAATCCTGAAGATTTAAAGAAAAATATAATAATCATTAACGATTTGCCAGGAAGATTGCCCTATCTCCACAAAGTAGCCGACCTCTCCATTATCAATGGCCCCATTAATTTTTTTGAAGCTCTAAATGTAAAAACTCCAACATTAGTTTCAAATGACATCGGAGGTATCGCAAAAGAAAGGCGCGGATATGACTCAGAAGTTTATCAATCTTTGCTTAAGCAAGGCCTTGCTTCTGGAGCTAGGGTATTTAAAGATTCAAATCAGGTTGTTAATCATTTTAATGGAATTGATGTCATTCCATCACCCGACTTAAATTCTAGTGACGCTATAATCAAAGTTCTCAATCAACTTGAGAATTTTTTAATAGATAGAAAAATTATTGGTGGATCCTGACAGGCTCGAACTGTCGACCCGCTGATTAAGAGTCAGCTGCTCTACCAACTGAGCTAAGGATCCACTTGGTAATGAACGAAGTCCATTTATTAGTTCGCCAATTTAAAAAACTCAAGGATAAAGCCGAACACTCTCTGAAATTTACGTTTCCCGTCAAAGACGAGAGGAGTTCAACTAAAGACTTCTAAAGCTATCTGTAGCCCTAATTAAAGCGTCTATAATGCCCCCTTCAGAGGCGGCATGTCCTGCATCCGCTATAATTTCAAGCTTGGCTTCAGGCCAAGCCTTATGTAACTCCCAGGCCTGATCCAAAGGCGTGCACATATCATAACGACCATGAACTATTACGGCGGGAATTTTCTTTTCTCTTAAAACTTTAACATTTTCTAAAATCCAATTATCGCTTTTGAAAAAAGCGCCATGAACAAAATAGTGATTCTCAATTCGAGCAAAAGCAGTAGAAAATTGATCATCAGAAAAATGCTCAATCACTGAAGCATCCGGAAAAAGTTTTATCGTAGACCCTTCCCACTTCGACCAGGCTTTCGCAGCCTTTAGCATCTCAGCTTTATTAGATGACGTTAAGCGCTTGTGATAAGCGCTCATCAAATCCCCTCGCTCTTCGATGGGTATCGGTGCTAAAAAACCCTCCCAATCATCAGGAAACACAAACGAAGCCCCATCTTGATAAAACCAATGAAGATCACGCTTTCTACACAAAAATATTCCACGCAACACCATAGAACTCACCCGCTCAGGATGGGTAATGGAATAACTTAAAGCCAAAGTGCTTCCCCACGATCCACCAAAAACCAACCATTTGCTTATTCCCAAATGCTCACGAATTTTTTCGATGTCAGCCACCAAATCCCAAGTTGTATTTTCTTCGAGCGAAGCAAAGGGTTGCGAACGCCCACAACCCCGCTGATCAAACAAAACAATTCGATAGTGTTTAGGATCAAAGTATTGCCTGTGGCTAGCTTCACAGCCCCCGCCCGGACCACCGTGTAAAAAAATTGCAGCGGGTCCTTTGGGGTTACCACATTCTTCAAAATAAATTTTATGTTTTGCGGACACTTCAAGCATCCCACTATTGAAGGGCTCTAAGGGTTCATATCGAGAACGCCTCACGTCATTATCGCTCATGATTCTACTATGAGTTCCCGCCCCCCAGCGTTGTCAAGCCTAGAAACAAATGATTGAATGTAAGCCTAGAGGTAGGAGTACATCATGAACCAACATCTGAGGATTTTATCCTTATTGTCTTTTCTATTAACCATCACAAGTTTTGCTGGAGGCTTCGAAAAGAACGTTCTCTGGTCGGGAAAACACGCCGGTATTGCCGGAGCCGGTGCTTCCAGTGTTGAAGGCCCCGATTCATTACTTTTTAACCCAGCAGGATTAGTTGATGCACGTAATTTTGATATTACAGTTAACGCCTCTCCAACTTGGGGACGTTTCAAGGCCCCACTTTATAAGGCCATTGCTCCAGCGCTCAATGAACAAGCCGATGGCAAGCGCACTTTCTCCCCAGTCTTTGGATTGAATGCTGCTTATAAACTCAATGAAGATCTCGCTATTGGTTTGGGCTACTTTGTAGCGGGTGGTTCTAATGTGAATTATGGATCTCAAGATGTTTCTAGCACTTATGGATACACTTCATTTCATCCTGAATACCGAACACAAATTGCTATGACAGAAGCTTCTGTTGGTGCTGCCTATAGAATTTCTCCAGCTCTCAGTTTTGGAGCCGCATGGCGAATGAGTATGGTCAATGTTGACTATATCAGCGCAAACGTCACCTCAACGAGCATGCTAGCTGTACGATTTACTGATCTTAAAGACACCACTTACAATGGATTCAGAGTTGGATTCAAATACGCACCAGAAGGCGGATCTTTTGGCTTTGGAGTTAATGCTCGTACAAAAATTAAATTCAAAGCTGAAGGTGATTTAAGCGGTGACCTCACAACAGCCGCTAATAAAAGTTTAAGAACTGCACTTCTCGGCTCTAAGGGATCGATGAGCAGCAATTTCCCATTACAAATTGCCACTGGCGCTCATTATAATCTTTCAGAAAAAATGAGAATTTATGGTGAATGGGTATGGACACAATATTCCATCAACAAAAATATCACAGCTTCTGGAACACTCAGAAACACTACAACAAACGCCATTATTTACGAAGCTAACGATAACACCCTAGTGACTCGCTGGAATGATCAACACAATTTCCGCATTGCCACTGAATACACCGAGCTCCCCTGGGCACTCAGAGCAGGTTACGTGTTAACCACAGCCGTAGTTCCACCTGAATACGCTAAACCAACTCTTTCAACTCCTGGATTAGGTCACACTATCACTCTAGGAACTGGAAAAAAATTCATGGATGATGCACTCAGTTTTGATACTGCCGTTGAATATAGCTGGGCTCACGGAAGCTACGCTAAAGATCGCGGAACAGGCAATCTTCTTGGAGACTACGACAGCAATGTCATGGCTCTTCATCTAGGCCTTGGCTACATATTCTAAGTTGGAGGGATCATGGTGTTAAAGAACCCCGTTCTTTGGCAACCTGACTCCAAGCAAATCAATCAATCAAGAATGGCCGAGCTCGCAAAAGAGCTCGGCCATTCTTCGTATCAAACTCTACATCAATGGTCCGTTTCAAACTTCAAAGATTTCTGGAAACTTTGCTTAGATCAATGTGAAATTATTTACGATGGTTCAAAAGACATTGTTTTTGAAGCTTCACCTAAAAAAACATTTTACGGCGGATCATGGTTCCCTAATATCACTCTCAATTACGCCGAAAATCTACTTTCAAAACTTTCTGAAACTCCATTAATTCATCATTCTGAAAATCGCGAAGCAAAAATATATAAAAAGGAAGACATTCTCGACGCTGTTCGAAAAATCCAATCCTATCTCGTCGACAAAGGAATCAAAAAAGGTGATTTTGTTGCAGCCTTAGCCCCAAACAATGCTGACACATTATTTTGCATGCTGGCTGCCACAAGTTTAGGAGCTATTTGGTCGAGCTGCTCCCCTGAATTTGGAGTGCGAGGAATTCTCGACAGATTCGAGCAAATTAAACCTAAAATATTATTTCTTAGTGAATCTTATTTTTACAATGGAAAAAAAATTGATTTGAACGAAAAGAACGACGCTATTCTCAAAGAATTTCCCGAGCTCATTGATCATCTAATCCTAAGCACCGATCCCCGTTCAAGTTACCAACAATATCTTAACTCTGATTCTTCTCATGAAATAGAATTTGCCAGACTCCCTTTCATGCACCCCCTTTATGTACTTTTTTCATCGGGCACTACAGGGGCCCCAAAGTGCATCGTCCATTCCAGTGGAGGAAGTCTACTACAACACGCCAAAGAACATCGCCTCCATTGCGATTTAAAGGCCCATGAAAATCTCTTCTATTTCACTACCACCGGATGGATGATGTGGAATTGGATGATTAGCGGACTCCAAACTGGAGCCACAATTCACACTTATGATGGATCACCGATCAAAGACAATGGCTGGTCTATCTGGGATATCGTTGAAAAATACAATATTGAAGTTTTTGGAACATCCGCAAAGTTCATTGGGAATTTTAGAATTCAGAATTCTAAGCTTTCAAACAAACTTAAAAATATCCGTTTATTGTTATCGACAGGCTCTCCTCTCCTTCCTGAAGATTTCGATTATATTTACGAGCAAAACCCTTCTGGCCATTCGCTTCAAGTTTCCTCTATTTGCGGAGGCACCGATATTGTTTCATGTTTTATGTTAGGCAATCCACTCATGCCTGTTTGTCGCGGCGAAATTCAAGCTCCTGGATTGGGCATGGACGTTCACGCCGTAAACGATCAAGGAACTTCTGTATTAGAAGAAAAAGGCGAACTTGTTTGCACTCAAGTTTTTCCAGCAATGCCAATTGGATTCCTTCATGATTCTGAAAACAAAAAATATGAAGCCGCCTACTTTACGAAATTTCCTCAAATGTGGCACCATGGAGATTACATTACACATTACAATCACGGTGGAATCACTGTTCATGGACGTTCCGACGCTACACTCAATCCCGGTGGTGTCAGAATTGGCACTTCAGAAATTTATAGGATAGTTGAAACACACCCCTCAGTGAAAGATAGCTTAGTGGTTGGAAAAACTATTGAGGGAGATGAAAAAATCATACTTTTCATAGTCCTAAAAGATAAAGAACCCCTCAATGAAAGTGTTGAAAAAGATATTAAATCTAAACTAAGGAGTGAAGCCTCTCCGCGACATATTCCCTATAAAATTTTCCAAATTCAAGAAATTCCCTACACTATGAGCGGTAAAAAAGTAGAGCTCGCAGTAAAGCAAATCCTCGCCAATGAAGAACCAAAGAATATCGAAGCGCTAAGCAATCCCCATTGCCTTGAAGAATATCGAAAAATTAAGATTTGATTAAGTTCTTAACACTCTGAAAAAAACATCAACACTTCCATTTTCTTAAGTGTTTAATTGTATGGGTATAAATGAGGGCATTATTTTTGCAACACTAAGCATGGGGCAACATCTTAGATCCTGCGAAGAGGGCGAGGATCCATGCAAAAATTTCTTTTTATGTTTCTATTTCTGTTTCTATATTCCACTTTCACGGAAGCCGCTGGAAGCCGTAAAAAGTCAAAAAAGAAGTCAAATTCTAGCTCATCCACTAGCAACTCAGGAACATCAAGTCAGACCAATTCAAGCAACAAATACCCTTCAGTCAAAAGCAGCTTTCAGTATCAACTCTCTGGTTCTCTGAAAAACTATTCCGTAAATGTTGTTTTTATAGATTTATTTGAAACAAGCAGTAGTCAAATAACGTCTCTTAAAAACCAGGGCAAAAAAGTCTTTTGCTATTTTAGTGCTGGCACTTCTGAATCGTGGAGAGAAGATTACAATCGTATACCTAATTCCATTAAGGGAAACTCACTAGAAGACTGGCCGGGAGAGCGATGGCTCAACACTAAAGATTCCGCCACTTTAAACTTAGCCAAAAGTCGACTGGATAAAGCCGTCAGCAAAAAATGTGATGGAGTCGATCCAGATAATGTCGATGGATACGACAATGACACTGGATTCAGTATTAGTAAAAATGACAGTAAAAGTTTTTTACAAAAACTGGCTAACGAAGCCCACAATAGAGGACTTCTCATTGGGCTTAAAAATTCTGCCGAAATCGCAAGCTCACTTTCGGGCACTATGGATTGGGTCGTAGCAGAGGAATGTTTTAAATATGGTGAATGTGGCTCCTATGCTTCTTTTATAAGCAAAAATAAACCCGTATTTATTGTTGAATATTCCACCTCAAAAAAATCTGAATGGTGCTCAAGTGCAAAGTCTCAAAGTATGTCTTTAATTTTCAGCAATTACGATCTGAATGGCTCAATGAGCACTTGCCCTTAACAATTTCTTAACGAAGAAATCATTGTAATATGATTTAACCTTACGACGCTTTGAGTCGATAATGGAAGATATGGGCGTTAAAGCTAAGCGGTCCGTTGCTGCATCGGTTTGGTCTCGGGAAATTCATAAGCAGGAATTTGTCTTGAGCAAACTCTTAAAACTCGAGCAGGAATTGCCCGAAAGATTTATACACTGGATTCCTCTTGCAATGAAATTTAATCAAGCAGGAGTGATCAACGAAACTCTCGTTGATTTTTATCAGCTCATGATTCCGCTTTATGCTGAGCACTCCAAGCACTCTAAATACATTCGCATAAAAGCCCTCTTTGATATTTGCTTTGTGTTACTCACCCTTCCAGTCACTCTTCCAATAATCGCATTGATTGCGATTTGGATTAAATTCGAAAGTCCTGGCCCAATATTCTTCAGACAATTGCGAATAGGAGAATTGGGTGAACCCTTTTGGATTTACAAATTTAGAACTATGTATGATGGAGCAGAAACTATTCACCCCTCTGGAAAGCCTCTTTTTAAAATTGAAGAAGATGCAAGAATCACAAAAATTGGTTTAATACTTCGAAAAAACAAACTCGATGAACTTCCACAAATTTTCAACGTCTTAAGAGGACATATGTCGCTCATAGGCCCACGTCCATTGAGCGTGAGCGATAGTTTAAGTATGTCATCGCGTTTTCTTGATCGTCTTGCTGTGAAACCTGGAATCTCTGGACTCTGGCAAGCTCTCCGCCCTCTTGTAAATAATGCCAATGCAAAACTTGCCATGGATGTCATTTACGTTAGAAATTTGTCGTGGAAGCTAGATCTCAAACTATTTTTCTACACATTTCGATCTCTATGGATTGGTGAACGCATGCATCGATACAAAAAAGTTCATAACTATAATTACGCAAAAACTCATAAAAACAATAAAGTTATTCGTTTCCCCGAACCCAACGACTCTTAAAAAAATCATGAATAACATGAATGACGCACAAATTTTGATAAATAATAACAACAAGATTAGAATGAAAATATGCTAAAGGGATTTCAACAAAGAAGATTTGCGTGGGCCTTATTATTAACATTACTTATTGTATGTATAGCCTTCTGGAGCAGCCAACATGTTCCATCCAGGCTCATTTCTAATAACGACAATTCAAAGCAGGAAATCCTCCCTTCAAAAACTTTAAAATTTCTCAAGGGCGAAAATTTGTTTACCTTGTTAGTTAGAGCTGAAATTCCTACTTTAGATATCAATCAAATTCTCAATAGCGCAAAGGGCCAATTGAATTTTTCCGCATTAAAAACGAATCAAAAAATTGATTTTTTCTCCAATCAAGAGACTGCCGTTAATAAAGTTCAGTTACATGTGAGCGACACAGATAGTTGGATTTGGGAAAAAAACATTGCCAGCAACACTTGGACCTTTAAAGAACACAAAGAAAATTCGGAATTCCGACTTATGTCCTACACTGGCATAGTAGAATCTTCTCTCTGGGGCTCAGCCACCGAGGCTCAAATGGACCCTTCTCTCATCGCTGAATTAACAGAAATTTTTGCCTGGCAAATTGATTTTGCACGTGAAGTTCAAAAAGGTGACAAATGGAGAATTACAGTTGAACAAAAAATGGTGCGTGGTCGCCCTAGCTCCTGGGGCCGAATTTTAGCTGCTGAGTATGATAATGCTGGCAATAAAAATACAGCACTTCTTTTTGTTAAAGATGGAAAAGATATTGGGTACTTTACTCCCGAGGGAAAAAGTCTCAAAAAAATATTCCTAAAAAGCCCTATCAAATATTCCAGAATATCTTCACGCTTCACTCACCGCAGATTTCATCCTTTACTCAAAACTTTTAGACCTCATCTAGGTGTTGATTATGCCGCTCCATTCGGAACAGAAGTTCGAGCCGTGGGCGATGGTAGCGTCGATATAGCGGGTTGGAATGGCGGAGCTGGACGCATGGTAAGAATTCGTCACAATTCCACTTACGCCACACAATACAAACACCTCAGCAGAATTCCCGCCTCCGTCAGAGTCAATGGTCGAGTTAAACAAGGTCAGGTCATTGGATATGTAGGCTCAAGCGGTTTATCAACAGGTCCTCACTTGCATTTTGAATTTTGGGAAAACAACAGATACGTAGATCCACTAGGCAAAAACTTCCCAGTGGCCGAGCCCGTTTCACAAAATTTAATTGCAGATTTTCAAAGGAAAGCGCAAATATTATTAGAAAGCCTTCCCGTATGGCTCGACGACCCCGCGTTAGGCAAAAATCACTTTGAAATTTCTCAAAATCTCTCGCAGCGCATCTACCAAGAAGCTCTAAACTGACAAATTTGCACTACCACGCATCGCGCTAATTAGAATTTTTTGGCATGCTTTATCTCATACTTTAAGTATAGACTAAGCCTTATGAGCCAAGACGATATCAACGAAGAACTACAAAGACTAAGAGCTGAAAATGCAGCTCTAAAAAAAACAAGCTCTCGAGGACTTTCCATGAAGGTCAGCGATAAAGGAGCTCTTTCGATTTATGGCATGGGAAGATTTCCAGTCACTCTTTACAAAGAGCAATGGTTAAAACTCTTGGACATGTCGACTGAAATTCGATCTTTTATCGAAGCTAACGATAGCAAACTCAGTACTAAAAAATAATTTACTGAATTCATTTGCTCGGCCATGTGATCTGCTAAAGTCAGCCTCACATGGCCAAGTTGTATTTTCGCTATGGCGCTGTAGGTAGCGCCAAAACACTCAACCTCCTAGCAGTCGCTCACAGTTACCGACAACAAAACAAAGAAGTCTTACTTATTAAACCCGATCTTGATACGCGTTTTGGTAAAAATCAAATTCGTTCGCGCAGTGGACTCGAAAAAGAAGCCGACATTCTTATTTCACCAAATACGCGTTTCTCCCCCGAAGAACTCGCTGGCTTACATGCCATTCTCGTTGATGAAGCACAATTTTTAAGTGCAGATTTTATCGATCATCTAAGAGAAATTTCAGTCAAACTCGACATCCCTGTGCTTTGCTATGGATTGAGAACAGACTTTAGAAGCTTTCTCTTTGAAGGTTCTAAACGACTTTTGGAAATCGCCGATGCCGTTGAAGAAGTTAAAACAACTTGCCACTTCTGCAATAAGAAAGCTATTTTTAATTTAAAGCTAATTGACGGTGTGCCGACAATTTCTGGGCCTACAATTCAACTTGGCGCCGAAGAACTCTATTTACCCGCTTGCGCCAAATGCTACATCGAACGCATTCCCTCTCTAGAAGTCGCCCGCAAATCCGACTCCCACCCTAATTAACTAGAAACTGTGCGCCGTAAAGAGTGGTTGGAACGGAATCTGCAGGGTGCAGAGGATGTCACAAGAAACCATACTAAGAAACCCTTCTTTTTATTCGATAAAATGCGCCAATCCTGAATGTTCGGGTACCTCGGCTAATCTCAAACGACATGGTCTCTCGCGACCCGTCTCGTGTTTGTGGGGTGATCGGCGACAGAGATTTCGCTGCAATCTTTGTAAAACGACTTTATCTGAGAACTATTTTAAGTTTCACTACAGATTAAGGCATAAGGATCCGGCTATTAATTCTAAAATATTTAGACTCCTCGTTCATGGCTTGTCTTACCGTAAGATTGCCCATCTTCTAACTCTAAGCGAGCATTGCGTGCGTATTCGAGTAAATCGAATGGCTCAGCAAGCTATGAAATTTCATGAGCAAGTCTACATTACTCACAAGATTAGCGAGCCCATTTGCTTTGATGGTTTAGAAAACTTTGCAGGCTCGCAATACGAGCCCAATAATATTCAACAAGCCGTGGGACGGGATTCTTTGTTTATCTATGACTTTAATTTTGCGTCTTTAAATCGCAAGGGAAGGATGTCGGATTGGCAAAAGAACAGGCTTGCGGAAAAGAATGAAGAACATGGGCGCTTTAACCCCAAGGGTATCCGAGTAGCGACTCGAGAAATCATAGAAAGACTTGTTAAAAGAAGGTCTACAGAAGAAAAGCCTTTGGTATTTATAAGCGATGAACATTTTCAATATCGAAGGGCTATAGAAAAAGATCTTAAGAGCAAAAACTTAGAGCACGTCACAATTAGTTCAAAAGCAACACGAAATTATCAGAATATACTTTTTGCGATCAATCATGCCGACTTACTAATTCGACAATCCATGGCTGCATTTGCCAGAGAGACGATTTCGTTTTCGAAAACGGCGGGTCGGATGTGCCAAAAGTATGCGCTATTTATGGTCCACAAAAACTACATGAGTGCGCAGTTCACAAAGACGCACGTACGTAGGCCCAGGGCACACGTACAAAGTCCAGCGCAGTCATTGGGGCTCTTTGATAGACTGCTTGAATTTTCAGACATCTTCAGTCGGCGCAGCTTAAAGCAGGATTGCAAGGGATGGAGTAAGGATTGGCAATGCTTTTGGAATGGAGAAGTTCCTAAACCCTACGCCCGCTCAAAAAAATTCTGCTCATCTGATTTTTCCCACTCTTTACGTCGCACAGTAGGAATTTAAAGGGAGGGGGTGAGGAGGAAAGCCTTAAGTTGGGATTGGCGCCTGAAATCCCAGGACAGGGGCCGCACTTCACATTTAAAAGAATTTTTTTGAGCGATTTTTTTTAATGGTTTCTCGAAAAAACTTAAATCCTGCTTTTGAAGATTACATGAGAAAAAAATAGAGCCCTTTGTATTGAGCACTTCAAATGAGGAAGATACCAAAGACTCAAATTCCTTTTCAATTTGAAAAGTTCCGCTTTTCTTGTCTCTGGAAAAAGATGGGGGATCAATCACTACAGTATCAAAAAACTCACCCAATTTTCTGGATCGTTTTAGATAGTCACGAGCATCTCCACGCCAAAAAACATGATTTCCTAAATCAATTTTATTAAGTGAAAAATTTCTTTTAGCCCATTCTAAAGATGGATTCGAAAGATCGACACTGACTGTATGAGCTCCTTCAAATGCAGCTCTAAGCGAAAAAGAGGAGGTGTATGAAAACAAGTTGAGCATCTTTTTGTTTTTTGAAAGCTTTGCCATAAGCTCACGATTGTCTCGCTGATCAATAAAAAAACCTTGCGAGTATCCATGATCAAATGACACCCAATACTTTGAAGGACCTTCAAAAATCTCAAAAAATTCTGGGAGCTTTTCCCCCGCCATCCACTGAGGAGATTTTTTATCGCCTTTTTCCAATTTTTTATAATAAAGAGAACGCCATCCACTCACCTGAAGAAGTTCTTCTGGAAACTCTCCTGAACTTTGAATCAACCAATTATCCGCATAATTATCTATATAAAGATCAGGGCAAGCATCAGCCTCTCCATCGACCATTCTATAAACATTAGTAGTCTTTGCTGTTATGTGACTTGCACGAAAGTCTAAGGCGGCTTTTAATAGATCCATGAGTTTAATGGCTCGATTGCTCACTGGAGGAATTTCCCTTTATATGTTTGCTACAATTACTACAGAAGCCAAAGCACTTCATCCCCAAAAAACTATTGCTCCTCAAAAGAGTTGGAAAAAACACTTAGTCGACGTATCCCAAATCGAAAAATCTAAGGGAATCAGTTACAAGAACCGAATTCGAATGCAGCTCGCTTATTACTCCAGTGAAAATTTTGTAGGCCGGCCAATCGATGGATATAAAGCCAATAAATGTCTACTGTCTTTACGAGCAGCAAACGCACTCCTAAAAGCACAAAAATCACTGCTAAAAAAGGGATACTCTCTTATTGCTTTTGATTGTTATCGGCCTCAAAAAGCCGTCAACGAATTCGTGAAATGGTGCGAAGACCTGTCAGACACTCGAACAAAGCAAAAATATTATCCCGACATCGCCTCCAAGCAGGACCTTCTTAAACTTGAATATATTGCTAGCAAATCAGGACACTCAAGAGGCAGCACCGTTGATTTAGGTTTGGTCTATTTAAGGGATGAGTCCCTTGTAGACATGGGAACAACATTTGATTTTTTTGGAGTACAGTCTCACACCCTCTTTGCCGGAATCAGTCCACAACAAAAAGAAAATAGATCCATACTTTTAAAAGCAATGGAATCGGCTCAATTCATGAATTACGAAAAAGAATGGTGGCATTACACTCTTAGAAAAGAGCCCTACCCCAAGAATTATTTTGATTACGATATCGAATAACTCATTCTCGTTAGAATTAAAACTTTGTACCTAAAGCTGTTTCACCATAATAAGTCATGTATTTTTCACCAGGATAACTTAAGGGTTTTCGGTAATAACCCAACACAGCGATTCGAATATAATTATCTCCTGAAAAATAGAGCGACAAACTAGGCTCAAAGGACCAAGTCAGATCTTCATCGGATCTACAGTTCTCACCAAAGCACTTAACGAGTTCAGTCCATATTTTAAATTGAGAACCTGACTTTAAAAAATAACTATATTCTAAATACAAACGACCTTTATTTCGATTTTTCACAACTCCGTCGCTGGATTCCTCGAGCGTGTAACGATACCCGATTTCAGATAAAATATAAGACTCTTCACTGAGACTAAAAAAGAATCGCGGTCCTAAATCATGATTCTGCGCCTTAGGAATTCCCGAGAATGGCTCTCTACGAATATTGTACCCATAAAAAGCACCATAATTTTTATCAAAGAAATAAATGTATTTGCCACCAACATTTAAAACTTCAGAATCTTTTTTCCCATTAAGAAAATGAGATTTATAATCTAAGCCAGTTTCAAAGGAATGCCTAAAATACTTCAATGCACCACTGTGTTTGAGAGCCCAATTCGAATAATCAGAATTTCCATTAGCAAAACTCCAATAAAGCTCTGCATGTTGATGATAGCGAAAGCCCTTAAGAAGAAGTTCATCAGCTTCAACTTGTTCTTTTTCTACATAAATGTCTGCTAAAACTCGAAATGAAATCAAAGCAAAAACTAGGGACAAGGCCCATTTTGCTGAATTCAATTAATCACTTTCTTTTTTAAGGATAACTTTAAAAGCAACATCATTTTCAAAATCCGAATCTTCATCATCACTATCAAAGTCTGAATCCAAACTCTGCTCTTCGGAGACTTCATCATCTTCAGGCACATAAACACTGACAGCTATCGGCTTACAGCAAACTTCACAATCTTCAAGATAGGAATGTGAACCTTCACTTAAATCAATAAGCAGCTCAATGCTTTCCCCACAAAAAGGACATTCTTCACGACGTTGTCTTTGAAATGAATAATCTACTGAATTCACACAAAAAGGATAACACATAATTTCAATTGCGATAGTTCTGAAGCAACAAGATTTTCAAATCTCTCCCCATAGACGCCCCTTCAATCCCTTGTTAATTTGCAGCCGTGGTAAAAACTTCATTTGGCGAAATGGATATTTTATTAAGAAATGCTCATGGGCCTCGGGTAGAGCTTTTAAAGTTTAAAAGCGAAGGCCGAGCTCATAGCCATAAAGATTACGAATCTTTTTTTGTAATGTCAGGAAAAGGTTATGTATATGTTGGCGATAAAATCATCCAAGTAGCGCCAGGCAGTCTCGTCGTCATCCCACCAGAAACTAAACATTGGATGAAACCTGAAGCCGACTCTCTACTAGAGGGGCTTCTATGGTATCACTCTGAAAAACTTGAAATTAATTTAACTTAGAGAATTCAAGGACTAAAAAAGATAAGTCCCCGCTGTCTGGATGCGTTTTCTGATATTCAACACAGCAGGAAAGATATCCCAATAATTTTGCCATTGCTGCATCTTTAAAAGCTTCCTGCTCTGATAGTAATACTAGAGCCTTCAAACAATCAGACACTGTCGAAAGTCCTTCATCAACCAATAAACATAAACTTTGACCAAAACTCTTTACTAAAGTTTTCTCTAAAAACTCTCGCTCTAAGAGCCTTGCCAATTTTATTCGATCGCTTGAACTAGGAAGCCCTTCCTCTATAATTCCTAATAAAGAATTAGAAACTCCGGCTCTCTCCAGTTGAAAAGCGAGACTTTCTATATCACTCATGACCAAGAATGGGAGAGAGCCACTTTCGAGCTATTTCAACAGAAATACCCTTACGTTTAGCATAGCTTTCCAATTGATCGGCACCAATTCTTCCTACTGTAAAATATCTAGAATCAGGATGGGAAAAATAATAACCCGAAACACTGCTTGGCGGATTCATAGCAAAATTTTCAGTCAAAGAAGCACCAATGTTTTTTTCAACATCGAGAAGTTTCCATAATGTAGCCTTTTCAGTGTGATCTGGACATGCAGGATAACCAGGAGCAGGACGAATTCCTTGATATTTTTCTTCTATAAGATCCTCATTCGTCAAGATCTCAGATTTTCCAAATCCCCATTGCTGACGGACTTTCTTATGAAGCATCTCAGTGCAAGCTTCCGCAAAACGATCACCAAGAGCTTTAATCATAATAGACGTATAATCGTCTCCCTTAGATTGAAAAGTCTTAGCCCATTGCTCAACTTCATGCCCCATTGTAACCGCAAACGCGCCTATATAGTCACTAAATCCCAATTCTTTAGGTGCAATAAAATCAGCCAATGAATAATAAGCTTCGTTGTTATCTAATTTTTCTTTTTGCTGTCTCAAAAAATGGAGTTTTGTCAAAAGTTCTTTAGAAGTGGAATCTTTATAAAGCTCAACATCATCCCCCACACTATTGGCAGGCCAAAAGCCCCACACCGCTCTAGCTCTAAATTTTTTAGCGGCGATAATTTCCTTAAGTTGCTTTTGTGCTTCGTCGAAGATCTCTCGAGCTTGAGCACCATATTGAGCATGATCTAATATTTTAGGATAAATTCCTCTCAAATCCCAGGTCCAAAAGAATGGTGACCAATCCACAAATTTTAAAATTTCATCCAAAGGAATATTATCCCACAACTGAACCCCTAATTTTTCAGGCACACAAACTCGATCCGAATCCCAGTTAATTTTATATTTTAGTTTTTTCGAGTTTTCGTATGTTTGCAATTTGGCTTTATCAATGTCGCCCCTTAAAAAAGCCTCACGCATTTTAATTTGTTCATTTTTTAACTCAGCTACAAAATTTTCTTTTTTATTTTCACTTAACAAGTTGTTACAAACACCAACCACGCGCGAAGCATCGAGCACATGTACAATAGGAGCGTCATACTCGTGAGCTATTTTTACTGCCGTATGAGTTTTACTTGTGGTAGCCCCTCCAATGAGCAATGGAATTTTAAAACCCTGACGTTTCATTTCTCTAGCATTATGAATCATTTCATCGAGAGAGGGGGTGATCAAACCACTCAATCCAATAAAATCGGCCTTATTTTCACGAGCGGACTTTAAAATATCTTCGCAATTAACCATCACTCCTAAATCAATAACTTTATAATTATTACAAGCCAGAACTACGCCCACAATATTTTTTCCAATATCATGAACATCACCCTTAACCGTAGCAATAACAAAAACTCCTTGATTTGCAGATTCGGAACTTCCAGCTTTTTCTTGTTCCATAAAAGGCTCAAGATAAGCCACAGCCTTTTTCATCACTCGTGCACTTTTAACTACTTGAGGAAGAAACATTTTTCCGGCACCGAAAAGATCACCGACCTGCTTCATCCCTTCCATCAAGGGCCCCTCAATAACATTGAGAGGGCGCCCATATTTTTGTCGAGCCTCTTCCGTATCTAGTTCAATATAAGTTTCAATCCCCTTAACTAAAGAATGAGCTATCCGCTCCTCGACATTTCCTTTGCGCCAAATCTCTTCTTCTTTACTACGATCTGTTTTCTTTCCTTTAAGTTCCTCAGAAAATTCAATGAGCCTTTCCGTGGCATCACTTCGTCTATTCAGTAAAACATCTTCAATTTTTTCTAACAGATCCTTGTTGATCTCTTCATAAACCTCAAGCATCCCAGCATTGACTATGGCCATATCGAGGCCTGCTGCGATGGCATGATAAAGAAAAGCTGAGTGCATAGCTTCTCTAACGGGATTATTCCCTCTAAAAGAGAAAGATATATTGCTAACCCCGCCACTCGTTCTAGCGCCAGGGCAAGTTTCTTTAATTTCTTTAACAGCTTCTATAAAATCAACGGCGTAATTATTATGCTCTTCAATTCCAGTTCCCACCGTAAGAATGTTGGGATCAAAAATAATATCACTGGGATTGAAATTGAGTTTTTCTCGAAGAAGCTTATAAGCTCTTTGGCATATTCTAACTTTATCAATTTTAGTGGCCGCCTGACCCTTTTCGTCAAAGGCCATAACAATAGTTGCAGCACCATAGCGTTGAATGAGTCGTGCTTGATTGAGAAAGTTTTCTTCGCCCTCTTTTAAGCTAATAGAATTAACTATAGCTTTTCCCTGAACACACTTGAGCCCGGTCTCTAAAACAGACCACTTCGAACTATCAATCATGATAGGTACGCGACAAATATCAGGCTCTGAGGCAATGAGATTTAAAAATCTCTCCATACAAGCTTCTGAATCCAACAATCCCTCATCAAAGTTGACGTCAAGTATATTGGCACCATTTTCAACTTGCTGTCGCGCCACCGATAAGGCTTCATTAAAATTTCCTTCTTTTATGAGCTTTGCAAATTTTGGAGATCCTGTAACATTTGTGCGCTCTCCAATCATTATGAAAGGAGCCGGATCTTGAATCCGCAAAACTTCTAGGCCACTAAAAACACTCGCTTGTGAAACTTTTGGAATTTTACGAGGCGCAAATGAGACCACCCTATTGGCGATATCACGAATGTGATCGGGGGTGCTTCCGCAACAACCACCTACAAGATTCACAAAACCTGATTTTGCAAAATCTTCTAAATACATCGCCATAATTTCTGGCGTTTGATCGTATCCAGTTTTACTTAAAGGATTGGGCAATCCTGCGTTCGGATAACAACTCACATAAACATCCGCGATGCGAGAAAGCTCTTCTATATACGGACGCATTTCCTTTGCACCTAACGCGCAATTAATACCAACACTCAAAGGCCGAGCATGCTTAACAGAAGTCCAAAAGGCTTCCACTGTTTGTCCAGAAAGAGTTCTCCCCGAAGCATCCGTGATTGTGACCGACAACATCACTGGCAGTCTAACGGGGTGCTTATCAAAAAATTTTTCAATAGCAAAAATAGCCGCCTTGAGATTGAGAGTATCAAAAGTGGTTTCCGGCAAAAGAATATCCACACCGCCTTCGACCAACGCCTCTATTTGCTCGTAATAAGCCTCGACAAGCTCATCAAAACTCACTCCACGAAACGCGGGATTATTCACGTCTGGCGAAATTGAAGCCGTTCTATTCGTGGGTCCAATGGCACCGGCGACAAAGCATCTTTTCCCAGTATTTTTCTGATGGAGATCAACCACCGATCTCGCCAATTTCGCAGAAGCCAAATTAAGCTCCCGAGCCATAGTCTCTAATCCATAATCTTTTTGAGAAATGGAGGTCGCTGAAAAGGTGTTAGTTTCAATGATATCAGCACCCGCCTGAAGGTATTGTAAGTGAATTTCTGAAATCACTTCAGGGCGCGTAACACTCAATAAATCATTATTGCCTTTAAGATCTTTTTTAACATCCTTAAATCGAGTTCCTCTGAAATCTTCTTCTTGAAGTTTATATCGCTGAATCATTGTGCCCATGGCACCATCTAAGATAAGAATTTTTTTTGACAATAGTTCTTGAAGCTCTTTGTAAGCTGGGCTGATGTCTTTACTTTTCATTGGTGAAAACATCCTGCCACAAAATCATATCCAGGCAAAGAAAATCCAAGAATAGCTCTCAAAGCCATGCTAAATAAAATTCTATGAATTGGGCCTCTTTAGGAACCGCAAAAATCAACGAAAGACTCGCTCCACTTGTTAATTCTTTGAAGGAACACAAATTTATTGGAGTCTCCTCACGCACCGAAGCTCATTCAAAAAAACAATCTCAACTCCTAAACCTTGAAAAGGCCTACTCCAGTTATGAAGCTGCACTAAAAGACCCTAATGTTGATATTATTTATAATTCTCTTCCAAATTCTCTCCATGCAGAGTGGACACTCAAAGCTCTCGAAGCCGGCAAACATGTCCTTTGCGAAAAACCCTTGGCCATGGCTTCTCGTGATGTTGAAAAAATCATAAATCTTTCCAAAAAAAATAATCTCACCGTGATGGAAGGACTCATGTATCGCCATCATGGCCAAATGGATTTCTTAAAAGCTCTGCTCAAAGACATTGGCCCCATTCACACACTCAAAATGAGTTTTCATACAATATTACCCGCTGGCGATAATATTCGTTGGTCAAAACAATTAGGGGGCGGTGCTCTATGGGATTTAGGGTGTTACGTTATTCACTGCCTACGCTCGCTGATGGCTTCTGAACCCACGAAATTCATAGGGCGAGCCCAATTTAAAAATGAAGTGGATGAATTTTTTTGGGGACAATTGGAATTTCCATGCGGGGCCCAAGCTTTTTTTGACATAGGATTCAACAACGTTCGACGCGAGACGCTAGAGATTATTGGTCAAAATGCTGTCATTCTTGTTCCCCATCCCATTAAAGCAACTATGAGTGAGTCAATACAAATCCTCAAAGGTCGCCAGGAGATAGAGCATCGCGTTTTTGAATACGCTGAAGACCCATACAAGGTACAGCTCTTAAACTTTATAGAGTCCATAAAAAAGCAAAGCACTCCTAAAATCACACTTCAAGATTCTCTTTCGAATACTCATTGTTTGGAACAATTAGCCAGTGCTGTGTCTCAAAGCTTGTAGGTCAGTGTTATAAAATATAAACTGATAACCTATGTTGATGTTTCGAGTTCGCAGCATTGCATTGGCCGCCTTGAGTTTATTTTTTGCATTCAATGCAGAAACTAAAAATTTAAAGATTCAGAGCTCTGTTGATTCTAGAATTAGTAAAAATGGCGAACCCATTCGCTTCACCATTTCAGTTTATCTCGAAAGTCATGACACCGTTTTGGAACCCAAACTTCCGCTCATGACGGATTGGCAAATACTTCGCAAGTACTCCAACCCCTCCTATAAAACTACGATCATCAATGGAGCTGTTACATTTTCTCAAAACAATGACTATGTATATTTCTTACAGCCTTTACGTAAAGGCAACATCAACATTCCCAAAGCTCAAGTCACTGTAGGTGGCAAAGTCTACGACACCGACCCCATCACTGTGGCTGTTAAAGAACTCAACGACGATCCCATTGCAAAAAAGTTTAACAATCAAGGAAGAATGCCTACGCCTCAAGCCGACCCTGGTAGTCCAGATAGAATCAATCCCAATGAAGATGTCATCATACAATCTGAGCCTAGTAAAACGGATGTATTCTTAGGAGAACTTATAGTTTTACCTTTTTATCTTTATTTTAAAGACATCCAAATGCACAATGCGGAAATTTCCAAATTTCCCACTTTTAAAAATTTTCTCAAAGAAGAGCTCTTTGTACCTAAAACTATGACCCAAAACCCTGTTCAAGTTGGTGATGAAACGTTCTTTCGCACCGAACTTATTCGCTATGCACTTTTCCCCCTAAAAGTGGGCAAACTTCCACTTGATTCACTCATATTCAAAGCCGAAGCCCTCGTGAGCCCCGCAAAAATGATTGATGACTTGGCTTTTGGAAATCCTTTCGAAATTCTGGAGAACATGGGCCAAAGCTATCCACTCACTAAGAGTGCAAAGAGCATCGACATATTAGTTAAACCTCTTCCCACGGCTCCCGCCGACAGTCACTTCACGGGAGGCGTAGGTCAATTCGATATGTTTGTAACAGCTCCCGATAAAGCCGTAAGAACAGGGCAGCCTTTTAGTTTAACGGTAAAATTTCAAGGTCGAGGAAATGTGAAATCCATCGAAGCTCCAGTGGTAAAACTTCCAGAAGGTTTAGAAAGTTTTGAAACAAAAACAGCCATGGAATTTAAAGAAGATGCCACAGGTTTTAAAACTTTTGAATTTTTACTTTTATCGAGAAGCCCCGGCCAATTTAATTTGGATCCCATCAAATGGACTTATTTTGATCCCGACAAAAGACAATACATTAATCTCGATGGCCCACCACTCAGCATAAAAGTTGAAGGAGATGCGCCTCAAGACATTAACATTGCAGAAAGCCCCAAGAATGAAACTGACAGTGTAAAATTATCTCCGATTCATTACGAAACTCAAAAATTCATTAGCGCTTCCAACAAAGACACTCTCATCAATACTCAAGCCTGGACGGCTCTAGGATTGGCTTACGCATTCCTAGGTGTTGGCTTTTTTATCCGTAGAAAAAAGCGATTGAGTGATGCTGATTATGCAAGAGCCCCCTGGAAACTCACCGAATTAAAAATTCTTGAAAAAAAGACCCGCCCCGCTCCTCGCCTAGCTCACTTACTCGATCAATGGACTCGAGAGTGGATAGTCTCAAAACTAGATTTACCTCTTCAGAGTATTGAAGATTCTCGCGATAATTTAATTGAAGCCTTAAAAAATCGTTTAGCTCCCGAGTCCTATATTGAGCTCACAAAAATTAGAAACTATTGGGCAGAGCTCGATCAACTCAGATTTTCAGGCCTAAACGTAAAACAGGAGCTTTATTGCGCCGATGAGCTGAAGAAAGCACAGACTCTATTTAGGGCTCTTGAAAAGAAGTTTATGAGCTTGAATTAAAGCAGTTTCAGCAAAGCCCATTTTAACGCACTGCACAATTTGTAGCTCATTCTTGTCCCCACCCAATACACATGCTAATTGATTTGGCACCTATGAAGAAACCCTACCAAACCTTCATTCTCCCTTTAACTCTATGCTTTTTTGCGCTCTCATCGATTTCTAACATTAGAGCCGAAGATGAAGCCGCCCCCCAGCCCCAAGCCGATAACGTTTCTGAAGCCGTTGTCCTCGACTTCAACAAAGACTTTGCCTCAGCCTTTGAAGCTCAATTAAAAACTGACTTTTTAAATGGAGGCGACAAAGCCGTTGCCAAAAGAGTTAAAACTATTGCTCAAGACGGAGCCTTAGTGAGTCACCTCCGCGATTACTCTTCATCTGAAGCCCCTAAAGTTATCGACCTCAAAGTTCACCCTAACAGAGCTCTTGCTCTCGCCTATACCAACCAACGTTTAGCTAAATTAGGAATGAATGTTCAATTCAGACCTGAGTTCGATGCCACTCAAAACGACCCTACCAATAAAAAAGTTCCAGCTTGGGTAAAACTTTTCAGATACACTGCGGGAGCTGGCGTAGCACTCACTGCCACTGCCATGACCGTCCACAACACTCAAGCTCACGATTACCTCATGCTTCTACTTCCAACCCTAAGCGCAGGTATCGCATCTGTATTACTAGAAGTTCAATTTGCCTCTGAATCTCTCAATAGAAAATTTTGGTCGAAGGTCTGGAGCCTTGGTGGCCCCTTGGGCGGTCGAGCCATTAATATTGGAGTCAATTACACTTACGGAATGCTTTGCTATTTAGCCTATGTAGCTGGTTACAATTACGCCATCAGCCACGGTATAGAGTTTCCTGCTGAAGCAGCTCCAAAAGACTTTGGTGATGCTTCCATGCAAGCCTTTATCGGCGGTTTGATTTTCCACCTCGCTTTCGGTCAATTTCAAACTGACAACTCCATAGAAATGAACAAACGTGGCACTAGGGACTTTGATACTTTCTATGCCAATGAAACTGTCGGAGTTGGAATTAATAATGGAGCTCGAGTAGCAAGCTGGGTTGTCGCAAGTCCACTATGGCCCAATCTTGCCATGGCTACCTTCTTTCTATTCAAAACAGCTCCTCAAGTTTGGGACACTCATTTGGGCCGCGGTTTTGAAGATAAGAAAATTCGTAAAATGCTTTGGGGTTCAAAAAAAGGAAATGGCGAGAGCTATCGCGCTCAAAAAAATTGCGGCGATAATTTAGCTGACGCTAGTTAAGCAATAAGTAGACTTCCGAAAAAAATTCTAGCAGTAGACATTTCAAGGATTAAGTTACTAATCAGCTCTCAAAAGTAGACTAGCTTTAATCGTCATTTGACTGAGTATAGAAGCACAATTTCCCACAATTCGACCCACATATGTGTAAGGATGTAATTTGTTTTTATTGTATGGACCTGGATCAAATCTTTCTCTGGCTCTAGGAGACGCATCTGAAACAACTGGATCCATTGCAGCATACTCAAGCCCTCTTGCTTTATACTCACCCATAACAGCTTCGGGACTATTGGGCCATGACAATGGAAAACGAGCAGGGGGAGAAGCAAATAAAATTTTATCTAAATAACCCAGTGTCACCGATAAACAACCGTCACTCATCGCATTGTAAGGATGATGAAGTTTATCTTTAGTACTTTCTTGCGTCGCTAATTTTAAAAATTCTCCAAGTTGAAATTTTGGAATCTTAACTTCGAAGCGATTTATGTTTTCACCAATAATCAACTCGCGATGAGCTTCATTCTCTCCCACCAAAAGTGATATTCGACGATAAGAGTTTCCCATTGCGGCGTTTTGATCAAAGTCTTTACCTGGCCTTGCAGCACCCACTGTAAAAGTTACAGAATTAACTTTATGTATAGAATCAGTAACTTTGAGTTTGCCGCTACTTTCATCAGCCTCTTGCGAGAAAATTAAAATATCTTTGTCGAATTCAATCATCATTTGTGCATGAAAGTGAGGTCCGACCACTCTAATTTTATTGAGCAATTTTCCTTCCTCGGGAGGATTATACTTGCTTCGATCAACAACCTCTTTAATAGCTCGCTTAATCCCATCAAGAGGAATAGCTGCAATATGAAAGCTTTGGCGATCGGGCATAAATTTCTTTTGCTCAAAAAAATTGGCCACCCAAAGATAATTTGGGCCAAGATCAGGTAGTCCCAAAGCTTTATGCTGCTCAGGACTAATCGCTATTATGGGTCTTCTCTCTGCACTTAAAGTTTGACCCGCAAGGGGGCCCGATCGGATCAGCAACTCATCAGGCGTGGGTTCAAAGGGATCAAAAGCCATTGCAAATTTTACAATAAATAATAGTCCAAGAAAAAAGCTTTTCTTGGAAGCATTTATTATCCCCACTACAACATTTTAGCTGAATATGACTCAAAGTTTAAGCCGTCAAAAAACCCATTCTACACAAGGCCATTTATGCTCAACTTAATGTCTTTCAAACAATACAGCAGGCAAAGCTCTTCGCTGTTTAATTGCGCTTAAAAATGCTGCATAACTCCAGCTCAAATGACGAGCCGAGCGCTGATAACCAGTGTAACGGTCGAATTGCTCAGACATGCTTCCATCTTCGTCAACATGAAATTTAACACGAGCCACATAACTGTCGGCCTTCAATGTGAGCAATCTCAATTCTTCCTTATCGAAATAAACAGTGTCACCTACATAAATTGTATCGCGATTTAAAATTTTCTTTAAAAAGTCGATATTCAAATCATCGGCAATAATTCGATTATCGATTTGAAGCTCTTGTACGAGATAATAATAATATTCCGCCATTCCAAGGGTCGCTAAAAACCAAGGATTTCCATATTCGTTTTTGCCACCATCAAAGACATCTCCAGGATAGCGACCAATTCCCAAACCGGGGATATCGTCTCTTCTATTAATGGGATACTCGGCCCTGAAACTTTCTTCGATTTTATGAACAGTAGACAAAACCCATGAATTTTTCATTTTAAAAAGAGAATCATCAGGATCGTAATTTTGATTTAAAGTTAGGATAACAGACACATCCACGCCATTTCCCAAAGCGTGAGGGTTGAGCGGAAAATAATGCACTGGCAGATTTGAAATAATATATTTATCTTTATGAGAAAGATGATGCTGCAATGAATCCGCTATCGAGTTGGCTTCTTTGATCAAGCGTTGAAACGCATCTTCATCGCCCAATCTTCTGGCTAATTTCGCACCTTCAAGAAGGGCGCGGCGCTGAGCATATCTTGTAAAAAAATGATGGCCATTTTTTTCTTCCCAAAGATCAAATCCTGCATGCACCCAATTTTGAACAACAAACCATAAATCTCTTTCAATGAGTGTTTTCTGATTAGCCATTTTGCTAAAAAGGTTTTCTCTAACCCATTTCTCTTTACCCTTATCCAAAAGACGATTGGCCCATTTAATAAAAAACAAAGATCTCAATGCGGGGCCATCATTTTGAGGGCGACCCCATTCTTCCTCAAACACGGAACCATCAGCTCGGAACTTAGGCTCACCTAAGCCTGTTGGAGCGGGCAAATTTTGAAGATGACCTTCAAATAAAAAATATCTTCCAATAAGCTTCTCAAGTTTGTACTGACTATACCAACGCGTGGCTTGATCGCTCGAAAGAAAACTCTTCATCACGAGAGCGGCATCACGCACCCAATGGAAAAAATAATTTGGATCATTCTTAGAAGGAGAAGCCAAAACGGCTCCTTCCATGGTTTCTTCATGATCGATATTATCTAGAATTCTTGAAAATGCGATTCGCTCTTCGGCTTCAGTCCAGGCGGTTAAATCAGTCGTTAAAAACAAAGAAGCCTGACATTTGATATCTTCAGCAAAGCCAAGCCATGAACTCAATAGAATCCCCGAGAACAAAACTCTAGATATAGATTTAAACATTAGCCATCCTCCTCAGGAATAGAATCAACTCACTGATTTCTAACAGAAAAGAAAAGGCTAAACAAACATTAGAGCGAGATTATTGCTCGTCTTCTTCCGTCTCTGGAGTGGTCTTTTTTTCAAGGATTTTATCGTCGATTGGAGCCACAGCATTTTGAGGAATCCATCGCTTTTTAGAGGTTTTTAATGATTCTATGGCCAACCATCTTCTATTTTTAGATCGAAATAATACTTTTACAAAATCGCCCTTATCGAATTTTTCCAAAGGCTTACCATCTCGCTTAGGTAGAGCTCTACCCACTAATGAAAACTCCAGCGGCAAGATTCTCGGGTCTTTAAATTGTTTATCCAGTTCTTCGTTTGTAAAAACGACATCAGAATCCGTTAAAATGACCTTCTTCTTTCGAGTGGGGCCCTCAATTTTTGAATAATCAACTGGATCTACGATGGGGCGGGAATATAACATTGAGCAGCATAAAGAAAAGCTCAGAAACGTAAAAAACAGAAAGCCCCTCATAGCCTTAATCCTAAGCCGACTTCTAAAGAAAATCGAGAAGCATAAAAAAGATCGAGTCCAGGTTTAACAAAGATCGTTAAATGACGAGCGATGAGCATCCCCATTGTATAAGCAAATGAGAAATTAAAATGCTCATCATGGCCCTTAACCCGCATCCAGAGAATCCCCATTTCAGGTCCAAAATAAAAAATCGAATCGCTGCTCTGACTTTCATATCGAATTTTAAGTGGAATCATAAACGATTTCTTTTCTGCGTAATCATAAAAACCCGTACTCAATCCCGCGCGAGCTATTGTTTTTCCCTCGTTCCAACGATCTTCTAAGAAATACAATGTGTAATTAAATCCCAAAGCCTTTCGACCGGAGGGATCCACCCAAGAGCGCCTATAGACGGCATCCAATTCATGAGTGCTATTTCTGGATTCTTTTAGAGGCCTTTCTTCATTCTCTTCTTTTGCAATTTTTTTTGATTTTGAGATCTCGGGCATCGAGTTTTCTTCTATTTGTCTCGATCGAATTACCGCGTAATCCGTCCTAGAAGAAGCAATCCACCCCACATTGCCGTCTTCATCTTCGACTTCTAACCACAAACTTCTTGGTGAAGCTCTCCTCAAAAGCAAAGTGGCTCCTTCGTCGATTTCAGCCAAGGCTTTAGATTTGGCCGATGCCTTTTCAAAAACTTCAGTCGTTTTGATAACCTTCAACAATATTCCATGCTCCCATTCAGCCGCCTGGAGCTTCACTCCAAAAAAGATCCCTAAAATTAAAATAAAATGACTGATTAACAACTTCACGAATTTCGCCCCAATAAAATTTCCATAACTTCACAGGCACCGCGGCTGCTTTCTTTTGAGCTTATAAATTTTGGTAAGGCAAAAGAAAGTTTTCCAATAAAGTTTTTTATATTAGCCACGCCAACACTCATGTCTGCAGCCTCAAAAAGAGGCGCATCATTGGGGGAATCGCCTACATAAACAAGATTTTTTTTCATATCCTTTTTAAAAACTTCCCTTAAGAGATAGTCTAAGCCACTCCATTTCGAAAAAGCGCCTTTCCAAGCATTGACGTGAATACTGCTCACTTTGGCTGTAAAACCTGATCTTTCACAAAATTCTTTTAGTTCTTGAGCTTCTTCTAAAGTTCTCGGTGGAAAAACCTCTTCGGCAAAGTCGATAGCTAAATCGTAAATTCTATGAGCTTGATCACTGGCCACTTGAACTTTAGGAAATTTTTGTAAAACCTTAGTTTCTAAATCTTTTAAATCCACTAAAAGATTATTGGGTCTTTGGCTTTGGTATTTAGAAGAGTCCCAATACAAAACGTTAGCTTTTTCCTGAGCTTTTCGACGCATTTTAGTCTGGGACCAATAACGAAGAAGTCCTCCATTTTCTGCAACAATGGCATCAAAAGGCAAAAGCTTAATAAGAGTTTCTGCCCAACCATCAGATCGCCCCGTAACTAAAATCGTGAGGATGCCTGCCTTTTGCGCGCGCTCTAATGATTCCACTACAAATGAAGGAAGAACCCCGTCCTCCGTTAAAGTGTCATCTAAATCAAAGGCCAAAACCGAGCGTTCATTAAAATAAGGATCCGATTTAATATTCCAATTTTTAAGGGCTTCCACCACTCCATTGTATTTTATGCTGCGCCAGAGGCAATAAGTGGCCCAGATTTTGTAAGGGGTATTCTATGAATTCCCAAAATTATGTTTCCGTCCGATCTTTACAATTTCAAGGTCTATTAGAGCAGGAGATTAGAATTGAGGCCCTTATAAGCAAAGGATTGCCTCAATTGAGTCTTTTAGGCCTACCCAACAACTGCCTCAAAGAAAGTCGAGACAAAATTAAAACTCTTGTCTCTCAGATAATTCCCTGGGGCCCAATGGACAGAATTCTTGTGCAACTCTCGCCCCCCGACCAAGATAAAATAGGTATTCACCTTGAGCTCCCCATAGCTATAGCTACCTTAATTTGCTTAGCAGGAGAAACTTGGACTCAAGAAAAAAAAGATAGTCTTCAAAAAAACCTTTTTGCAGGATCGCTCAATTTGAATGCGGACCTTGAAAGCTGTGACATCACGAGAAACTGTCAAAACAGAGCCGATCAAAACTTTCTAGGGGCTCCTCAATTTCAAAATCTAAAAGAACTCTGGGATTTTTTAAATAGTAGCGAGAGCATTCCAAAATTAGAAAAAAACACTTTAGAGAAAATTCCCACCACACAAAAATCATACTCTCGTGTTTCTATAAAAGTTGATGGCCGAATATGGGAGCGCTTTTGGTTATGCGTTGCGGCCACGGCTCAATTACCCGTAATATTGATGGGTCCACCCGGTGTTGGAAAATCACATCTCGCTAAATGGTCTGAATGTTTAATACCCAAACCTATTGGGACCGCAAAAGATCAAATTGAACAAATCTGGAAACTCTCTGGTCAAAAAATTCATGATGGAGCCCCAGTTTTAAACCCACATTCTCGAAGTCAGCTCAGTGAATTTGTGGGCTTCAAACGTCAGAACATGGAAAGACCAGGATATTTTTCGCTGGCCCACGGGGGCTTATTAATTCTCGATGAATTTGCAGAAATGAATCGAGACGTGAGAGAAATTTTGAGAACTGTTTTAGATCAAAAAAAGATCATTCGAAACAGCAGTTCTTCGACTGTCGAATGGCCTGCAGATTTTTGGCTCATCCTAACTTCTAATCCATGTCCATGCGGCTACAGCGAAGGTCTGGTCTTAAATAAATGCCGATGCTCAACATCCATCCGGCTAAATTATCAAAGCCGATTATCAGGCCCCGTCTTAGATAGAATGGGTATAAAACTTTGGATAGGTTTAAAAGAAACCTGGAGAAACACCACTTCTCTAAATTCGCTTTTCGATGATGAAGCTGTGCTTTCGGAAAAAATAGAAAAAGCTCGTATTCAAAGCGAAAAGCTTCAAGCCATAGCTCGAAAATTTCTAATTCAGCAAAGGATTAATCAAAGCCCACGAGAATTATTTAAAAATGAAAAACTTTTAGCGGCTGCAAGCGCTCTTTGCCAAAAAAGCTTCGAAGAAGTTTGGCCCTTATTCACCGAGCTTTATTCACAGGAGAAATCGTTATTAGCACGTCCATAAGTCTTTTTGATTTTCCGCATAAAACTTGTATTATCTGCGATAAAAGCACTCTTCATAGACGCGCTTTTTGCTCAAGCTGCCTAGAAAAGATACGACCCCTCATGCGCCCACGTCACCAGCTAGGATGGGAATTACCCAACGCTCTCCGAGTTCGATCTATTTCATATTACTCAGGCCCTATCGCAAGATATATTCAGATAGCCAAATCTCAACCTTTTGGATATTTACCCAAATTTTTATTTCATCCTATTCATGAAGTTTTAAAATATTGGAGTGAAGAATTGAGAGATTTAAAATTTGATGCCATCACACATGTTCCGGGTAACACCTTAAGATGTTTTGTAGAAACAGACCTGAGTTTCGCCATTGCTGAAAACTTAGCGTTAGAATTGAAAAAGCCTCACGTAAATTTACTTTTTAGGCCCCTAAGTTTAAGGCAACAAAAAAACCTCAGCGCAGAGAAAAGATGGTCTTCAAGAAAGCGCGATTTCTTAGCTCATAAAAAAAATTGCAGGGCCTATAAAGGTCGTAAAATTCTTATAGTGGATGATGTCTGCACGTCGGGCTCTTCCCTCTTTTTTGCATCGCAATCACTCATACAAGAGGGAATACGCTGTGAAGATGCGCTAGTTCTTTCTTGCTCGCCGTCATTTTCAAGAATCCAATGCTTGTTTGAGCCGCAAAGCCGCCCTATGATCAATAACCACTATGGGCGAGGAATTTAAAACCATCATTGAACCTTTTCGCATTAAAGTGACTGAAGCCATCACTTTAACGACAAAAAGTGAACGTAAAAAATATCTTGAAGAAGCAGGGCTCAACACTTTTTTAATTCCTTCTGAGAGAGTTCTCATAGATTTGCTCACCGATTCAGGCACAGGCGCTATGAGCTCTGCTCAATGGGCAGCCATGATGATGGGCGACGAATCTTATGCGGGAAGTCCAAGCTTCTACCGATTTGAAAAAAGTGTTCGCGACATCACAACCCACAGCGAAATTATTCCCACTCACCAGGGTCGCGCCTCAGAAAGAATTTTATTTGAAACCTTAGGAAAAGCAGGTCACTGGGTCGTTTCTAATATGCTTTTCGATACGACTAGAGCCAATGCGGAAAACGTGGGTTGTAAAGTCCAAGATTTTCCCTGTGATGAATTATTCGAGCCTCAAAAAAGCTTTCCCTTCAAAGGAAACATGAATGTAAAAAAACTCAACGAGTTTTTAGAAAAGAACAGCAAGGAAACTACTTGCGTGGTCATGACAGTGACGAATAATTCTGGTGGCGGACAACCTGCATCGCTAGCCAACATAAAAGAAGTGGCGGCGATCTGCCAAAGACATCAAGTCACTTTCGTTATCGACGCTTGTCGATTTGCTGAAAATGCTTACTTTATTAAATTGAGAGAAGAGTCCGAAAAAAACAAAACCCCTCTACAAATTGCACAAAGCTTTTTAAGTCTCGCAGATATTATAACTGTATCAGCAAAAAAAGACGGCATGGCCAACATCGGTGGAATACTCACCACAAAAGACAGGGATCTTGCTCAACAATTCCGCAATCGACTGATATTAAGCGAAGGCTTTCCAACTTATGGTGGTCTTGCAGGACGAGATTTAGATGCTATTGCCGTAGGTCTTTGGGAAGCTCTCGATGAAAGTTATTTAAAATATAGACTCCGCACAGCTGAATACATGGGTGAACGCTTGACCGAATTAGGAATACCGATTGTTCAACCACCAGGAGGACATGCCATCTATATTGATGCTAAAAAATTGCTTCCCCACATTCCACAATCTCAATATCCAGGACAAGCTTTTGTTGCCTCTTATTATGAATTTGCTGGAATAAGAAGTGTTGAAATCGGCTCCGTCATGTTTGGGAAAGAAAATCCTAACGGTGGTGCTGAAACACCTCACATTCAAGAACTTGTAAGATTAGCTTTTCCTCGAAGAACATACACGCAGGCTCATTTTGATTACATAGTAGAAACTCTTGAAGCTTATAAAAATGAAATTCCAAAAATTCGAGGCGTAAAATTCACTTATAAACCAAAAGTTCTCCGACATTTTACAGCTCGCTTTGAATGGGTTTAGTCAAAACAACTTAGGGTTTTAATTCGGAAGGGCAAGACTCCCAAGACCACGTTTTGCATATTTCAATAAGTGTCATATGGGCCTGATACCAGGAATCGATCAACCTCAATCGTGATTCCAGCCAACGATTTTGATCTAAACCTAAAGTGTTTACATCAATTCGGCCTGATAAAAATAAAGCCTGACTTCTATTCAGCATTTCTTTTGTTTTTTCTTGAAGCGCTTCTCTTTTTTGCGCACTTTCAATGAGATGATTTAATTTTCTCCAAAGACTTTCCCATTGCTCAGAATAGTCTCGTTGAGCGACCTGTAAATCGCGATCTTTCGAGCGATAGGCATACACAGCGCTTCTATAATTAGAATAATCTTTAAATCCATCATAAAGAACCCATGACAAAGTGAGGCCAAGCCCCCAGCGATTGGCAGTGCCCATTTTCTTCATGTGCTCATAATCTCTTCCATAACTAGCGCTTAAATCCAAAGTGGGACCCATGAGCTCAGCTAAGGAACTTCGCATATCAGAATGTTGCGCTTGCTTTTCATAATTTAAAATTTGAAGCGATAGAGCTTCTTGAATAGGAGGAATTTCAGAAGGGCGATTGATTTTTTTTAACAAAGACTTCCATGGCCAATCCTGAATAACCATGATTTCACCAGAGAGACGTTGCTTAAGAGATTCTTGAATATCTATCCATAATCTTTCTTGATCGTCTCGCTGTTCATTAAACATCAAAGCGTCGAGTTCTATTTTTTCAAATTCGCTTTTTGACAACTGCCCGTTCTCAAAACGACGCTTAGATACCATCAAATTTTTTGATTGAACTTGATCTTGAGATTTTACAATCTCTCTAGATTGTCTAATTTTTTCATAATCTAAAAGTAATTTCGCATAATCCGCTAAAAGCTTTTGTCTTCCAACTAATGTTTTAAAATGTGCGGCTTGGCTTCGAGAACGAGCAGCAGACCAAGAGGCCCAATCACTCCCGTTTTTCCATAAATTAAGCTGCGCTCCAAAGGCCATCCCCTGATTGCGGCTAAAATTTTCATAACTAGAAAAAGCATCTACCTGAGAAGCCTCTAAAGAAAGCTTAGGAGTCCAAAATAACCCCTTTGAAAAACTTTTATTTTCAGCGCTTCGCTCTTCGAGATCTACACTTTTCCATGCGGGATCATGAGCCTTTAAACTTTCAATTAAATTTGAAAAATCACTAGCCAATAAAAACTGAGAAAATACTAATGAATTTACAAAAAATAACTTCTTTAAAAGAATTCTCATTTTAATCTCTTCTCAAGGACCCCTGCATAAAGAACGGGAACAAGAACGATGGTTAAACACATTGAAATCCAAAGCCCACCACTCACGGCAATCCCTAAAGGTTGTAAAACTTTTCCTCCATCACCCCACCCCAAAGCCACAGGCAACATTCCTAATATTGTAGTTAAAGATGTGATGAGAATAGGTCTTAATCTTAAAAAAGAAGCCTCGATAGCAGCTTCAAAAGGTTTACGTCCTAAGGAAATTGAGTGATCCATAAAATCGACTAATAAAATTGAATTAGCCACTGCAATTCCGTTCAACAAAATCACTCCTAATGCAGAATTTAAAGACAAAGTGCTTTGAAAAATAAAAAGCGATAAAACAGCTCCAATTAAAGCAAAGGGAATCGCAAGCAAAACTATAGCCGTGCTTGTCCAAGAGTTAAATTGCCAATATAAAATGAGAGAGACTAGAGCTAAAGAGACCAACATGGCTAGGGCTAATTCCTTTAGTGTGTTTTGTAGATCTCTTTCACTATCCACCCAATCCACTTGATAATTGGAAAATTTTTCATCGGCAAAAACCCTATTAGCATTATCCATTTTCCATTTTTTTAACAATTCTAGACCTGTTTTTTGGCGACTTGATTTTTCGTGATAATTTTCATTATTCAACCTGGCACTTATTAAAAAACGAGATCGAAGATTATTTGTTTGAAGCAATGTGGGTGCTTTCTCAACGCGAAAATCATAAAAAGCTTTGAGGGGATAAACGCTGTCTCCAATTTTTATTGGAAGAGCCGACAATCGAGAAAGATCTTGTTTATAATCTTCCTTCCATTTGAGCTGAATTGGAATAGATTTTGATTTTTCAGTGAAATCACCTATGTATTCTGTGTTATCAAAAAGATAGAGAGATCGACTCAAATTGGAAGATTCAATCAAGTTTTGTTTAAAGGAAAGCTTTGGGTATAAATCTCTAATCGGATACATGTGTAAACTTTGATTTAAAGTTGCCGAAGGTTCACTAGAAACACGGTCAAAGGTTTTTTGATCTTGATAGAAATTGAGTAGCTCTTGTGCGATTTCACGCTTTCCTTCGTCGGCGCCGCCCTGAATTTCAATTTCCATATGCGCGGGGTCTGGAAAATCAATTTCAGATGGATTCCAAGGAAAAATTCTAAACTTCGTAAAAGGTGTGTCTTTGTATTTTGATTCTAGTGCTTTTAATAAACTTACAGATCTTTTTTTGGATTTAAGACGCAACATAATATTTGAATCTGTAGCTCCATTGACCTGAAGGTAGGTGTATTCGATATCCTGAGCCCACTGCAGACGAATTTCACTATCAAGCTTGTCTGTTACGGCTAGCATTTGACGAGAGTTTTTTGAGTTGCTTTGAGTCACTTGTAAAAAGAGCCAATCCGTATCAGGTTGAGCCATGATTTCTCGGGGCAATTTAGGCAAAATTAAAAGAAGAGTTAATATTAAAAATGCAAAAAGTCCTAAAAGAGCTCCCCAACGACGAGCGGGTTTGAACAAAAAGAACTCTAAAACTTTTTTATAAAATTTTTGAAATTTCTCTAAGGGTTTATCCAAAGGAGAAGACTCATGATTCACCCCTGATTTTAATGTCATCAATCGAATCACCGGAACCAGAAACAATGAAATCACAATGCAAAGGCCATGCGAGTAGATAACGGCACGAGCCAAATCTCCGAGCAAAGCTGAAGTCAATGCCGAAGTTGATAAAAGCGGAGCAAAGACAACGAGCGATATCAACGTTGAACTAATTATTGGAATTCTAACTTCTCTGACGGCTTGGACAATTAATTTGAGTCTCTCAGAAAAACTTTTAGGGTTTTTATTTTCCGCAAATAAGCGAAATATATTTTCCATGACCACGATGGATGCATCCACGTTCATTCCAGCCGAAAGTGCAAAGCCTCCCAACGAAATTAAATTTATAGGAACTCCAAAAAGATACATTAAAATAAATGCCAGCAAAATACTTAAAGGAATTTCTATGGCCGCTGTGACAACATTGCGGAGGTTCCCCATGAAAAAAAATAAAACAAATACAGCCAAGCCTGATGCCATAAGAACTTCAAAACCAACATGCGCAATGGCATGTCTTATAAATTCCGAGGGGTCTACAATAATTTTATATTGAATGTCTGCGGGCAATTCCAATTGAGTGAACTTTACCTTTTCAATAATTTCTTCTGACATCCTCTTAATGTTGCCTTGAGCTTTTGGAGATGCAAAAAGAATTAAACTCGTATATCCACTGGTTTTGAAAACCCGGCCCGAGTCTTCGGATGGTCCCAAGAGAATATCAGCGACCTGACTTAATTTTACAATCTTGCCCTTAGAAGTCAGTAATGGAATATCTTTAAAATCTTCTGAATTTTTAACTTTGGGAGGAATATAGACAGCGATTTTATTCGAACCAATTTGTAATTCACCCGCATTATAACTTTTCAAGGAATTAATTATGGCCGTTTTAACGTCATCAATTTTTAAATCTAGCAAAAGCACATCGCTCAAGCGAAGTTCTATACTGAGTTTATTTAATTTTGGATTATACAAAAAAGGCGATTCCGCGTCTTTAACTTCGGCCAACTTTGGCATGAGCTTGGGTTCAACAATTTCATAAACTTCAGACGAGGATCTTTTATGACTATAATAGCTTAAAGCAAAAAAACCTGCGTTTCGGTGACTCAAACCCACCCACAATGTTGAACGTATAGCTTCGGGCATTTGTGCAGCAGCGGCATGAGCAACCCTATCGACTTCAGTCCTGGCTTCTTCTGCGTTTTCGCCCCAGGGAAATTCCACCTCATAAAAAACCTGACGATCGCCGTATTCACCACTCACTCTTTCAACACTAAGCGAGCCTTTTTGAATGGACTTAATTTGTCGCTCTAAACTCTCGCCATAAGATTTATAAAATTCGCCAGGTGACATATTGCCCACCTGAATTTGAATAAATATTTTTGGTTTGCTGGTGTTCGGGAACAGATAAACAGGAAGTTTGAAAAAACTAAAAACACCTAAAAAAGACAAAATTATAAAAACTAAAAAAACTTTTTTAGGTGAAGAATATAAAGATTCTAAAGAAAACATTTTAGCGAGCTAATCCATCTTCAGATTGTGCTTTTTCTTCAAATATTTTCACAATCTCGCCATCTGGGACATAGCGACTCGCCCGCATTACGATAGCTTCTTGATCTTGAACACCCTCAAGAATTTCAATTTGTTCAGCTTGTTGCTCTCCAACTTTAACTTCTTTCCAACGAAGTTTGCCGTCGATAATTTTGCGCACAAAAGGTTTATCCTGACGATAGACAACAGAATCCGCATCCACCCAGATACTGGATTCAGCCTTAAAAGTTAAACGCAAAGAAGATACAGCTCCAATACTTAATCCCCCTGGAATTTTTTTATTTTGAAATTGAAAAACGGCCTGAGCTGTTCCCGTTTCAATATTTAAGGAGGGTGATAATTGAGTGAGTTTTAATTCTATTTTGGGATCGTCTACCCACACCACCTTGTCCAGCTTTTGCAAACGTATTAAATCACGACCCGGAACTTGCACCAACAATTCCACAGAAGTTTCATCAATCAATCGAACGAGCACATCTCCAGTCTGAACCAATGAACCTTGAGCAGCCATCATTTCAGAAATTCGCCCATTCATTGTAGCTCTTAAAAAAAACGGTCTATACTCGAAGGCAGGATCGTTATGACGTATTTCTAAAAGAGCCTCTCCCTTAGAAACTTTATCCCCTACATTTTTCAAAACTTTATAAACTGTTCCAGAAAGACTTGTCTTGAGTGAAGCATTAACTTTAGACAAAACGATTGCAGGGAGCTCAAGAGCTTCAGAGTTTTGCTTTTTGGTGGCCTTCTCCAAAAAGACTAAGGCCGTTTTATCTTCAACGTTAACGGTAGAATCGGAAGTTTTACTACAACTCCAAATTGCAAAAAGAAAAAGGATTACAAAGGAATAGCCACCCATCACCCCAAGACTTAACACGGCACATCATTAGGGTCAAAAGTATCCTATTTTGTCTAATCTTTGACTCTAAAAACATTCCCAAGTGACTGAAAAGACGAGATAGTTATCCTATGGCAAAGCGTAATCTTTTTTACATCTTAGCTCTACTTTTAAGCTTGAACTGGTCGGCATCAGCGACGACGGACAATCCCGAAGAAGAGGGCCTATGGTTTTTTGGAGGTCTCGGTGGAGGTTACGCCACTGTTTCAAGCTCTGCCTCTGTAAAAAGCACAAGTGGTTCTAACGGCACCTTCAAGGAACTTTCCAGCAAAAGTGGTTGGGATGCTTTTGGAAAAGGATCTCTTTCATTTTACACACAAAAATGGGCCACCGATTTTGGATTTGGATACAGCATGCAACAATTCAAATATAAAAATCTTGATCCCGATCCCATTGCCAAAGGAAACGCAGCCACCACATCCAAAGTGAATCTCACGATGACTTTGCGAAATCTCTATTTTGAACTGAGCCCCCGATATCGTCTCAACGAATCCTTTCAAGCGGGCCCCTATCTGCAATTACACTATGGCTCTGATGTTGGTCACAGCGAATCTCCAGCAGCGTCTACGAAATCTTTAATTTATTATGGTGCGCATTTGAATTACGATAGGCCCATCAATCTCAATTGGATTATGCGATTAGGGCTCCAAGCCTATATGGATTTCAACGAATCCAGCCGAAGAGCCATGCAATTAAATGGACTCATCGAATTTGGTGTCGCTCTTGGCGGTGAACGAAAAGAAGCTCGAAGGGAAGCTGTTGAAGAAGTTCCCCCTCCTCCACAAGAAGAATTTAAAGACGATTCTTTGATTGCTGAAGAAGTGGCCCCTCCGCCTCTTCCCATCGTAGAAGAAGCTCCTCCTATGCCTCAAGTTAAAGAGACAGGATTTCAACAAATTCTAGTCACTCTTCCTTCTGATAAATTTCTATTTGATACAGGAATGTCTCACATTCGCAACAAACAAACTCGCGCCTACTTAGGAGAATATGGCGATATTTTAAGTCAAAATAAAAGTCAGTGGAAAAAACTGGAAATCACTGGCCACACCGATAAAAGAGGAACAAGAAAAGTGAATCGAGTGCTCTCAAAAGCTAGAGCCAAAACTGTTTACGATATTTTAGCCAAAGCTGGAGTTCCCAAAAACAAAATGACTTATAAAGGTTTTGCCTTTGACAAACCCGTCGACAGAAGAGGAACTCCCGCAGCACTGGCCAAAAATCGTAGAGTGGAAATGCAGTTCACAGGAGTCAAGGCCACTCAAGATATGGTTAAAGATATTGAAGAATTAAATGCTCGTTACGGTTTCAAAGCGGGAAGCGGAAAATATTAAAAAAACCGCACGAGAAGGAAGCTAAGAGTGATTAGATCATGAGCTAAGCTCTGAGAAATTCTTCAACAGGCAAAGCGGAAGAGTTTTTTAAGGCTTCTAATAAAAACTCACCTGTGGGACCTTTTTTTCTTCTACCGACATCTTCGGGGGTTCCCTCATCGAGGACACTACCGCCGTATTTACCACCACCAGGACCAAAATCGATAACCCAATCCGCACATTTTACAAGCTCCATATTGTGCTCAATAACAACAACACTATTTCCTTGTTCTACAAGTTCATTAAGCACTCGTCCCAAAACCTTAACGTCGCTCACATGCAGACCTGTGGTCGGTTCATCAAGAATATAGAAAACGCCTTTGTTATCACTTCGCGACAATTCACGAGCAATTTTTAATCTTTGAGATTCACCGCCCGACAATGTGGTTGAAGATTGACCTAATCTTAAATAACCCAATCCCACTCGTTCCAATGTTTTTAGCGTGACGTTAAGCTTTGCTTGTGAAGCAAAAAAATTTCTAGCTTCACTCACTGTTAGATTGAGAATGTCGTGTATGTTTTTTCCTTGAAAACGAATTTCAAGAACTTCTTTCGTGAATCTTTTACCTTCACAATGCTCGCATAGAAGATACATATCTTCCATAAAAAGCATTTCCACCCTAGTGTAACCTTCACCTTCGCAATGCTCGCAACGCCCACCAGGAACGTTGAAAGAAAAAAATCCCGCATGATAATTTCGTTTTTTGGCTTCTGATAAATTTGCAAATAAACTTCTAATTTCGTCAAAGGCTTTCATGAAAGTTACAGGATTTGAACGAGAACTTCTCCCGATGGGTTGCTGATCAATTAACACCACCGATTTGATAGACTCAAAAGAAGAAATTTGATCAAAAATTCCGATCTCTTCAAAATCTTGCATAAATATTTTGGCTAAAGCAGGATAAAGGGTTTTTCTGACCGCTGTAGATTTTCCAGAGCCAGAGACACCCGTCACACAAGTCATAACCCCTAAAGGAATTTTCAATTCAACATCTTTTAAATTATGAGAGCGACAACCCTTAATTGAAAGCCAATTGGTGCGACGACCTTGGTCTTTAACCCGATCCAGTCTTCTTCTTTGAGGAATAGGGATATGGTCCTTGCCCGAAAGGAATCTCCACGTTGAACTTCCAGGAATTTCTTTCGACATAAAAGATTTCATGTCGCCCTGATACATCAACTCTCCACCGCGCTCTCCAGCAAAAGGGCCAATATCTACCAAATGATCAGCCACTGAAATGATAGTTGAATCGTGCTCGACAACAACAACAGCGTTTTTAAGTGCACTCAAATCTCTTAAGATACTTATCAACTTCTCAGTGTCTTGAGGATGAAGTCCAATGCTGGGTTCATCTAAGACATAACATGTTTGAGTCAGACGAGAACCTAATTGGTTGGCGAGTGCAATTCTTTGCGCCTCTCCTCCTGACAAAGTTTTTGCCAACCGATTTAAAGTTAAATAACCCAAGCCAACTCTTAATAAGAAATCTAACCTCTGAGTGATTTGAGGCAAAACATCTTTGGCTACTGCCGTTTCCGTTGAGCTCAATTTCAACTTTTGAAACCATAGAGCAAGATCTTCAACACTCATAGCACAGAGTTCAGAAATATTTTTCGAATGAAATTTTACAAATCGTGCTTCTTTACAAAGTCGTTCCCCACCACAATCCACGCAAAGCTGAGGACTTCTGTATCTTGAAATAAAAACACGAGTTTGAATTTTATATTTTTCATCTTCTAATTCAGCAAACATTCCCTTTATGCCTGCAAAATCTTTTTCACCATTCCAGACTCTGTCCTGATCTTTTTTTTCTAGATCCTTCCATCGCATGTTGAGGGAAATCTTTTTGGCCTGACAAAATTTCAACAAATCTCTCAACCAATCTCGAGCAGAAGGTTTTGTAAAAGGCTCAACGGCACCCTGAGAAATAGACAAATTTGGATTAGGAATCACCAAAGCAGGATCGAGAGTTAAAACATTTCCAAATCCATGGCATCGCGCACAGGCACCCACGGGTGAATTGAAAGAAAAAAGTTGAGGACTGAGCTCAGGAAATCTTTTTTCTTCACCATCCACAGAGGGAAATTCCGTAAATGTTTTATGATCCAACAAATGATTGTCGTCATCTAAACTTAGAAAAATAGCGCGCCCTAAACCTTCTCGGTAAGCACCGACAATGGCTTCTTCTATTCGACCCCGAAACTCTTCGGAGGCTTCCATACGATCCACTAAAATCCAAGGCTTATTAATTCCAGAAATCTTATTGAGGATTCCGCCTTTTTTAAGCTTGATTTGATCTTCAATTTCTAAAAACTCTATAGGGCCTTTGGACTTTAACGCCTGAGGCATAAGTATTTTTGTAAAGCCACGCTCAAGATAGGAAGCCAATAAACGAGCTCTCTCGTCGGGGGTTGATTGGGCTCTAACATCTAATGGAAAAAGCCAATAAATTTTCTGACCTTTATGGTCCTTTAAAATTTTTTCCAAAACATCAACGACAATATCTCTCTTAACTATTTTTCCAGTTTCTGGATCAAACATTTGCCCTAACTTAGAAAAGAGTAGTCGAAAATAATCGTAAATTTCGGTGGCAGTGCCCACAGTTGAACGTGAATTTTTTGTGTGATTTTTTTGCTCTAATGCAATAGTCGGACAAATTCCGCGAATATCATCGACATCAGGTTTTTCATGCTTAGCCATGAATTGTCGCGCATACGTGCTGAGGGACTCCAAATATCGGCGCTGACCTTCTGCAAAGAGAGTGTTGAAAGCTAAAGAAGATTTCCCACTTCCCGATGGACCCGTAACGACACTCAAACGACCCTTAGGAAAACGAACATTGAAATTCTTAAGATTGTGTTGCCTGGCTCCAAGAACTTCAATATCTGAGGTGCTACTCATAACCTGTTGAGGTTAATTCGTGACTTTCACTCAGTAAAGACTAGATCCAAATGATTATCGTGAACCTTTATGCGCAGGTAGAGTTTTTGGCGGAACTCGGTAAATGCCTTTTTTAATATCGTCTTCATCCATTAAAAGATCGCCCTTTTGAGGCATGGGCCCAAACAAGGTCTCCTGATTGAGATCTCCTGTTAAAAAGCGACCTTGAGCCTTGTAAAGATCCACTTTCATGGCCGATCCAACAGGCTCAACATAACCCTGGCCCGACTTGGTTTGAACAAATCGCACGCCAGAACCCTCATCCTTAACACTCAATTTACCAGTATCATTCTTAACCTTGATATAAAGCTCGTCTTTCTCGTAATCATAAGACCAAAAATCAGCTCGCCCACCGAGATCCTTTTCCATTTTTTTTCCGAGTTCGGTATCATAAAACTCAGCATCCACAGGAGTTAAATTTATTTTCTCGGACTCCGCCTGTTTCATTCGATCTTCTCTTGAACCACCATAAACACCAGGCATTTTTGGAGGAGTCACTGGTCCGGCCGTTAATGCATTGGCATCGCCAGGAGATCCCTCACCCGAAGATGCGCTCGCAGCAGCCTCATCCTTTGGACTGAAGGTCTTTAGTGCAGACAACACAGAGCGATTGGCATTGACGGAGGAATAAAAAAGATATCGACCAATAGTGGCTAGACGGCCTTTCTGGGCCTCTACCGTGGTCTCAATATAAGTTCTATCTTTTGCCGTCACTGGAGTGCGATCGAGGACAGCTTCTCGAGTTTTTAGCTCTCTTGCCAATTGATTCTGAAGATTGACATAGGTTTTGTAATCAACGTTAAACTGCTTATAACGCGACTCCATAGATTTTTCAGGCAGTCGTTTTAAGCGTTCTAGGGTTATTTTTTGAAATTCCTTTTTTTCATCTTCATTAATTTCTGGAAGTAATTGAGGAACTTTTGAATATTCTTGAAGTAATTGAAAGAACACTTTTATTGGAGCTTCGTTTTCATTTTCAGCCCATGAAACAGAGCACAAAAAACCAAAAAAAAGTGCAAAAAGAGGCGCTGAAAAACCCCTCAAACTCCGTCCCATTGCACCAGTATAACAAACTTAACAATTCTAAAGATCTAAAAAAATCGTCAATAAATCCACTAAGACACTGTTAAGACATTGACTATCTTACAAACATCGCCTTCAGTGGTTTAATAGGATCAAAAAAATGAGCGAAGAAACCCCTCCGTCTGACGGCCTTCAAACCCCTGAAACCCTTGTCACAACACCTATTGCTGTCGACTTCGGAACATGGCTAAAAGACCTTCGCCAAAAAAGAGGCGTTTCCCTTGAAGAAATTGCCGCTGTCACAAAAATTCACATCAGCCAACTACAACATTTAGAAGAAAATCGATTTGAAAAACTTCCCTCTCCCGCCTTTGTTCGCGGTTTTATCGTTTGCTATGCAAAGCATATCAGCTTTGATGAAAATGAAATTTTGCGACGCTACAAGGAAGTCACTCAACCCGAAGTTAAAGAAAGTGGTTTTCCAGGATTTGGCAATCGTGCGGCCGTCAGCACATCCAATCCAAAAGTAAAAATTGTAGAAACACCACAAATCAAACACTCTCCAGGATCAGATCCTCGCCCTGAAGCAAAAATTCCACTCTCAGGAAAACATATCGCCATAGGTGTCGTGATTGTTATTTTGTTTAGCACCTTGGCTTTTTTAGTATCTTTAGGAAAGAAAACTTCCAACACAGCCAACACGACAGCTCCAACGACTCAAAACACACCTGAAAATGCAGCTCCGACAACAAATCCGCCCACAACAACACCTGAAGCAAGTGCTCCCCAAAACGTTGGACCCCAACCTGTGAGTACGCCAAACACAGTGACCCCTGTAACTACAAACACCGCTACTCCTACTCCTGCGCCAACGACTCCACCCGCACCTCAAGGAGTGGCGCACACTTTAGAGTTAAGAGGAATTGAATCTAGCTGGATCAATGTTCGCGTTGATGGAAAAGAGTCACAAGGTTTCCAATTAGCCAATGGCGCCACTCAAAGTTTTCAAACTAGAAAAAAAATTGAAATTTCTTTAAGCAATGCTGGCGTTGTTGAACTCAGATGGGATGGCACTTGGTATGCACCTCCCGGATATCGCGGAGATGTAAAATCTTTTGTTCTTCCTGATCAACTTAAAATCCTAGCAGTAAAAGGAAAAGCTCCTGCCAAAGCTGCTGCCGTAGCACCTGCAGCGCCTAAACCTGCTGCACCTGCAGCTGCAAATCCGCCACCTGCACAAGCAAATCCACCGGCCCCCGCAGCTCCAGCCCCTCAGCAATAATAAATTAACCTACTTTTTTAGTGGGCTGAGTGACTTGCGAACGCATACTTTGAGTTAATGTTTGAAGTTCTTTAGGCGCAAATTTTAAAAATAAATTTTTATCATTAGCGTTTTCCCAAGCATTTTTACCACTGATAACACCAGAGTTTGCTGCTTCTAATAAAACAGCGTCCAACAATTGCATTCCATCCTTCTTAGAAGTCTGCATAATAGAAGACAGCTGATAAGTTTTACCCTCGCGAATCAGATTCGAAACCGCTGGAGTGTTTACTAAAATATCATGAAAACTAGCCATTCCACCTTGTTGAGTGGGTACTAATTTTTGCGATAAAACTACACGTAAACTCTCCGAAAGCATGGAGCGGATTTGGGGTTGCTGATCTCCCGGGAAAGAATCAATAATTCTATCCACGGCTTTAGCTGCAGAATTTGTATGGAGTGTTGCGAATACTAAATGTCCAGTTTCAGCTGCGGTTATGGCTAAAGCCATTGTTTCTGGATCTCTCATTTCTCCAACAAGCACAACATCTGGATCTTCACGAAGAGCGGCCTTAAGCGCACTCGAAAAACTTGTAAAATGAACTCCCAATTGGCGCTGATTCACCATCGCACGTTTAGTTTCGTGATGATACTCAATGGGATCTTCTAAAGTAAGAATATGAGCTTTTTCATTTTCATTTATATAATTAATCATAGCTGCAAGAGTTGTTGTTTTTCCTGAACCCGTAGGTCCTGTAACAAGAACAAGCCCGTTAGAAAAACCACAAGCCACTTTGCAAATCATAGGCAATGATAATTCTTCCATACTGGGTGCGGTTTCTTTCAATGCACGAAACACAGCTGCTAGACCGTGTTTTTGGAAAAAAACGTTGACGCGAAAAATCCCCAAACCATTCACCTTAACGCTAAAATCTATGGATCGATCTTGGAGCAAAGAGTTTTTTTGAGTTTTATTTGTGATTTCATTTATGGCAGTTTCCATTTCTTGTGCCGTCAGGATGGGATGCTCTACTTTACAAAGCTCGCCTTTAATACGAATCATTGGAGCACTTCCTGTCGACAAATGTAAATCGCTTCCCCTTTGCTTAATTAGCATTTGAAGAAAAGCCACCAATGGAGTGCTCATATCAAACACTTATCGGCCTAAATCTGACATAGCTTAAATCACATAAATTAATAATCTTAACTCAATCTTAACCATCGTCTTGGGTCAGCCCTCCACTCATGTTATGTTTTTTGAATCCATGGGAACAGAAATTCTCATCAATAAAGGTCTTCGAGATGTTAGAGTGGCTAGACTAGAAAATGGCCACTTAGCAGAGCTTCATCTTGAACATGGCAAAGAGCGCGGCTTGGTGGGGAATATTTACAAAGGACGAGTCACTCGCGTCCTCCCAGGCATGCAAGCCGCATTCGTAGATATAGGCCTCGCTCGAACTGGCTTTTTATATGTTAATAAAATACTCGACCCCAATAGAAATCTAAGTGATGAAACTTCAAACTTTGAAGAAGACGACGATCCTTTAAGCGCCGATAAAGATTTTGATGAAGATTCAAGCCCAGAAACTCCTGCGGCCAACATTTCAGAGCTCATAAAAGAAGGAGAAGACATTCTCGTTCAAATCACAAAAGAGCCCATGGGCAACAAAGGAGCTCGCCTCACTGGATATGTCAGCATTCCCGGTCGCTATTTAGTTTATATTCCTGAAACTAATATGATTGGAATTTCGAGAAGGATTGAAGATCCCGATGAAAGAAATCGCCTTAGAGAACTTGTAGAAAAAAATAAACCCAAAAACGGCGGAATCATAGTGAGAACCGTGGCCGAAGGTGCCAGCGATAAAAACCTTAAAGATGATCTCGATTATTTGTTAAAGGTTTGGGGCTCGATAAAAAAGAATTTTGAAAAGCAAAATAAACCTGGTCTAGTCTATGCTGATTTTGATTTAGCTCTAAAAATCATACGAGACAGAGTGTCCGATGATGTTGATAGAATTATCGTAGACGACGGTGAACTTTTAAAAAAATTAAATAAATTTATTCAGTCTTTTCTACCCCGCTTCAAAAAAAGAGTAGAACTATTCCAGCAGCCCGGCGGCCTCTTCGATCACTTCGGGATTGAGAGCGACATTAATAGAGCGATTTCTAAAAAGGTTTGGTTGAAATCAGGTGGCTATATCATTATCGATGAAACCGAAGCCATGACGACCATCGATGTCAACACGGGTCGTTTTGTTGGAAAGCGAAATCTTGAAGAAACAATTTTCCAAACAAACATGGAAGCCGTAAAAGAAATTGCTTACCAAATACGCCTCAGAAATATTGGCGGACTTATTGTTCTTGATTTTATCGATATGGAAAAAGAGAACAATCGAGAAAGAATTTACACTGTACTTTGCGAAGAATTAAGTAAAGATCCCGTTAGAACAAACGTTTTACCCGTCAGCTCTTTTGGCCTCATAGAAATGACGCGCAAGCGCAGCCAAGAATCCCTTAGAAAGAAGCTCACCTCTTCGTGCAAATACTGCGAAGGCAAAGGCTACGTTAAATCCCTGCGAACAATCGCCTACGAAATACTTAGAGAATGCGAACGAGAAGCGTTACAAGACTCAAGCGCTCAGGGTTTAGCTGTCTACTGCCATCCTAGTGTCTCTGAGTTTCTAACCGACGAAGAAAAACCTGCAATTGACGAACTTGAACAGAAAATAAAACGTCGCGTCACAATAAAAATAGACAACAACCTTCACTTGGAAGAGTACGAAATTTTCTCAAAAGACTCCTAAATGCTCATGCCTTTTATGAGTCCTTAATCAAATAAAGTTAATCTTTGTTAACTGTGCACATCTCACTACGTCATAAAAGCGACATCATTTGAAAATAGCCAAAAATAGCTGAAATAAGGCAAAAATAAGAAAAAACAAAGATTATATTTATCCACAGTCAATTGTGGATAAGGCTGTTGATAAGTTTCAGTTGGCTTGATTTTAGTTATGACAAAATAAAATGTGGATAACTTGTTTATAACTATAGTTTTTAACCCTATGTGGACAACTTTTGTTAAGAAATCCTAATTAAAGAAATTTTAGGAATTTCGGACTAAAAACATCAGCTTACAGTAAGTTCTTTTGAACTTACTCGTGGGTTGGGATACTTAAATTTTGAGAACTGTTCTGAAATCTAGTGCATTGCCGTTGTCGCGTCTCGAAGACGTGTTTCCTGCACATCTTTTTGCCAATAATTCAGAACTACAATCCATCTATGATCGTTTTTTAATTTTTTCAAAGCCAATCATCGAAAGCGATGGAGTCTTACTATCCGTTCCTACAAATTTCCACAAACAAGCTCTCTTAAAGTGGAAAGATCAACTCGAAAAGGTGAGTGGCGTTTCGATTAAAAGCGTCGATGTCTCTGTTCAAGAAAGAGTTAAAAAAGATCATCTCCCCAGCCCCAATCAACACCATCAAGTTGCACTTCCTTTGGCGCCTGTTAATCCCGTTCAAGAAATTGAAAAAAGAGAACTTGAGAGGCGATCAACAGCACCTTTTTATATTAATAGTCCTGCGTATCAATTAGCTTTTGAACTTACAAAACGATGGGCCAATAATCTTTTTCACCCAAGCGCGCCTTCTCAAAGTCTCTTGTGGGTTTTTGGTGCTGCGGGAAGCGGAAAAACTTACTTACTCAAGCAGTTGAACTCTTGGGTTCCTCAAAACAAACGACTTCATTTTGTTAATGTCATTTCCTTTTTCCAAGAGTGGAGACAGGCTCTAGACAACAACGATACTTTTCAATTCATAAAAAAATATCGAAAAGACATTGATGTTCTTGTTTTAGAAAACCTCGATGATTTAGTTGGAAAAAAGAAAACCCAAGAAGAAGTTCTGTTTACCATAAGTGCCCTTATTGAAAGAGGCGCTCATATAGTTGTTTCAAGCACACACAATCCAACTAGTTTAAAAGATCAACTAGAAGCACAACTCTATAGCAGACTCTTATCAGGCATGACCATCGAAATGCCAAAACCAGATCGTCGATTCAAAGAAGCTTTACTCAGAAGACTTCTAGATGAAAACGGATTGAAAGATTATGAACTCGATCTTGTTGTTCAGGAAAAATTATTAAGCATTCCTGTTTCATCGGCAAGAAAAGCCAACTCTCTATTTATTAATGTGATTAGCCGTCTCTCATTGACTAGAAGCTTTAGTTTGCAAGATGTCATTATTTTAGAGCACACCATTGGCGAAAAAGCCCAAAGCACTTCTATTTCTAACCATCAACCTAAAGAACTTATTGAAAGTGTTTGTCGACTTTGCGGCGTGGGACCTAGCGCACTCCTAGGCCACAGCCGTCGCGCAGAAATCACTTTAGCTAGACGTTTTGTTTGCTTATCACTTTCAAAGTTTTTAGGACTAACCAACAGCACCATTGCTCACTACCTTGAAAAAGACCCTTCAACCATCAGCCATGCTCTTAAAACGGCTGAAGTTGAAATTGAAAGCAATCGAATTATTGGAAAGCAATGGAACTGGATTTGCTCTCAACTTGGCCTCGAAATTCCAACTCAAACAGCCTCTCAACAATAATTTAATTCACATTATTGAATACATAGCTTAACGCCTCACTGTTTTCCTTTGACAGTGGGCCAAGCGATTCATAATTGATTAATTATGACACCGGACAAAGATATTATTGTTAGATATCTAAAAACTTTAAGAGACAAAATTTGCTCTGAATTTGAAAGTTTTGAAAATGAAGCTCGATTTCAACGAAAAGAATGGAATTACAACAAAGGAAATGGTGGCGGAGAAATCTCAGTTTTAAGAGGAAAAGTTTTCGAGAAAGCCGCTGTCAACTGGTCAGGTGTTCAGGGTGATAAATTCCCAATGGACGATGCACAGGGACCTTTTTTCGCAACTGGCGTTAGTCTCATCACTCACATGAACAATCCCAAAGCTCCCACAGTGCATTTTAATATTCGATTTTTACAAACAGAAAAAAAGTTTTGGTTTGGAGGCGGATTTGATCTCACTCCCATGGGATTTCCCTATGCTGAAGACACTGAACATTTTCATAAAACTGCAGAAAAGGCTCTTAAACCCTTTGGAGACAACCTCTATCCAGATTTTTCCAAGTGGGCTAAAGAATATTATTACATTCCTCATTACCAAAAAGAACGAGGCGTCGGGGGAATCTTTTTTGATCATTACAATACAGGTCATTTTGAAAACGATTTTGCTATGTGGAAAAGCGTAGGGGATCATTTTTTAGAAGGCATTATCCCCATTTATAAAAAGCGACACTCCGAAGCCTTTTCAGCTGAAGATAAAAATTTACAGCTCCACAAAAGAGCACACTATGTAGAATTCAATTTATTGTATGATCGAGGCACTAAATTTGGCTTTCAATCAGGCGGCAATCCCGAAGCCATACTCTGCTCAATGCCTCCTCTCGCAGCCTGGTAATTTTTTTCCTGCGAAATTCTTAAAATTTAGAAGCTACCGATGCTCAGATTGATTCTGTATTCGTTTTCACCGGGCTCCTGATCAATATTAAATGCAAAATCAACCGCTAGTGGACCCACTGGGGTCGAATAACGTAGCCCAACTCCTGTGGCCTTTCTAAAGCCAGTGCTGAGCTTTTCCAAGGGATCTCCCCTAGTTCGCAATACATTGACCTCTCCACCCTCAAAAAAGACCGCCATACCCCAAGCTAAAAACAAAGGTTGTCTTAATTCACTTCTGAATTCATAACTTTGTTGATCGAGAACACCTTTTTGGTCAAAACGTAAATATTTTTCACTTAAAGATCGTATCGACGAACGACCCCCTAAAACTAATCTTTTATTTTCAGGAACGTTATTACTTTTCTCCAAGCCCCACAATCGACTATATCCGGCCGACAATGCGAGTACGGCTCTATTAGGTATGGGAACATAAAAGCTATACTTCTGACGCCAAATTACAAAATTAGCTTCGTCATCACCCCCCAATTCCGGAATGGCCCATTGAATTGTGTTTTGGAAAAGAAATCCCTTTCGGGGTTCAAAAACATTATCTCTTAGATCATAAGAAGCCACAGATCCCACCGAAGCAATTCGATAATAGTTTTGTCGATTCAATGGAGCTTTAATAATGTCGAATATTTTTGAAATATTATACTCATACAAAGTTTGTGAGAGAGTAAAATTTTTAAAAATTTCCTTTTCTACTGAAAAGTTTAAAGAAAGCTCTTCAGAATTAAACCCTGAAACTTTTTGATCCTTTAAATACTTAATATCATCAGACTTGCTATACTCAAATTGAGTTCTAAACCTTAAAGGCCAATCAAAAAGATAAGGTTCAACATAAACTGCGGTGTGCTTTTGTTCTATAAATTGATATTGAGATTGATTGAGTTTGCGAGACGCTTGAGACCGTAAAAACAATCCTCGATTCCAGCCACCTAAATTTCTATAGTTCAACTCCGCAAAACCAATCAATCCAAGATCAGTTCTATATCCGGGACCAAACTCAATTGAACCAGGCGCTCGTTCTTTTACAGCAACTTTTAAATCTTTCTCCTGAATTTCAAAAAGTCCTTTATCGAGATCTTCTCTCTGCAATATTCGGCCACCAACGGGTCGCATTTCAACTAATTGAAAGAGTCCTAATCCATAAAGATTTTGTTCAAATAGTTTGCTTCTGTCAGGCCCCATAGACTGTCCGACCACAAGAGTATCTTTTTTAAGTTCTCGCAAAATGACGGGATCTTTAGTTTTATTGTTTCCATCAATAATGGTTTTACCCATTACGACTTTTGGTCCTAAATTGACTGAAACACTGACAGTGGCACGCGCAGATGAAGGATCAAGCTTTAACAATTCTTCCTCTGTAGAACTGACACTAGCTTGAATAAAGCCTTCATTTTGACAATAACTTTTTAATTTTGAAGCTAAAGAAAAAACTTTTGAAGGTGATACATAGTCATCCTTTTTTAAATCAATCATAGAATTGATTTTTGATTCTTCAAAATTTGAAAGACCCGCTAACTGTATATCACCGTATTGATATCTTTGACCCAGCTGAACCGTAAGTTCTAAATCAAAAAAACGTGTGTTGCCTCTTTGCACAAATCTGTAAGAAAATATTTTGAAATCTAAATATCCCATATCGCGAACTTGAGAAACAAGTCCGCCTAAAAGCGAAACAATTTGATCAGGCAAATAATAAATATAATGATAGGGAGTTTGATAAGGCTCCAACCATTTAAAAGTAGCTCTTCTCATTAAAGCTTCGGACTCAAGAGGAATTCCCTTAAACAGTGTTTGGCCCAAAAAATACTGAGTGCCTTCTTTGATATTAAAAGTGATTAATCGTTTGTCAGCTTCATCAATAACGTCTCTTTGAATTTTAATATCTTTGAATCCACGCTCTTTATATTGAGTGTTGATTCTAAGCTCAGCCTCAAACATTGAAAATGGAAGACCTAATTGAACACTTCTTTCTAAAATACTTTCTCGAAGATCATTCTCCCAAAAAAAGACATTACCCTTAAACTGAATATTATACTTTGGGCCTTTAGCTAAATGAATGTCGAGCTGATTTTGCTTTTGATTCATCAACTCCCATTCTATTTTAGAATCATAATAACCCTTATCTCTCATTCTCTTTAAAAATCGTCTTCGAACTTCCTCAAGAGCAATAAAATCTAAGATCAATGGACTCTTTAATTTAGCATTTTTAAATTCAGAGACGTTTATTCTCTTAAGAGATGAGTTAAAAGTTTCTTCAGCCTTCATTTCCTCTAATAGAACTCTTAAATCGCTTGTAGACATTCCACTGAAACCCAGTGTTGAAGTCTCGCGGTAACCTGAAAACTGAACAAAGACTCTCAATTTTCTAGCCGAACCTACCTCATATTGTTGAAGAGCCGGAATAATTTCTACTTCCAATAAGCCTCTTTTTTCTAAAAGATCCTTAATTTTAATCCTAATATCAGTAAGCATGTCGGCTGTAACAATGTCGCCAGGATTAAGTCCAATATCCGCTAGAATATTTTCTTTTAATGGATTGGAAATTTTTTGATTACTCACAATTTCAACGGATTCGAGTCGCGTATGTAAATCAAGTCCTAAAATGAGTTCTCTACTTTGTGTATCATACTCTGCATCGACTCTTTGAAAATTGTTAGTCAATGCCAGACGAGACAAACCACGGTCCAAAGAGTCTTGATTAAATGAATCTCCTTGCTTGAGTCCGAGAAGATCTAAAATAGCTGGAACATCCACATCTTCAGAATGAAGTATTCTGATTTCCTTAATAGCGTCGTTGTCTGCAAAACAAAGAGCTGTAAAACCAAGAAGAAAAGCGCGCATTAAATAATATTTCATTTTAAATCAAATTTAAATCGAATATCTGCCCCCATAGATTGCGCCTCAGGTTCGGGACTTTCCCAAACCCCAGTTAAATTCATATTTTTATAAAGCTTATAATCTACCTGAAAATTATTTTCAGGTTTACTTAAATTTAAACTTCGACCAAAAGTGGCCGTAGTTTTTTTACCTAGTTTTCTTGTCACTTCCACTTTAGTGACAGGATCTTGAGCTGTATTATTTATCTTTGTACCCAAACTGACTTGAAAACCTGTTGTTTTACTCACGTTAGAACCTATCTTTTGTCCAAAAACGGCTTGAAAAGCTTCAAAACCTGCTGATTGAATTAATCCTCCACCTTCGCTCGAAGTACCAGACGACAAGTCATTTCTTTCAAGATCCGATCGAATAAAACCAAAAGCTAGTAATGAAATAATATCTTGAGTAGGCAAAGGAGGTTCACTCTTAAAATCAAGTTTGAGGTCAGAAGCTGATCCACTCGCCAACAAATCAATTCTATAATCACCATTGTTATATCTAATGTTAGTACTCGCTTGGAGTGCCATATTAGGTACTAAACTTCTTTGAAAATTTGCGGTTCCTCTCGAAATTGAAAATGTTTGATCTCGAGCATAAAGAAAGCCTTTATCGATGTTCAAATTTCCAACAAATAAGGGATTCACATCACTTCCTGAAATCAGTAGTGATCCAAAAACTTGAGTTGAAGCTAATGAGTTTTTAACTAAAAATGTATTATTCACTTCAGCTTTAATATCAAAAATTAATGATGGACTTTGAACTTGACCAATTCCATATGTCATTCCACCACCTGAAAATTCTTTTGCATACAATCCATTAGAAACAGCTAGATTTCCTTTTAAAGTATAAGGAAGCTTAGGACCCGCTAAAAGCAAGTTTCCATCTAGGGTCATTGGGAATTCGTTTAAGAGAGCTACTTGTGCTTTCTGAAGTTGAAAATTTAAGTAAATTCCTCGATCTTTCGATAACCATCGATAAGTTCCTTGAAATTCTGCTCGACCACTTCCCATAGAGCCCTCGGCTTGGGATATTTCTAATTTTTCACCATTCATTTTTATAAGTCCGCGAGCATTTTCTACAGGCTGTCCTACGTTTTTTATCGAAAAGCCAACTTTCTCCATTTCGGCATTTAGATTTAATGATCGATCATTTAAGGGAAGTGATAAATTTCCATTGATTTTAAAGCTCCCGGAATGAAAACGAAGCAAGTCTGGGACAAAAGTATCTACTAAATTTGAATTCAAATCTCCATGGACACGAATACAATGTGAACAGTTTTTAGAATCCAATACAAATAATGATCCATTTTGGCTGCGTAGTTCTCCAGTCGCCTCGTGATTATTCCAACTTAAATTTTGCTTTCCAGCCAACCAAACTAATGGACGCTCGAGTCGATCCGATTTGAGAGTTAAGCCCAAATTATCAGTAGATATCTGTCCACCGGATTCAGACCAATCGTATGTGATGAGACCTCTAGATATTAATTCATCGTTTCTCTGAGAATCATTTATCATCGCAAAGAGAATGGATAATCCTTCTTCTTCAGCTTTTAAGTGAACTTTCTTAAGTTGCCATTCTTCGCCTTTTTTTTCGGACTGAAACAAGCCTTCATGCTTTGATGATTTCATTTGGAATTGAAGATCTTTTCCATTTCCTTTAGCAGAAACCTGAATGGGCGCTAAAGAAAGCTTATCAATTTTTAACTGACTCAAAGAAGCATTAAAATCCCATCCTCCAAATGTACTCCAATTTCCCGAACCCGATGCAAAACCATAATCAAATATCTTCTCTACGTTGGGTATGAGATTGAGTGATTTTATTTTAATAGGATGCAATTCGAAGTGGAGTTGAGATTTGTCAGGATTCAAATCTCCGCTCATGGAAAAGCTTCCTTCTTCCTTAAAAACTAGCATTTCTTTAATTAAGAGCTTGTTCACGTAAGTTTCGGCAATCAACCGAGCACTATTAAAAGCCAATCCAAAAGATTTTAAATTACGACCTGTGAGCATCATAGGACCTTTTAATCTTTGAGGACTGCTCATATCCAAAGCTCCGTTCATTTCAAGGCTTCCGCTCCAAAAACCATGAACTGGAATAGTTTCAGGATCTAATTTAAATTGCCATTCATATTGATCAAAAAGAGTGTCGAGCTTCATCCATCCACCCACACCGGGCCTCGAATACAATTGTCCAAGAATATGGGCTTTTCCTCCGCCTTGATCGAGCCTGAGAGGACCTATATGTAATATTTTATTTTCGTACTTTAATAAACCCGTTAATTTTCCTAAATCTTGCTCCAAGACAGACATCCCATTAATAGCAAGATCAGCATTAACCAAAGTTCTTTTTTTAGGTTCTTGGGAATAATCGTAATGAATATCTGCACGCGCATTCAAACGCCCAGCAATCTTAATTCCTACAAAATCCTCTAAAACCTCACTAAGATCCGTATCTTTGGGAGTGGCTTGGATATCTAAAATTGTAGGATTATAAATCACCTTTCCTGTTAATGGAATTTCCACATTTTCATTCCACACTAATTTCATGTTTTCTAAAAATAAATCCTTAGCGTGAATTCTAACTTGCCCCTCAAGTTTTGCAGAATTTCCTCTTAAAACTTTTGAAGCCGCTTCTAACTTATACATTTTAGGATCGGAAAAAACATCAAAAGCAGACAGGTTAAGATGAGATTGTCCGATAATTTCAAAATTTTCTAAAGGGCCCTGAAAATCTAAAACTCCATTGACTTGAAGTTTGACGTAACACTCTTCAACACTAGAAGCCCTTAGGATTCCACAAAGCCCAGCATCTTCAGCCTTTAATTGTCCTGATACTTTTCCGCCCGCTATTTTCGTTCCATCTAAAAGTATTGTGTTTTTTATCGAAGCGGGCTCCCAATTAGTTCTAGGTAATTCAATTTTAAAATGCTTAAGGAGAACTGAATCATTCTCCCAAACGATATCTCCGTCCACATTATTGGGATGATACCCATCAATTTTAAAATCTTTTAATTTTAAATTAGCATATAGATTTTTTTTATCAGATCCTTGAGAGTGATATGTGGCCTCAAGCTTTAAATGACCGCTGGGTTTAAGTTGAGTGTTCCAACCTTTAATCTGAGGAGTGCGCAGTAACCAGCTATCAAAATTTTCAACTGGCCCCTCAACCTGAACTTTAATATCACCTGGCCAACGTCCACTCGTTCTCACAAAACTTTCTTCATCAAGATCAACATTGATTTTTCGTATCGCTAAATAATATTTATCGATACCTTCACTAAGAATTAAAGTGGAGGCTTCTACTCGCTTAATTGTTCCAATTCTTTTTGGAAAATCAATATCATTAACAATCCCTTGGATTCTTAGCTGACCTCTTTCGAGATTCTGGATATAAAATGATTCGATATTGGCTTTAAGATCAGAAGCAAGAATTCTAGCGTTCTTAAGTTCCAACTCTTCGTAACTTATATTTCTCTTTTTTAGTATCTCATTTGCCTTGATTACAAAATTTGCAATTTTTCCAGGAATGAGTTCAGGATCATTTTTAGTGTCATCCTTATCGTCCCAGTTTATTCCAATACGACCTAATAGATCCACATCTTCAACATAAAGTCCTTTCAAGTGAAGATCGCCTAGCATGAGATAAAGAGGCGAAAATTGAAATTGAACTTCTTCAGCGGCAATATTTTGAGACTCTAAACTTAATTTAACTTTTTTAAATGAAACCGCAAAACGAAACGGAGACACGCTCCAATCATTGGTTTCGACTCTTAAACCAGTACGAATACGTAAAACTTTTAAAGAAAAATTTAAAAGCATGCGAGAGACCACGGGATCTTGCAAAAATGCGAGACTTAAAACCAGAGGTAGGCTTAAGCTCAAAGCTATGATGAAAAATCTATGCCTATAATAGAACATGGTCTAAGCTTTATTCTATTCTCTGACGAGCCTAAGTGCGACGTCAGAATAGTGTGGATTTTTTCTGTAAACAGCGTCAAATCTTTGAGCCGCTTCAAGACGCAATCCTAAAGCTTCATAAGCCAAACCAGACAAATAGTTGACGTGAATTTGTTCTTCTAAACTCCAGTGATGCGCTCTCGCCATAGCGAGTGCTTCTGAAGATCTATTCAACTCAACCAAACAACGCAACTCCCACAACTTCATAGGACCAGATACTGGTGATACTGTTTGTAATTTTTGTAATATTTCGAATGCCAATACCCAATCGCCAAAACTACCTGCAAATAAAGAAAGATCTAAAGCCAACTGCTTAAATTGATCTGAAGGAATTTTTTTCCATTCAGAAAACAATGCACCTAATACAGAATTTTTACCAAAACGATCATCTATGGCCAGTTCAAGATCTTTTACGAGTTTATCGAGAAGCTCTTGAAGATTTCCGTCGTCCATTAAGCCAACAACTCATCTTCAATCCACTTAGTCCAAAAATTTGCTTCGGGAAAATTTTTTGTTCCTAAGATTTTCTTATGTAGGGGAATATTTGTTTTAATTCCTTCGATTGTAAATTCACCCAAAGCACGTAGCATAGTCTTTTGTGCTTCTTGACGATTGGCCCCAAAGGTTACCAATTTACCAATCATAGAATCATAAAACGGTGGAACCATCCCTCCCGCATAAGCCGCAGTATCCACTCTCACATTACGACCGCCAGGAAGAATCAATTCTTTAATAGTTCCTGGACAAGGCACAAATGTGAATGGATCTTCTGCATTGATTCTACATTCAATAGAATGCCCTTTTATAACAATATCCTCTTGTTTAAAGGGGAGCTTTTCTCCACGAGCCACATTGATTTGTTCTTTGACTAAATCAAGCCCAGTCACATACTCAGTTACGGGATGCTCTACTTGTATTCTCGTATTCATTTCCATGAAATAAAAATTCATTTTTTCATCGACAATAAATTCGATAGTTCCGAGTCCTTCGTACTCTACAGCCTTTGCCACTTCGCAAGCGGCTTGGCCCATTCTCTTTCTCAAGTCTTCAGTCATTACAGGTGATGGAGCTTCTTCAATAACTTTTTGATGTCGTCGTTGCAAAGTGCATTCTCTTTCACCGAGATAAACAACGTTTCCATGTGAATCTGCAATGATTTGAATTTCAATATGTCTCGGACGAGCTACATATTTTTCTAGAAAAACTTCTGAAGAGGCAAAAGCTGTTTGAGACTCACTTCGTGCAGAGTGATATGTTTTTTCCAATTCTTTAGGATCCCAAACAACACGCATTCCTCGTCCGCCACCACCGTGGCTGGCTTTGATGAGAACTGGAAAACCAATTCGATCCGCTTCAGAAAACAATGTTTTTACATCTTGAATTGCAGGAGTTCCGGGCAATACGGGCACTCCAGCCTTTTCAACAATCTCACGAGCCCCTACTTTAGAACCCATTTTTTTTATACTAGTTGATTTTGGACCAATAAATTTAATTCCACATCGCTCTACCACTGCTGCAAATTCACTATTTTCACTGAGAAATCCATAACCCGGATGAATGGCATCAGCACCCGTGAGTTCACATGCCGACATTATTGAAACAATATTTAAATAGGAATCTTTAGGCCTATTTCCACCAATACACACACTTTCATCGGCACTTCGAACATGCATAGAATGAGCGTCGCACTCACTATGAACAGCCACAGTGTGCAAACCCATTTCACGTGCAGTACGTATAATTCTAAGAGCGATTTCCCCTCTATTGGCTATTAGTATTTTTTTCATAGTGGTTCTATTTCAAACAATGATTCGCCATATTCTACAGGAGTCGCGTTATCGATAAGTACTTTAACCACGCGTCCTTTGAGATCACTTTCAATTTCATTCATCAATTTCATGGCTTCAATAATGCATAAAGCATCACCAGATTTTACAATTTGCCCCACCTCAACAAAGGGTTTTTGGTTGGGACTTGAGGAACGATAAAAAGTTCCAACGAAAGGAGATTTTATCGTTACTGTTTTCACTTGATTGACGGGAGCTGCAGGCGCCTGAGTTGGAAGCTTAGCACTTGGAGTCGCCTTAGCCGTAGTTGTCAGTGCCGCGACAACTGAAGCGTCGATTACGGGCGCTTTGTCTCCTTCAAATTTTCTCATATGAAGAATTGTAGAAGACACCTCAACCTTGAGTTCCGCTAATTTTTGTTCATTCATGAATGAGACAAGGTTTTCAAGAAGTGCAAAATCTACAGGAGATTTTGCGGTTGAAAGTTTTTTTTCTACTTTTTTGGTCTTAGTTGTTTTCTTATTTATTGACTTTTTCAACGTAGTCCCCCGTACGCGTATCAATTTTGAGAATGTCCCCTTCTTTGAGGTGCAAAGGAACAGTCACAACGTGGCCGCCCTCTAGTGTTGCAGGCTTAGAAGCTCCAGTAGCCGTATCGCCTTTAAAACCTGGCTCACAATAAACAATAGGAAGTTCCACAAAAGTAGGCAATTCAATATTTATGGGTTTTTCATTAAAGAAAAGAACTCCCGCAGTGATATTTTCTTTTAAGAAGGGCAATTGTTCACCCACTAATTTTACTTCAAGCGCAATCTGCTCATAATTTGTAGTGTCCATAAAATGGAGCATGCTTCCATCAGAAAAAAGGAATTGCATTTCTTTATACTCCATATTGGGTTCATCAAATTTTTCATTGGATTTAAAAGTTCTTTCGAGTTGCTGACCTGTTTGCAAATTTTTTAATCGGCATCTAGTGAAAGCATTACCCTTACCTGGCTTTACGTGTTGAAAATCGACTACGGTGTAGGGGGCGCTATCGATCAAGATTTTGGAATTCTTACGGATATCATTAATTTCAATCATAACGGGCCAAAATCTAGCAGCCCCAGGGCCATTTTGAAACCCTCAAATAGACTTTCAGGGCTCTAAAGACTGAATCAAGGCTTCTAAGAGTTGCTTCTCTTTTAGGAGCTTAGAGAGCTCCTTATTATCCTTTAGCGAAAGGCTAGAAGGACCCTTTAAAACGGCAATAAGCTGTGGATCGCCAGCAATATCGGGTGCCATAGCCTTAAGAGCATCCAATTCTTTTTGCGCCCTTTGAAGCTGGCCTAAAGCGGCCAAGACTCTTATAAAAATTTTCCTTGCTAATAGGTTGTCGGGATAGAAATTAACTACGGCCTCAATCTCAGTTAAAGCCTCATCCCATTCCCCTTTATCGAGCAATATATTGGCATAAGCCACTCGGCCGCCGGCATAATAGGGATGACGCCCGATACCTTCACGGCAAACATTTTCAGCCTCATCAAGCTTACCCATTCTTCTATAGAGATCAGCCAAAGGAGCAAAAACTCTAGAGTCAGGGTTTTCCTGATAAATTCTCAAATAACGATCAAGCTCAGCCGTATCAACTTCTTCGACCACGCCTCTTCCTCTCACCCTCTAGGGTTTCTTGAAGATTTTTTTTCACTTGAAGAATCGTTGCTTCAGCACATTCACGAAGCTTTTTAGCTTCGACAATCCACTTTTCTTTTTGAGCTTGAAATTGGGGATTAGACACTATTTTCTCATGAACCTCTTGTCTAAACTTAATAACTTCCTGAACACCAACTTGAGTCGCCTGTTCCACGACATCAAAAATCTTCTGCTTATCAAAGGATTCTAGATCTTTAACCTTTTGAGTGACTTTCTTTTTAATAGAATCAAGCGTCTTCATAATTTTCATTCTAATTCCCTATAAAATTTAAGAAAAGACTCACTGACGTTTTATTATTGAATCTGACAATCGCCCGTAGCCGAGCCCAAGGAGTAAAGTTGATAAACTTCACTCTTTCCATCGTCATAGGTTAAAGTCATTTTTGTGTTTTCGCACTGACCCGAAAAAGTATATCGAACGCCATCATCACCACCAGAATGATTTGTTGTTGGATTGACTCCTTGTATGTAAGACAAGTTCACTTCCCTCTGAGCCACATCGTGTTCGTATAGGCCTTTGTATAAGGCGGCTCCACCAACCTTATTAGTGACTTGCGTGAGACAAACTCCCGATCCAGGCTCAAAAATCATGACTTTAAAAGTGTACTCCAACTGATCTGCAGATTTACCGGGCTCTAAATACTTCCACTTATTGAGAATGCTATAAGTGCTCGACCCATTACAATTACCTTGCTGACTCAAAGTCTGGTTTTTATTGCTACAAGATTGATTAAAGAAAACTAAACTTGCCAAAACTAAGTAATAGCCTAAGTGCCGACTCATACTAGGGATTATCGCCCATTAAGAGTCGATTAAAAAATCAAGTTACTGTTAAGGCAAAAACCAAATATATTCATGCACTTATGTTGTATTTTACGTTAACATTTCTACCCCGTTTTTTAGCTATCTAAAGAAACGAATCCCTCTATTTATTAATCAACAATTCCAAATCTAGAAAATTATTTTGAAAAGCGCCTTGAAGTTAATGCAATGGATCATTTTTCAGACTATGTTGCACGTCCATGTTTAGCTTCAGACATTTAATTTTTACTTTAATAATATTTTCATTTTCCACAGTGGCACAAATTCTCCCTATACAAAGTGGTCGAGTCGACATTTTTAAAAGTTCAGCAGCTATTCACAAAAATACACTCGAATATTTAATCATCTCCATCGATCAAAGAATCAAAGCCATAGGTCGAGTGTCCACAGCGGATTATGCTCACAGTACAAGTGCTCAACGTTGGGAAATCGTAGGTATTCACAAAAAAAACAAATCCAAAAAGCATGGCAACTCCCCAATGCCCTATTCCTTCATGCTCTCTGACTGGGGTGCTCACGACTATAATGGAACTTGTTTTCATGGCACTTACGATTATGGTTATGGCAGCTTTGGTTATAGAGCCTCTCATGGATGCATTCGCTTGTGCACAGAAGAAGTCTCTAGCTCAAAAAAAATGTACGACGCCGCTGGATTGCATCGCCTAGTTTGGAAGTACCTCAATCCACTTGATTTAGATCAAATCGCACACCCCAGCTCTGGTTGGTTTAAAGAAGATACCGATGGATGCGAAGCCTATGCGCTAGATGAGCTCAATGAAAGAGTTCGCATTTACACTCACGACAAAAACTCTCTGGCCAAAAAAGAAGGTTGGAAAGAACTTTTTGAAGAGCTCTATTCTAAAGAACTCATTCTTGAAGCCGTGGGAGACAAGCGTGGAAATCCCAAAACAAGTTATAAAGAATATATTTGGGAAAATCTCGACGTCGAAACTCAACAAAGAGTGCAACTCAATCCTAACGTACTCAACGCGCTCGATGCTTTAGAATTAAAAAAATAAATTCAAAATTTTTAATTTAAAACATTGTAGCCTTGAGTAAAAACTCAAGGCTACAATTTCAATCTCACAGAGTGAAACCCAATCGATTAACGACTCGAACCACCTTCATTGCGAAGCATGTGATAAACGTTTAATCGTCCACTTGAAGCAATCTTGTCTTTATAAACTTGCATCTTATCCGAAGATTTCATCAATCTTTCACGAACAGCCTTAGGACTCAATGATGGCTCTTGTGAAAGCAATAAGGCCACGGCTCCACTCACGTGTGGCGTTGCCATAGATGTTCCACTCAAACTTTGATAGCCACCGCCCGGCTTAGTAGAATAAATATTCTCTCCGGGCGCCATGATGTGCACCATTTTCTTCCCGTAATTTGAGAATGAAGACATTTGATCTTTATTGTTAGAAGACGCCACAGAAATCATATTATCAACATCATAATTTGCAGGGAAACTAGCTTTAGTGTCGTTGTTAGATGATTCATTACCAGCAGCCGCAACAAATACGATTCCCGCCTGACTCGCCTTAACAATGGCTTCTTTTAAAATGTCGGAGGATCCGCCACCGCCCCATGAATTGCTCATAATGTTAGCGCCATGCTCTCGCGCCCAATCAATACCTTTAACGGCATCACTCAGTGCGCCTGAACCTCGAGAATCCAAAAATTTAATAGCCATAATGCTCGCACGCCAAGCCACACCAACAACGCCCACACCATTATTTCCAACAGCACCGATAGTTCCCGAAACGTGAGTTCCGTGACCATTGTCGTCCTTTGGATCAAAAGTATTTTTTATGGCGTTGTAACCAATGATGTCTTGGTTGTTAGGGCCTCTTCCATGCCAAAGATTATCTTTAAGATCAGGATGTGTGTAATCCACACCTGTGTCTATTACAGCAACAACCACTCGATCACCTGATGTGCGAATTTTCCAGGCCTTTGAAGCCGCAGAATCTACGCCCTTAAAACCCGCTGTGCCAGCAGAATCTTTTTGTGCAATATTTCGCATACCCCACAACTGTCCAAAACTTGGATCGTTGGGAACTATAGAGGGAAGTCCGTCATCAGCAGGCGCATTTGGAACTGGATTTCCACCTCCTGGATTAGAACCTCCTGCCAATGTGTAATACAAATAATTGGGCTCAACTTTTTTTGCGCCAGGAATTAAATTCACGAGTCTTGAAAGAGTTTCGCGAACGCTCAAAGCAGAATCTGTATATTGAAAACGAATGAGATCTCGGGATTTTCCAAGAAATTCTTTTACAACAACACCGTTTTCTCTAGCTTTTGCAGTCAGATCTCCCAAAGCATTTATTCGTTGAGTGTCGAGAACCGCCACGTACTCTCCAGGTATTCTATCGGGTCGAGACTGTCGGCTCCCGATTTCTGCCATAATTGGCAAGGTTGCCGCTACGGCAACAAAAATTATTATTTTATTTTTCATGGACTCCCCCTCGTGATGCTTCAGTTTATTAAAATCACAAATGCGGAGTTTAAAATTGTTAATGGCAAAAATGGATTTTAAGAAAAATTAATGTCAATTCTTTGGATAATTCTTTATTTAGAATTTTAATTCTGACTGCCAAATTTCTATGGCTATGACTCTCATGAGTTTAGATTAAAATTATAGGCAATGAATTGGCTTCAGAGCTTTTCTCAAGTGTTTTTGCCTCTTTTTGTAGCCATAGATGTGATCGCACTCGTTCCAATTTTTTTAACTCTCACAGAAAATCTTAACAAACGTGAACGCTCAAAGCTCATTCACGAAGCTTGTTTAACGGTACTGCTCACATCAATAGTCTTTTTATGGACTGGGCGCGGACTTTTTAGTTTATTAGGTATCACCTCTGGAGATTTTAAAGTGGGCGGCGGTTTACTGCTTCTTTTAATTTCTATTAACAATCTTATGAAGGGAGAAGAGGCCAGTCGCAGAAACTCCAACGATCAAATTGGCGTCGTCCCCATAGGAATACCACTGATTTTAGGACCCGCGGCGCTCACCACACTTCTCATCAGTTCAGAATCCGTTGGTTTTAGCGTCAGCCTCGCTGCACTTCTCGTAAACGTTTTAATCGTATGGATCACACTGCAATACTCTTCAATCTTTTTGAGAATTTTTGGAACTGGTGGGACCAAAGCTGTGGCCAAAATTGCTGCATTATTTTTGACAGCTATCGCTGTTCACATGATTCGCATGGGCCTCAATGAGCTAGGCATTATTCACTGAAGTATTATTTTAAATATTAAATAATTTAGATCATCGCGCGCCAAGCATCGAAATTACGCTGGCCACGAGTGACGAGCTTAGATCTCTTTTGTTTATCGCGCTCATCTATTCCATTAAGCGGAACTAAACCCCAGTTGATATTCATAGGCTGAAAATTTTTCACATTTCCATTCACAATGGCATTCACCAAGGCACCCAATGCCGTTGTCGCAGGAGGCGCGGGAATTTCAGTGTTCATTTTAAATCTATAAGCTAAGAGTGCTCCCACATAAGCGCCAATGGCGGTGCTTTCCAAATATCCCTCTACACCAGTGATTTGCCCGGCAAAATGAATCAAAGGAAATTTTTTCAAACGAAATTGCGGATCCAAAAGTGTTGGAGAATGGATATAAGTATTACGGTGAAGACTTCCCATTCGATAAAAATTGGCGTTTTCCAAACCAGGAATCATCGAAAAAACTTTTTTCTGCTCGGGATACTTCATCTTCGTTTGAAAACCCACGATATTCCAAGCGCGCCCTTCTCGATCTTCACTTCTCAATTGCACGGCCGCAAAGGGTTCAGAATTTGTGCGTGGATCAACAAGCCCCTTGGGTTTCATCGGTCCATGCGCCAGTGTTAACGGGCCCGTTTCAAGCATGGCTTCTATAGGTTGACAGCCCTGAAAATAAATTAATTTTTCAAAATCTTTGGCTTCAACTTTTTCAGCCGCACCCAGTGCTTCTATAAATTTAAAATATTCTTCTTTATTAAAAGGGCAATTGAGATAATCGCCTTCTTGATCTTGTTGTCCGCGCTCTAATTGATATCGATTTTGAGCAAAAGCAATGTCTCGATTGATGCTCGCGCCTTCAACGATGGGAGCTATGGCATCGTAAAAATATAATTTTTTTCCTGTGAGATCACCAAAGCTATCAGCCAAAGTCTGGCCTGTGAGGGGTCCTGTTGCAAATACGACAGGCCGCAATCCTTGAGGACCCGAAACTAAAACTTCCTCATAATGCTCCACCGAATCTCGAATAATTTCTACGCGTGAATGCTTTTCTAATTTTTGCGTGATTTCTTGACTAAAAGCCTCACGATCAACAGCGAGCGCATTACCGGCGGGCACTTGATGCTTCATCGCTGATTTTAAAATTAATGAATTTAATTTTTCTAGATCACTTTTTAGAAGTGCAGGAGCAGACTCAGAATCTGTGGATTTTAAACTATTGCTACAAACCAATTCCGCAAAACGATCTGTTTTGTGAGCCTCTGTACTTTTCACGGGGCGCTGTTCAATGATGCAAACTTGAATTCCACGTTCGGCCAATTGCCAAGCGCATTCCGAACCAGCCAGTCCCCCGCCTACGATGACGACTCTAGCTGAACTGTTACGAAGGCTGTTGGAAATCCCTTTGCTCATTTTTTTACTTAGAAGGCTTGAACTTTTATTATGCTCCGTGTAAAAGGTCAAGACTATGTTTAAGCTAGGGGCATCAGCGAGATATCTACTTGTATTTGTTGGTATCTTTATAATGACTAAGATCCTAGTAACCTTCACTGTTCAACAAATTCTCATGTTATTTTTCCCAATTGAGCAAATTCCAGCGTTGCTGGGACAACAAGAAGCCGTGTTTCAGTCTCTGGCATTGGCGGCGGGACTTTTTTGCTCCTCGGTTTATGAATCAAATTTAAAAAGCGTCAAAGCCGCCATCATAAAATTTTTTAAAAGTCCCTGGGGCAACGAAGAACTCATGGGCAAGATTATGAGTTCCTCATTTTATGGATTTTTATTTGCATGCTGTATTATTGCCGTTTCCATTTTCTTTGGATTTGTAAAAATTGAAGCTCCCTCAATGGCTAGCACTCAATTTCTGAGAATAATTCCAACCCTAATCCTGCAAAGTCTTTTTTTTCTCATCTGGATAGTCATTTTAGAAAGAACAAGACAGTTGCTCATACCCTTACTTTTTCAAAGCATCGCGACGGGTTGGAGCCTAATTATTTATTGCGGATTTGAATCTCAACTTCTCTATTCGTTTTACGAAAGCATCACTCCTCCAGCGGCCTTTTCCCCTATTAAAATTATTTTCTGTATCTTTTTATCATTGGCATTGAATTTGAGTTATTTACACAACTTAAAATTTTATCCTCATCGAAGATACAAAAGTGCAGTTAGAACTTCTTTTCTATGCGGATTATGGTTTAGCTTCATTCACGTATTTGGCCAAAACATCGCCGAGTGGAGAGCCGCTTCACTTATGCAAATTCTTCAAGGTCCGCTTCAAATGAACCAAGCCTACCTCTATTTAACTCTCTTGATACTTCTCACTAACACCATGCTTCAGGGTCTACTCAAAGAAAAAGTCATTCAAACATAAGTCGCAAAGAGTCTTGGTCATCTTATGGACGTTTGAGATTTGCCTCGATAGAATGCATTCTATGGAATTATCAGCACTTTCTATTGCCGCAGGCACAGGCCCCGTTGTTAAACTTGTTCTATTAATTTTAATAGGCAGTTCAGTTTTATCCTGGACAATTATTTTTGCAAAATGGAGCACCTTCCGGCAAGCCACTCAACAAACCAATAATTTTATGGATTTGTTTTGGACTGGGAAATCACTCGATAATATTTTTTCAGAAACTAAAAACCTTACGGCTAGTCACGTATCTAATGCTTTCCGTTCGGCTTACCAAGAATTTCAAAAGCTTTCGGCTAAAAGTAAAGAAAATCCTGAGACCAGCAACCAAGTTATCAATCAAGGAATAGAAAACGTTCAGCGAGCACTAAAGAGGGCTTCCGCAAAAGAAATTCTTCGACTCGAAAAACTTCTTCCTTATTTAGCCACTATCGCTTCTGTAGCGCCTTTTATTGGTCTTTTTGGAACCGTATGGGGAATCATGGACAGTTTCCGCGCTCTAGGCGCGGGAGGCCCCGCCACTCTTCAACGTGTTGCCCCTGGTATTTCCGAAGCCCTTATTGCGACCGCGGTTGGACTTGCCGCCGCGATTCCCGCTGTTATTTTTTACAATCAATTCATCAGTCGCTTGAGAATTTATAGAAATGATCTCGATGGATTTAATGCTGATTTCACAAACATTTTAAAAAGAAGTTACATAGGTTAATCGATGGCATTTAATGTTTCAGGTGGAGATGACGACTTAGACCAAGGGCCCATGCCAATGGCCGAAATCAACATCATACCGCTAGTAGACGTCATGCTTGTGATGCTCATCATCACCATGATCACTAGCCCATTTCTGGAGGTTGGTGTCGACGTCAACCTCCCCGTGGCCGAAGGTAAAAATTTAAGAAGCGAACAGTTTCAAGAAGAAACCATTACTATTTTTGTTTCTAAAGATCGCAATATCAAAATAGGGTCTACACCTGTTAGAAAAGTTGACCTCGACACTAAACTAAAAAGTGTTTTTAAAAACCGACAAAGCAAAGAAGTTTTCGTCAAAGCCGATCGCGAAGTTCCTTACGGTTTTGTAGCTGAAATCATGACTCAAGTTCAAGCTGCCGGAATTCAACGCGTGGGATTGGTCACGCAACCAGAGTAGAGATGGATGATCCTCGCTTCATTACGCACTTAGAAGAGTCCTCTAGGGAAAAAACAGCGCCGGTTGTTGATGCTGCAAAAATCTTACAAGTCAGAGTACTCCCCAATTATTTCAAAGAAGGTTTTCGCCTTTCCATCATTATTCATCTAAGTCTTTTAATGTTTGCTATATTAGGAAGCGCTATTCGTTCACTAGTATTTAGCCCTGAAGATTTAAAAAAATTAACTGAACAAGAAATGAAAACAGCCATTCGAGTGGATGTTCTTGATTTACCCAATCAAAAACTCAGTGAATTGCAAGACGTTGACCTCAGCAAAGAGGCAGCCCCAACTCAAGACATACCAGAAGCTGAAGACGATAAAGATAAAATGGTTCTAGAAAAGAAAGAGGAAGAAAAAAAATCAGAAGTTGCCAATAAAGTCTCTGCTAAAAAAAGACTGGAACAACTTAGAGACGAGCTGCGTGCTGATGCCAAAAGAAAAGCCCTCATGGATAAACTTAAAAAAGAACAAGCAGGCGCCCTCAAAAACAAGCGCCAAGCTTTGGCTGGAAATAAACTTTCCGAAGGATATTCCTTAACAGGAGACGTGGCCCGGGATGGTGATGTCCATGCAGGTAAAGTTAAAAACCATCTCTATCGTTATTGGAAAGTTCCTGGATGGATGATGTCATCAAAACAATTTCACACTGAAATAGTTGTTAAACTCGGTCCCAATGGTGAGGTTTTGTCGCAGAGTCTTCGTAAAAGTAGTGGCAATTCTGAATATGATCAATACGCAATGGAAGCAATCCAGGCAGCCGATCCTTTTCCAGCTCCGCCTGAATCGCTTAGAAGAATTTATCTTGAGGAGGGTATGTTATGTGCGTTTCCAGAATAATAAATAAAAATCTTGTCTGTTTTCTTTTTTTTGCTTTTAGCGTTTCAATTTTAAGAGCCCAAGAAGTCTCAAGCGACAGCTCACCTGCTCCTGCATCTACAACGGCGCCCACACCTAACTCAAACGCTGCACCAGTCACCAATAACGCTGGAGTAGGTTCCGACACTAGCGCAGCAACTGCAGCTTCAAACTCTTCAGCCCCTCGAATATACATTCCAGTGGGTCAACCCAATCTTAAGAAAATACTTTTAGCTATTGAACCCACAGTGGGCCCCGCAAAAGAAGCTACAGCTTTTTATCAAACTCTTTTTAACGACATGGAATTTACAGATCTCTTTGCCATGGTTCCCGAAAAAGAACTCCAAAAAAGTGGTGGATTAACTTTAGGCTCCTTTAACTTCAATGCTTACAGAGCCCAAGGTGTCGAATTCCTCATAAAAAGTGCTCTTAGAATTAATGGGAAAAAAAATCTCGAAGCAGAACTTCGTCTTTACGATGTGTCCAGAGGTATTCAGATTTTAGGTAGAATTTACCCCTTTGTTTCCGTCTCTTCGGAACCTGCACGAGAATTGGCCCATTTCACAGGAAACGACATCATGAAAACGCTCACAGGAGAAGATGGAATTTTCAGAACTCGAATCATAATGAGCTGCGGTAGCAAACGAAAAGAAATTTTCATCATGGATTTTGATGGCAACAACATCAAACAATTAACGAATGATGGTAACTTTGCACTATCACCTTCGTGGGGCCCCGATGGTCGAAAAATTGTTTTCACATCTTACCGCCCCCCCGTCAAAGGTGCCATGCTCAATCCAAACCTGTATTTGTATGACTTAGTCAAAAGTACCCGAAGCGTACTCACTGCAGCTCGAGGTATTAACTCGGGTGCTGATTTTCACCCTAACGGAGATAAAATTGCATACACCTTTTCACAAAATGGAAAACCTGAAATTTATATCCTCGATTTAAATACAAACGTAAGAAAACCTTTCACAAAAACACAATTTTTCAGCGTTGAACCCGATTGGTCTCCCGATGGAACAAAATTAGCTTATTCGAGTAGCCTCACAGGTCGCCCACATATTTACGTGGCCAATGCCGATGCTTCGGGAATCCCGGTCCAACTCACTAAAGTTGGGGTTTACAACAGTTCTCCACGATGGAATCCCAAAGGCACACGCATCGCCTTTTCTGGCCAAGAAAACATGGCCAATAATTTCAATATTTTTCTAATCGATCCCAATGGCTCAAATCTAGTGAGACTTACGGATGGTTTAAAATCGAGTGAGAACCCTAGCTTTAGTCCTGATGGACGCCATATTGTTTTTTCGAGCAATAGAGATGGAAACTATCGATTATACGTGATGACTGAGCAGGGAACGAATATCCGCCCCCTATCGCCTCAAAAATTAGGGGATTGTAAACAGCCCGCATGGTCGCCGCGATTGTAAGACTAGCCCAGTTCTTACAAATAAGATAAGGTCAGCCCCATGATCGATGCGGATCTAAAAAAACTTGAACAATTGGCCAAAGAACTTGAAGGCACTGATTTACCACTCGAAGAAAGTTTGAAAAAATTTAACGAAGGGGTGGAATTAGTTCGAAAGTGTTCAAAATCTATGAACGAAGCTGAACTAAAAATTAAAGAAATTCTCGAAAAAGACAATGGAGCTTTTAGCGAAAAGGCGCTTGATGACTCCAAGTGATTTCTTTTTTGCACAGCAGACCATAGAAAGTCGCGCGCAAGATATTCTAAAAAAACTTAATTGGCACAAGGAACTCTACGATCACGCCCTTTATGCTTTGAGAGGCGGCAAAGCCGTGCGCCCCACGCTTATGTTTTGGATTGCAAAACAATGGGGACACAAATCTCCCTCTGAAAATTTAATTTTAGCGGCTCTCGGTCTTGAAATGATTCATGCCTATTCGCTGATTCACGACGACCTTCCCTGTATGGATAATGACGATTTTAGAAGAAATCGTCCCACTCTCCATCGGCTCATGGGAGAAGCACCTGCGCTTTTATTAGGAGACTCGTTATTAACAGGAGCCTTTGAAATTCTCTCCCAATGCACACTTGAAGCCCCCGACACCCTTTCCCTAATAAAGGAATTAAGCTTTGCTTCAGGAGCCGCCCAATTAGTGGCCGGTCAACTAGACGATCTCAAATTTGAAAAAAATCTAAACACAAGTTTAGAAACATTCCACGATATCCATCGCCGAAAAACTGGAGCTCTTTTTGGTGCTGTTTGCACAATGAGCTATTTCGCTATTAAACCCTCGCACGTCGACAAATCACAATTAGACGAACTCAAAAATTGGGGCGTCGATTTAGGAATTATCTTTCAATACATTGATGACTTGCTCGACAACGGAACGCTCCTCCAAAAATTAGGACGTGATGAACTCCTAAACAAATGCCATCAACTCTCAGAAAGCCTCATCCAAAGATCCTCCCAATTTTGGAATTCCAAAGAATGCCAAAATCTCCTTGAATATTTTCTCAAAAGACAGTTGTGAAGAAAAATAAAATTCGAGCCGACGAGGCCCTTGTATTACAAAAACTTGTTGAAAATCGTAGCAAAGCCCAAGCCCTCATCATGCAAGGTAAAGTTTTTAAATGGGACGAAAGACAAAATAAAAATGTTAAAGTTGAAAAGGCGGGTCAAGCCGTCCAAATTGAGGACAAATTTGAAATAGAAAATCCCTTTCCCCTAGATGTAGGTCGAGGGGCTTTAAAATTAAGAGCCGCTTTTAATTTTTGGCCTGAACTTAAAACTCATACGGAAAAGGCTCTGGCTCTCGATATTGGAGCGAGCACTGGAGGATTCACTCAAGTTCTACTAGAAAACGGTGCTCAAAAAGTTGTCGCTCTCGACGTTGGACGCAACCAATTGCACGAACGCCTCAAGAGCGATCCTCGGGTCCTCAATCTTGAAAAAACTCATATCCTTGAAGTTCAAGAAAGCCTCTGGACTGATCATCAAATACAAATTCCATTCGATATTATCGTGAGCGATCTTTCATTTATCTCACTGAAAAATATCATACCCAAAGCTTTTCCATGGCTCAAAAAGGGTGGACGCTGGCTTTTACTGGTCAAACCGCAATTCGAACTCGATGCTAAAAAAGTTCCCAAGGGTGTTGTTAAGAAAGATGAAGATCGCATTTTAGCCCTCAATAAAATTCTTAATGTAGTTCAGGAACAAAGCGAGATTCTTGATTATGAGCATCAAGAATGCCCAATTGCTGGGGGCGAAGGCAATCGTGAATTTTTACTGATCTTAAGAAAAAAGTCATTTTAACTTAAGATCAAGCCCGGCTATAATCTAGGCTTCATGTCGTTTAAAAAAATTGTATTCATCTTCTTTAGCGGGCTTCTTATAAGTTCTTGTGCGAGTAAAAAAACTATTCACTCTGAAAATGAAACTCCCACACCACAAAATTCAAGCGAGACAGAACTCATAGCACCCCACATTGAGAGCGAAGATATTCCTACAACTAACTTACCCAAAGCTATTCATTATGGAGTCTTAATACGTGCCGTTGGTCTCGATGCCTTTGCTGCTCTTGGTTTTTTACAAGAAATGGAAAAACGAGGCCACAAAATTGATTTTATAGCTGGAACAGGATTTGGATGCTGGATAGCCAAAAACTGGGGAGCTCAGAATCGGGGAAATTTTACCGAATGGCAATCTTTTAAATTTTCTGATTGGAAATCTCTAGAATCCTCACTTTTAGATAAAGTAACCCCTCATCATGCTGTCAAAAGATTTGAAGCTTACTTATCTAAAATTTCTTCTACTCAACGAAAAAACCAAGACAGTATCGGATGGGCTTGCCCCCTATTTCTTCTACAAAACAATCAATATTCATTCGTGAGCGGCCGAGAAATGCCTTTCACCGAAAACCTCATGAAAGAGTTAGAATTGGACATTCTAGGCTTTGGCCCCTTCGCTCAAAACCCTGACTTCAAATCGGGATCAAAATACGATTATCCCATCAATCAATGGGTAGAAAAATTAGATAAACTTTGGACCAACGAAAGGGGCGATGAGCGCGCCTGGATTATTTTGGACACTTCTTTTTTAGTATTAGAATGGAGTCGAGTCAGTAATTCACATGACATTGGATTAAGCAGCAACAATCTGCGCTGGGCTCGAACAGCCGTCACTAAACTTAACAATCCCGAAGCTTCTCAAATAAAAAACTTTGACTTAAGAAGAAATTATTTATTACAAGGTAGAAATTCAGCTAAAATATTCTTTGACCATCCTCGTTACCAACAATTTTTTGCCTGGTAAGTAGCTTCTCCAAATGCAATAGCCGATCTACAATAAGGGTTATATGAAAGATCATCTTAAAAAATGCTTTTTGTTTAGAAATTGGAACGATAATGAACTCACTCAGTTAGCCAAGACATGCTTTGAACTCGAGCTCAGTATTGGTCAAACTTTATTTTTAGAAGATGACATTTCTGATTCATTGTTTGTAGTTAAAAGTGGAAGTATTAATATTGAAAAAACCACTGGAGAGAAAGACCAAATGATTGCTTGCATTGATGCGGGTTCTTACTTTGGAGAGCTAGGAATTCTTGCCGACCAACCAGGACACGACAAGCGTTCTGCTTCTGCCACTGCTAAAGAAAACACATCCGTGATTAAAATTCCTTATGCAGGTCTCTTAACTTTTATAAAATCCAACCCAATTTATGGAGCGGCTTTTTACAAAAATATTGCCGTCGCTCTATCTTTGAGAATTCAAAAAACTTCTCAAGACTTAGCCAGCCTTAAAGCCTTAAGACTCAGAAGTTTATAGACGTGACTCTACTACTCGATCTCGAACATCCTGAGCAGATCGATAGAGTCATAAAATGCTTTAAGATGGATGAACCCGTGGCTCTTCCTACTGAAACTGTTTATGGATTAGCCGCGCCATTGAACAATGAAAAAGCCATCGCTAAAGTTTATAAACTCAAGGCTCGCCCCTACTTCAATCCTTTAATTGTGCATGTCTTAGACTGGGAACAGGCCATGAGGTATCTCGACAATCCGCCTCTCATAGCTCAAAAACTTGCTGAAAAATTTTGGCCTGGACCTCTAACTCTTTTGCTCAAAAAAAACTCTCGAGTTCCAGATTTATGCACCAATGCTTCACCTTGGGTGGCTGTTCGCGCACCTAAGCACCCTCATTTCAGAACTATTTTGCACAGATTAAACTCGCCACTTGTGGCTCCAAGCGCAAATCGTTACACGCAAGTTTCAACTGTCACCGCTCAAGACGTCATAGAAGAATTAGGACCCTTTGGACTTGAGGCCGTAGTTGAAGGAGGTCGCTCAGAGCTTGGAATGGAAAGCACCATCGTGCAGGTTCTTAACGATAATGAATTACAACTCTTAAGACCTGGAGCCCTCAGTCTTGAATCGATAAAAAGATTTTTAGGTGAAGGAATTAAAATTTATTCAGCTAAGAAATCTGAAGAAAACCTAAGCCCAGGCCAAGCTGCCAAACACTATTCTCCAAAAATTCCCACTTTCTTCATTGAGACTCAAAATGATCTTATGGATATAGCTCATCTCGATTTTTCAAAAAGCACTCTACTGAGAGTTTTCAAAAAAGACGCGCCTTGGATTGATGCTAAAAATTTTGGCAAAGAATTTATTTTAAGCCCAGAAAACTCTGATCTTATGGCGGCCACCCGACTTTATCGATGCTTGAGAGACCTTGAATCATCAAACACCAGCAACATCATTGCCATTAAAAGCTCCGATGATGGTCTAGGATTGGCCATCAACGACAGATTAAGAAGAGCGGCGGGACGAGGATAATACCCCGTGACGGAGTCCTAGCCCTGTTACATAAAATTCTTTCATTCCAAAAAGTTTCAAACATTCTTCAACGACAAGGATTCCTGCTGGCAAAATATCAGCTCGTCCTTTTTCAACTTTATAACGACGAATGCGCTGATTTAAACTTAATGCTCTGAGGGATTTACAAAAAATTTCCATATCTCTAAGCGAAGTATGATAGGTGGATTCTCCAGACTCTTTGGCCCCCGAAGATCTCGCCGCTTGCATGAGCGTTCCGCCTATGACAACCGCAACTTTTCTCTTTCCAATTTTCTTCACTAACTTTTCTACACCTAATTTAGTGAGTTGCCTCTTCAGTTGATTTCTCTTTTTTTCCCAAATCAAATCACTAATCACACCTGAGGGAAGATTTAATCCTTCAAAAGCACGAACAGCCCCTAATGGAAATGAGTGAAAAATTTCTTTTGGAGATAAAACGCCGATTTCAGTTGAAGCTCCGCCCAAATCTAAAAACACTGCATCCTTTAAATTTAATTTATCAAACTTTAGAACTTGAGCGGCTCCCATAAAACTCAAAAGAGCTTCTTCATGACCTTTTAAAACACGAAGTTTGACTCCAAAAATATCTTTGACCATTTGAAGCACTCGATCTTGATTAGTGGCTACACGAACAGCTTCGGTTGCAACAACCACCACCTTTTTAACTTTCAAGGAGCTCATTTTGGCTTGAAAAGCCCTGAAAGCCTTTTGGGTTTTTTCCAGACTTTCCTCACTCAAATAGCCATTTCGGTCTAGTCCTCGCCCCAATCGAGTCACGAAGGAAAGGTTTAGGGCCGGGACTACGACGCCGCGTTGTATTTTTGCAACAAGAACTTTTACTGAGTTACTTCCGATATCGACGACAGCAAACATAGGGCCTAACTTATCCCTATGATTGGAATACTTCTAGCGGCGGGTCGCGGAACCCGAATGAAATCTGAAAAACCTAAGGTCCTCTTTAAAATAAACGACGAACCCATGGCTTTCGCTCCTCTACGTTGCCTGATTGATCTTTGCGATAAAGTCCTCATAGTTATTGGTCATGGCGGCGAAGATGTAAAATCGGAGCTTACAAATCGAATTAAAGAAGTTTATGGAGATAGTCCTTTGTCTTCAAAAGTTCACTTTGTCACTCAAGATCCACCCAAAGGCACGGGCGACGCTGTTAAAACAGCTTTTGCGGCTTATCCCGGAAAATGGAAAAATGAGGATCAACTTTTGGTTCTCAACGGAGACCTCCCTTTAATTAAGGAAGACACCCTTAAATTTTTAATTGATGAATTCAACAAGAAAAAACTTAGCTCTGCTTGCTTAAGCTTCTTCACTCGCAATCCCAAGGGATTTGGACGAATTTACCGAGACAAAAGAGGTGTCTTTAGCAAGATCATAGAAGAAAACGATGCCACTGAAGAAGAAAAACGCATCGCTGAGGTGAACTCAGGTGTTTATCTTTTTCAAGTTTCAGAACTCATAAGCGCCTTAGAAAAACTTAAGATCAATACAAAAAAACAAGAATTCTATTTAACAGACGTTCTAGGTAACAAAGAAAACTTAGCCTCTGAAGCTTTGGCGTGGAAAAGTCCTAGAGATTTGATGGGAGTCAATACAACTTTTGAACTCGCCAAGGCTCGAAGCCTTGCTCAAATGAGGCTTCTAAAAAATTTAGCCGAAAACATTGGCGTTGATTTTCTCGATCCTAGAAGAACTTACATTTCAGCTCGAGCCAAATTTCATGGTCCTTGCCAAGTGGGCCCCGGTACAATGATCCTAGGTCGCAGTGAAATCGGTGCTGGAGTACAAATCATAGGCAATGCATACATTACTGATTCAAAGATAGCTTCCAACACAATTGTAGATTGGTCCTCAGTTATAAAAGAAAGTGAAATCGGACAAAGTGCTCACATCGGCCCCATGGCCCATCTTCGTCCTAAAACACATTTAGGCGACGAAGTTCGAGTCGGTAACTTTGTAGAAACTAAAAACACTCATATGGCCAATGGAGCCAAAGCGGCCCATTTAAGTTATTTGGGGGATTCTGAAATTGGAGAGCAAACAAATATTGGATGCGGAACCATCACTTGCAATTACGATGGATTTAATAAGCTCAAAACTACAATTGGAAAAAGAGCCTTTATCGGAAGCGATTCTCAATTAGTGGCTCCTGTGAATATCGGCGACGATGCCTACATAGGATCCGGAACCACTGTCACTCAAGATGTTCCCAATGGAGCTCTTGCGCTATCTCGATCGAATTTAGTTATTAAAGAAGGTTATGCAAAAAAACTTGCCGCTCTAAAAAGAAAATCTAAGGAATAATTTTGTATGTGTGGAATTGTTGGTTACGCGGGATCACAAAGCGCTAAAAATATTTTAATTCAAGGACTCAAATCTCTTGAATATCGAGGTTACGACTCCGCTGGCGTTGCTTTATACGATCAATCTCAAAAAGATTTCTGGATACGTCGCTCGGTGGGAAGAGTGGCTCAACTCGAAGAGAGCACCCAAAAGGAAGGTGAACTCCCTCAACAAGGCATTGCCCATACTCGATGGGCGACTCACGGAGTTCCCAGCGAAATTAACGCTCACCCTCACCGCGTCGGACGAGTGGTTCTTGTTCACAATGGAATCATTGAAAATCACGCCCAACTAAAAAAAGATCTCTTAGCTCAAAATCTAAAATTTGTTTCGCAAACAGACACTGAAGTTTTTGCTCAATTACTAAATTTAGAAATTCAAAACTATTCTAAATCTCAAAATTTTGATTTGCTCAACACTATTGAAAAAACTAAAATAGTTCTTGAGGCCATTCGCGAAGCCAGTCGCAAAACTGAAGGTCACTACTCCGTTCTTTTTATGGTTAATGGAATCGAAAACATTGAATTTGCTCTTCACCGTGGAGCCCCTCTCGTCACTGGTCTCAGCTCAAAAGGTTTCCATATCGCCAGCGATCTTCAAGCTCTTTTACCTTACACTCAGCAATTGCATTTTATGAGTCCACACCAATTATTAGTGGCCAGCCCAGAACAATTAAAATTTTATAATATTGAAAGTCTTGCTGAAATTTCTGTTCCGCTTGAAAACATTCAATGGACCGCAGATAAAGTTGAAAAAGAGGGCTTCGAGCATTTTATGCTCAAAGAGATTCACCAGCAACCTATGACCGTTGCCGACACATTAAGCGGAAGACTTCCACTGGCAAACCATGAAACTTTTATTTGGGACCATCCCAAAGCTCATGAGGCATTATGGAAAAACGTTAAACGTTTATATCTTGTAGCCTGTGGAACGGCTTATCACGCAGCACTTGTAGGAAAATATTATTTTGAAAACTATGCGCGTATCCCCGTTGAAGTAGACCTCGCCAGTGAATTCAGATACCGCTCTCCTATTTTAGAAGCTGGGACTGTTGTTGGAGTGATTTCTCAATCGGGAGAAACGGCCGACACCTTAGCGGCTCTAAGACTCGCCAACGAAATGGGTGTCTCAACTTTTTCAATTTGCAACGTGCCTGGTTCCACCATTATGCGTGAATCGCAATTTCAATATTCGACTAAGGCGGGTCCAGAAATTGGAGTCGCATCCACTAAAGCCTTTACAGGCCAGCTCACCTTACTCTGTGCACTCGCTCTTGATGTAGCCAAACTTCGCGGAAACAAAGACCCTCTTGTTGAAGAAGCTGTTGATTCACTTTCAAGACTTCCCCACGATTTAGAAATCACGCTCCAGCAAGATGAAACATTTAGAAAAATTGGAGCTTCTTTAGCTAACAAAAGAACCATACTCTTTATTGGACGTGGCACCATGTATCCTATTGCACTAGAGGGTGCGCTTAAACTTAAAGAAATCACTTATCGCCACGCTGAAGGTTACGCCGCCGGCGAACTCAAACACGGTCCCATTGCCATGGTCGATGAAAACTTAGTTGCCATAGTTTTAGGCCCCACAGAGAAACTCCTTCAAAAAACTCTTTCAAATTTAGAAGAAATTCGCTCAAGAAGAGGAATCATCATTGGAGTGGGCGAATCCGATAACGAAGATTTTATAGAACTTTGCGATGAATACATAAAAGTTCCCCGATGCTCTTGGGCCACGGCTCCAATTATCTACAACATCCCGCTACAACTCATTTCCTATGGATTGGCACAGCACTTAGGTCTCGATATCGACAAACCTCGCAATCTCGCAAAATCTGTAACCGTAGAATAGTTCGTTAACACATTCTTAATGAATTCTTTTCGCATTTTTTTTATAGATTTTTGATTAAGTAAACTATTCTAATAGAGTCATTTCAAATCTGAGTTTATTCTCACGTTTTACGATAGAAACTCCGAAATACATTGAGGTTTATGGTCAAAATACATTTCATATTATTTTGTATTCTAGTGTGTTTTAGTTCAGACTCTTTTGCTGTTGATCCCAACGATTTTTTCAATATTCTATATCCTAAAACACCCCAAGCTCAACGCGCCACGACTCCAAAAATTCCTCCTTCCTTAATTAATGAACTCTCCCCTTCTAATTTTTTAATTAGAGTCTCCAATGAAACCGTTTCAGAAATAAAAAAAAGAATAGCTGCACTTACTGAAAATGATCCCGCCCGAAAGTTACTAGAACAAGATTTAAAAAAATATCTTGGAACCTATGAACATCTTAGCCGACATTTAAAAGCCCTAAGACAAAGTGCCACAACCATGGGGCTCAATGATATGGAACTTAGAAACATGAGTTATGGAATTATTTATTCTGATTACGGAAAAGGGAAATTAGGTGTTGAACTTTTACTACCCGGCCCCAACACCTCAGCCTCAGAATTAAACCGATCCAATAGATTGCTTAAAGTTTTATCCGGACAGACTGAAGGAATGAGCGCAAAAGACATCGAAGCTGCTGAAATCATCAAAGAACTTGCGGGAGGTCATTTACTTCCTCAAAAATCACTTGAGGAGATCAGAAAAGGATTCAAGGATTTCCCCGCCAGAATAGGTTACCTTCACGAATTACCTGGAATGATTCATGCCCTTGAAGCACTCGATAAAGGTTTGAGTTTAGAAGAATTTAAAATTCGAATTCAAACAAATCTATATCACAATGGCCCCAATGAAGGTTTTTGGAAACATGTTTTGGAAAACTTTGCTAAAGGCAATGATGATTTTTTCAAAGGAACTGTATTTGAAAAAGGCTACCCCTCCCCTAACAATCGCTATAGTTTGTGGCACACTTTACTCGACAGGCTCGACCAAGGCACCGGCGGAGGTCATCTAAAAATTGAAGCCGAAACAAAAGGTATAGTTCCCATTCAAAAGTTCATACACGAAATGATGAACGACAATCCCGATGGCACTTTAGAACAATTTAAAATCCTCAATCAAAAAGCCGAAGAGCTCTTAGCCGATAGTCCAAATGAAAAAAGATATTTTAAAAAAATCACAGACGACGCTACTCTTAGAATTAGAAACTTTAAGAGAGATGCAAAACATAAAATTCAAATTACTTATAGACCCGCTATAAATTCATTAGGTGTTTCTCTAGGAAAAAATCCTGATGGCCATTTCAAAGACAACATTACCCAAATTAAAATAGGGAAAAACATCTATTCCTCGATAGATATTCCAGAAGACAAACGCCAAGCGGGCTTTAATTATTTCAGATGGGAAAGTCCTGAAGAATTAAAACAAGGTCAACGAGCTATCACTGATAAATTAGTGCTGGATTGGAAAGCACAAACACGTGAGCTCAACAAAAACTTAGAACCTATGAACTTAGCAAAATATGGCCATCGTTTTGCAGATGTGGCGATAGGCCCTATTCATAGAGTTAATACAGAAGATCCTTGTAATAGCCGACTCGGTGAGCTTTCGCTTTTGAAAAACTTTAGTTCACCGGCACGTATGACTTCACCTTAAAAAGTTCCACAAAGGCTTGTAGCACTAAATAGTTTTCTTCAGAAATAGTTAGGAACTCAATCCCCACACCAGGCCCCGGACTTCCCTTAATCCAACGAACAATCCCTTTACCTTGAATCAAATAATGAGGAAATGCATCAACCTTGATATTGAAATCTAAAATCTGCCCGATTTCGGGAATCTTCTGACCAAAATCTAGTCTTAAGAAAAATCCGCCACGCCCAATATTCCCTACAGACGCTTTCAATTCTTCATTTGTCTTAGAATTCACAACATGACCATGAATGTCTTTCACATCAATTCTTGGGAAATGTCGGCGTTCACTTATACGAGTCGCCAGCTCTTTAATTTCAGAAATATTAAAAGGCTTTTCAATCAACCCAAAGGCACCAGCCTGGTGGCAATCAAATAGTGTTATTCGTGGATTAGAACTGGCAAAAACAATTTCCGGCTTTTGAACTTTACGGCGTCTAATTTCCTTAGCCACCTCAAAGCCTTCTTTTTCATGTTCATCCAAATCAATAATCACAAGGTCTAAATCAGGAAGCACAGGAGCCCCCCAAAGCGTGGAAAATGCCTCCATGGATATACAGGATTCAACGCTGATGCCTGAACCAACGGCATTTAAATGCGGCACAACTCCAGCCGTACTTCGTCCACTAGGATCAAAGAGGAGCACATGCATTGGGTTTTGTGATTCTTGTTTTTCTAAGCTCATACAAAATCTAATTATGCCTTAGTCTTATATTGCACAGTGTTATATTTTATAGTAATTTACATGAGTTCTTGGTAAAGCCAAAAGGTAAATAATTACAAAAATTTATATGATTAATATACTTATCTCAGAAGACGACAGCCTCATACAAGAAGTCCTAAAAGCTCTCCTTGCTCCAAATAAAGTCACTATATTCAATAACTTATCTGAACTTTTAGAAAAATCTGGAACTGCTTCCGCCGACCTTCTTTTAATTGATCTCTGCCATGCTGCCGACCCCAAAGGAACCCAGAGCTTAGCCTCCATTCCTGAGCTTAAACGTAAGTATCCGTGCGCCGAAATCGTCGTTCAATCTGGAGTCCAAGACATCTCCATCATGAGAAGTTGTCTAGAATATGGTGCCCGTAAATTTATTTTAAAGGACCACCTAGCTGATGAAATTCCGCTTTTGGTTGAAAGACTCAAACAAGAAAAAGTTTGGAAAGAGGCTATCGATAAAATCATGATAGGCGAATCTCAAGCCATGAAAGATCTCAAACGCGATATTCTTTTACTTAAAAGTCGCGGAACTGGATTTGACGTTTTGGTTGAGGGCGAAACTGGTAGCGGTAAGGAGCTTTGCGCTCGCGCACTTCACCAGCCCACAAATAGTCACTTTGTTGAAGTTAATGCTGGTGCCATTCCAGAAGATCTCTTTGAAATGAGTTTTTTTGGTGCGGACAAAGGGGCCTATACTGGAGCTCAACAGGTTCGCGATGGTTTCTTCGCCGAGGCCAATGGTGGAACGCTCTTTATTGATGAAATTCAGAATCTTTCCTATTCCAATCAAGCTAAGCTTTTAAGAGTTTTAGAAACTCGCCAATTTCAAAGAGTGGGTTCAGCCCAAAACCAAAAATTTACTGGACGTATTATTTTTGCAAGCAATATTCACCTTCGTGAAAAGGTAGCTAAAAATCAATTTCGAGAAGACCTCTACTACAGAATTTCTCAAGTTAGAGTTTATTCCCCTCCCCTCAGATTACGCCGAAGCGATATCCCGAGCATTGCTAATTCGTTCTTAAAGAACGAAGCCCAAAGCCCCATGAAATTTACAGAAAAAGCATTGGATTATCTTCAACAGTCCTATGACTGGCCAGGTAACGTCAGAGAGCTTAAAGGATTGGTGAAGCAATTTGCCCTAAAACACCCCCTACCTCTAATAGATGTTTTAGATATTGAAAAAGCTCTTCACGAACAATGGAGTGATTGGACTAAAAAGGCTCAAAGCGAAGTAGCCCCCGATCAATTCCAAATTTCTTGGGAACAGAATTTTGATGAAAACATCAAAACCCTCGAAAAGTTTCTTCTTAAAAAAAGCCTCGAAAAATGGGGATCAAAAGATGCGCGAGAAAAGCTCAACGTTAGCCGTTCTCGCTTTTACGATAAGCTAAAAGAATACCAACTTATTTCAGATTAATAGCTTCTTTGAGAACCTGGCTCACCTTGAAAGACATAACTCTTCGAGCCGAAATCTCCATAGCGCTACCCGATTGAGGGTTACGTCCTGTTCTAGAACGCTTATCGCGCAAAACGAAATTTCCAAAACCAGAAATTTTCACGTTATGCCCGATCTCGAGTGAATCTTTAATAGAGTCGAATACCTGTTCTACCAAGTCAGCAGCTTCGAGCTTGGAAAATCCACACTTTTCAGCCACTTTCTCAACGATGTCGACCTTGGTCAGTGTCATAACTCTACCCCCTACTTAAAATTTAAAGGAAGTTACTGAAATTTCAAGGATTATTATAGAGTGTTTTTACGCCTTAACACGACGCGAGACGATTTCTTACGCTCTTCATCCAATCTTCGAGCTTCTTCGAGCTGTTTTTCATGAAAAGCTTTAATTTGAGCCTTTAATTTTTGATACCACTCATCGACTCCCTCAACATCAATGAGGTTAGCCAATATATCCAATGAAGCCCTTGAGACTTTAATGGTCTCTCCGGCACGATTAGAAAGCACGTAAATCTCTTCCTGCTCTTTGGCCCCGGTTAAATCGCAAACTCCAGAACGATCAGGAAAAAAATGTGAGCGAATGCACTTAAGCGAAGGCGCGCCTTTCGAGAAAAGACGAACTTTCTGCTGATAAGACTCCATCAATTGAGGAGATACATAACGCAAGCTCATGCATCCTCATTACGAAAATCAGCCATAGAAAGCAAGAATATTTCTCTTAAGCTCTCTTAAATGAAGGCCTATTTCTTATAGCTTTAATGAAGCTTCTTTGAATCTTGCCTAAAAGTGCGCTCAGACCTAGATTTCAATGCCATGCCTTCTTATAGCCTCTTTATAAGCGTTCCTAGAGGAGAATTAGATTCGCTCACTAATACAATAAGCCCATTAGAAGGATTTTTAGGCCTCCAAGAAACCGAAAGTTCCGATAGTGATCTATTTGCCGTACCCGAAGGAATGGAGTTTCAAGAATTTGGCACAAAAGCTGCCGAGAGATTCGACGAACATTTAAAGAAAAACACTAGAAGCACTCACTTTATAAAAATATATTTCGAAATTGAAGAATCAGAAAAAATCAAAATTGAAAAGCAGCTTAAAAATTATGCTCCATTCAAATGGGACCTCATCGAAAGCAAAGATTATGTTGATGAGTATAAAAAACACGTCAAAGGAAATTATATTGGGAAAAAACTCTGGGTTGGCCCTCCGTGGGATCTCCCTTCTAATAAGGATCTTATAAAATACATCATTGAGCCAGGACTTGGTTTTGGAACTGGAGAACACCCCACCACACAAATGTGTTTGGCCACTCTCGAAGAACTCAAAGATGAAATTAATCCTAAAAATATTCTTGATCTTGGATGTGGCTCAGGAATTTTAAGCATGGCTTGCTTAGATTTTTTTCCAAAAGCTTCAATCTGGGCCACCGACCTTGATCCACTTTGCGAAAATGAAGTGAGTAAAAATTTTGCCTTAAACTCAAAAGATCAATCCAAAATAAAAACTCACTTTGGCAAAGCGGCCTCTCTTAGTTCACTCAGACGAGAAGGAGCCCCTCTCTTTGATTTACTTGTTTCAAATATCTACGTGAATGTTCTCATCGATTTATTAGCTGAAATTAATAGCTCTTTAAGCTCGGGGGCCTTTTGGTTATTAAGCGGAATTTTAGAAGATGGGAGCCAAAATCAACTCGTCGAGTTAACTCAAAAAGAAATGCGTCTCGTAAAACAACGGCGCTGCGCTCACCCTCAAAACAGTTCTGAAATATGGCTCTCAATGCTTTGGCAGAAGTCTTGATAGGAAGCACTGGCGAGGTTAAGAAATACTGAAATGATATTGAGCGGACCAGAAATTAAAAAACGTTTAGGTAAAGACATTGCCATTGATCCTTTTGTTGAAAGTCGCCTAAATCCTAATTCTTATAATTTAACTCTTGCCCCTGAAATCATGGTCTATACGGAAATGCCTTTAGACATGAAAAAAGCCAACCCCGTAGAAAAATTCAAAATTGGAAGCGAAGGATTGCTCTTAGAACCGGGAAAGCTTTATTTGGCTCGCACCGCTGAATACACCAAAACTTATAATTTAGTTCCAATGCTTGAAGGCCGCTCAAGTATTGGTCGTTTAGGTCTCTACATTCACGTCACCGCTGGCTTTGGTGATGTCGGTTTTGAAGGATATTGGACCTTAGAAATGCATTGCGTTCACCCTATTCGCATTTATGCCGGAGTTGAAATCTGCCAAATTTTTTACCATCAAGTGGCCGGTGAAACGATTAGTTATGAATCTAAAAAATACCAAAGAAACGCTGGTGTTCAAGCTTCTCGTTTGTGGATGGATTTTCACGATGAAGAGAAAAATTCTGGCAACGCCTAAACTTTTTCTTAATTAGACTTACATCTTCAACATTTAAGGCTTTGTGTGTTGACCAATCTTTGCATTCATCCCTATTCACTTATCTATGAAAAAAATCACCTACCTATTAAGCCACCTCCTTTTTATTATTGCTCTCGTAGTGAATGGATTAAATTCTACTCGCAGCTTTGCTGAAGAAGCACAAAAAGAAGCTTCACCTTATCTTACGGAAAACCTTCTTGAGACTTGGTTAAACGCTGTGAAAAAGGAAAATAAGGGTGTTGAGGCCGAAGAAGAAGTTATGGAAGCAGCAACAGAAGTTTCAAAATTTGCAATTTCTGTATCTCAAACAGCACTTAAACTTCTATTAACTAATAAAAAAGAAGAATACTTAAAATTGCTTGGACCAGAACTTGCCGAGCAATCTGCCGACGACGCCGTATTAGAAGCCACTAAAGAAAGCATTAAAAAAGATATGGGCGACCAAGATAAAGGCGCTGTCGCTGTTATTAAAGTGCTCAAAGCCAATGAAGAAACTTTAGAAGCCGCAGCACTTGAGATTGTCTACAGCCATCTCATGCTTAAACAAGGTGAAAACAATAAGTCATCCATCTACACTTATGTGACAACACTTCGAATTCCTCTTAAAGCCGTGCCTTCTATAGAAAACTCTAAAGAAATTTCTAAAATTCTTGAGCTTGATTCCGTAGTTCCCCAAGACACAAAAATCATATCTTGGAAAAAAGTAAATGGAATTCCCAAAGAATTAATCAAGCCTACCCAGGAAAAAAAGAATGACAACGAGAAAAAACCTGCCGAAGGAAAGACTCGCAAAGCAAAACCCGAGCTGACCGCTTAATAGACGCCAGCAAATAGCTTCGAATTCTTTACAAGAACTCAGTGCGCAGATAGAATTTTCCTCAGATGAAAAATCTTTGGATTCTACTAGCACTGAGTTTTTCTTTTATGTCGACCGCTAAAACAACCTTGAGAGTTGAGGCTCCTCAACTCAATGACGTCGAAGCCTCTAAGGGAATACTGCTGAAGGCTCTCATTGAAGATGCCGTGAGATCTCATTCTAGCTACATTTTATCTCAAGACTCCAAATCTGAAGCCAATCTTACAAGTTCGCTTCATAAACTAGACAACAATTATTTATTTATAATGGCCTTAAACACAAAAGATAATAGCAGAAGTGAGAGAGTGAAATTATCAAGCCTTGATGAACTCGATACTGCTGTCTCAAGACTCTCTGATTCAGTACTCGAAGGAAAAACATTAGCCGAAACTGCTACCCAAGGTGAAATACTCAATAGAGATTCTCGATCTCGCGAAAGAGTAAAGTCGATTCGTGGTTTTGAACTAGGATTAGGAACAGGATTTCCTCTCACCCAACCCCTTGGTGACAAAGAAGCCATGTGGGCTTTAGGTTTTGGATTTGCTTGGGATGTTGATGAAGCTTTCCTAGAAACGCGATGGGATGCACTCTCTCACTTTGGAGACAACAATCCAGGCTCCTATAACACTTTTACACTTGGGGGAAATTACTTTTGGCACGATACAAGTCGCTATGGAATTTTTAGTGGAGCTAACTTTGGATTTGCCAATAGCAGCAATTCAAAAATTCAATCTAAAAGCGGATTCCACATAGGTCTCGACACAGGCGTGCTACTTTTTCGCCATGCCGATGTTAATCTCGAATTACGGGCCCGATACATGATTATGGTCAGCCAGATTAAGGGCGCCTACCCTCAATTATTCAGCATGATTTTAGGCCTGCATTTATAAATTATTTTTTGGCTACGTTATTTATTGGCTGCCCTAAGCGCATTAATTTCATACTGCTGATCGATAAAGGGCTTCATTGTGTCTTTATAGATTTGCTTTTTATGAGTCAGGGCCGCATCTCCAGTATTGATGGCTTCAGATACGCTTTCAGGGTCTCCAATTTTTTCAATTTTTTGAATGTAATAATGAATTTTAAGAGATTTCTTCAATAAAAACGCCTCAACTAATTCTGCTTGGCGTGCAGACATTGAAGGAAGGGCAAAAATGGCATCATCTCCACTCGCATAATAATTTAACCGAGTTTCCAAAATAATATCTAATCCGGTCGTAAGTTGCTCAAATTCATTAAGCAACTCAGCAGTGGTTTCATTATAAATTGATCTGAGATTTTTAAAACCTGCACCATCTTCTATCCAATCATTTCGAGCATGAGCAGCTTTAAGCCCAAAGTTTTTAAGATCTACGAAAAGCAAATTTCCTGCGCGCATTGATTTAAAATAAAATAAAGCTCTCTGCACTGTCCAAGCTTTAGGTAATAGTGTTGAAATTCTATCAATATCAGAAAATGTCAGAGTTCTATTTTCCCCAACTTCATTTAAAAGTTGATGGATTTCTGCGACTTCATTTTTTGTTGGCACATTATCAAGTGGTAAAAAATCACCCACACTACCCGCTCGTCGATAATCACGTAACCAAACCTCTATTTCAGGTTTTCTGCTTAAAGGTATTCTCACATTACCCATCCAGTGAGCTAACTCTGTTTGACCCTCTACACTATCCACATCAAATCTCGTAGCCTTAGTGATTTCATCTTTTGAAATTCCTCCTAAATTTCCATGACCAAAAAGTTTTCGATAAGCCCACTCAAGACGGTTACGCCATTTTTTCACAGTTTCGTAATTTGAATTTTCATAACCCAACGTTTTTAACTTAAGATCAACGTGTGCATATTCCAATGTTGGACCCCTTCCGTAATGAAGAACTTCCGCAGCCCAATCCTCCCAACTCATTCCATCTACCGGCTCAGGTCGTATGTCGCGAACCCTATCTGCAAATTTTTTCCTCAATGGTTTTAAAATTTCAGATTCAAATTTTTCAGGACTTAATTTTGAAAGCAGAACTCTGTCTTTATAATTTTGATGAACGAGTAACCCCAAAGAAAAAGCATCTGTAGTATCCAAAATTTTTGCCAATTCTTCATTGAGCATAGTTAAGGCAAACTCTGTTGTTTTAACATCCCAAGATTTATTGAGTTCTTTTAAATGCCCTATTTGAATCCAATAAGCTTGCTGGTCTTTAAATTTTTCAGGATGATTATTATATTCAGCCCAATTAAGACGCATCTTAAGCGTATTTTTAAGATCTTCTTTTAAAACTCTACCCAACCACTCAAAATCATCTTCACCCTTATATCCATAGAATAAGTCGCTAAAGAGACGCCTGATATTTGATGGTTTTATAGCTCGAGCTATTTTCACCAATGAATTCGCACATGGCGTCTGCCTAGACGTAGGCAGTTCCTCTGGAGTGTCCATGAGCAATGGAACTTGAGAATTAACTGAAACAAGAGGCGCTATCGGGCGATGAGCCGCTTTACGTGAAGGCCTCATTTTGGAGGATTTAGCTGCTAAAGAATTTTCACTTGTTAGGAAAATTACGAAAAAGCCTAATAGCAAAATACTAGAAAGCTTTAAAAGATTTCGAATCGGAGCAGGCAGCATTTCGCAACAACCTCAACATCTGCCACAGCTCCAAATTCCACACCTTTGAGCATTTTATCTTAATTGAGTGAATAATTGGACTAAAAGCCTATGATAATTAACACTTAAAGCGTATATATTTTAGAGGCACTGTCTAAAACTTAGTCAAAACTAACTTCTTCGGTAGCGCCACAGGTACTGCAACCACCACCCGTTGCACATTCTTGGCACTTACCACTTCGCCCTTGTCCGCACTCTTCATTTTTACAGGGACGATTCAAATCACCATTCCAAAAAAAGAGTTCCCAGTCCTTAGCAAATTCGCTAGCCGCAAAACTTCTAGCCTTTTCAAAACTATCAAATTCCCAACTTCCGACCTCAGAATATGGAAAACTATTGTGGATAAATACCTGATATACATAGCTCTGTGTAACGGGGTCAAATACAAGGTTAATTCCCCCTTCTTTTCGATCACTTACAAAAACGCTACGTTCAGCATTTTCTTCTTTCATTGCCATGATACGAATAAAGTTATTCACATTTTATCCTCAAGCCTAAAAAGCCTAAAATTCTTTAACAAAATAGCTTATAAAGGCTCTTTTATGACTAAAAGCCAGAAAGCACAATACATAAGCCAAAGACTTGCTGAACTTTACCCCAACCCCAAACCCCCACTCACTCATACGGACCATTATACGTTGCTCATAGCCGTTTTATTGTCTGCTCAATGTACTGATAAAAGAGTTAACCAAATCACTCCTCTATTGTTTGCAAAGGCTAAAAATCCAGAGGAAATGATAAAGCTTGGTCAAAAAGAAATTCTTAAAATTGTGAGACCCTGCGGTCTTCCCCAACAAAAATCCTCAGCTATTTATAATTTATCTAAAATACTGGTCGATAAATACAATTCAAATGTTCCCAACACTTTTGAAGATCTCGAAAGCCTTCCTGGAGTAGGACACAAAACAGCGTCAGTAGTGATGAGCCAGGCTTTCGGGATAGCCGCCTTTCCTGTGGACACTCATATTCATCGATTGGCGAAAAGATGGAAACTCAGTTCAGGCAAATCCGTTACCCAAACGGAACGAGATTTAAAAAAGATTTTTCCTGAAAAGCTTTGGAACAAACTTCATCTTCAAATTATTTTTTACGCTAGAGAATATTGTACGGCTTATAATTGCGATGGAAAAACATGTGAAATTTGCAGCACTGTGAATAATTGCACCAAGCCCCAATAAACTAAATTCTGGCTTTATGAGTTAGAAATTTATAAATCATCTATTTTTTTGAAAAGCAGCTATATCGAAAGTCAGAATCATTTTTGGAATAAAGATAGCGAAATTTGATGCAAGCTAAATTTCTAGCTTGAAAAATTTCCCCAGCAAAGGAACGCTCATAACCGCGCCCCCCTGTTTCATGTTCGCAAGCTTGAGACACCACTGACTGACTCAACAAAGTGCAAAGTTCCTTACAAGCGAATGGCTCATTATCTAATATTCGTATTTTAAGAGTAGTCTTTTCCCATAATGAATTTTCACGACATTCAGGAACTTCAGCAAAAGACTGCAAAGCAATTAACAAAGATATAGAAATAATGGATTTATATTGAAACATTTTAGTATCCTTCCGCCAGCATTACCTGGATCAAGTTTATTGGGTCGCTCAATTAACATGAGCCTCTCAGCCATCTACTTAGACAGCTCCCCAGTTGATTTAATTAACTTCTATCAATATTTTTTATTAGAAACAAATCCCTAAAAAATGTATTTTTGACACATTAATTAAATTCATACACCCAGGATTTATTATGAGATAATAGCTGTCTATACCACGAAAAGTTTAGGAGGCTGCATTTAATGGAAAACCATTTAAAGAATTTAAAATTTCCAATCGAAGCTACTGCGCGCACGGCCTTTTATCTTATTCCGGCAATTTCAGCCCAAGTTTTTTTAGGCCACTTAAACAATCCCAAGATTAAAGAATTTAGAAATCGAATGAGTCTTTGGGATAATCTTAAAGAAATCAAAAATCTATACGCTCAAGACCAAGCCAACATTTCAAAGGGCTACTATTTAGCTCCTGAAAAGATTATTCCAGATATTAAAAATTACCTCTTAATGAACGTTAAAAATGCTTTTGATTTGCTAAAAGTAAAAAGACGAATAAAAAATAAAGATGTCCGAGTTTTTGATGAAAAAATTTGTCCTTCGGATTTTCCTCCTTATTTTAGACAAAGCTTTCATTATCAAAGCGATGGATACTTTAGCTCTGATTCTGCAGAACTCTACGATCACCAAGTCGAGCTTGTCTTCACAGGCACCGCACAAGCTATGCGAAGGCATGGAATTAAAGCCATATCTCTAATAAGCGGAAATACAAATTATCCACGATTAGATAAGCTAAAAATACTAGACATTGCTTGTGGCACTGGCCCTTTTACTTCTGAGCTGGAACGACATTTTCCAAAAAGTGAAATTCATGGAGTAGACCTCAGCCCCTGGTATCTTTCCGAGGCTCAAAATAAATTCCCGCAATCAAATATAAAATGGCAATTTGCTAAAGCAGAAAAACTTCCCTTTGATGACGAAAGTTTTGATATCGTAAGTTCAGTCTATCTCTATCATGAATTACCCGAAAAAATTCGAAAGCAAGCCGCTAAAGAAATGCTTCGAGTCCTAAAGCCCGGAGGCACTCTTGTACATATTGATAGTATTCAAAAGGGTGACGTAGCCGAGCTCGACGTTGGTCTTGAGGTCTTTCCGCAAGCTTATCATGAACCTTATTTCAAAAATTATATAAGCCAAAACACAGAAGCGCTTTTTGAAAAACTTGGTCTCCAAAACGTCAATTCAGACTATGCCTTTTACTCTAAAATAATCCGTGGCCATAAAAAGAATTAACTCTTTATCGCTAAAGAAGTTGAGTGAGTGCTTTTTAACTAAGACGTCCTCGTTTCAAGAATACACAATTAACAAATGGCTAAAACGGTATGAAACTGCGGATTGTCTTAGCTAAAAAGCACTCACTCAACTTCTTTAGCGGTAGCGAGATTTCACCAATTCAACCAACGCTTCTTGGGCACTATGAGGGCCGTATTTAAATTGCGACTGCAAACCCAGATAAGCTTTTCGAGCTAGCATTTCTGACTCGTTGACTGCATTTTCAGACTTAGAAGTAAGGCCCTCAAAGTTTTGAGTGTCTAAAAATATTTTTCCCATCGCAGTGAGCTTTTGCACTTCTTGTTTGTGGAAATAGCGTCTTAATTTCTCAATGACCTGTGGGAAAACTTCTAGGTAAGGAATTTTTTCTTTATTAAAATCCTTATGCTCAATCGACCAAGCCCCCAAACGGGATATTAAATTCTTCCTATATTCCGAGCGATCGCCACTGACTTCAGTCATGTCTTCAAACTGATTCATGTAAGATTCATCGGCATTTTCGTTTTGGCCGGTCATTCTATTTTTAACTTTCTCTCCTTTTACAAAGGAAATGACTTGTTTCAAATAATTCGCCAAATACTCTTCTAATTGCTCAGGCTGATGTAATCGCAATACGGTGCGAACTTCTTGATCGACCCAATTGAGCCATTCATCATGAACAACTTGAATAAAATTTTCGAAATCATGATAGCCGCCACTGACGGGCTCTTGTCTAAGATAATCAAAGTCTGAAACTCGTTTGACAAGTTTTCGTAATTCAGCAAATACGGCATTGGGTCCTAGAGTTTTAAATTGATCGCCTTGTGCCGCCATTTGAAGAGCCACCTTGAGTTCTCGAGCAGAAGCTCCTAAAAGTCCCTCATAATAAATATGATTTTGATGTTCAGCAAACAATTCCTCAATGTGACTTTTGAGTTCTTTTCTTTCTTCATCAGTTAATCGCTCAGGCATTTCCGCATTGTTATAAATTTTGGCCTTCTCAATAGGTGTGATGGAATCTAAAACTCTCACCAAAACTGCACTTTTGTTTTTAGTGAGTGGTTTCTTAATACGAGTCAGCACGGCCCATAAAGCTAAAGCCCTACAGGTATGTGGCATAAGCTCTTTTTCGCCACACACATCTCTCGCGGTTCTTTCGTAAATATTTTCTTCATCAGAGTACCTCAACAAATAAGGCACTCGAATAAATTCTAAGCGACTTTTAAAACTATAAAACTCGGGATGCTCCCTAAAGGCTTCAAGTTGCCTGTCATTTGTTGAAGCCATAAACACAGTGTCTAAAAACACCACAACATGCCCCAGATTTACAGTTGAGGTTTCACAAGTGTTTAAAAGATATTTAAAACTTTCAACAGGACGCTTTAATATATCGGTGAATTCCACTAAACCACGATTGGCATCAACAAGATCGCCTTCGAGTTGAAATAAATTTAAACTTTGAAGCGCAGGGGGAAGATTGGCCATCGATCTATCGAGGGTCACCTGACGGATGGTGGCATCTACATTAAACTTGGGCTCAATTGTAACCAATCCATTGCGCAAACTTCTAGATAAGAAAATTCGCTCCACGCGAATGTGTTGCATCACTTTGCTAAAATCACCCTGATATTCATTTAAAAGCGCTTCAAAAATTAGTGCATTTTTATGACTTAGCTCTGCATCCAAAAATATTTTTCGCATTTTAGCAAAGCGATCTTCGTCTTTAATTTTGTTTTGCTTGGTAATTTTTTCAAAAAACGCAGCGCGATCATCTTTAGGAACTAAAAACAAAGGATTTTCATGCAATTCACTTCGAACAATGGCGCCAATTTTTTCTTGCTCAAGTTTGGCATAGGAATCGGTAACATTAAACTCATCTTTACGAGTCCCGATTCCCATTCTGTTTTTTTGAAAAGCCTCTTCGGGGAATATCCATGAAAAGCTGAAGAGCATTCCCTCTTCTTGATGAGAATAATGCTCCAAGCCTTCAAAGAGGGTTCTAAAAAATGAAGTTTTGGCCGAGCCATTAGGGCCAAAGAGAGCCACAAGCTTATCGGCTTTCCCGGATCGATTGAATCCCGTTAGAATTCTATAAAATGAATTTTGAAGTTCTTCGTGTCCCTCTAGGGAAGGAGAATGGTCTACGAAGTCTTGATCGAAAAGTTTAAAACGCCGCTCCTTATGATTTCTTATTTCCTTTTCGTAGCTTCCAAAATGGTCAATAGCATCAAGGATATAGTGAAAACTTGAGCGAAAAAACAACTCTGGCTTCGACTCTAGTAGTTCCATAAACTCATCAAAGGTCAAAACCCTTTTGCTGGTACTAAATCGTTTTTTTACGCTGTTTTGTATGGAATCTAACCATTGATGCATATGTTTAAATTATATCAGAAAGCTCATACCCTTTGTGCCAGTCAAAGCCTGACACTGCGCTAAAAAATTGATCACAATCCTAAATTTCCTTACTTAGCACTCAAGCCCTTGCTGAGTGGCGTCGAAATCCGATATTTTGGCGACAGTTTAAAGCTCTCTCGGCTTATCGATAGAACTTTTATGAAAGGGATTTCAAATGAAACGCTTCGCTTTTTTAACTTCTACACTTTTTTTAACATTGTCGAGTTTTGCAAGCATCAATCCAAAACTCACGTGTAGTTTTACCGAACCCTTTTATGATCTCGAATTAGATTTAGATTCTGGAAAACTTATCAAAGTTGAATACGACTGGAATGATAGCGATCCCAATTCTGATTACATTCGTACAGTGCTTAATAAAAATTCTGTCGTTACAATCAACTCATCTGGAAAAACTTTATCGATTTCCGTTAAAGACATTAAAACATCTAAAAATATTTTAGATTCGAAACTCGATTACAATGGATCCGACGGAATGAGCAATGCGCTCTTTCCACTCAGCGTAAAACACTACGACAAACTAAGAGGCACTCAATACGGCGGTTGTGAATTAGATAAAGTTTTAGCTTATGATCCAAGCGAGCTCGATAAAAACATGAAAAAGTTTGCAAATTATGCTTCACAAGGAATTCAACTTTGTATGGCGCGAGCTACTGCTGAATGGACTCAAGAGCCTTCTGATTATGATCCTAATTCTACAAAATTCTTTGTTCTCTACTCTCAGCAACCTGTGCCTGGTGAAGCAGGAGAAATCAGTCAAACTTTTGCATCAGCGGAAATGGAAGCCCTCTATAAATCCGTATTAAAAACTAAAACACCTCCAGAAGATGGAGCCTCTTTAAATTATTTAAAATCCGCGATGTGGGATCATTGTCAAAAATACGCTGAATTAATTCAAAGTAGATATATCAGCAAATAAAGCCAAGAGACTGTTTAGAAACTAAAAAGGCCTCTTACAACTTTCGTTGTAAGAGGCCTTTAATATTTTCAATTTTTTAAATGAAACTATTCGATAGCTGCAGAAGTAAAACCAATATTACGAGCACGCTTAATGTGCTTAGTAAGTTTTCTTTGGCTTTTTGCAGAAACACCAGAAATATGTCGAGGAACGATTTTTCCAGTCTCGCTAATAAAACGCTGAACAATACGTTGATTTTTGTAATCAAGAACTAAAGTTTTATCGAGAATGAACGGACAAACCTTTCGGCGTCCAAAACTTTTACGAGGTCCTTTTTCTGAAGCACCGTCTTTTTTATCATCTCCGCTTTGCTGGTAATCTTTGTTATCGTTTTCCATTACGCTTTCTTTCTCTTTTGCAAACGAACTTTCTTTTTTCGTTGAGCTTTACGTTTACGTTTTTTAGCAGTTTTTCTATTATCACCACGTCCCATAGGGGCTTATGATTAAAACCAGAGCTACTATCTTTCAAGCTCTTTTAAAGGAAAAACCTGAAAAAGATCAATAAGCTGATATCGCTTCTGTTCGGGTTGATAAGAATAAAAAGATAAACTTAATTTTTCAGCCACTTCTTCTGGAGACTTTAGAGAAGGCTGATACTTTAAAAAACCAAGTATTTCAGCACTTTGCAAAGAATCCACCAGAAGAGTTCCACTGATTCTCAGGGGAGAGAACTCCACATCTTTAACCGAAAGATCGTTCTTATTAGAAGTCTGCGTAGGCAACTTAAAGCTAGCTACAACGAAGTACAGGTCGGGGCGACAAGTGTTTCTTAAGATAATTTCGAGTTCTGAAGCTTTCTTATCGCGTTTAACATTGATTTGGAGAGCTAATTCTCTCTCTCGATTCACCCAAATTTTCTTATCAACGGCTTCCCAAGGCAAATAACCGTCTGAAAAATTTCTTATTGAGGGATTGGCAAGAGAAGGAAAAAAATCTCTAAGCTTGCGCTCATCAAGCTCACCACAATTCATTTTTTTAAACAAATCGGGCAGAAGCTTGGACTGCTCATCGGCAGAAACATTAAAAAACGATGCACTCATCAAAGTCGCTATAAACAATAGTTTTCTAATCATGAGACTAACGAATCTCCGGCTGTATTTTGTTCTGAGACGCCAAACGAGGAGCAGTCTCAGCAATCTTAGTGGATATATTCACCTTCATGTTTGGATTGAAATAATAGCCCTGAGAACCGTTCATAATATAGCGACTCTCGCGGGGATTTGGCTCAACCAATTTACGAAGACGATTGATGTTAATATAAATATTATTATCGTGGCGAAGAGGGTTGTACTCTTGCTGCCAAATCTTCATAGCCAATTCTTCCTTGGAATATTCTTTTCCAGGCTTTTCGGCCAAAAGCATAAGAATTTTCATCAAAGTGAACTTGTTATGAAATGGAATTTCACCCAAATGCTTCTCGCGAACGTAGTGAGAAATCGGGTCGATTTCCATATCAATTGATTGCTCAGGAACGAAGTGGAAGTCTTCGAAAAACTCATTCACACATCTTTGAGAGAAAGGATTGAGCTTAGCGAGTTCAGCAGTCCAACTATCGTAACTATTAATCAAGAAACGAGAGAGAATGACTCGTTCAACTTCAGCATTAAGTCTATTGATGAGAGGGAGAAGATCGGCACCTTCTTTGGCAGAAAAACTACGTCCCACCTTACGATTAAGAACAAATTCAATAAGCTTCGCCTTAATGAAATGTCGCTCAAAATCGGAACCATTACAGACCTTCAACATTTCATCGGCTTTTTTAAGAGCTTCAGCGGGATATCCGCATCGTGAATCCAAACGCGCCAACAATTCTAAGCACACGGCCAAGTGTCGTCGCATTCCTTTTTCTTTGTAGAAAATATAAGCTTCTTCGAGCATTTCAGTGGCTTGCTCATGCTGAGCCGCTTCACCGGTACGCAATAAAACTTCAGCTTTTAAGGGGCGAAGGCGCATGATTTGACGGTGATTATTTTCTTTAACGGCCATCACAACCAACTGATCAATTTTTTCATTGGCTAATTCGAATTTACCTTCGCGAATAGCGAGCAAAGCTTGTCCTCTAAGCATACGACGACCGTAGTAAGAAGACTCATCGCCATTAATACTGGCCGCAATGTCACTGTAATGAGCTTCGGCTTGAGCGTAATTTCCACTGGTCGTGCAAAGCTCAGCTAAAGTGAGGCGAGATAGAATATTAATTCTCCAAAACTCGACACCACCTGCAGAATTATTAGTCGCTAAATCTAAGTAAATTGTAGCGCGCTCATGGTCTTCAAGAGCAGCATAACAAGTACCAATCGCCCATAGAACGTAATGGTAACCACTGCTATTTTTATTATTATTAAAAAGAACTTTTGCCTCTTCAAAAAGTGGGATGGCTTTTTCAGTTAAGCCTTGTTTTCGGTAAACGTTACCAATTAAAATTTTCAAGGATCCAATGTTTAAAGGGTCGCCACTCTCTTGAGCCGCTTTCAACAAATCGGCTTCTTGCTCGAAAACATCATTATAAAAGCCTTCAGATCTTAAAATATCGGCCAAACCTAATTTGCATTTAAAAACGAGAGCCTTGTCGCCAAGTTCATTGGCCACATCGAGTCCCATAAGAAAATATTGGCGAGCTTTAGAAGCATTTCCAGAAAAATGCCAGACTGTTCCAGTATGGTAGAGACAATTTGCAAAGGGTCTTTTTTCAGAGTCTTTAGTGATTGGAATTTTTTTAACTTCATCGACGTATTCAGAAATTTTTTCGAACTCACGAGTTTCAGCAGATATACGAATCAGAAGCGCATAAGCTTCGATGGCGTCGCTTCCCTTAGGCTTTTCTTTAACAAATTCCTTCAATAATTTTGCCGCCTCAGAAAGCTTCCCATCTTCGCGGATCAATTGATTGGCTTTTTCTAGTACGTTCTCGTTATCTGTTTTCTTCATATTGAAAATCACCTTATTGCAAAGCGTTAAACAGCCTCACACACTAGCCGGGCACTTTACACGATGCAGCGCTCCAGATCAATGACTAAAGCCTAGGAATTACGCCTCATCCGGGCCAAGCATTTTACTGGCATCGACCCATTTATCGAAATTTTCAGCACTTAGATGCCCTAACTTTAAAGCAGCATCTTTTAAAGTAAGGCCTTCTTTATGGGCCTTCTTCGCAATCTGAGCCGCCTTATCGTAACCGATATGAGGATTAAGAGCTGTTACTAGCATAAGGGTGTTCTCCAAATGCTTGGCAATTTGCTCTTTATTTGGGGTCATATCCTTAAGGCATCTGTCCACAAAATTCTTGGCGGAGTCTGCCAATAATCTCAAAGAATGTAAATAGTTATGAATAATTAATGGTTTAAAAACATTGAGCTCAAAATTGCCCGAAGCGCCGCCAATATTAATAGCCACATCGTTACCCAAGACTTGGCAACAAAGCATAGTCATAGACTCGGACTGAGTTGGATTTACTTTACCAGGCATAATAGAGGAACCTGGTTCATTTTCTGGAAGAGAAAGTTCTCCCAAACCACAACGAGGACCACTTCCTAGCCATCGAACGTCGTTGGCAATCTTCATAAAAGAACAAGCTAAGGTTTTTAGAGCCCCGTGAGCAAAAACTAAAGCATCATGAGCGGCTAAAGCTTCAAATTTATTTTCAGCAGAATGAAATTTTGATCCGCTAATTTCACTAATTTTTTTAGCCACAAGATCGGCAAATTTTGGATGTGTGTTTAATCCAGTTCCAACTGCAGTTCCCCCTTGAGCCAGCGCTCTCACTCTTTCGAGACTTTGAGAAACTCTCTCAATTCCGTAATCTAATTGAGCACGATAACCCGAAATTTCTTGGCCCAAACTAAGAGGAGTGGCATCCATCAAATGAGTGCGACCCACTTTTATTATTTCAGAAAAAGCTTTTTCTTTAGCCGCGAGTTCGTCTCGAAAATATTTCAAGCTGGGAAGCAAAGCTCTTTCAGTTTGCTCAACAGCAGCAATGTGCATAGCTGTGGGAAAAACATCATTTGAAGATTGACTTTTATTCACATCATCATTGGGATGAATGGGTTTTTTAGAACCCACAACGCCACCCATGATTTCAATGGCTCGATTGGAGATCACTTCATTGACGTTCATATTGGTCTGAGTTCCAGACCCAGTTTGCCAAATGACAAGAGGAAAATGCGCATCCAGTTTTCCCTCGATAACTTCATCCGCAGCCTTCACAATGGCATCACATTTGTCTTTAGGAAGTAATCCGAGCTCACAATTCGCTAAGGCCGCGCCTTTTTTTAAAACACCCAGAGCTCTGATAAGGGGACGAGGCATTTTATCTTCACCAACTGGAAAATTTATAAGAGAACGTTGGGTTTGAGCTCCCCAATATTTGTCTGAGGCTACTTGAAGCTCTCCCATAGTGTCTGTTTCGATGCGAAAAGTTGGCGCCATTATTAAAACCTCCGAAAGCTTTTTTTACTTCCGGGATTGCATCCAGGCAACGCCACAAAAATAATGTCTAAAAAAGAATGAGCTAATTTTTATTTGTCTTGAGAGGGAGGACGCTCAACTCAAGCGGAAGGATGCCCTTGATCTCGATTTTTATGGTGACCCTTTTTACAAGCCTTTAGAGTCTTATGATCCTTTGCGTTGCTAACGCATGTTTTAGAAGCTTGAAGTTCGGCAATCCTCTCATCAATTTTTTTAATAACTCGCTCTCTAAGAGCTTCCAGTTGAGGTTTAGGCTCTTCAGCAAAAATTGAAAGAGAAAGGGTCATTACTATTAGGGATAAAAATTTATTTCGCATAGCTTATAATACCTAGTCTAAGAGTTTATTGGGCTGTCCAAAAAAAATAAAGCGTCCTAGAATAAAAGCCCATGTATGCAATCGCAATTCACGGTGGGGCGGGTCAATTAAACCCTGAAAATTATACAAAAGAACAAATCAGAGAACACCGACAAGCTCTTAGGGAAGCTCTCAACACAGGTTTAGACAAATTAAAAAACGGACTCAGTGCTAGGGAAGCCGCCATCGCCAGCGTTTGCGTCTTAGAAGACAATCCTCTTTTTAACTCTGGAAGAGGCAGCGTACTCAACGCCGAAGGTGAAGTTGAAATGGATGCCGCCGTTATGTGTGGAGCCACCCTCCAAGCCGGAGGAGTGAGTGGTCTTAAAAGCATTCGCCACCCCATTTTGGGCGCTAGTGAAATTGCAATGAGAACACCTCACCGACTTTTAGCCGGCGCCAAAGCAGAAGAATTTTTAATAGCTCAAGGACTTGAAACAGCCTCAAAAGAATTTTTCATTACGGAACGTCGCCGAGAACAATATCAAGCTTTTTTAAAAGATAGAAAAATGCGCCTCGAACACGACAGTCGCTATTCGACTGTAGGAGCCGTGGCCCTTGATTCCAGCGGTAATTTAGCTGCAGCAACCTCAACTGGAGGAATCATCGGAAAAATGCCTGGGCGAGTTTCCGACTCTGCCATCATTGGCGCTGGAACTTATGCCGACAATAGGACATGCGCTATTTCAGCAACAGGCATGGGCGATGAATTCATCCGCCATAGTGCCGCCTTTCAAATTCACGCCAGAATTTTATGGATGAAACAAGATCTCATTCCTGCTGTTGAAGACACTTTGGAAACTATAGCTTCAACTGGTGGAAATGGTGGAATCATTTTGATCGACAAAGAAGGTCGCTGCCAAATGCGCTTTAACAGTGGAGGACTCTACAGAGCCTTCGCCAACAGCAAGGGAATCCTTGAGATAGGAATGTTTCGTGACGATTGTGCCTTATCCTTCTAATCAACGTGGGTTTGCAGATCACGGCTGGTTAAAAAGTTTTCACACTTTTAATTTTGGTGAGTATTTTGATCCCACTCGAAAACGCTTTGGCCTATTAAGAGTTTTTAACCAAGACAGAGTCGCTCCATTAAAGGGATTTGAAACTCACGGACATGCCAATATGGAAATCATTTCAATTCCGATTTCTGGAAAGCTTCATCATAAAGACAGCAACGGAAGTGATTTTTTCTTAGAGGCTGGTGATATTCAAGTCATGTCCGCGGGTTCTGGAATCCAACATTCTGAATTCAACGCCTCATCTACCGAAGAAACACATTTTCTACAAATTTGGGTTTTCCCAAACAAAGAAAACACCGAACCCAATTATCAACAAAAGAAATTCAAACACTTTGAAAATCAAAACACTTGGGAACTCATCGTTTCGCCCGATGGAAGAAATCATTCTTTAAAAATACTTCAAGATGCTTTTTTTCAGCTGGGCACTTTTAATAAAAATCAAAAAATTTCCTATAAGTTAAACTCCACTAAAAATGGAGTTTTTGTTTTTTGCTTAGAAGGTGAGATAGACGTGTCTGAGCAAAAAATTCAAACAGGAGACGCTCTTGGCATTAGCGAAGCTGAGACCATAGGAATTGATTGTGCTCAAGATTCAAAAATTCTCCTGATTGAGGTCCCTCTAAAACCCTTTTAAATTCTCTTTTCCAATAACGAATTGTCTCTGGGTGATAGCAAATAGTGCCATGAGCTTTAATTTCTTTATTATCAGGCATAGAAATAAAAATATTCTCGGCTCCCCGCACAGGACTTCCATGAATTCCGAAAGGAAATTTCTTGAATCCAAATCCAAAACTATCTCGATTCTGATAAAGCGTTAACCATCGCTCAACATTGACGGGTTTATAAAGCCCAGGTCTATTCTCTCGAGTGTGAATGGCCACGTCTCCTTTATCAAAAAATTCTCTTGTGGGGTCTAAATGCTGAGAAAGCACTTCCTTAACAGCCCACTGAACCTCTTCGACGGGATCGATAGCAAAAGCCAAAGGAATTTTTAAAAGTGGATATTTCTTATAGAGCGCATCGGCAAATTTGATGGCCGTTCGAACTCCAGAGCTATGTGCTAATAAAACTATTTTCTTAGTTTGAATCTTATCACCAAATTCGTCGACACATTTTAAAGCGGAGGCGACTCCTGGACTTTTGTTTTGATAAGAATTTTGAATTTCTTTAAACCAATCAGAAATTGAATAATCCATGAGGCGCTCAGGATAAGCAATGGCCTCGAACTCTTCGCTAGGGAAATGCCACCACTGAAGATCGTCCCTCGAAAACTCCTCGAGTGTTTCGTTGACTGGGCCCTTTATGAGGCCCGACCATCTCAATAACTCTGGATAACGTGGCCCATTTAATGCCAATTCATCAATTTCATTGCCAAGATCTTTTTTTATAATTGTAGAATCAACACGACCCTTTAGAGAATTTAAAGATAATTTTAAAGCAGCGACTCTTCGAGGGTCAAAAGAAGCTGTGCCTTCAAAAAGAAAAACTAAAGTCTCAACTTTTGGATTTAAAACACATCGTCGCAAAGACTCCGCAACTTGATGTCTGTTGAGATTGGGATTTAGGGGTGAGATTCGAAATTGCATATTCCATGCATCTTGAGCTCTGAGCCTCAACAAATCATTTGAATGTGTTTGAAAAATAAGAAAAAGGTTTAATAGAAAAAACAAAGCGCCTTTCCAATTACGGAAAGGCGCTATTTGTACTCCGTCCCCTACTTTGTCCACCCACTGACAGATCTAACAGCCTAGAATTTTGAATTCAAAAGCTAAGTCAAAGAAAATACTTACTTAATTATCCACATTTTCTGCGCTTTTAAAAGCTTTAGGACCCTTAGCAATCTAGACACCCCCCCCAAGCTTTGCTACTTAGTACTGATTCCCCAAAGGAATTCACGTTAGCCTGGGTAGCTCAGTTGGTGAGAGCGGCGGATTCATAACCCGCAGGTCGGCAGTTCGAATCTGCCCTCAGGCACCATTTTTGCGCGGCAAAGATTGCCCTTGAGGCAAGCTTTGATGCGCAAAAGGGTGAGCACCGAGCGAGCGTTCGTCGCGAGCGAAGAGCGCAACC